>CAVXPS010000001.1:0-24528 GCA_963763815.1 uncultured Actinomycetes bacterium
TTCGAGCCGGACGGCGTCGCGGAGAACGTCGATTCGACTTTGCGGATGAAGCCCGACTCGTCGATCCAGACGTCGAACGGGATCTCGGCGAGACCGGACTGCTCGACGAGGTCGTCGAGCATCGAGCCGAGCTCCTTCCGCTGCGCATCGGGCACGAGCCGGTCGAAGTTCGCGAGGTCGATCGTCGCGCGATAGTGGGTCGTCGCGACGCCCCGCAGTTCCTCCGTTCCGAGCATCTCGATCTCACCGGAAACGGCCTTCACGAAGTCGAGCAGCGCCCGCGGGTCGCTGCCCGTGAACTGGTCGAGCTCCGGCAGGTCGAAGCCGAAGTCTCCCGTCTTCCCGGCGGACGAGGGATCCACGCGCACCCACGACTTGCCCTCGGGCAGCTCCTCGGAGATCGCCGGGAAGCGCACGTACACGACGTCGCCATCAGAGACCACGTCGATCTTCCAGCCCTCCGGATCGCCGAAGTCGGGCGCGCCGGGACCGCCGAGGCCCCCGGCGAGGCCACCGAGGAGATTCGCGAGCGACGAGAGGTCGAACGTGACCGACGCGCGGTCAGCCTCCGTATCGAACGCGCCCTCGCCGGAGAACGCGAGAGCGCCAGGCATGCCGGGTAACGACATGTCGAGCGCGAGCTCGAAGCGCCCACTCGGCGCGTCCGCGCTCGTCGTCGCCGCCTGCGAGAGCTGCTCGACGCTGATCGACTTCGCAGTGAGCGAGGTCCCGCCTCCACAGGCCGCGAGCGTGCCGACGGCGGCCACGAAGACAGACAGGGCGAGAAGCCGGCGGAGGGCCATCGCACGGAACGTCGGCCCGCTCACGAGCCTGCTCGTCCCTCTGTCGGGGGATCCCTGAACGCCGGAGCGCCGCTCCATTCCTCGAGCAGGCTAGCTGCCGCCTCCACCTCCGCCGCGCTCAGCCGGTGAGGCCGCGCGTGCTCGACCGGAGGCGCGAGCAACGCGGCCGGCACGATGCCGCCTGCGGCATCGAGGACGTAGCGGACGACGAGGGCATGGCCGACCACGAGCGCAGTGCTCTGGGAGTGCTCGAGCACCGTGCGGAGCCCGCGTGCGTACCGGGCCGCAACCTGGGCCCTGCTCTCACCACCGCCCGGCGGCTGGACGTCGGGAGGCTCGGAGGCCGCCCAGGCGCGGTAGAGATCGAGCGGGCCCGCCTCGAAGTCGCCGAAGTCGATCTCGGCGAGGTCGCTGACGACGATGCGGGGCACGTCGCGTTCCCCGAGCGCCAGCTCCAGCGTCTCGAGCGTCCGCGCATGGCCGGTCGCGACGCCGAGATCCAGCTCTTCGCCGGCGAGGGCGGCCCCGAGGGCGCGGGCCTGCCGGCGTCCCTCGTCCGTGAGCCCGCCGCCCGGGCCCCGCCCCGACGCGACGCCGTCGCGGTTCGAGAGCGCCAGCGCGTGGCGCACGAGGATGAGGTCGATCAAAGGAGCACGGAACGGTAGTCCAGGACGTGCTCCATCCCGACCGTCTCGTACAGACGGATCGCGGGTGCGTTGTCGGCCCGCACGAACAGGCAGACGGCGGGAGCTCGCTCGAGCAGGAGCCGGCACAGGTCCCGGAGGCCGCGGGCGCCGTTTCCGTGGCGACGGACGGCCGGGTCGACCCACACCTGCTGGAGCTGCACGGCAGACGGCGTCCACGCGGAGGCCTCGGCCTTGAACAGGATCGCGCCGTCGTCGGCCCAGAGCCAGGAGCGCCCCTCCTCGATCTGCGTGCGGGTGCGCCAGCGGAACCCCTCGGAGTCGCGCCGTATCGGATCGACGCCGATCTCCTGCTCGTGCGCGGCGGCGCAGGCGGGCAGCAGGAGCTCGAGGTCGTCGAGCGTCGCGGGACGCAGTCCCGTGTCCCCGGCCGGCGGCGGCTCCCGGATCACGAAGACCGGCTGGCCGGGACGGTTCTCGCGGGGACGCGGCAGCCGGGAGCGAACCGCGCTCCACAGGTCCGAGACCGCGTTCGCCTCCCCGATCAGCATCCGCGGCGCCGCGCGCGCGACCTCCTTCGCGAACATCCCGCACCCGACGCCCGACGGCACGGCGTTCACCCCGACGTGGCAGAGACCCTCGATCTCGCCCCTCGGCCCCACAGCCACGAACCGGCCCAGGCTGCGCCGCGCCATGTCCTCGAGAAAGACGCGCTCGATCGGGTCCAGCTCGCAGAAGCGGAGGATCTCCCGGCGCTCGGGCTCGAAGAGTTTCGCGCGCACGCAGAAACTCTAGGAGAGCGTGTTCCGGTCATGGCCTCCAGCCGGAACCCTTAGGGTTCCGGCCGTGCCGATCCATCTCCGCGCGAACCCCGGCGACTACGCGGAGGCGTGCCTCCTGCCGGGCGACCCCCTGCGCGCGAAGTACATCGCCGAGACGTTCCTGTCCGACGTCGTCGAGGTCAACGCGGAGCGCGGCCTGCTCGGCTTCACCGGCTCCTGGGAGGGTAAGCGCGTGTCCGTGCAGGGAACCGGCATGGGCTGCCCGGGCGCAACGATCGTCTTCGACGAGCTCATCCAGCTCGGCGTGAAGCGACTCCTGCGGGTCGGCACGTGCGGCGGCCTGCAGCCGGACCACGCTCTCGGCGACCTCATCGTCGCGCTCTCCGCGGTGCCCGCGGACGCGACGGCCTCGCACATGGTCGGCGGCGAGCCCCACTGTCCCACCGCGAGCTGGGAGCTCATCCACGAGGCTGTGCACGTGGCGAAGCACAGCGACTCGACCCTCCGGGTCGGCCCGATCGTCTCCAGCGACCTCTTCTACAACCCCGACGAAGGCCAGTACGAGAGGTGGTCGAAGCGCGGGATTCTCGCGGTCGAGATGGAGGCATCGGCGCTCTTCACGCTCGGCGCGCTGAAGGGCGTCCAGACCGGCTGCCTCCTCACCGTCAGCGACATCGTGATCGAGGGCGAGTTCATCCGAATCTCCGATGACGAGCTGCGCGCGGCGGTCGACCGGATGACGCGGATCGCGCTCGAGACGGCGACCGCCGGCCAGAACGGCCATTAGCGCCGTCCGCACGGTCTTCCTCGTCAACCCGGCCTCCGCCGGCGGCTCGACGGGCAAGCGCTGGCCCGAGATCGCCCATCGCGCCGCCGCGCTCGGCCTCGCCGGCGACGCGCTCATCTCCGAGGAGCCAGGCCAGCTCGCGACGCTCGCCCGAGAGGCGATCGACGGGGGCGCGCAGAGGCTCGTCGTGGTTGGCGGCGACGGGTCGGTCAACGAGGTCGTGAACGGGGCGGCCGGGGCCGACGTCGAAGTCGCCGTGATCGCACGGGGGACGGGCTGGGACTTCGTGCGCACCTACGGGATCTCTCGCGATCTCGATGCGGCAGTGGACGTCGCGCTCTCGGGCGCCGTCCGCGAAATCGACCTCGGGCTCGTCACGTTCAGGACGTGGGCAGGAGAGGAGGCGCGCGCGCACTTCGCGAACGTCGCGAGCGCGGGGATCAGCGGCGCGATCGCGAAGCGCGCGAACGAGACCTCGAAGGCGCTCGGAGGGAAGATCTCGTACTACTGGGCGACGCTCGCCGTCTTCGCGCGCTGGCAGACGGGCGTGATGCGGATCACGGTGGACGGGGACGCACGCGACGGGAAGATCATCGACGCGCTCGTCGCGAACGGGCGCTATCTCGGCGGCGGGATGATGATGCTGCCCGAGGCCGAGCCCGACGACGGCCTCTTCGACGTGCTCGTGATCGGCGACGTCACGAAGCGCGACCTCCTGCTCACACTCCCGAAGAGCTACCGCGGGAAGCACCTCCCGCATCCCCGGCTCGAGGTGCTGCGCGGCCGCGTCGTCACCGTGGACGCGGACGAGCCGCTCCCGATCGAGCTCGACGGCGAGCAGCCGGGGACGACGCCGGCACGCTTCGAGGTCGTGCCGCGGGCGCTGCGGCTTCGCGTGCCGCGCGCCGCCTGACCTCAGCGAAGCGCCGGGCCGGCGATCCGGAAGTACTTCGGGGCGCGCCGGCAGCCCCGGTCGTCGCACTCGCTGCCCATGACTCCGATCGCGAGCCGTGTCACGCCTCCTCGTGGAATCCTCACCCGCGCGCGGTAGCGGCCGGGCTGCACCGCGTGGACTCCGTAGGCCAGCGGCGTCCGCGAGCCGCCGGGGCCGAAGAGACGGACGAACACGTAGCCGGGGCGGTATGGGCGCCGCTTCCCGGCCTCCGCGACGGTGAGGGTCCAGACGACCCGCACCGTCGACCCCGGCTCCGCGTCGCGCGAGACCGGCGTCAGCACGCGCGCGACGACGCCCTCCTTGGCGGCGGCAGGCGTCGACAGCGCCAACAGGGCCGCGAGCAGAGCTGCGGCCGCGAGTGCGCGCGACGACCCGCTCACCGTACGGCTACGCCGTGGGCTTCGGCTTGCTGGTCGTCGTGCGGCGCGCGGGCGCCTTCGCCTTCTTCAGCGCGGCGAGCTCCTTCTCGAGCTTGACGACGCGCTCTTCGAGCGCGTCGATGCCACGTACCTTCTTGCCCAGGTCGTCGACCCGCGCCTTGAGGTCGTTGAACGCCGTTACGGCGCGCTGGCCTCCGGGGAGGTCGGCGAGCCGCTGCAGCGCCTCCTCGCCCGCGTCCGCGAGCCGGGCCACGAAGTCCTTCTCCTGGCTCGTGGCTTCTGTCGTCTTTCGCTTTGTCGTCGTCTCGGCCATGCGGGGAGTCATAGCAGCTTCGGCGGGCGGCACTCAGAGCACGGCGAGCACGGCTTGAAGCGTCTCACCCGCGGGCGCGTCGATCTTCAGGAGCGCGCCGTCGTCCAGCGCGGTCGGCCCGCGGTTCACGATCGCGTAGGAGCGCGCCTCGAGCGGGAGCCCGGCGACGGGCCAGACCTCGAGCGTCGAGCCGACGACGAGCACGAGCTCGGCCCCGCGAGTGAGCTCGGTCGCCCGCTCGAACGCGCCGGGAGGGAGGAGCTCGCCGAACATCGTCACGCCCGGCTTCAGCGCCTCGCCGCAGTGCCGGCAGAGCGGGACCGGCTCGGTCTCAAGCTGCGCGAGCACGTCGTCGAGACTCTGCGTCCAGAGGCACGAGAGGCATATGGCCGAGCGGATCGACCCGTGCATCTCGACGACGTCACGGCTCCCCGCGCGCGTGTGCAGCGTGTCGATGTTCTGCGTGACGACGCCCTGCACGAGACCGCGCTCCTCGAGCGTGGCGATCGCACGGTGCCCCGCGTTCGGCTCCGCCTCCCGGAGCAGCCCGATCCGCTGCGCATAGAACCCCCAGACGCGCTCCGGGTCGCGCCGGAACGCCTGGATCGAGGCGACCTCGAAGGGGTCGACGTCCGCCCAGATACCGGTCGGCGAGCGGAAGTCGGGAATCCCGCTCTCCGTCGAGATCCCGGCTCCCGTCAGGACGACGCACGGCTGCCGCTCGCGGATGAGGGCGGCTAGCCGCGCGGCCGACACGCGGCGATTCTAGGCTTGGCGCCCATGGAAGGCTTCGCGTTCTCGACGGACGTGCGCGTGCGCTTCGCGGAGACCGATGCGCAGGGGATCGTCCATCACGCCTCGTTCGTCGTCTGGTTCGAGGTCGCCCGCGTGGCGTACCTGGAGGAGTACGCGGGCGGCTACAGCTCGATCCGCGAACGCGGCCTGGAGGCGCTCACGACCGAGGTGCACCTCCGTTACCACCGCGCGGCGTACTTCGACGAGATCCTGACCGTGTGGACGCGCTGCGCCGACCTGCGCGGGGCGCGGTTCCGCTACGAGTACCGCATCGTGCGAGACGGCGAGCTTGTCGCCGACGGCTCGTCGAGCCACGCGACGGTCGAGAGAGGCACATACCGTCCGACGCGCGTGCCGGAGTGGCTGGTCGAGGCCGTCGCTAGGGCTGAGTCGGCGGCGGCGTAGTCTCGTCGGGCGGCGGCGGCTTCTTCCGAGGCGGCTTGGGCTTCGGCTCGACCTTCGTCCCGACCCTGATCACGCGCGCCTCGCCGCGGTAGCTCGTGTTCCACGTCTCGTCGTGCAGGACGCGGCCGCTGCCCGAGTACACGGTGCGCGTGACCGACGTCCGGCTCGGCGACGTGCCGCTCGCCTCGACGAGCGTCGTCCCCTTCAGCATGGTCGGGTCGTTGACCCGCTTGACGGGCGGCGAGCCGGTCGTCTCGAACGTTCCGTCGGAGCTCTCCACGCGGCGTGTCTCCCCGCCGTAGATCGCGATGCTGATCCCGTCCGCCTCCGCGAAGCCCTTGACGAGCACCCACGTCTTCGTGTCGTTCACGAACTCGAGGTCGAGCGAGGGCCAGTACACGGTCGCGTCGCGGCCCAGTTGGTAGCGGTCGATGTAGAGCGAGTGCGGGTTGCGCTCGATGATGTCGAGGCCTGCCTCCCACGCGGCGTTGAAGGCCGTCGTCGCGACCTGCGACGTGCCGCCTCCGACCTCTTCCTCGTACCGCGTGCCGATGATCACGGGCGCGGAGCGGAAGCCCCGCTCCTCGGTCCGCTCGCCGATCGCTTGGTTGAGCGAGAACGTGCCGCCCGGCGGCACGAGGGTGTCGTCGAGCGCCGCGACGCCGAGCCGGAGGTTGGTGATCCGGTCCCACGTACCCGAGTTGTAGGTCTTGTAGGCCGACATCCGGCGATCGATGCCCATCGCGAGCGCCTCGCGGGTCGTTCGCACCGGAGCCGCCTTCACGACGACGACCCGTGCGACGCGGTTCGCGCGCGAGGTCGCCGCGCGCATGAGCGCCTTCGCCGTCTGCGCCACGTCCAGCTCGGTCCCGACGCGCGAGGGGAGCACCTGGATGCTCTCTCCCGAGACCGCAAAGCGCGCGTCGACCGGCGGGTTGCCGGCGCGCTCCCCGAGCGTCTCGAAGAACGCGACCGCGGCCGGGCCCGAGATCGAGAGCCGCCTCGCGCCGTCTTGCGGGAGCGCGAGCAGCGCGGCCAGACGGTGCCGCGAGAGCCGCCACTGCCGCGTGGCGCCACGAAGCACGACCGGCCCTGAGAGCGCCAGGCGCGCCCGGCGGGCAACGGGGACGAGCATCGCCCTCGTCACGGCCGGCGTCGCCGTGACCACCGGAAGCGCGACGACCCCTCCGGCCCGCTCGAGCGAGCCGAGCGCGCGAACGACGGTCCGCGCGGCCGCCTCGCGATCGAGTCGCCGGCCGGCCTCGTCCGGTGCGATCTCGATCTGGAGCCCGCGCCGAACGACCGCCGCGTTCGTCGCCTGCCGGTCGACGCCCTTGGCCATGCGCTCGAGCGCGAAGTCCAGCGCCGCATCCGAGACCCCGACGCGCGGGAGGATCTCCGCCCCGAAGAAGCGCGTGTGCAGCCGCCGGTAGCCGCGAATCGGGCCGAACCCGTCTCCGGCCCTTGCCGCCGCTTCGACCGCTCCACGCCAGTCGGGATCGATGCCGAGCTGGTTGGCCGCGAAGGCGTACGTCTTGCCCCCCGCTGAGAAGGTGACCGGCTCGGCGCTGACCGCGGCGAACCGCTGTTCGAGCTTCGCCTCCGCCTGCCGCGTGGTCAACCCTCCGACGTCGATGCCGGCCACGTGCGTCCCGGAGGCAAGCTGCTGCCGGGAGCCGGCGAACGCGAGCCCGAGGAGAACGCCGAGCAGCAGGAAGAGCACGACCCCGAGCGAGAGCGTCGCGACAGCGGACCGGCTCGTGCGGCCCTGACGTCGCGCACGCGGAGAGAAGAGAGGTGATTCCGCCCGCACGGAAGCGCCCATTCTACTGACGTGCAGCCGCGGTATTCAGCGTCCGACCGAGGCTTTGGCTCGGCTCAAAAAACGAAGAGCTCGACCCCGCCCGAGACGTACAGCCCGACCCCCGTGATGTAGGCGGCGAGGTCGGAGCAGAGGAACGCGATCGCATTCGCGATGTCCTGCGGGTCGCCGGGGCGCTTCAGCGCGGTGCGGGCGACGATCCGCTCGTTCATCACCGGGTTCGCCATGTGGAACGCCTCGGTCCCGATGACGCCGGGGACGATCGCGTTGCAGGTGATCCCGCTGCGGGCGCCCTCCATCGCGAGCGTGCGCGTCAGCCCGAGCACGCCCGCCTTCGTCGTCGAGTAGCTCGCCTGCCCGAAGCCGCCGAGCGTCCCGGCGACGGAGGCCATGTTCACGATCCGCCCCCACCCGCGCTCCTTCATGTGCGGCCACACGGCCTGCGCGCAGTTGAAGGAGCCGGACAGGTTCACGCGCAGGTCGCGCTCCCAGAGCTCCGGGCGCTGGTCGGAGAACTGCCCGACGTGGTCCAGCGTCGCCGCGTTGTTCACGAGGATGTCGACCGAGCCGAGCTCCTCGACCGTCCGCTCGACTGCCGCCGCCACCTGCTCGCGGTCTGTCACGTCGCACTTGAGGGCGAGCGCGCGGCGGCCCATTACCCGGATCTCCTCCGCGGTCGACTCCGTGTGGACGAGGCCCTGCGCGCGGGCAACGGTCGCGAGCGAGCCCCACTCGTCCGTCTCCTCCGAGAGCTCGGACTCGACGAGGATGTCGGCGACCACGACGTCGGCCCCCGCTCGCGCGAGTGTGAGCGCGTCCGCGCGGCCGAGCCCGCGCGACCCGCCGGTGACGAGCGCCACCCGCCCGGAGAGGTCGATCTCGATGGCCATCGGGCGATCCTATGGTGGTAGAAGGGCGACGTGCAGCGCATCGACGTCGACGACCGGAGAGCACGGCTCGTTCGCCGCCACCGGCTAGCACCCGCCGAGCGCGCCGGCTCCGCGCTCGAAGCGACCCGGAGCATGGTCGTGCTGCACTCGACCGACCCGGCCACGGTGTTCCTCTCGGTGCACGCGAGAACGAACCTGACGCAGGCGGACATCGAGCACGAGCTCTACGAGGAGCGCACGCTCGTCCGCATGCTCGGCATGCGCCGGACGCTGTTCGTCGTGCCGCGCGAGCTCGTGCCCGTCGTCGAGGCCGCCGCGACGCGTACGGTCGCTGCCCGGGAGCGCAAGCGACTCGAGCAGATGATTGCCGTGAGCGAGCTCTCGAAGCAGCCCGCCGCCTGGCTCCGGCGCGCGATGGCGACCGCGCTGCGCGAGGTCGAGGCACGCGGGGAGGCGTTCACGTCCGACCTGACGAAGTCCGTGCCGGTACTGGCGAAGCAAATCCGGTTCGGGACCCCCGGCACGAAGTGGGAGACAACGCTGAGCGCCGGCTCGCGGATCCTCCCGCAGCTCGCGATGGAGCGGAAGGTCGTCCGCGGCCGGCCGCGCACCACCTGGGTCAACGGCCAGTACTGCTGGATCGCGACGGCAGCCTGGCTCGGCGCGGAGATCGAACCCCTCGATCAGGCGCCTGCGCAGGCGAAGCTCGTCGAACACTGGCTCGCGGCCTTCGGGCCCGGAACCGAGACCGACCTGCGCTGGTGGACCGGGTGGACGGCCCGGGAGACGCGCGCGGCGCTCGCTTCGATCCCGCATGCCGAGGTCGACCTCGACGGAGTCACCGGGTACGTGCTCGAACACAACCTCGAGCCGACCGAGCGGCCGGAGCCGTCGGCCGCGCTGCTGCCGACCCTCGACCCGACGACGATGGGCTGGAAAGTGCGCGACTGGTACCTCGGCCGGCACGAGCGCACCCTCTTCGACAGCGCCGGCAATGCCGGGCCGACCGTCTGGTGGGAAGGCCGCGTCGTCGGCGGCTGGTCTCAACGCCGGAACGGGGAGATCGCGTTCAGGCTGCTCGAGGACGTCGGCGCGGAGGCCGTCGCCGCGATCGAGGCGGAGGCAGCGCGCACGGAAGCGTGGATCGGGGACGCTCGCTTCTCGCCGAGCTTCCTCCCGCCCTTCCAGCGCGAGATCGGCCGTTCCTAGTCCCCCCGCGGGAGGAAGATCTCCTTCGCGATCACGAGCCGCTGGATCTGCGACGTGCCCTCGTAGATCTGGAACAGCTTCGCGTCGCGCATCAGCTTCTCCACCGGGTACTCCTTGATGTAGCCGTACCCGCCGAAGACCTGCACCGCGTCGGTCGTGACCTTCATGGCCGTGTCCGCGGAGAACCGCTTGGCATACGAGGACTGCAGCGTGGCGCGCTTGCCCTGGTCGTGGAGCCAGGCGGACTGCCACACGAGCAGCCGCGCCGCTTCGATCTCCGTGGCCATGTCCGCGATCATGAAGTTGACGCCCTGGTGCATCGCGATCGGCACGTCGAAGGTCACGCGCTCCTTCGCGTACTCGACCGCGAGCTCGAACGCGGCCTGCGCGACGCCGACCGCTCCCGCCGCCGTGCCCGGGCGCGTGAAGTCGAGCGTCTTCATCGCGATCTTGAAGCCCTCGCCCTCCTCCCCGAGCCGGTTCCCGGTCGGGACGACGACGTCGGTGAGCGCGAACGCGGACGTGTCGGTCGCGCGCTGCCCCATCTTGTCGAGGTGCTTCTCGATCTGGACTCCGGGAGCGTCCATCGGCACGACGAAGGCGGAGATGCCCTTGTGTCCCTTGTCCGGGTCCGTCTTCGCGAAGACGACCGTCCACGCCGCCCGGCCCGCGTTCGTGATGAACGTCTTCGAGCCGTTGATGACGTACTCGTCCCCGCGCCGCACCGCGGTCGACTTCATGCGGGCGACGTCGGAGCCCGCGTCCGGCTCGCTGAGCCCGAACGAACAGAGGAGCGGCTCCTCGAGGAGCGGAGGCAGCCACTCCGCCTTCTGCTCGTCCGTGCCGGCGATGAGGACGGGCGCCGCGCCGAGGCCGTTCGCGCTGATCGACGTGCCGATTCCGGAGCAGCCCCACGACAGCTCCTCGCCGACGAGCATCGAGTCGAAAGCGGGCAGCTCGGGGCCGCCGAGCGCCTCGGGGACGTGCAGGTTCATGAGCCCGAGCTCGTGCGCCTTCGCGATCACGTCGGCGGGGTGCGTCTGGTGCTCGTCGTACTCGGCCGCCTTCGGGCGGATCTCCTTCTCGGCGAACTCGCGCGCGAGCGCCCGCAGCTCGCGCTGCTCTGGCGTCAGCGCGAACGAGACGCCGCCGGCGACGCCGGTCTCGATCGTCGTCATGCTCTCCGCTCCTTCGATTGACTAGTCAGTCAATCGAGTTTACGCGCTCTGCCGAGGCCCGGTCAAGAGCCGGAACGCCTTCTCGTAGGATGTGCTCGTGGCGACGACCTCCGAGCCGACCACCTCCAAGCCCGGGGCCCTGGATCCCCTCGACTTCCTCGACGTGGACGCGCTCCTCGACGACGAGGAGCGCGCGATCAGGGACACGGTGCGCCAGTTCGTCCGCGACAACGTCCTCGACGAGGTCGGCGACTGGTTCGAGAAGGGCTACTTCCCGCGCGAGCTCTTCCCCGAGCTCGCAAGGCTCGGCCTCCTCGGGATGCACCTCGAGGGCTACGGACTGCCCGGGGCGAGCTCGGTCGCCTACGGGATCACCTGCATGGAGCTCGAGGCCGGCGACGCAGGTGTCCGCAGCGCGGTCTCGGTGCAGGGCTCGCTCGCGATGTTCCCGATCTGGAAGTTCGGCTCGGAGGACCAGAAGCAGCGCTGGCTGCCGCCGATGCAGGCGGGAGAGGCGATCGGCTGCTTCGGGCTCACGGAGCCGGACGCGGGCTCCGACCCCGGCTCGATGCGGATGCGCGCGCGACGCGACGGCTCCGACTGGATCCTGAACGGCGCGAAGATGTGGATCACGAACGGGACGATCGCCGACGTCGCGGTGGTCTGGGCCAGGACGGACGACGGCGCGATCCGCGGCTTCCTCGTCGAGAAGGACATGCCCGGGTTCTCCGCGCCCGAGATCCACAAGAAGCTCTCGCTGCGCGCGTCGGTGACGTCCGAGCTCGTGCTCCAGGACGTGCGCGTTCCCGACGAGAACGTCCTCCCCGGCGCCGAGACGCTTCGCGGGCCGCTCTCATGTCTCAACGAAGCCCGGTTCGGGATCGTCTGGGGTGCGGTCGGCTCCGGTCGCGCGTGCTTCGAGGCGGCGCTCGAGTACGCGAAGGAGCGGATCGTCTTCGGTAAGCCGATCGCGGGCTATCAGCTCACGCAGGAGAAGCTCGCGGAGATGGCCCTCGAGCTGAACCGCGGCCTGCTCGTCGCCCTCCACCTCGGCCGCATGAAGGACCACGGCACGCTCCGCCCCGAGCACGTGAGCCTCGGGAAGCTCGGGAACGTCCGTGGCGCGCTCGAGGTCGCCCGCAGCGCCCGCACGATCCTCGGCGCGAACGGCGTCACGCTCGAGTACCCGGTCATCCGGCACGTGAACAACCTCGAGTCGGTGCTGACGTACGAGGGGACGCACGAGGTGCACACCCTCGTCGTCGGCGAGGCGCTCACCGGGCAGAACGCGTTCCGTTAAGGACGCGGCTCGCGGCCGCGAAGCGGACGCCGTTAGGGGTTTCGTGCGACCGGGGATCCGCGCTAGCGGATCCCCGGTCTTGCGCACGGAACGGGCCGCGTCGCCGCGGCCCGTCCGTCCTCACTCCGGCGACCTTTCGATCAGTCGTCGTCGTCTCCACAGCGCCCGTGCTTCTTGCGCACCGGCTCGAAGTAGTGCTTGTCGATCCAGCGAGCGACGTCCTCCCCCATCTCGGCCCCGTTCTCGTCCGCGGTCCGGAAGTGGATGCCCTGCCAGATGCGTGCGTCGATCGTGTCCTCGACCACGTCGGTGAAGCGGCTGTAGTGCCGCGTCATCGCCGTCGGCCCCTGGAGGCCCAGGGTGACGGTCGCGGTGAGGTCGAACTCCATCTTGTCCCTGCCGAAGAACGCCTTCGCCGCGTTCATGACCGAGCCCGTGACGCAGTTGTAGCCCGACGACACGTCCGGGTACGGCGGATTCGCGTTGAACGACGTCCACGCCGGGTCGCCGACGGTCCTCGAGTTGGTGTCCGAGTCGCCCAGCTTGATCGCCGTGATCGGACGCCAGTTGCTCCAGAACTCCTTGTCGTCCCAGCAGTTGATGGCCGTGTCCGCGTGCGCCACGTTGACCATCGCGAAGAGGCGAGCCTGCTCGGCGAGCGAGAGGTCCTTCTGCTGCGCGAGCCCGCGGAGCATTCGCGCGTACACCGTCATCGGGTTGGCCGTGAAGAACTGCGCGGCCTCGGTCTGCTCCTGCGTGCGCTCGTTCGGTGTCAGAGCGGTCCCAACACCACCGAACCGCTTCGCCTCGTCGTACTCCTTCGCGTACTTCCTGCTCCCGAGCGCCGGCGGGCCGTCCGACCTGAACTGCGAGTTGCTCTTCAGGGTGAACGGCTTGACCTTCGCGACCCACGCGAACGGGTCGCTCGGCCCGGACGGCGTCGTGCACGTGAGCGCCGCCTGAACCGGACGCCACTGGCCCGGACCCTCGCGGCACGTAAACGAGAACGGCACGTACCGGTTGTCATCCGTCCGCTTCAGCAGCATCGCGGCCGCGGCATTCTCGCCCGCCTCTACTCCGGCGTCCTTGGACGGGCCGTTCGGGATCGCGGCGAGCGACGCCGTGTACGCGTCGTTGAGCCACGTCTGCGTCAGCCCGGGCAGCGCGGGCACGGGTGCGATCCCGAGACCGACGAGCACGTGGTGCGCAGCCGTCGCAGCGGCCGCGGACTTCGATGCCCACCTCGGCGCCCCCGGGAGGTTCTTCAGGAACGGCTCGTGGCCGCGGTCGATCATGTTGACCGCGTCGTACATCGCTCCGTGCACCATCGCCAGGTGCTGCGCTGCGACGGGCGGCGTCTGCTGTGCGCCCGGACGCGTCGGCGGCGTCGTGACCGGCGGCGACGTCGGGTTGAAGAGCGCCTCGAGCGCGTTCAGGTTCCAGTCGAGGACCGTGTCGTTCGGAGGTCCAGCGACCGCGGTCGTCTGCCCACCCCCCAGCAGCACGGCGACGGCCACGACGAGCATCCCGCCGAAGGCGAGTGCCCGCATGGGCTTCGCTTTGCGTTGCATTTCCCCGCTCCTTTCATTGCTTCTACAGGTCCAGACGGGCGGGAACCGCCGTGGCTTCCCGCCCGGACGAGGCTAGGACGTCGCCGCGGCCGGGACTACTGCGCCAGCAGGCGACTGGTCAGGGGGGCCTGCCTCCCGTCGTACGGGGATGCTGGGCCACTTGACGGCCCATGTGCGATGACGGAGAACCTCGGTAGATTCGCGACGAGGAGGTCGGCCACCTGAAGAACGGGGATGTCGAGGAGCTGAGGGAAACGATCGACCGGCTGCGCCTCGAGGTCGCCGAGCTGCGGGCGTCCCGGGAGCGGCTGGTCCTTGCCGCGGACGCAGACCGACGCAGAATCGAGCGGGATCTGCATCGAGGCGTGCAGCAGCACCTGGTCGCCCTCGCCGTGAAGCTCCAGCTCGCGGAGTCCGTCGTGGAGTCCGATCCGGCGGCGACACGCGCGCTCCTCGAGGAGATGGCGGCCGACGTTCAGCAGGCGCTCGACGAGGCTGGGCGGCTCGCCGGGCAGATCTGTGCCCCGCTGATCGAGGTGGGCGGGCTCGGCGCCGCCCTACGCGCGGCCGCCGTTGGCGCAGGCGTCCCGGCCTCGGTCGACGTCGCCGGCCACACGAGCTACCCGCCGGAAGTCGCCATGACCGTCTATCTCGGCTGGCTCGAGGCGCTCGAGTGGCCCGCCGGCGGCGCCAAGGCCGCGATCACCGTACGAGACGACGAGCGGACCCTGACGTTCGACCTCTCCTGGAGCGCGCCGGGCGAGAAGGGGACGCTCGCGCAGCTCCGCGACCGGGTCGAGGCCCTCGGCGGCCGGCTCACCGTCGAGCCGGCTCCCGCCGGGGGCACACGCGTGCTCGGCTCGCTCCCGCTCGCCCGCTGAGCGAGCTAGCCGCTCTCGGCCAAGTACAGGACCACGGCCTTGACGCGCTTGTGCGTCGCCTCCTCCCAGCTCAGACCGAGCTTGAGGAAGATCGAGTGGATCACCTTCTCGACCGACCGCTCCGTGAGGACGAGCGACTCGGCGATCGCGGCGTTGTTCTTTCCCTCGGCCATCTCGCGCAGCACGTCGAGCTCGCGCGGAGTCAGCTCGTTGAGAGGTGACTCCTCGGCGCGGGCGTTCGCTGCGACGAGGGCATCGACGACCTTCGGGTCGATCACCGAGCCGCCCTCCGAGACCGCACGGATCGCCGAGACGAGCTGGCCGAGGTCCTTCACCCGCTCCTTGAGGAGGTACGCGCGGCCCTCGCTCCCGCCGTCGAGGAGCGCGAGAGCGTAGGCCGGCATCGCGTATTGGCTCAGCACGACCACGCCGACGCCCGGATGCGACTCCCGCAACCGCGCAGCAGCCTGGATTCCTTCGTCCGAGTCACCGGGTGGCATTCGGATGTCGGTGACGACGACGTCCGGCCGCTCGGCGTCGACCGCTGCGAGCAACGAGTCGAGGTCTTCACAGACGGCAGCGATCTCGACGTCGTCCGACGTCTCCAGCAGCCGCTTCACGCCCTCTCGGACGAGGTACTGGTCGTCGGCGAGCACGAGACGGATTGGCATGGAGCGAGAATACGGCGGTGACGCCGACTTCTCCAGGCGCGCGCGACGAAGCGTCTCCCGCGTCTCCGTGCGTGCTCGTGGTCGACGACGACGACAGGAACCGGAAGCTGGCGCTCGACGTGCTCCGCGCCGCCGGGCTCCGCACGCTCGAGGCGGAGAGCGGACGCGCCGCGCTCGCGCGCGCGGCGGAGCACCGGCCTGACGTCATCCTGCTCGACCTCGAGCTCCCGGACGTCCACGGCATGGACGTCGCGCGCGCGCTGAAGCGGGATCCGCGAACGGCGCGCATACCGGTCGTCGCCCTGAGTGCCCTGCGCCTGGCCGACGCCGCCGATGGCCTGCGAGCCGCCGGCTTTGCCGGCTACCTCGAGAAGCCGATAGACGTCAGGGCGTTTCCGGAACAGGTCCGCCGCTACTCCGAGCGAGGCGGGGCGTGAGGTTCGGGTCGGCGTGATCGTCCGTCCGCCGGTGTGCCAGCACCTCGGTCGACTCACCGGCGGGCACGGTAGGCACGCGCGCGTCTGCGAGGCAACATTCTCCGCGAGACCTAGACGGAGGCCCTCCCTGCGTGTATCGTCGCGCGCCCGGGGGGACGGGTCGTTCAGGCAGGCTGAACGAAGGAGGCGGAATGTTGCGGAGACCGTGGCTCGGAGCCGCACTGACGGCTGGCGCCGTCGCGGTCGGAGCCCTCGCCCTCGCGCTCTCGGCGTGCGGAGGCTCGACCTCGGTGAGCAGCGAACTGCAAGAGCAGGTCGACAAGTTCCAGATCGGCGAGATCGAGAAAGACTTTCACGAGGCCCTTTCGAAGAAGGACATCGACCAGATGATGAGCCTGTGGTCGCAGAACGCGACGTTCACCGCCGGTCCCGGAAAGACGGCGACCGGGAAGCAGCAGATCCAGCAGTTCTGGCTGGACTCCGAGGCTTTCCAGCCCTCGACCGAGTGGGTCTCGGACCACCCGGCGTACAAGCTGCGGGTCACGGTCAGCGGTGATCGGGGCACGCTGCACTTCGAATGCCACTTCGTCGACGTGAGCACCGGCGAGGTGGACGCGGCCACGGCGGGCGATCTGGACGTGTCGCGGATCGACGGCCGCTGGCTGATCACCAACATGGTCGGGGGGACCGCAGAGTTGAGCCCCTGAGCGGAGCATGGAGCGCCCGGTGCCCCAGCCCCAGACGCAGGGCGACGCCGCGAAGCGGCGCACCCTGAGCCCGGACGACAACCCGCTCGTCCGGGCCGTCGGCCGCGTGCCGGCGAAGGTCCACACCAAGCTGCTCGTCGCCTTCGTGGCGACTGCGCTGCTGGTCGTGGCCGTGGGCGTTCTCGGGGTGCGGCTGCTCGGGCAGTCGAACCAGCGAGTGGATTCCCTCGGCGAGCTCCAGAGGCGCTCCGCCGCGTACAGCAAGCTCGGAAGCCACGCCGAGCACGTCCGCCTGCTCCTGACCGGCAACGTCGCAGGAGACTTCAGCCAGGTCTTCCCGTTCGCCGATCGAGACGCGGGTGACTGGGCCGTGGATCTCGCGGCAGTAGACGTGCTCGACACGCTCGAGGCCTCGATGCACCCCGAGCAGCTCGGGTTCGTCCCTCCGGCCGAGGACGAGCAGTACCTCAGGAGGATCCGCGAGACGAGCGTGGACCTGTCGAGGGTCATGGACAGGATCGTCAGGGCCGGCCGGGCGGGACGGGAGGTCGAGGACGCTGATCGCCAGGACGCAGAGGACTTCGTCTCCGTCCTCAGAGAGCACGCCGCCGACCTCGACAACACGACGACGGAGAGGGCGAACGCGCTGATCGCCCAGAACGAGAGTGCCTACACGAGCTCCCGAAACCTCTTCATCGGCGCCGCGGCCGGTGCGATCGGGCTCGCGCTGTTGCTGGGGTTCGTCCTCTCGTGGTCGGTCATCGGCCCCATCCAGCGAATCGGGGCTCGGCTGTCCGCCACGGCATCAGGCGACTTCACCGGGCACGTCGACGTGACGAACCGGGACGAGCTCGGCGCGCTGGCCGCGAACGTGAACCGGATGAACGACGAGCTCCGGCGCCTCTACCAGGAGCTCGAGGCGACGAGCCAGCACAAGTCGGACTTCCTGGCCTCGATGTCGCACGAGCTGCGGACGCCGCTGAACGCGATCATCGGGTTCTCGCAGGTCTTGCGCGAGGGGATGGTCGGGGAGGTGAACGAGAAGCAGAGGGAGTACCTGGAGGACATCCTCTCCTCCGGCAACCACCTGCTCTCGCTCATCAACGACGTGCTGGACCTGTCCAAGGTCGAAGCCGGCCAGGTCGAGCTCGACATCGCGCCGTTCTCGCTGCAGGAAGCGCTCGAGAGCGGCGTCGTCATGGTGCGGGAGCGCGCCACGACGGACGGCGTCCAGGTGAGGCTCGAGCCGACCGACGTCGGTCTCGTCGCCGGCGACCAGCGACGCGTCCGGCAGGTCATCTTCAACCTGCTCTCGAACGCGGTGAAGTTCACACCGGAAGGCGGCCATGTCGACGTGCGAGCCCTGCAGGTCAACGGCGAAGTGCGGGTCTCGGTGGCCGACACCGGCCCGGGCGTCGCCCCCGAGGACGTCGAGAGGATCTTCGAGGAGTTCCACCAGACGGAGGCCGGGCTCGAGCAGCGCGAGGGGACGGGCCTTGGCCTGGCGCTCTCGAAGCGGCTCGTCGAGCTGCACGGCGGGCGCATCTGGGTCGACAGCGCCCCGGGGGCAGGCAGCACATTCGTCTTCACCCTGCCGGCGAGGCGGGTGTAGCCGTGGCCGCGGCGGAAGTCCTCGTCGTGGAGGACAACGAGAAGAACATGAAGCTCTTTCGAGACATTCTCGAGGCGCGGGGCTATCGCACGCTGGAGGCGACGACCGGCGGACGAGCGGTCGAGCTCGCGGTCGAGCACCAACCCGACCTCGTGCTCATGGACATCCAGCTCCCGGACATCGACGGCGTCGAGGCTCTCAGGCGGCTGCGAGCGGACGCGCGAAGCGCTTCCCTGCCGGTGCTCGCCTTGACGGCGCAGGCGATGGAGGGGGACCGCGAGCGCTTCCTCGCCGCCGGGTTCGACGGCTACCTCTCGAAGCCGGTGGACGTCGTGGACTTCGTCGCCACCGTGCAGCGCTACTGCGAGGGGGACGGTCGGTGAGCGGCCCCGCCGCCCGGATCCTCGTCGTCGACGACGTTCCCGAGAACGTTCGGTTGCTCGTCGCCGTGCTCGAGCCACACGGCTACGAGATCGTCTCGGCCACGGACGGCCACACCGCCCTCGAGCTCGCCTCGTCGGCGAAGCCGGATCTCGTGCTGCTCGACGTGATGATGCCGCAGCTCGACGGCTACGCCGTCTGCACGCGCCTCCGCGAGCAGGAGGAGACGGCGGTCCTGCCCGTGATCATGCTCACGGCGAGCGAGGGCTCGTCGAAGACGAAGGGGATCGAGGCGGGCGCGGACGACTTCATCTCGAAGCCGTTCAACCGCGACGAGCTGCTCACGCGCATCCGGTCGCTGCTCCGGATCAAGCGCTACCACGACACGATCAAGGCGCAGGCCGCGGAGCTGCTCGAGCTGAACCGGACGCTGGAAGAGCGCGTGCAGTCACAGCTCGAGGAGCTCGAGCGCTTGCAGCGCCTGCGGCGGTTCCTCTCACCGCAGCTGGCCGAGGCGATCGTCTCGTCGGGCGACGAGTCGATCCTGGACAGCCACCGGCGGCAGGTCGCGATGCTCTTCGCCGACCTCCGCGGCTGGACCAGCTTCGTCGACGCGGTCGAGCCGGAGGAGCTGCTCCGGGTGCTAGGTGAGTTCCACGCCGTCATCGGCGGCCTCGTCGGGCGCTTCGACGCAACGGTGGGCTTCCTCCAGGGAGACGGCGTCCAACTCTTCTTCAACGACCCGATCGAGGTTCCCGACGCCCCGCTGCGGGCTGTGCGGCTGGGCTGCGCGCTGCGCGAGGAGATGATCGCGCTCACGCGGCGGTGGCATCGTCGCGGGTACGAGCTCGATTTCGGGGCCGGCATCGCGCTCGGCTATGCGACGTGCGGCGAGATCGGCTTCGAGGGTCGCTCGGACTACGCGGCTGTCGGAGCAGTGACGAATCTCGCGTCGCGACTCGCGGACGAGGCCACGGGCGGGCAGATCCTGATCGAGCAGCGCCTCCATGCCGAGGTCGAGGACAGCGTGGAGGTGCAGCCCGTCGGGGAGGTGACGCTCAAGGGGTTCAGGCGGCCGGTCGCTGCATTCAACGTCGTTGCCCTGCGCGAGAAGGCCGCTGAGCTGTCGCCCGTGCCGAGCGCATGATCGCGTTCGATCGGTCCTCGCTGCCCCAGCAGTCGGATCTCGGAAGGAGAACGGGCCGCGGCGTGAACCGCGGCCCGTTCCGTCCGAATCGCTCGACTCGGTCAGTCGTCGTGGTCGTCGTCGTGATCGCGGCCCCCGCAGTCGCGATCCTTCACAGGCTCGAAGAAGCGCTTGTCGAGCCAGCGGGCGACGTTCTTCCCGATCCAGGCACCGTCCTCGTCGGAGGACCGGAAGTGGATCCCCTGCAACACGCGTGCGTCGATCGTGTCGTCGATGACGTCGGTGAAGCGGTCGTAGTGACGCGTCATCGTCGTCGGCGCGGGAACCCCCACCGTGACTGTCCCGGTGAGATCGAAGGACACCTTGTCCGTGTCGAAGAACGCCTTCGCCGCGTGCATGAACGAGGCCGTCACGCAGTTGTAGCCGGACGACTGGTCCGGGTACGGAGGCGTGCCCGCGAACGGCGTCCAGCCCGTGTCGCCGACGGTCTTGTCGTTCCCGTCACTGTCGCCGAGCCGGATCGCCGTTATCGGCCGCCAGTTGCTCCAGAACGCCTTCTCGTCCCAGCAGTTGATGACCGCGTCAGCGACGGCCACGTTCAGCATCGCGAAGAGACGAGCATCCTCGGCGATCGAGAGCCCTTCGCCTTGCGCGATCGTGCGAAGCGCACGGCTGTAGACCGGCAACGGGTTGACGGTGAAGAACTGCGCGACGCCGGTCTGTTCGAGCGTCCGCGCGCTGGGAGTGGTCGTGCCGTTCCCGCCGAGGCTCTTCACCTCGCTGTACTCCCTCTTGTACGCGCCGCTCTTGAGCTTCTCGGGCCCCCTCGTGCGAAACTGCGACGTGCGCTTCAGCGTGAACGGATCGACCCGTGAAACCCACGCGAACGGGTCATTGGTGGGACCCGGAGGAGTCGGCGGAGTCGTGCAGACCAGAGACGTGACCGGTCGCCATTCCCCTGCGTCATCGCCGCACGTGAACGAGAACGGCACGTAGCGTCCGTCGCCGTCCCGTTCCTCCAGCATCGCCGCCGCGGCAGCGGCTCCCGCAGCGATGCCGTCCTCCTTGCGCTGACCGTCCGGGATCGCCGCGAGCGATGCGGTGTACGCGCTGTTCAGCCACGTCTGCGTCGCCGCGGGGAGCGCCGGCACGAGCCCGCGTCCCAGCCCGACGAGCACGTGGTGCGCCGCCGTCGCGACGGCCGCCGGCTTCGAGGCGTTCCTCGGCGCCGACGGGAGGCCGTCGAGGTACGGCTCGTGACCCCGGTCGATCATGTTGACCGCGTCGTACACGGCCGCCTGCACCATCGCCATGTGCGGACCCGCCACGGGCGGCGTCTGGCCGGCCCCCGGAAGGGTCGGCAGCGTCGCCGCCGGCGAGTTGAAGAGCGCGTCGAGCGCGTTGAGATTCCAGTCCAGGACCGCGTCCTCCGGCGGCCCTGCCTGCGCACTCGTCTGTCCGCCCCCCAGCAACACGGCGACGATCGTCACGAGCGCGGCGCTGAATGCGAACGCCCGCTTCGACTTCGCTTGTCGTTGCATGTCCCCTCTCCTTTCGTCTGCTTTCACGAGGACGAGAGAGCCTCGACGACTCGAAGCGGCTCGAGCCCTGCGCGGTGCGCGACGAGCGCGGCCTCGCTGCCCGACGCGGCTTCGAACGTGAAGAAGCAGATCTCGTCTTCGGGGACGTAGGTCGATCGCTCGAAGCGGACGCTCGCCCCCTCCCGCGTCCGCTCCTCGGCGGCCGCGCTTGCCCGTCGCTCGCGCGCGGCGCGCTCCCCAGACGCGCCGCGCGCGAGGTATGTCTCGACGAGGTAGCTCGGCACCCGATCGACGCTACGCCGCGGGCGTCCCGTTGAAATCGGGAGAACCCCCTAACTTTGGGCCGAAGCTCAGGTCGCGTGGTCGTACACGCGCGCGAGCTCGGTTCGGGAGCGGACGCCGAGCTTCGCGTAGATGTGCGTGAGGTGGCTCTCCACCGTCCGCTCGCCGAGGACGAGAGCCGCAGCCACCTCGCGGTTCGTCCTCCCCTCGGCGACGAGAGCGGCCACGCGCCGCTCGGCCGGGGTCAGCCCCTCCTCGCGCGTGCGGCCGCCGATGGTGCCGAGCTCGGCGCGTGCCTTCTCCGCCCAGCCTACGGCGCCGAGCTCCTCGAACGCGGCGAGCGCGGCCTCGATCGTCTCGCGGGCGGCGCGCTTCTGACGCGCGCGCCGCCTCGTTGCGCCGAGTGCGAGGAGCGCGCGTGCCCGTCCGAACGGATCCTCGACGGCCTCGTACTGCCTCGCCGCCTCCTCCAGGGTGCGCACCGCGAGGGCCACGTCGCCGCGGGCTGCCGCGAAGACGCCGCGGCACCGAGTCGCGTGCGCGAGCACGCGCGCGCGACCGAGGCGCATCGCGTCCGCCTCCCACCGGTCGACCAGCTCGACCGCCTCGCTCAGCCGACCCAACTCGACGAGGGCCTCGGCGTGATCGGCACGCCACCAGAGCATGCTCGGCTCGCCCCAGCCGGCCCTGCCGGCGATGGTCTCGGCGGCGGCGAAGCGCTCGATCGCAGCCTCCGGGTCACCGCTCGACCGGTCCACGAGGCCGAGGATCGCCTCGAGTGGAGCGAGGATGCCGTCCTCGGCCTGCTCCCGCCCAAGCGCTACGAGCTCACGAGCGCGCGGGAGGTCGCCGCCGTTCAAGGCCAGCTCGGCGCCGACGAGGAGGACTCCGGGCTCGGCCTCAAGCCCGTACTGGTCCAGGATCTCGCGGTCGCGCGCGATGTGGTCGGCGGCCAGAGCCCAATGGCCTGCCTCGAGCTCGAGCATGCTGAGGACCCAGAGGACCTTTCCCTCCAGGAGCTCGTCTCGCTGAGCAACCTCCCGGTGGACGCCGTCGAGCACCCTACGCGCCCGATCGAAGCGACCCGTCGTCGTCAGGATGTCTGCGAGCACGAAGGAGGCCACCAGGTCGAGGCGGTCGTAGAGCCACGCGAGGAGATGCGCACGCTCGATGCTCGCCGGCACCTCCGACTGTGAGTCCTGGAGCTTCGTCGCCAGCGCATGTGCCTCCTCCGCGAGCGCGAGCGCATCCGGTTCGCCCGCGTCGAAGCGGCTCCAGGCGAGGATCGCCAACGCTCCCGCGCGCAAACCGTCATCGCCGAGCTGCTCGGCGAGCTCGAGCGACCTGCGCGCATGCGACTCCCTGACACGAACGCCCTCGCGATAGGGGACGTTCGCGCCGAGCCACTGGTGAACCGCCGCCTGCAGAGCCGGATGTCCGTCCGCCTCGAGGAGCGCTTCACGGCGGAGCTCGACCGCACGCCCGGGGTTCTCAATGCGGCTCTCGACGCCACTCATGAGGACGAGCGCTTCGGCCCGTGCCCGACCGTCCGGCGCCTCCGCGACGAGATCCTCGGCGAGCACGCGTGCGCGGTGGACATCGCCTGCTCTCAAGTGCGCGCTTGCCACCAGGATCGCTCGGCGGCGCCTGTCCTCGTCGGCGCCCGGCGGAGTCAGACGGTGCGCGAGCTCTCCGAGCTCGACAGCAATGGCGGGCGCGCCTTGGGCTCTCGCTCCGGCGGCGGCGTCTTCGAGCGACGCCGCTATCTCGGCGTCGGGGCCGTCCGACGCGAGCGCGAGGTGGCGAGCGCGGCCGATCGGGTCGTCGACGACTCGAGCGAGCAGCCGATGCGCGTTCCGACGCTCGCTGTCGGCCAACCCCTGGTACAGCGCCGAGGCGAGCAGCGGGTGGGCGAACCGCACCCTTCCGTCCTCGTTGTCGACGACGTGCGCGGCCAACGCCGGTTCGAGGTCCGCCTCGCTGAAGCCGGCATCCCGTATTAGCGCGGTTGAGGCGACACCGTGCGCGGCGACGAGCGCGAGTACCTCTCGGGTCGTCTCCGGAAGCCCCGTGAGCCGCGCCGAGACGAGCCCGTCCAACGTCTCCGGAACCCTGAGCGGCCGAGCGGGATCGGCATCCCGGCCGAGCGCTCGGGCGAGCTCGAGCGCGTAGAAGGGGTTTCCGCCCGACGCCTCGTGGATCCGGACGAGGACCGGACGCGAGAAGGTACGGCCGAAGTGGTCTCGGAGCAGGAGCTGCAGGGCGCCGACAGTGAGCGGGCCGACGCCGATGCGCTCGACAGGGACGTGCGCGAGCGAGTGCTCGAGGTCCGATGCCTCCGATCCCTCGACCATGCGCCGCGCCAGCAGCAGGCGGACCGGCGCTCGCAGACGTCTGAACGCGAACGCGAGAACTGCGGCCGACGAGGGGTCGAGCCACTCGACGTCGTCGACGGCGATGACAAGCGGCTCGGAGGAGGCGAGAAGCTCGACCGCGTTCCGGACGGCGACGCCGAGCGCACGGGTCGACCGGGCCTTCGGCATCCTCGAAAAGGAGTGCGATCCGGAGCGCCCTGCGACGAGGCGGCGGCAACGCGGGCAGCACGTCGTCGAGCACTGGCTCGAGCAGATCTCCCAGCCCGGCGAAGGCGAGCCCGCGCTCGGCCTCCGCCGGCCGCGCGGACAAGAGCCGGTACCCGCCCGCGGCAGCCTCTTCGAGCGCGGCGCGCCAGAGCGTCGACTTGCCGATCCCCGCCTCCCCCTCGAGCACGAGCGCACGCGGCCCGGCTGCGCCGTCTGCCAAGAACGCGCGGATCAGCGCGAGCGCGTCCCCCCTGCCGACGATTTCCCCCACCACGTCCGTAACTCTCTCCTCCCGTCGGCGCGGAGGCAAGAGCTGCAGTCTCGCTAGTCCTCCCCGTCCCAGTAGTCGAGGAGCGGGCCGGGGCGGCTGAGGAGGATGCGCTCGCCGGCGACGCTGCGGGCGCCGACCTTGCCCGAGTCCGGGTACTCGACGAGGTCCGGCTTGTTCATCGA
>CAVXPS010000002.1:0-185204 GCA_963763815.1 uncultured Actinomycetes bacterium
CGACCCGCCGACGATCGCCGACATCGAGGCCGCGCGCGAGCGCCTGCGCGGCGTGGCGCGCGAGACGCCGCTCTACCCGACGGAGACGTTCTCACGACTCACGGGCCGCCCGGTGCTGCTGAAGGCGGAGAACCTCCAGCGCACCGGCTCGTTCAAGATCCGCGGCGCGTACAACACGATCGCAAGCCTCGGCTCCGACGAGCGGGCTGCCGGAGTCGTGGCGGCAAGCGCCGGAAACCACGGCCAGGCAGTCGCGTGGGCGGCGCGCGAGGCCGGCATCGCGGCGACGGTCTTCATGCCCCAGGACGCGCCGATGGCCAAGGTCGAGGCGACGCGTTCCTACGGCGGGCGGGTCGAGCTCAGCGGCGCGGACTTCGAGGGCGCCGTCGCGGCCGCGCGCCAGCACGTCGAGCAGGCCGGCGCGACGCTGATCCACGCCTTCGAGGATCCTCGCGTCGTCGCAGGCCAGGGCACGATCGGGCTCGAGCTCGCCGAGCAGGCGCCCGAGGCGGAGACGGTGCTGATCCCGATCGGAGGCGGAGGCCTTGCTGCGGGGATCTCGCTCGCGTTGCGGGAGCGGTACGAGACGCTTCGAATCGTCGGCGTGGTGTGCCAGCCGGGCTACACGATTGCGGACGGCATCGCGGTGAAGGAGCGCGGCGAGCTCGCGTCGGCCATCCTCGACAGGACGCTGGACGAGGTCGTCGAGGTCACGGACGAGGCGATCACCGAGGCGCTCGTGCTCTGTCTCGAGCGGACGAAGCTGCTCGTCGAAGGCGCCGGCGCCGTCGGGCTCGCGGCCCTCCTCGCCGGGCGGATCGACGGCCCGGGCTCTGTCGCAGTCGTCCTCTCCGGCGGCAACATCGACGCGACCACGCTCATCTCGGTCGTGCGCCACGGCCTCACGCGCGCCGGCCGCTTCCTCGCGATCCGGCTGCTCATCCCCGACCGGCCCGGCGAGCTCCGGAACGTCCTCGACCTCGTCGCCGAGCAGCGGGGCAATCTCGTGACGGTCGACCATCACCGCGAGGGCACGACGACGACCGCGCTCCAGACCGAGGTGGAGCTCGTCGTGTCCACGCGCGACGAGACGCACTGCGACGAGCTCGTCGCGGCTCTCGAGGCCGCCGGCTACTCGATCGAGCGGCTCGGCCCTCCTGGCTAGAGCGCGCGACGGCTCGTCGCCGCGTCGTTTCGTTCCCTACAAGACCTGGACGTTCCCGCCCGAGATCGCGGTCGTGCCGCCCGTCGAGTAGACGACGGCGCCGTTCGGACCGCGGATCTCAACGCCGATGCGGTCGCCCTTGAAGCCTCCCGGAGAGCCCTTCTCGACGAGTACCGTCTCGAACGAGTACCCCGGCTCGCCGTTGAACGAGCCCGTCCCCTTCATGGTCGCGTTCGGGCCGGAGCCGGTCAGGGAAGCGACCGAGCCCGAGAATCTCGCGCCGCCCCCGGAGCGCTGGAGGAAGAACGTGCCGCCGCCCGGCCCCGCGCTGAACTCGAAGCCGGTCCGGCGCCCCAGGTCGTCGAACATCCCGTGACCGTCGACGGTCGGCACGTCGGTCTCGCGGACGCTCACCTGGACGCGGGTCTTGGCGATGTCGCCTTCGTCGTCCTCGATGACGTACTGGAAGCTGAACACGCCGGTGAACGGCGCGCGCGGCTGGAATGTGACCTCGCCGGAGAAGCCGTCCACGAAGAGCGCCTCGAGGAGCGGGTCTGCGCCCGAGAAGTCCTCGATGCGGATCATCTGGACGGGCCCGCCGTCCGGGTCGACGTCGTTCGCGAAGGCGTTGAAGGTCACCGGCGTTCCGGCGGTCGTCGTTACGAAGTCGTCCGTTGCGACCGGCGCGACTGCGGCCCCTGCCGTCGTGACGACGACGAGCGCAACTGCAAGGATGGCCACGAGCACGCGGCTCCGGCCTCTGGCCCAACTCTTGAAAGACATCGTTCCCCCTTCGTCTCCGTGGTCTGCGTCCTTTCCCGGCGGGCCGCAGACGCGCGGGACGGTCGCACAGTACTGGCATCGGCACGTTTCGCCATCCCTCGGTCGTGCCCTGCGTCCTCGATTCGAGAAACGCGCTCAGCTGCCGCAGCGCCGGAAGCTGACCGTCGGCTTCCCTGCTTCCACCCACGCGTCCACGCCCCCGTCGACCACCGGGTGGGCGTCGAACCCGTGCGCGACGAGGATGCTCGCCGCGATCGCGGCCCGCGGGCCTGCCTCGCAGATGGTGACGAGCGGGCGGTCGCGAGGAAGGTCGTCCTCGCTCAACGCGAGAAGGCGGTAGGGGATGTTGCGACTGCCCGCGATGTAGCCGCCGTCACGCTCGTCCTTCTCGCGAACGTCGATCAGCTCCGCACCCTCGTGGAGGAGCCGGTCGAGGTCCTCGATCGCGACGGGCTCGAGCGTCTCCGGCCCGGTACCGTCGATCGAGCCCGCGATGTCGAAGACGCCGATCGCCTGGAGGCCCCTGACTGCGTGCGCCACCTCTCCGGCGTCCGAAGCTGCCACGACGACGGGCCGCTCCAGCTCGAGCGCGAAGCCGGCCTTCGTGGAGAAGCGCGTCCCCGAGACCGGGACGCTCACTGCTCCCGGCCGGTGACCGGCGGCGAACGAGTCGAGAGGGCGTACGTCGAGCACCTGTGCGCCTTCCGATAGGTCCGAGACCCGGTCGGGGTAAGGCTGGGCGCCGACGAACCGGCCGCGGTTGAGCTCGACGATCCGCTCCACATTCGGAGGCTTCGGGGCGGAGATCGCAGCCGACTCGGCGACGAAGGCTGCGACGTCGTCGGACGCGAGAGCCGGGTTGAAGCGCCGTTCGAACCCGATCGTGGTGGACGCTTTCGAGCTCATCGCCCTGCCGCAAAGCGACCCTGCGACGTGGCCGGGAAACGTCTCCACGCCGTCGCCGAGCGCGAGCAGCCCGCGAAGCGAATGGAAGAGAGCCTCGGCGCCCTCGCGGGGATCCACAGCGAGGTCCGGGCGGGCCACATCTCCGACGAAGAGGGAGTCTCCGGACAGGACGAGCCACGGGTCGGGTCCGCGCGAGCGGTCGATCACCGCGATCGCGCAGTGCTCGGGCCGGTGGCCGGGCGTGTGGAGGCAGCGCAGGACGACGTCGCCGAGCGCGATCTCGGCCCCGTCTGCGAAGGCGTCGTGCGGGTACTCCGCGGCTGCAGCGGGGTGGATCGACACGGGCACGTCGTGTTCCAGGGCGAAGCGCCCGTGGCCCGAGACGTGGTCGGCGTGCGTGTGCGTCTCGACGGTGCGCACGATGCGCACTTCGCGTTTCTCCGCTTCCTCGAGGTACTGCTCGATCGCGAATGCGGGATCGACGACTGCGGCGATGCCGGCCTGCTCGTCACCGACGAGATACGACGCACACCCGAGGTCCTCGTCCACGAACTGCGTGAAGATCACAGCGCGCTGACGCTAGCAGCGGCCTCCGCTATCTCTCTTGAAGTGACCGACCGGTGCGGCGCCAGAGGTAGGCGGCGCCGATGGTGAGCGCGAGCAGCCCGACGACGCCTGCGATGAGCGCGAGCCCGAGCTGCTGGGACGCCTCGTCGGGAGGGGTGACGACGAGGCTCATCGGCCAGCGGACGCGCTCGCCGTCGCGGTAGCGCTCGACCGCGTCGAGGACGACGGTGCCGGGATCGCGATCGACGTCGAGCCGTACGGCAAAGGTCACCGTCGTGAACGGCGGCAGGTCGCCGTCCGTCCAGAGCGCCCGCGTCGGGGTCGACGCGCTCGTCCAGCCCTCGGCGGCGACTGCGTCCGCGACCGCGAGCCCCTCCGGCACCTGGAGCGTGAACCCGGTCATCGCGACGCGGCGCTCGTTCGGAACCGACAGCTCGACCTCGGTCGTCGCGTCCGTCGCAACATACGTCGGAAACGGAAAGACATGCGCCGCGACGGACGGTGCGAACACGAGCGAGACGGAGGTCACGAGCGCGAGGACACCGAGACCCCAAGGGCGGCGCAACGTCATCGCGACATCTTGGCGGGCCGGCCGCGGTTCAGAGCCCGAGATGCCGCGCGATCACCATGCGCTGCACCTCGTTCGTGCCCTCGCCGATCTCGAGGATCTTCTGGTCGCGGTAGAGGCGCGAGATGGCGGACTCCTCCATGTAGCCGTAGCCGCCGTGGATTTGCAGCGCCGCGCCCGCGACGCGTGCGGAGAGCTCGCCCGTGTAGAGCTTCGCCATGGCCGCCTCGAGGGCGAACGGTCGTCCGGCGTCCTTGAGCCAGGCCGCCCGCAGGACGAGGGCCCGTCCCGCCTCGATCTCCGTCGCCATGTCCGCGAGCCTGAACTGCACGGCCTGGAAGGCGGCGATCGGCTTCCCGAACTGCTCCCGCTCCTTCGCGTACCCGAGCGCGAGATCGTATGCGCCCTGCGCGAGCCCGACCCCCATCGCCGCGACCGAGATGCGGCCGCCGTCGAGGATCTCGAGGAACTGACGGAACCCCTGCCCGCGTTCGCCGAGGAGGTTGCCCTCGGGCACCTCGACGCCCTCGAACGAGAGCTCGCGCGTGTCCGAAGCGCGCCAGCCGAGCTTCTTCATCGGCGCCGAGATCTCGTAGCCTGGCGTCCCGTTCTCGACCACGACGTTCGAGATCTCGTCGTCGCCCGTACGGGCGGTGATGGTGACGCCCCAGGTCACGTCCGTTCCCGCGTTCGTGATGAACATCTTCGAGCCGTTCACGACCCACGACCCGTCGCGGAGCTCGGCGGTCGTCCGCGTCGCCCCGGCATCGGAGCCGGCGCCCGGCTCCGTCAGCCCGAACGCCGCGAGCTTGCGCCCGGAAGCGAGGTCCGGGAGCCAGCGGCTCTTCTGCTCCTCGGTGCCGTAGAGCAGGATCGGCATCGTCCCGAGCGACGTGTGCGCGGCCACGGTGATCGCGACCGAGGAGTCGATGCGCGTCAGCTCCTCGACCGCGAGCGCGTACGAGACGGTGTCGCCCCCTGCACCGCCGTACGCCTCGGGGATGGGCAGGCCCATCAGGCCGAGCTCGCCGAGCTCCGACACGAGCTCGTACGGGAAGCGCCCCTCGAGATCCAGCTCCGCCGCGACCGGGGCGACCCGCTCGCGTGCGAACGAGCGCACGGTGTCGCGGACGAGCTCCTGCTCGGGTGTGAGGTCGAAGTCCACGCCGCGCCGGATGGTAGCCGCGCGCCAGATGAATCATCTACGCTCCGCCCACTCATCGACGAAGAGAGGAGCCTGAGGATGGCCAGCGTGCAGGAGTTCTTTGCGGGACTTCCGGAACGCGTCACCGCGGATCGCGTCGCGGGGATGAACAACACGTACGTCTTCGACATCGAAGGCGCAGGCGCGTGGACCGTGGCCATCGTCGACGGCTCCGTGAGCGTCACCGAGGGCGCCAGCGACGCGGACGTCACGATCTCTGCAAGTCAGGAGAGCTTCGAGAAGATCATGGCCGGCGAGACGAACCCGACGACCGCGTACATGACGGGCAAGCTCAAGATCAAAGGCGACATGGGCGCCGCCATGAAGCTCCAGAAGCTGTTCTAGCTTCGACCGTCCGGGCGACCGGGTTAGACTCGCCCGCGATGAGCCTCGCCGTCCGCCTCGCAGTTGTCTACGGGATCAACGTCCTCGCGCTGATCGTCGTGGACTGGATGTTCGACAGCGTGTCCATCGGGCGGTGGGGATCGCTCCTCTTCGGCGCGCTGATCCTCACGATCGGGAACGTGTTCCTGAAGCCGATCCTCGCGATCCTGACGCTGCCGCTCATCATCGTGACGTTCGGCCTCACGTACTTCGCGCTCAACGTCCTCATGCTCGCGCTCGCCGAGTGGCTCACCCCGAAGTTCTCGATCGACGGGTTCTGGACGTACATCGGGGCCACGATCGTCGTCTGGCTGGTGAACGTGATCGTGAGCTGGGTCCTCGACAGGATCGTGGGCGAAGACCGCTACTAGCCCGTAGCGAGTTCCGTCATGACCTGGTTCACCCTCCTCCTGTTCGTGCACGTCGCGGTCGCGGTCGTCTGGGTGGGCGGCGGCCTGATGATGCAGATGTTCGCGATCCGGGCCTCGATGTCCGGCGACCCGGCGCGCATGGCCGCGCTCGGGCACGACATCGAGTGGATCGCGAACCGCGTCTTCATCCCGTCGTCGCTGATCGCGTTCGTGAGCGGGATCCTGCTCGTCGTCGAGTCCGACTTCTACGGCTTCGGGGACGACTGGATCGTCATCGGGCTCGCGCTCTATGCCACGACCTTCCTCGCCGGGCTCCTCTTCCTCGGGCCGGAATCCGGCCGGATCGGGGAGCTCACCGCCTCCGGCTCGCCCGAGGCAGGCCCGCGCACGCTGCGGCTCATCATGCTCTCGCGGCTCGACCTCGTCCTGCTCTTCCTCTTGATCTACGTCATGACCGTGAAGCCGGACTTCGGCGACGCTGCCTCCGTCCTCTGGGGACTTGCCGGCGCAGCGGTCGCCGCCGGGCTCGTCTTCTGGCGCTATCGCGTGGCGCTGGCGGCGGGGCCGCCCGGCCCGCCCGCGACCGTACCCGCGGGCGACTAGCTCTCGAGCTCGACGAGCGGCGCGCCGCCCGCGACTCGATCGCCTGCCGAGACGTGGACGGCGCTCACGGTCGCATCGAACGGAGAGTGCACCGGAATCTCCATCTTCATCGCCTCCAGCACGACGAGGGCCTGGCGGGCCTTCGTCTCGGTCCCCGGCTCGACCTCGACGCGGATGACCGTGCCCGGCATCGGCGCCGTGACCGTGCTACTGCCGCCCGCCGCTGCGCCCGGCCGGTGCGACTCGGCATCGACGTCGGGCGGCGGAGAGGGAGGTGGCGGCGGGAGGTTCAGCCGCCAGGCGCGGCGCCACGGGGCGGGCGTCTCGTGCAACGGCTCGGGCGTGAGGGGCGGATGCTCGGTGAGGAATGCCGTCGTCGCCTCGCCCGCGCGCACGGCGGAGTGGCGGACGAGCCAGCGCAGGAACGCGAGGTTCGTCGTCACGCCGACGACCTCGGTCTCGTCGAGCGCCGCGCGCAACCGGTCGAGCGCGTGGTCGCGTGTCCGGCCGTGCGCGACGAGCTTGGCGATCATCGGGTCGTACGCGAGGCCGACCTCGTCGCCCTCCTCGACCCCCGCATCGACTCGAACGCCCGCCGGGAGGCGGAGACGCTCGAGGCGCCCCGTCTGCGGCAGGAACGTGCGCGGGTCCTCCGCGTAAACCCTCACCTCGACCGCGTGGCCGTCGGGCTCGCCCCGGCTCGGAGTCACGAGGAGCTCTCCGGCCGCGATCCGGAGCTGCTCCGCGACGAGGTCGAGGCCGGTGACGAGCTCGGTGACCGGGTGCTCGACCTGGATCCGCCCGTTCAGCTCGAGGAAGAAGAACTCGCCGCCGTCGACGACGAACTCGACCGTTCCCGCGCTCCGGTAGCCGATCGCGCGGCCAAACGCGACGGCCGCCTCGTGCAGGGCGTCACGCACGGTCGGGGAGAGTCGCGGCGCCGGCGCCTCCTCGAGGACCTTCTGGTGGCGGCGCTGAACCGAGCAGTCGCGCTCCCCGAGGGCGACGACGTTGCCGCGAGAGTCCGCCAGGAGCTGCACCTCGACGTGTCGGGGCCGCTCGAGATAGCGCTCGAGATAGAGGGTGCCGTCACCGAACGCTCCCCGCGCCTCGCGCTCGGCTGCCTCCAGCGCGTCGGCGAGCTCGCCCGCGCTCCGCACGATGCGCATGCCGCGACCACCACCGCCCGCTGCCGCCTTGACGACGAGCGGAAACCCGATCTCGTCCGCCGAGCCGCTCGGGAGCACCGGAACGCCGGCCTCACGTGCGATCCGCTTCGCCTCCACCTTGTCGCCTCCGAGCCGGAGAGCCTCGGGTGGCGGGCCGACCCAGGTGAGCCCGGCGGCCTCGACCGCCTCCGCGAAGTCGGCATTCTCGGCGAGGAAGCCGTAGCCGGGATGAATCGCGTCCGCGCCGGCCTGCTTCGCGGCCCGAACGTGCTCCTCGGACTGGAGGTAGCCCACGATCTCGAGTACCTCGTCTGCTGTCCTCGTGTGCAACGCGCCGAGGTCGTCGGCTGCAGCGACGGCGACGGTATGGATGCCGAGCTCACGGCAGGTCCGGAAGATCCGCACGGCGATCTCACCACGGTTCGCGACGAGCAGCTTCTCGATCGGCACGGCGCCACTCTAGGGCGGGGAGCCGCCGAGAGGGGCAGGGCCGGGCGGAGCGCCGTTACACCGTCAGTCCCGGCGCTTGCCTACGCGCACCCGGCCCCGCAGCACGTTAGGTACCCCGTTCGGACTTGCCTAGACGCTCATCGGGACACGTCCCTCGTGGACAGGCTCAGGACGAGACGTCCCGCCGCCACGACGGGTGCACGGGCTGCTCCGCGGTCGAGTCGAGGAACGCCCGCAGCCCCTCCTGTCCCTCCGCGCTCGTCCGGCGGGCGGCCGCGATGCGCGCGGTCTCGATCCCGGTTGGACGGTCCCGCACGAGGAGCTTCGCCTCGCGCACTGCTTCCGGCCCGCCTGCGAGCACGGATGCGACGACGGACTCTGCCGACGCGGCGGCGTCCTCGGCGACCTCGGACACGAGGCCGATGCGAAGCGCGGTCTCCGCATCGAACCGCTCACCCGTCACGAAGTAACGGCGTGCAGCGGACCCGATTCGCGCGAGGACGAACGGCGAGATGACCGCCGGGATGATCCCGAGCCGCACCTCGGTGAACCCAAACACCGCGTCCGGCTGGGCGATCGCGATGTCGGCGCAGGCGACGAGGCCCGAGCCGCCGCCGAGCGCATACCCGTGCACCGCGCAGATCACGGGCGCGGGGCACCCGTCGATCGCCTCGAGCATGCGGTAGAGACGCAGCGCATCCTCGACGTTCTCGTCGTAGTCGAGGTCGATGGACGCGCGCTGCCACTCGACGTCCGCGCCTGCACAGAAGCTCGGGCCGTCCCCGCCGAGCACGACGGCACGCGCGTCCCCGACGTCCCCGAAGGCTTCGGCCAGCTCGCCGATGAGCGCCGCGTCGAATGCGTTCCGCCGCTCCGGTCGCGCGAGCGTCACGCGCAGGACCTCGCCGTCGCGATCGACCCGGAGCGCCCCCATCGCGGGAAACATATGGTGTGAGCGATGCCCGCGAAGCGCTTCACGGTGACGCTCGAGCGCGTGGGGAAGACCGCGACGATGTTCCGGGTGCCGTTCGATCTCGAGGACGCGTTCGGCCGACTTCGCCCGCCGGTGCTCGTGACGATCCGCGACTACACCTGGCGGACGACGCCCGGCGTGTACGACCGCGTGGGCTACATCGTCGTCAACCGGAAGGCGAAGACCGCGACCGGGGTGGACGCAGGCGACCGCGTGCGGGTCGCGATGGAGGTCGACACGAAGCCGCGACGGGTCACCGTCCCTGCCGACCTGAAGGTGGCCCTCGCGGCCGACGACGAGGCGAAGGCCGCGTTCGACAAGCTCTCCTTCACGCACAAGCGCGAGTACGTGGAATGGGTCGCGGAGGCGAAGCGGCCCGAGACGCGCGTCCGCCGCGTCACGGGGACCGTGGAGCGCGTCAAGCAGGGCATGACCGCGCGATGACGTCCTCGCGAGTGCCGACCTAGTCGATGGCACCGCTGCGCGGCGCCCTGGCTGCATCCGTGACGCCGCTGTGCGACGCGGGCAGCAAACTCGACGAGGACGCCTTCGGTCCGCTCGTCGAGTTCTACGTCGCATCCGGCCTCGACGGCGTGATGGCGCTCGGCACCTCGGGTGAGGGGATCCTGCTCAGGTGCGAGGAGCGGCGGCGTGCCGCCGATCTGTTTCTCCAGGCTGCCGATCGCCGGCTGCTCGTCGCGGTTCACTGCGGCGCGCAGACGACCGCGGAGACGGTCGCGCTCTGCATGCACGCAGCAGAGGTCGGGGCGGACGCGGTCGTGGTCATCGGCCCGCCCTACTTCCGGCTCGACGAGCAGGCGCAGTACGCGCACTTTCTCGCGGCCGCGAGGGCGTGCGCGCCCCTCCCGTTCTACGTGTACGAGTTCGCGTCGACGAGCGGCTACGCCGTTCCGCCGGCGGTGCTCCACCGGCTTCGGGAGAACGCGGGTAACGCAACCGGGCTCAAGGTCTCGGACACGCCGTGGGAGGCGTTCTCGCCCTATTTGCTGCCGGGGTTCGACGTGTTCGTCGGCCCGGAGGCGCTGATCCAGCGAGGGATGGAGGCGGGGGCGCTCGGAGCGGTCTCGGCGCTCGCATCGGCGTTTCCCGAGGAGGTCGCCGCGGTCGTGCGGCAGCCCACGGTCGAAGGGGCCGCGCAGCTTGCCGACCTTCGTGCCTCCGTCGAGCGCTTTCCGCGGCAGGCCGCGCTCAAGCGGATTCTCGGACGCCGAGGAGTTGCCGTGCGCGAGGACGTGCGCGCGCCGCTCCGTGGGCTCACGGTCGAGGAACGCGAACAGCTCGACGACTGGCACGAGTCGTTGCTCGCCGCCGCTCCTCAGTCCGGCGCGTCGAAGTCCTCGTAGACCTCCGGCTCGTCGCCGACGAGGTCGCGCGCCCAGCCGACGGGCTCGGGGAGGTCCTCGCCGAAGAGGACGAGCCCGAAGCGGTCGCTCGCCTCGTTCCACATCCACGTATTCGGTGGAACGAGCTCCGGAAGAGACTCCCGGAGCTCGTCGATCGTCGTCTTCGAGTCGTAGAGGCTCCAGATCAGGATCCGGACGATCACGCCTTTGCAGCTTCGAGCTTCTGCAGCAGGCTCTTGATCTTCCGGAGCAGATCGGCCTCCTCGTGTCCGAAGTCGTCGAGGAAGGAGCGAACCGCAGACTCCAGCAGTCGCAGCTCCTCGGAGTCCAGCTCGAGCGTGTGCATGGAGCCAGCGTAACGCCCGCCGCCGACGACTTCATCGGCTTGTTCCGACTCGGTGGCAGCTACATGCGGAAGATGCCGAAGGTGGTCTCCGGCACCGGTGCGTTCGCGGCCGCTGCGAGCCCGAGCGCGAGCACCTGCCTGGTGTCGAGCGGGTCGATGATCCCGTCGTCCCAGAGGCGCGCCGTCGAGTAGTACGGGTTGCCCTCGGCCTCGTACGTCGCGCGGATCTCTTCCGGGTCGGCGTCGCCGACCATCGTCAGCACCGTCGCTGCCTGCTCGCCGCCCATGACGGAGATGCGCGCGTTCGGCCACATCCAGAGCTGCCGCGGCTCGTACGCCCGACCGCACATGGCGTAGTTCCCGGCGCCGAACGACCCGCCGGTGATGACCGTGAACTTGGGGACGTTCGCGCACGCGACCGCCATGACGAGCTTGGCGCCGTCCCGCGCGATGCCGCCCTCCTCGTACTCCTTGCCGACCATGAAGCCGGTGATGTTCTGGAGGAAGACGAGCGGGATGCGCCGCTTGCAGGCGAGCTCGATGAAATGCGCCCCCTTCTGGGCCGACTCGGCGAAGAGCACGCCCTGGTTCGCGAGGACGGCGACGGGGTAGCCCTCGATGCGCGCGAACCCGCAGACGAGCGTCTCCCCGTACAGCTGCTTGAACTCGTGCAGCCGCGAGCCGTCGACGATCCGCGCGATGACCTCGCGCGCGTCCATCTCGTGGCGGAAGTCCTCCGGGAACGAGGCCGTAGAGGTCGGCCGGGTCGAGGGCGGGCGGCTCGGAGCCCGCGAGCTGCCACGGCGAGGGCGGCGGCGGGTCGAGGTTCCGGACGATCTCGCGCACGATCGCGAGCGCGTGCTCGTCCGAGGTCGCGAAGTGGTCGGCGACGCCCGAGCGACGCGTATGGACGTCGGCGCCGCCCAGCTCCTCGGCGGTCACGTCCTGGCCGGTCGCGGCCTTCACCAGTGGCGGGCCGCCGATGAATATCGTTCCCGTGCCGCGGACGATCACGGTCTCGTCCGACATGGCCGGGACGTACGCGCCGCCGGCCGTGCACGAGCCCATGACCGAGGCGATCTGGGGGATGCCGAGCGACGACATGCGTGCCTGGTTGAAGAAGATCCGCCCGAAGTGGTCGCGGTCGGGGAACACCTCGGCCTGGAGCGGCAGGAACGCCCCGCCGGAGTCGACGAGGTAGATGCACGGGAGGCGGTTCTGGAGCGCGACTTCCTGCGCGCGGAGGTGCTTCTTCACCGTGAGCGGGAAGTACGAGCCGCCCTTGACCGTCGCGTCGTTCGCGACGACGACGCACTGGCGTCCCTCGACGACGCCGATGCCCGTGACGATCCCGGCGGACGGCGCCTGACCGTCGTAGAGGTCCCACGCGGCGAGCGCGTTCAGCTCGAGGAAGGCCGAGCCGGGGTCGACGAGCCGGTCGATGCGCTCGCGGGCCGGCAGCTTGCCGCGGGAGCGGTGTCGCTCCATCGCCTTCTCGCCTCCGCCCTGCGACATCGCGACCGTGCGCCCGTGAAGCTCCGCGACGAGCTCCTCCATCCGCGCACGTCGTCCCTCGAACGTGTCGTCGCGTGCGACCTGCGTCGTGAGCACGGCCATCGGCGGCGAGCCTACCGCGAGTGGCTCAGGGGCCGTCGCGCGGCTGCCGGACGACGACGACCCGGTCGACGACGAGCTCGTCGCCGGTCATGCGCAGGATCGTCACCGGCCCTTCCACGAGATCACCCCTCGGGTCCCAGCTGACGTTCCCGAGGATCCCGTTGCGCACGTCCGTCTGTCGAAGCTGCTCGGTGACCGACGCTCGGCTGCCGTCCGAGCGGGCGATCGCATCGAGGAGGATCTCCGCCGCCTGCGCGCCGTAGCTCGCGGCCACGTCGGGGCCCGGATCGCCGCCGTGCTCCGCTGCGTATGCCGCGAGGAACTGCTTTCCCTTCGGCGGGAGCCGGTCGTTCGGGATGCCGTACGTCGCGACGTACATGCCGGTCGCCGCGTCGCCGGCGAGCTCGCGCAGGTCCTCCGGCAACGCGAACGCGTCCGGTGCACTGATCGAGACGTGCTCACCGAGGGCCCCGCGGAGCTCGCGAACCATCGTTCCGGTCCCGGGAGTGAGGAGCCCGACGACCGCCACCGATTCCGGCCGTGCCCTGCTCACCCTGCGCACGAGGGCGCGGAAGCTCTCGGCTTCCGGATCGAACCTCCCGCTCCCGACGATGTCGACGCCGAGGCGCCGGGCTGCGGCGCGGAGATCCCGCGTGTAATTCGCGCTGTACTCGTCGTACTTGGACGTCAGGAGGAACAGCCGCTCGTGACCGAGCTGCTTCGCAAGCTCGACCTGGGCGGGTCCCAGGTAGCGCTCCGCCGCAGCGAGTCGGAAGAAGCTCCGCGTGCCCGACGGATAGAGGTCGTCGTCCTCCGTCAGGCCCTCGTACGTGTTGGACGGGCTGATCATGGCCAACGGTCCGCCCGAAGCCTGGTTCGCGATCGGGATCTGGAAGTAGGAGCAGGGAGAACCGTAGGAGCCGAAGATGCCGACGACCTTCAGGTTGCGCGCGAAGGCCTTCGCGTTCGAGCCGCAGCGGAAGACGTCCTCTCCTCCGGCCTGGGCGGTCGAGGAGTCGCACGACTGAAAGCCGACCGAGAACGCGCCGGCCTCGTATCCACGCTGCCGGAGGACGAGACGGATGGCGTCGATCATCGGCCGGATAGCCTCGGTCCCTCCAGTCTGGAGCGGGAGGCTCGAGACGAGCAGGAGGTCGGGGCTTCCGTCGCCACCGAAGTCGACGTTCCTGCAGACGGCCGAGGGGAGCGCGGTATCTTCCGACGGAGGGCTCGCTGCAGTCACCCAGACACTGCCGTCGCCGGCATCGACACCCCGGGGCGACGTCGCCCCGGCGATGCGACGGGACGCGCCGGTCCGCGGGTTGATGCGGTGGATCGAGTCGCCGATCTCGTTCGTCGCCCATAGCGCGCCTTCGCCGAACGCGAGCCCGGCGACCCAGGTCTCGACCTCGATCGCCGTCGTCCGGAGCCTCGGGCCGGTGTCGACGCGCCAGACCTTGCCGCCTCCGGGATCGGCGACCCACACGGCTCCGCCTCCGACTGCAAGGGTCGAGAGGATGAAGGCGTCCTCGAGCGGCACGCGTCTCGCGACCTCGTTGGTGCTCGGATCGATCTCGGCGAGGCTGTCCTCCTCGGCGACCCAGACGTCGCCGTCGCCCACCGCGATGTTGTTGGCCTTGACGCCCTCGACCTGCGCGACGATCCGGTTCGACCGCGGGTCGATACGCGAGACGCTGAGGTCGCGATTGATGACCCAGACGGCCTCGGGGGAGACCGCGAGGTGCTGCACGCTGAGACCCGGTAGGACGTTCGGGATGTGCCCGCCCGGTGCGGGCCGGAGCTCGATCGTCTCGACGACGTCGCCCGACTCGGGATCGAGTCGCGAGACGCTCGCGGGGAGCCAGTCCTCCGCCGAGTTCGACTGCTCATCGATCGGCGCGTTCGTGACCCACACCGCTCCGTCGCCTACTGCGACGTCCGTTGGTATGGACGACGTGCTGAAGGTCCGCTCGACGGACCGCGACTCGGGATCGATCTGCGAGATCGTCCTGTCGTCGGCATCGACCACCCACACGCTTCCGTCGCCGACGGCGACCGCTGATGGGGCGGTTCCGAGGGGAACGCTGGCGACGAGCTCGCCCGAAGAGGGGTCGAGCGCGAGTGCGCCGGACGCCTCGATCGTCTCGCTGCCGCGTGTGCCCTGGTAGAACGCGGCCCCGAGCGCGACGGCGAGGACGAGCGCGCCGGCTGCGACGAGCCTGCGAGGGTGCCGCCAGGCTGCGGCGGGCACGATCCGCGGCCTGGTCGGCCGGGCCGGAGCGGCGAGCGCGGGATCGTGGTCGAGGATCTGCCGCTCGACGCGTTGGAGGCTCTCGCTCGGCTCGAGGCCGAGCTCCTCGGCGAGCACACGGCGGCCCTCCTGGTAGGTGTTCAGCGCTTCCGCCTGACGGCCGGAGCGGTAGAGCGCGAGCATGAGCTGCCCGCGCGGCCGCTCGCGGAGCGGCTGCTCCGAGACGAGCGCTTCCAGCTCGGGGATGAGCTCGTCGTGTCGCCCCAGCTCGAGGACGGCCTCGATCCGCTCCTCCCGCGCGGCGAGACGGAGCTCCTCGAGGCGGGCGATCTCGGACTGGGCGAAGTCCTGGTACCGGAACTCGGCGAGGGCCGGCCCGCGCCAAAGCGCGAGGGCCTCTCGCAGGGTTTCGGCGGCAGTCTCGGGCTCGCCTCGCGCGAGCGCGCGCCGCCCTTCGTCGAGCTGGGTGCGGAACGTCTCTGCGTCGAGCTTTCCGGGCTCCATACGAAGGCGATAGCCGTGCCCGTGGGTCTCGAGCGCGCCGCTCGCCGCGCCGAGGCTGGACCGAAGCCGTGACACGAGCGACTGGAGCGTCTTCAGCGCCGACGTCGGTGGGGTGCCCCCCCAGAGGTCGTCGACGAGCCGGTCTGGGGAGATGGTCTCGTTCGCGTGGACGAGCAGGATCGCGAGGAGCTCGCGCTGCTTGCCGCCTCTGATCTCGACCCGATTCCCGTCCACAACGACTTCGAGCGGGCCGAGAATCCTTGTGTCCATCGCCCATTCCACCGCAGTGCAAGCGACTGTCGCCGATATGCAGCCGCTCTGCAACCGCTTCGCCGCACGGTTCCCCCGACGCGGCCGCACGAGGCGGTCGGCGACGAAAGGAGAAGCGATGAAGCGCCTCATGTACCTGGTGATCGCGGCGGCGGCACTCACTCTCGGCGCAGGCACCGTTGCAGCGGAAGGCAGCACTCGCCCGGACGACCGCGCGACTCACGGTCCGGGCGCGATCGGCCCGGTGGACCTCGCGACCTCGGTTCGCCCGGACGACCGCGCGACCCACGGTCCCGGGCTGTTCGCGACGGACACCGTGACCGCGGCCGTCCGCCCGGACGACCGCGCATGGCGCGGTGCCGGTCCCGCTCCCACGATCGAGCCCACCGAGTCGCCGCTGGTCCACGGCGACGGCTTCGACTGGACAGACGCCGGCATCGGCGCCCTTGGCGCGTTCGGCCTCGGACTGCTCCTCGTCGGCGGCTCGCTACTCGCGATCCGGCGGCAGCGGGCAACCGCGTTCTCGTAGCTTCACCCTCACCCGACCGACGTCGAATAGGCCCGCCTCGGCGGGCCTTCGACGTCGGTCGGGTCTCGCTTGCCCCGCTCTTGGTCGTCGGCAAGACTCATGCCATCGCCATCGGCAGAGGGGAGACGTCATGAGCCAGCAGGTCAAGTTCGTCCTCGACGAGAGCCGCCTCCCGGAGGCCTGGTACAACCTCGCATCCGATCTCCCGCAGCCTCCGCCGCCGGTGCTCCATCCGGGGACGGGGCAGCCCGTCGGGCCGGACGATCTCGCGCCGCTCTTCCCGATGCAGATCATCCTCCAGGAGGTCTCGACGGACCGGCACATCGGCATTCCCGAGGAGATCCGGGACGTCTACAAGCAGTGGCGGCCGACGCCGCTCTTCCGTGCCCGCCGCCTCGAGCAGGCGCTCTCGACGCCCGCTCGCATCTACTACAAGTACGAGGGCGTCTCCCCAACGGGCTCGCACAAGCCGAACACCGCGGTCGCGCAGGCCTTCTACAACAAGCAGGAGGGCGTGACCAGGCTCGCGACGGAGACCGGGGCGGGGCAGTGGGGATCGGCGCTGGCCTTCGCGGGGCAGGTCTTCGGCCTCGAGGTCGAGGTCTACATGGTCAAGGTGTCGTACGAGCAGAAGCCGTACCGGCGGGCGCTCATGGAGGTCTTCGGCGCACGCTGCGTCCCGAGCCCCTCGAGCGAGACGAACTCCGGACGCGCGATCCTCGAGGAGCACCCGGACTCGACCGGCAGCCTCGGGATCGCGATCTCCGAGGCCGTGGAGATCGCCGCGACCCGCGACGACACGAAGTACTCGCTCGGCTCGGTGCTCAACCACGTCCTCATGCACCAGTCGGTGATCGGACTCGAGGCGCAGGAACAGCTCGAGCTCGCCGACGACTACCCGGACGTCGTCATCGGCTGCACCGGCGGCGGGTCGAACTTCGCCGGCATCTCGTTCCCGTTCATCGGCCAGGCGCTCCGCGAGCAGAAAGAGCTACGCGTGATCGCGGTCGAGCCGGCGGCATGCCCCAGCCTCACGAAGGGCCTCTACGCCTACGACTTCGGCGACACGGCCCACCTGACGCCGCTCGTTCGCATGCACACGCTCGGCTCGACCTTCGTGCCGCCGCCCTTCCATGCGGGCGGGCTGCGCTACCACGGGATGGCGCCGATGGTCAGCCATCTGAAGGAGCTCGGCCTGATCGAGGCGCGCGCCTACACGCAGACCGAGGTCTTTGCAGCCGGGGTCGAGTTCGCGCGCATCGAGGGGATCGTCCCCGCGCCCGAGGCGAACCACGCGGTCAAAGCAGCGATCGACGAGGCGGTTCGCTGCCGCGAGGAAGGCGTCTCGCAGGCGATCCTCTTCAACCTGTGCGGCCACGGGCATTTCGACATGCAGGCGTACATGGATTACTTCGCCGGCAAGCTCGAGGACCACGCGTACTCGGAGGACGAGGTGGCGCTGGCGCTCGCCGGGTTGCCGTCGGTCGCGGTCTGAGCGAGGCCTGGAGACGCGCGGCGCGTATCGTCCAGTGCAGATCTTGACCCGAGAGGCGACGCGAGAGGAGGCCGCATGCAGCTGGGGATGATCGGGCTCGGGCGGATGGGCGCGAACATGGTGATGAGGCTCATGGGCGACGGGCACAACTGCGTCGTGACGGCCCGTCACCCCGATGCGATTGCCGAGCTCGAGCAGGAGGGCGCGACCGGTGCGGCGACGTATGCCGACCTCGCCACGAAGCTAGAGCGGCCGAGGGCCGTCTGGATCATGGTCCCGGCCGCGGCCGTCGGCGCCGTCCTCGACGAGCTCGTGCCTCACCTCGACGCCGGGGACGTGGTCGTCGACGGGGGAAACAGCTACTACCGCGACGACATCGTCCGCGCGGCGACGCTCGCGGAACGGGGCCTCCATTTCGTGGACGTCGGCACCTCCGGCGGGGTCTTCGGGCTGGAGCGCGGCTACTGCCTCATGATCGGAGGGGAGGAGGAGGCCGTCGCGAGGCTGGACCCGGTCTTCCGGAGCCTGTCGCCCGGGGTCGACGCTGCGCCCCGGACCGCCGGCGACAGTGCGCCGCCTCGGCCCGCCGAGATGGGATATCTCCATTGCGGCCCGTCCGGTGCCGGCCACTTCGTGAAGATGGTGCACAACGGCATCGAGTACGGGCTCATGGCCGCATACGCCGAGGGCCTCAACGTGCTCCACGGTGCCAATGTGGGCTCGCGCGAGCACGAAGCGAGCTCCGAGGTCGCGCCGCTCGCGCACCCGGAGCTCTACCGCTACGACTTCGATCTCGCGGACATTGCCGAGCTCTGGCGGCGCGGCTCGGTCGTCTCGTCGTGGCTGCTCGACCTGACCGCGCACGCGCTCGCGGAATCGCCCGATCTCGCCGACTTCAGCGGGCGCGTCTCCGACTCCGGCGAGGGGCGCTGGACGGTCCTCGCGGCCGTCGAGGAAGGAGTCCCGGTGCCGGTGCTCTCGACAGCGCTCTTCTCGCGCTTCACGTCCCGGGGCGAGGCCGACTTCGCGAGCAAGGTGCTGTCCGCGATGCGCAAGGAGTTCGGCGGGCACGTGGAGCGGCAGACCGAGGTGAAGTCCTGACCGCGACGGACACCGAGCGCACGCTCTTCAGCCACCCGACGAGCGGCCGCCCGCTCGCGCCGGTGACGATCATCCTCTTCGGCGCCGCCGGCGATCTCGCGAAGCGGAAGCTGCTGCCGGGCCTCTACCACCTCGAGGTCGCGGGCCTGCTCCCCGAGGACTGGCGCCTCATTGCCGCCTCGATGCGAGAGCTCTCGGACGAGGACTTCCGAGAGCTGGCCCGGCGCGCGATCGAGGAGTTCGGGCGTTCGAGCCCGGAGGGCGAGGCGTGGGAGCGGTTCTCCGCACGGCTCTCGTTCGTCGGCGGGGGCTTCGGGCCTGGCTCGACCTCCAGGCTCTCCTCCGCGGCGGCGCAGGCCGCGAAGGAGCTCGGCACGAACGCCAAGCTCGTCTTCTGCGCCGTCCCTCCGAGCGTCTTCGACGACATCGTGCTCGGCCTCGGCGAAGCAGGCCTGGCCGAGGACGCGCGCGTCATCATCGAGAAGCCATTCGGCGTCGATCTCGAGACCGCGCGGGCTCTGAACGAGCAGATCCACTCCGTGCTGAGCGAGGACTGCGTCTTCCGCATCGACCACTTCCTCGGCAAGGAGGCCGTGCAGAACATCCTCGCCTTCCGCTTCGCGAACGGCCTCTTCGAACCGGTCTGGAACCGGCAGTTCATCGACCACGTGCAGTTCGACGTGCCCGAGACCCTGTCCGTCGACCAGCGCGCCTCGTTCTACGAGGCGACCGGTGCGCTACGGGACGTCGTGGTCACCCACGTCTTCCAGGTGCTCGGGTTCGTCGCGATGGAGCCGCCACTCGCGCTGACTCCGAAGTCGCTCGGCGACGAGAAGTCGAAGGTCTTCGACGCGATGCGCCCGCTCACGCCTGGGGATGTCGTCCGGGGCCAGTTCACGGGGTATCGCGACCTCGAGGGCGTCGCTGCCGACTCGGAAACGGAGACGTACGTAGCGGGTCGCGTCTTCATCGACAACTGGCGCTGGAAGGGCGTGCCGTTCTTCATCCGAACCGGCAAGCGGATGCCGGAGTCCCGTCGCGTCCTCACGATCGTCTTCAAGAAGCCTGCGCTCTCGCTCTTCGAGCGGGCCGAAGTCTCGACGGACAGCATCGACGAGAACCACCTGACGTTCGACCTGGGGGATCCCGGTTCGATCTCCGCGTCGTTCCTCGTCAAGGATCCGGGCGCCGAGCTCGACCTCACCGAGGCGCGGATGAACTTCGAGTACGACCCGGGCGGCCTGCTCGAGGCCTACGAGCGCCTCATCTACGACGCGCTCATCGGCGACAAGACGCTCTTCGCGCGCGCCGACGGCATCGAGCGGCTGTGGGAGGTCGTGCAGCCGGTGCTGGACGAGCCGCCGCCCGCGATCTCGTACGAGCCCGGATCCTGGGGGCCGACGGAGGCTCAGGACCTGATAGCGCCGCGGCGCTGGCACCTCCCCACGGATCACTGAGAACGCCCCGTTCGGGGCATTCCCTTGGAGCAGCTGGGGCGATTGACTCCCGCCAGCGCGCCGGCCGGCGCGCCTCCGAGGAGGTGGGAGCCTTGTCGAGCGGAATTCGCACAGCGTTCGTCGCCCTGGTCGCCGCCGCGATCGCCGTGCTCGTGTTTCTCCTGATCGCGTCGTCCACGACGCAGCCCGCCGTCTAGCGACGCCTTCCGACCTGCCGTCAGTCGCGGTGCTCCAGCGCCGAGCGAGGCGCCCGGCCGTCCATCTCTCTCGGTGAACGGCCGTGCGCCTCGAGGTGACAGGGCGGGTCTCGGCGGCTTGGTGAAGAGGCCCCACCGTAGCGCTGGTCGAGCCGCGTGTTGAGGTCGTTCTCCACCCTTTCGCCAAGGATTTCCCAGCTGCCGTCGCGGGTATCGCGATGATCCCGCGCGGGGAGTAGGGAACGGGGGCGGCGGAGACGTCGCCCCGTTCTCTTCGGTCAGATGCTCGCGAGGAAGGCGGCCGGGTCGCGCGTGAAGCCGCGTGCGGCAACCCGGACAGCAGAACCAGTACGTCGTGTCCCCATACGTCGCGCTCGGGGTCTCCGGTCCGACGGCGATCGTCATTCCGCACACGGGATCGACGGCCTCCAGGAGCTCGCTGGGGGAAGCGTCCCGCGCGTGCCGCCAGGCGACGAGCTCCGCGAGCACGGCGACCGCGATCTCTGACTGGGGCAGGGGTCCCAGGTCGAGGCCGGCCGGGCTGCGGACCCGCGCGAGCGCCTCCTCGTCCACGCCGCGCTCGCGCAGCCGCTCGAGCACGACCTGCGCACGTCGTGAGCTGGCGACGAGCCCGACGTACCCGGCGCGGGACGCGAGCGCCGCTTCCAGCCCCTCCTCGTCGCCACGACCCATCGTCGCGAGGACGACGGCATCCGCGCCGGCTGCGAGGTCGTTGGTGACCCTCCAGCCGATCCCCGGGACGAGCTCTCGGAGGGACCCGGCCGCCGGGCTCTCGCCGACGACCGCGACCAGCGGGACGGCCACGTGCGGCTCGATGAGGACCTCGACGGTTCCCTCCGAGGCGCAGGAGCTCTCCGCGGTCACGACGTCGTCGCCTACGTGCGGGCTCCCCGGCGGACAGATCCTCAGCAGCCGTGGCCGACCGTCGGCGAGTGCACGTAGCGCCTCGCGCACGACGGCCGGCTCGGAGCACGCTCCGCCGACCCAGCCGACGAGCTTCCCGTCGGCCCGAACGAGCGCGCGGTCGCCACGCCTGGCCGAGGCCGGTCGGCGTACGGAGACGACGGTGGCAAGGACGAACTCTTCGCCCGCCTCCGCGAGCCGGCCGGCCTCGATCAGGACGTCAGTCATGCGCGTGCCCTACGGGCATGAGCGAGGAGGGGTGTGGGGAACCGGGAGGTTCCCCACGCTTTCAGGAAGAAGGGGGCACCCTCGCCTTTCGCCAGACAGGAATCCGCTCCCGCGGATTCCTGTCGCGGCAAAGCATGCGGAAACATGGTTTCCCCCACGGGAGCGAGCGGAAGGCGAGCGACGCTCACTCGGCGAGCCCGGCCTCGGCCAGTGCCTGCCAGACCTTGTCCGACGTCAGAGGCATGTCGATGTTCCGCACGCCCGCGTGCCAGAGCGCGTCGATGACCGCGTTCACGTACGCAGCCGGCGATCCGACGGTGGCGGACTCGCCGACCCCCTTCGCCCCGATCGGATGGTGCGGCGAGGGCGTGGTGAGCTCGCCGAGATCGAACTCCGGCGTCTCCCAGGCCGTCGGGATGAGGTAGTCGGTCATGTTCGAGCCGATGCAGTTGCCGTCCTCGTCGAACGTGATCAGCTGCATCGCGGCGATCGCGTAGCCCTCGGTCAGACCACCCATGATCTGACCCTCGACGATCACGGGGTTGATCCGGACGCCGCAGTCGTCGACCGCGACCATTCTCTCGACCTTCCACTGACCGGTTCCGCGATCGATCTCGACGACGACCGCGTACGTGCCGAACGGGTACGTCATGTGCGGCGGGTCGTAGTAGTGGACGCCTTCGAGGCCCGCCTCCATGCCTTCCGGGAGGTCCGAGTACGCGGCGAACGCGACGTCCTGGATCGTCTTCGAGCGGTCGGGCGAGCCCTTGACGAAGAAGCTGCCTGCCTCGAACTCGATGTCGTCGGCCGAGGCCTCGAGCAGGTGCGCTGCGATCTCCCTTCCCTTGTCCCGCAGCTTGCGCGAGATGACAGCCGTCGCGGCGCCCGCGGTCGGCGTCGAGCGGCTCGCGTAGGTTCCGAGCCCGTACGGGGTGTTGTCGGTGTCCCCCTCCTGCACCTCGATGTCCTCGTAGGGGATGCCGAGCTCGCTCGCGACGATCTGGGCGAACGTCGTCTCGTGCCCCTGCCCCTGGGACTTGACGCCGAGCTTGAGGATCGCCTTGCCGGTCGGGTGGATGCGGAGCTCCGCCGAGTCGAACATCCTGAGACCGGCAATGTCGTAGTCGGTGCCCTTGCCGGCGCCGACGACCTCGGTGAACGAGGCCAGGCCGATCCCGAGCAGCCGTCCCTCGGCGCGTGCCTTCTCCTGCTCCTTCCGCAGGTCCTCGTAGCCGAGCTTCTCGAGCGCCATCCGCATCGCCTCGGGATAGTTCCCCGAGTCGTAGAGGAAGCCGGTCGCCGACTCGTACGGGAACTGCTCCGGCTGGATGAAGTTGTCGAGCCGGAACCGAGCCGCGTCGACGCCGAGCTCGTGGGCGGCGTTGTCGACGAGGCGCTCGATCAGGTACGAGGCCTCGGTCACCCGGAACGAGCAGCGGTACGCGACACCGCCCGGCGCCTTGTTCGTGTACCAACCGTCCGCGACCACGTGCGCCGCCGGGATGTCGTACGAGCCCGTGACGATGTGGAAGAGCCCGGCGCGGGTCTTCGTCGGCTGGGCGTCCGCGAAGAACGCTCCCTGGTCGGACAGGAGCGATGCGCGGAGACCGGTCATCTTGCCGTCCTTCACCGCCAGCTCCCCGCGCATGTGGTAGTCGCGCGCGAAGCCGGTCGAGATGAGGTTCCCGGTTCGGTCCTCGACCCACTTGACCGGTCGCCCGATGAGCAGCGAAGCGGCCGTCGCGACGACGTATCCGGGATAGATCGGCACCTTGTTCCCGAAGCCGCCGCCGATGTCCGGGCTGATGATCCGGATCTTGTGCTCGGGCAGGCCGGCGACGATCGCGAACAGCGTGCGATGGGCGTGCGGCGCCTGCGAGGTCATGTAGATGGTCGCCGTGCCGGTCGCAGGGTTCACGTCCGCCACGCAGCCGCAGCACTCCAGCGGCGACGGATGGCAGCGCGGATAGAAGGTGTCGAGCGCGATCACCTGGTCGGCCTCGGCGAACGCGCGGTCGGTCGCGTCCTTGTCTCCCGCCTCCCAGTGGTAGACGTGGTTCGACTCCTGGCCTTCCTTGTCGGTACGGATGAGCGGGGCGTCGTCGGCCATCGCCCGCTGTGGGCTCGTGACCGCGGGGAGCGGCTCGTACTCCACCTCGATCAGCTCGAGCGCGTCCTTCGCGACGTACGCGGTCTCGGCGATGACGCACGCGACCTCCTGCCCCTGGAAGCGGACCTTGTCGGTCGCGAGCACCGCCTGGGTGTCGCCGGAGAGCGTCGGCATCCAGGCGAGGTTGTGTTGTGCGAGCAGCTCCCCGGTGACGACGGCGACCACGCCCTCGAGCCCCTGCGCCCTCGAGGTGTCGATCCCCTTGAGCTCGGCGTGGGCGTACGGGCTGCGCAGGATCTCCATGTGGAGCATGCCCGGCAGCGTGATGTCGTCGAAGTACCGGCCCTTGCCACGGATGAAGCGCGCGTCCTCCTTGCGCTTGACGGAGTGGCCGATCCCGCCGACCTCTTGCGTGGTTGCCATGGCTAGGAACCCTCCTTCATGAGCTCGCCCGCTCTCTGAACCGCCTTCACGATGTTCTGGTAGCCGGTGCAGCGGCAGATCTGCCCGGAGATCGCCCAGCGGATCTCCTCGCTCGTCGGGCTCGGGTTCTCGGCGAGCAGCGCGACCGAGGTGAGCATCATTCCCGGGGTGCAGAACCCGCACTGCAGGCCGTGCTCCTCGGAGAACGCCTGCTGGATCGGATGGAGCTGCCCGCCCTGCTCGAGGCCCTCGACCGTGGTGATCTCGGCGCCGTTCGCCTGAACGGCGAGCATCGCGCACGACTTCATCGGCACGCCGTCCACGAGCACCGTGCAGGCCCCGCAGCTCGACGTGTCGCAGCCGATGTGCGTGCCCGTCAGGCCGAGGGACTCGCGGATGAAATGAACGAGCAAGGTGCGCGCCTCGACCGCGGCAGCGTGCTTCTGGCCGTTGACGGTCGTCTCGAAGGGGTGCAGCGCCGCTCCGGCCTCTGTCTTGGTCGCAAGCTCGGTCATGGGACTCACTCCTTTCCGCCCGCCGCGCGAGCGATGGCGGTCCGTAGGCCTCGCGCCGTGAACACGCGGATCACGCTGCGCTTGTAGTCCGCGGTGCCCCGGATGTCCGACTGCGGCTCGGCGGCTTCGGCCGCGAGCCTGGCAGCGTCCTCGATCGCCGAATCGGAGGGCTCCGCTCCGCGAAGCGCCTCCTCTGCTGCGGTCGCCCGGATGTTGATCGGGCCGACGCCGGTGAGGGCGATGCCGGCCTCGCCGATGTGCCCGTTCGAGAGCGTCACCTGGATCGCGACGGCCGCGGTCGCATAGTCGCCGACCTTGCGCTCGAGCTTGAGGTACGTGCCGCTCGTCCTCGGGCCGGGGTCGGGGACGCGCGCCTCGGTGATCACCTCGTCGGGAGCGAGCGAGGTGGTGAACGGTCCGCGGAGCAGGTCGTCGATGGCGATCGTCCTCTCGCCACCCGGGCCCTGCGCGACGACCTCCGCGCGCGCGGCCAGCATGACGGCGCCCCAGTCGCCCTGGGGGTCGGCGTGCGCCAGCGAGCCGCAGACGGTGCCGCGGTTGCGCACGAGCGGGTCGGAGATCTGCGGTGCCGCGTCACCGAGCAGGCGGTAGCGCTTGCGGAGCAAGCGCGAGGTCTCACAGGTCTTGTGGCGGGCGAGCGCGCCGATGCGAAGCCCCTCTTTGACCTCCTCGACGTAGTCGAGGTCGGGAACGCGGTTCAGGTCGACGACGACGCTCGGGGCGGCGATGCGAAGCTTCATGAGGGGGATGAGGCTCTGGCCACCCGCCATGACCTTGGCCTCGTCACCCCGCTCGGTGAGTGTCGCGATCACCTCCTCGAGCGTCGACGGTGCGAGGTACTCGAATCTCGCGGGATACACGAAGCCTCCTCTCCATGGGGAGCGCTTGTCCTACGGCCGCAGCCGGGATGCGATCAAGCATACGAAAGTGGCGATCGTCACGGATTGCGCCCCTACCCCACGCCGTCGACGGCAAGACGTCCTGCTGTCGCGGAGACCTGATTCAGCGCACGCGAACTCCGCCGGCAATCGCGAGCAGCGGCCGGTCGAACGCGGCGAGGTCTCGGAAGGGGTTGCCTCGAACGGCGAAGAGGTCGGCGGGCGCGCCCGCGGCAAGCGAGCCGAGCGGCGCCTCGCCGAGAGCCCTGCCCGCCTGGGACGTGGCGGCGGCAAAGACCTGGAGCCGTGTCAGCCCGCTCTTCTCCAGCAGCCGGAGTTCCTCGGCGTCGATACCGGCCGGAATTCCGGGGACCCCGTAGTCGCTGCCGTAGAGAAGGCGCCCGCCGGCGGCGACGAACGCGCGCGCATTTGCGAGCTTCGCCGGGCAGCGCCCCTGGACGTGAAGGGTCGCGACGATCCGCACGCCGGCTCGTGCCGCGGCTCGCATGGCCTCCGGATCGGCGCGGTCGCAGGGCGTGTGCGCGAGCTCGTCGACACCGGCCTCGAGTGCGACCCGCATCTGCTCGATCCGTTCGACGTGCACGGTGACGTCTCGGTCGCGTCGGTGCGCGGCGGCGACGACGGCCTTCAGCTCGTCGAGGGAGAGCATCGGCCAGTCGCCAGGGCCCGGCTCGAGTGCGGCCTTGATGATGCTCGCCCCACGGTCGACGAGCCTGTCGACGACCTGCTCGGCTTCGGCGGGGCTGCGAACGTCGATGTGGATCGAGCGTCCCCAGATGGTCCCGGGGTAGCCGCCAGGCACGCTGACGATCGGACCGGCGCCGCGCCGGCGCAGCTTGCCGGGCCGGTCGCGCGGCGGACGCAGCGAGCTGAGCGGCTCGCCGAGATTGCGCACCGTCATCAGTCCGGCACGCACGAGGTGCGGCGTCTCCTCGTGGACGTGCAGGTCGATGAATCCCGGGAGGATGGTTGCGTTCTCGAGGGCAACCCGACGCACGGTCTGCCCGCGCAGGTCTGCGAGCCTGCCGACCCGGACGACCTTCCCACCCCGGATCAAGACAGCACCGTCGGCGATCAGCCGTCGACCGTCGAACACCCGCGGAGCAGACACGAGCAGCCCTCCGTCCCGCCGCGCCTCGAGGCCGCGATCGGCCGAAGCCGCTAACCCGGAGGCCGAGGAGACCACGAGGGCCGTTACGGAAACGGCCGCCGCGCCCGCAGAGCGTCGCCACCTCCTCGTCGCTGCCGGCTCGCCCATGCCGGGATGATCGATCGGGGCACACCCGGTCCGCATCGGACGAAAGACTGGACCTTCCCTCCGACTTCAGGATGAGCGCTCGGACCCATAGACTCGAGACGAGTGGAGGCCGCTGCACCGCGATCCGCACGCGCCGACGACATCGAGCGCCTGCTCGACGACCGGGGTCGCACGTTCGGGCCCGCGCGTATCGCTGCGGGGCGGAGCGGGGTTGCGGTCGGATTCCCGAGAGATCCGATGGTGCACGTCTCGTGGTGGGTCCTCGCTGCCACCGTCGTCGCCATCTGGCTCCTGCGACGTCGATGACAGCGGCGTAGGCACGCGACGAGCTCCGCGAACGACTCGCGTCGCTAGCCGGGGCTGGTCCCGAATCCCCCGTTGAGGAGAGCTAGCAGCGCCGACCCGACCACGGATGAGCAGTGGTCCAGGGCGGTCGGCTAGTCGGTCCGGACGCCACCGATCTCCGACCGCACCGGGTGATCGACGACGATCGCGCGTCCGTCGGTCAGGGCCTTGACGCTGTGCGCTGTGTCGGAGGGGACGACGGCGACGGAACCGGGATCGGCAGCTCGGCTCTCGCCGGAGATCGTGATCTCGAACACGCCTTCGACGATGTGCCACACCTCTTCGTTCGGGTGGGAGTGCTCATGGATCCACGATCCCGCCGCGACGTCCCAGTAGCCGAAGGTCATGTGCTCGGAGTGAAAGAACCTACCTCTCCATCCGGGCCGAACCTCGCGGACCTCGAGCTCGTTCGTGTCGATGAACGGCATCCCCGACCTTCTACCTGGTCCGGGTGAGCGCCGAGACGGGCGCGAGAGGCGAAGGATGCGGCATGGCCTCGATCGCGCCCATCTCGACTGCCGTGCGGAGGGCTCATGGTCCCCGCGTCTCGACCCTAGTTCCTCGGGGTGCCGGTCGAGGGGCGTGTTCTCCATTCCGCTCCCACGAATCCCCCAGATCGGCAACGCATCGGGAGCGAGACCACGCGGAAGCGCTGGCTAGATGGAGTAAGGCCTAGTTCGATCCGCGCTGTTTCGCACGACGCATGCGCTCGTCCCACAGGTGCCGAAGCTCGCGCTCCTCGCTCCGATCGATCGCGGGCCAACGCCGGAAGAGCCGTGTGATTCTCCTCTCCCGCTCGCGTGCCGCCGAGTCGAGACGCTCCTCGGTGCGACCCTCACCACGGATCGGAGGCCGGGAGCGTCTCTGCCACGGAAGCACCATCTACCTGCGCGAGTAACCGAACCCGCCGAAGACGAGAATGAGAAGCAGAACGATGATCAGAACCCAAGCCCAGGTTGGCATTGGCTCACCTCCGCCCACGTCGATACCCGCCGAGCGTCGAAACACAAACCTCGGTAGCCGTGACGCTGGACGCAGCGTGGTAGTTGAGAGCGCAAGCTGCCGCGAGCATGGGCGTGGGACCGGCAGGTAGGCGTGGCCGTGATCGCCGTGCTCCGTCCGGACAGCTGGAATCTCCCGCTCCTCCTGCACGTTCTCGGCGCGATGATCCTCGTCGGCGGGCTGCTCGCCGCGACTTCGGCACTGATGTTCGCTCGCGGCGACCAGAGACTCCTGCGGCTCGGCTACTTCTCGCTCCTCGTCGTCGCATCCCCCGGGTGGCTGCTCATGTTCGTCAGCGGCGAGTGGATCTATGCGAAGGAAGGACTCGACGACGAGCCGATCGAGCTCGCTTGGGTGCTCATTGGCTTCCTGGTCGCCGAGTTGGGCGGAGCGCTGCTGCTCGCTGCGCTGATCCTCGGCGGGATCGGCGTGCACAGGCTTCGCATCGACAAAGGACGGCGTCTACTGACGGCGACAACGCTGATCTCGCTCGTCCTGCTCGCGGCCAACGTGGTCGCTGTCTGGGCGATGACCGCCAAACCGGCCTAGAGCACGCTCGGACGCGAACGCGGCCCACGGCGAGCTGTACGTCAGCGATTCGGGCGGCTCGGCCCTCGGGCGCCAAGCAGTTAGGTAGCTTCGGCTCGGGTGCGTACGCGGTCGCCACGATGAGCGAGCGGCGTTTCGGCGGAGCAGCCCTAGTCGATCTGCGTTGCCGCGATCGGCGGACTCGTGTTGGCGTCCACGCGGGTTACGCGAGCACGAACCATGCGGCCACGGTGGAAGCGCGCGACGCCGATGATCTCGCCCTCTTCGGGAAGGTGCTCCGCGAGGTACCGGTAGAACGGGTCGACCTCATCCGGCGTGTCCTTCGAGACGAGGGAAACGCGGTAGGTCCTCGTCTCGTCCACCAGACCACTATGTCAGGTTGGCGGTGACGGAACGTGACGACTCAGCGGTACATCGACCTCGCGTGCGTCCTCCTTCGCGAGGAGGCCGGTAGCAACGATCGGCAGCACCGCGACAGACTCGACAACGGCTCCGGCGCGAATCTCCTGCTACGAGCCGATTCGAGCAACAGGGGCGACAGGACTCGAACCTGCAACCCCCGGTTTTGGAGACCGGTGCTCTACCAGTTGAGCTACGCCCCTCGGTTGCGCACCCGAGTGTAGCCGCGTCGACTTCGTGGCTCTTCGCGGGGTTTACTGCCCGCATGCATCGCCGTGCGCTCGGAGCGCTGTTCGCCGTCCTCACGGCCGGGCTCGCGCTCGTCGCGGTGTTCTCGGCGCTCGAGGGCGGGCGGGCATGGGTGATCGCCCTGACCGCAGGCGCGCTCGCCTGCTGGATGGCCACGCTGGCCTGGCGCGCTCTCTTCTGACGCACCTGAGGAATTCGGCAGCGCGCGTCGTATTCTCTTTGCCGTGGCTGCGGCAGAAGACACGTACGGCTTATGGCAGGAGTACCGCAAGACCGGTGACCAGCACGTCCGCGACCGGCTGATCCTCACGTACGCCCCGCTCGTGAAGTTCGTCGCCGGGCGCGTGGGCGCGAGCCTGCCGGCGCACGTCGACGAGCAGGATCTCGTCTCCTACGGCCTGCTCGGGCTCATCGGCGCGATCGAGCGCTTCGACCCCGACCGCGAGATCAAGTTCGAGACGTTCGCGATGGCCCGGATCCGCGGCGCAATCATCGACGAGCTGCGCTCGCTCGACTGGGTGCCGCGCTCGGTGCGCACGCGCGCGAGGCAGATCGAGCGCGCGATTCAGGTCCTCGAGCGTGAGCTCATGCGCGCGCCGACCGACGCGGAGATCGCGCAGAAGCTCGGCGTCTCGGGCGACGAGCTGGAGGAGAGCCTGCGGGAGATCTCCCGCACGTCGGTCGCCGCGCTCGACGAGCTCTGGTCGCCGTCGGGTGGGGGAGACCAGATCGCGCTCATCGACACGATCGAGGACGGCAGCGGCCCCGACCCCGAGTTCTCGCTCGAGCAGACGGAGATCAAGGAGGCGCTGGCCGAGGCGATCTCCGGGCTCCCGGAGCGCGAGAAGCTCGTCGTGACGCTCTACTACTACGAGGAGCTGACGCTCCGCGAGATCGGCGAGGTGCTCGGCGTCACGGAGTCACGGGTCTCGCAGCTGCACACGAAGGCGATCCTCCGCCTGAAGGCGCACCTCGCGGGCGCGACCCGCGAGCCGGCCGAGAAGTAGAGAGAAGCCCTCGCACGACACCGGCGCATGACGCCTCGGCGGCCTCTGCCTGCGGACTAAGCTTCGCGCGGAATCCCAGCTCCCAGGAGGTCTGCCTGCCCATGCCCGAGCCCGCCAAGATCCGCAACGTCGCCGTCGTCGGTCACCGCGGGACGGGGAAGACGTCGCTCGTGGAGGCGCTCCTCTTCCAGTCCGGTGCGGTGAACCGCCTCGGCACCGTGGAGGCAGGGACGACGGTCTCGGACTCGGACGAGGACGAGCACAAGCGGCAGCTCTCGATCTCGACCTCGCTCGCGCACACGGAGTGGCAGGAGCGGAAGCTGAACCTCGTGGACGTGCCGGGCGATCCGAGCTTCCAGGGCGAGCTGCGCACCGCCGCCCGCGTCGTCGAGGGCGTCCTCGTGACCGTTTCGAGCGTCATGGGCGTCGAGGTCGGCACCAGCCGAGCGTGGCGACTCGCCGACGAGCTCGGCCTCTCGCGCATCGTCTACGTGAACATGCTCGACCGCGAGCGCGCGGACTTCTACCGCACGCTCGAGGCGCTCCGGAACCAGCTGGACACGCGTTGCGTCGCCGTCCACCTCCCGATCGGAGTGGAGCACGAGGTCTCGGGGATCGTGGACGTCCTGCACATGTGCGCCTACGAGAGCCCGGAGGGGGCGAAGGAAGGCGATGCCGGGCCGATCCCGGACGAGCTCGCGGGGCTCGCCGCCGAGTACCGCGAGAAGCTGCTCGACGCGGTCGTGGAGACGGACGAGAAGCTGATGGAGCGCTATCTCGAGGGCGAGGAGCTCGGCGCGGAGGAGGTCGCCACCGCCCTCAAGACCGCGGTGACGAACGGGGAGGTGTTCCCCGTGGCCTGCGGTATCGCGACGAAGAACCTCGGCGCGCACGCCGTGCTGGACCTGATCGTCGAGGGCGTTCCCTCGCCGGCGAAGAAGGCGTCCTCGATCGACGTCGACGGCGCCGCGACCGCCGCCTTCGTGTTCAAGACCGTCGCCGACCCGTTCGCCGGGCGGATCAACGTCTTCCGAGTCCTGAAGGGCACGGTCACGCCCGACTCGACGCTCGTGAACCTCCGCGGCAAGGGCAAGGAGCGCTTCGGCTCGCTGCTCCAGCTCCAGGGCAAGGACCACCATCCCGCGCAGGAGTTCGTCGAGGGCGACATCGGCGCGGTCGCAAAGCTCAAGGAGGCGCAGACCGGAGATCTCCTCACGGACAAGGAGGTCGAGGTCGAGCTCCCGGACTTCGCGTTCCCGGAGCCGGTCATGAGTTTCGCGATCACGCCCAAGAACAAAGGTGACGAGGAGAAGGTCGCCTCCGCGATCAGGCGGCTCGCCGAGGAGGATCAGACGCTCCGGCTCAGGCGCGACCAGCAAACGGGCGAGGAGATCCTCTCCGGGATGAGCCAGATGCACGTCGAGATCGCGCTCGACCGCGCGCGGCGGCGATTCAGCGTGGACATCGAGCTGCATCAGCCACGCGTCCCGTACCGCGAGACGATCCGGCGCGAGGCGCGCGCGCACGCGCGCTACAAGAAGCAGACCGGCGGTCGCGGCCAGTTCGGCGACTGCCATATCGTCATCACTCCGACCGAGGAGGGCTACGAGTTCGTCGACAAGATCGTCGGCGGAGTCATCCCGCAGGGGTTTCGACCCGCGGTCGACAAGGGGATCCAGGAGGTGCTCGCGCACGGCGAGCTCGCGGGCGCGCCGATCCAGGGCGTCCGGGTGGAGCTCGTCGACGGCTCGTACCACACGGTCGACTCCTCGGAGATGGCGTTCAAGATCGCCGGCTCGATGGCGTTCAAGGACGCGTACCTCAATGCCGACCCGGTGCTGCTCGAGCCGATCATGGAGCTCGACGTCACCGTCCCGGACGACGCGTTGGGCGCCGTCAACGGAGACCTCAACTCGCGTCGTGGCCGCCTGCACGGGATGGAGCCGCTCGGCGGCATGACCACGATCCGCGCCGAGGTGCCGATGGCGGAGCTCCTCACGTATGCCCAGTCGCTGACGTCGATGACCGGCGGCCGCGGGGACTACTCGATGCACTTCCTGCGCTACGAGGAAGTGCCCACGCACGTCGCGCAGAAGGTCATGGACGATGCGAAGCGCGAGCGGGAGACGGCCAAGGCGTAGCGGTTCGGGGCGCTGTGGAAAACCGCGAAGTGGGTGGTAGGGTCCGTCAATGCGCGTGACGAAGGCGACCGTCCGCCGCCAATGCGCCGTCTGCGAGCGGACGTTGCTGCAGGGGGAATACGCGCTCCGGTTCTCACCGGACGGGCTCGAGTTCGTGGACGTGTGCCCGCTGTGCCAGGACGTCGCGCTCGAGTACGGCTGGGTTCGCGAGGGCGGCCCGATCTCGCCCGCGCTGTCCCCGCACGGGCGCGGGCGGCGGCGACCGCGCTGGGCTCAGATCCTCGGCGTGAGGTCGGACGAGACCGAGCCGGTGATGCCGGAGCCCGTCCTGCGCCGGCTCTCCGACGGTGAGGCCGCGCTCGTCGAGGCGGCCGACCTCTTCAACGCGAGCCTCTTCACGCGGACGATCCAGGGCGTCGCGCGTGCCCTGGGCTCCCCGCTCGTCTCGATCGTCCCGCTCTCGGGGGTCAACTCCGAGCTCGTGCTCACGTTCGCCTGGGAGATCACGTGGTACCAGTACCGCGTCCTGCCGGAGGCTCCGCAGCCCATCCGGCTCGCCGACCGCGGCGCCGACATCGCGGAGATCGAGGCCGCGTTCACGAGCTGGAACGCACAGCTCGACGACAACGGCCGCGTGATTCCGGACGTCGCGCGGTAGCCGAGTGCCGGGCATGCCCGGCACCTACAGCGTCGATACGGCCGGCCCGTACCCGTAGGGGCCGGGCATGCCCGGCCCTCGCCCCTACAATCGCGGCATGGCGACGACAGGCGTACGCGAGTTCAAGAACTACATCGCCGGCGAATGGGTCGATGCCGCCTCCGGCGACACCTTCGAATCGACGAGCCCTGCCGACGGCGAGCTCATCGGCGTCTTCCCGAAGTCCGGCCCCGACGACGTCGACCGGGCGGTCGCGGCCGCGAAGGCCGCTTTCGAGGAGTGGCGCCTCGTCCCCGCGCCGAAGCGCGGCGAGATCCTCTTCCGCTTCGCGCAGCTCGTCACCGATGCGAAGGCCGAGCTCACCGACCTCATGACGCACGAGATGGGGAAGGTGAAGGCCGAGGCCGGCGGCGACGTCCAGGAAGCGATCGACATGAGCTTCTACATGGGCGGCGAGGGCCGGCGCCTGTTCGGCCAGACGACCCCGTCCGAGCTGCGCAACAAGTTCCAGATGTCCGTCCGCATGCCCATCGGCGTCATCGGGGTCATCACGCCGTGGAACTTCCCGATCGCCATTCCGTCCTGGAAGATCGCGCCGGCGCTCGTGGCCGGCAACACGGTCGTCTTCAAGCCCGCGACCGACACGCCCGCACTCGGACAGCGCTTCGTCGAGCTCCTCGACGAGGCGGGCGTTCCGACGGGCGTCGTCAACATCGTCCACGGAGGCGGGGGAGCGGTCGGCGAGCGACTCGTCCGGCACCCGGACGTCCCCGTGATCACGCTCACCGGCTCGCGCGAGACCGGCGTCAAGGTGCTCGAGGCCGCGGCGGAGAAGCTCAAGCACGTCCACCTCGAGCTGGGCGGCAAGAACGCGATCATCGTCATGGACGACGCCGACCTCGACCTCGCGCTCGACGGCATCCTCTGGTCGGCGTTCGGCACGTCCGGGCAGCGCTGCACGGCGACGAGCCGCGTCATCGTCCACGAGAGCCTGTACGACGAGTTGTCCGGCCGGTTGGTGGAGCGCGCCGAGTCGCTGCGCCTCGGGCCGGGCTGGGAGGACGACACGGACGTCGGCCCGGTCATCAACGGCGCGGCGCTCGAGAAGATCCACTCGTACACGCAGATCGGGATCGACGACGGCGCGACGCTCCTGACCGGGGGAGAGATCGCCGACGACGGCGACCTCGCGAAGGGCTTCTACTACCGCCCGACGATCTTCGGCGATGTGGAGCCGGACATGCGCATTGCCCAGGAGGAGATCTTCGGGCCGACGCTCTCGCTCATCCGCTTCCGCGACGAGCCGGACGCGATCCGCATCTCGAACGGGATCCGCTACGGGCTCTCGTCGTCGATCTTCACGCGCGACGTCAACCGCGCCTTCCGAGCCATGCGCGACCTCGAGGCCGGGATCACGTACATCAACGCCGGCACGATCGGCGCCGAGGTCCATCTCCCGTTCGGCGGGACGAAGGAGACCGGGAATGGCCATCGCGAGGCCGGCCAGGCGGCGCTCGACGTGTTCACCGAGTGGAAGTCCGTGTACGTGGACTACTCCGGCACGCTCCAGCGCGCGCAGATCGACAACACCGAGTAGTCCTTGGACGACAAGGTCAACCTGCGGGAGAAGCTCGCGACCTTCGACGAGGCGTTCCGACCGAAGATCGCGGGCCACTACAACGACAACAAGCTCATGCTCGCCAAGGTCCGCGGCGAGTTCGTCTGGCACTCGCACCCGGAAACCGACGACCTCTTCCTCGTCGTCGACGGTCGACTCGTGATCGATCTCCCGGACCGCTCGGTCGAACTCGGACCAGGGGAGCTCTTCGTCGTGCCGAAGGGCATGCAGCATCGTCCGCGCTCCGAGGGCGAGGCGCACGTCCTGCTCATCGAGCCCCGCGGGACGCCTAACACGGGCGATTCGACCGAGCGAGAAGCAGCTCCCGAAGAAGAGCTCTAGTGGCCGCGAGCGTCAAGCTCGTGTGGTTCGTGCCCGAGGACGCGCTCGACACGACCCGCGATGCGGTGTTCTCCGCCGGCGCGGGGCGTATCGGCGAGTACGAACGGTGCTCCTGGTACGCGGCGGGCACGGGGACGTTCTTCGGAGGCGACGAGACGAGCCCGACCCTCGGGGAGCGTGGGAGGGAGGAGCGCGTGGCCGAACTGCGTGTCGAGACGGTCGTTCCGGCGGCTCGCCTCGACGACGTCGTGGCTGCGCTCCGGGACGCGCACCCCTACGAGGAGCCTGCCTACGACGTCTACCCGCTCGTCGACGCGTGAAGGCCCGGCTCTTCACGGACGGCGGCTCGCGCGGCAACCCCGGCCCGGCCGCGTATGGCTTCGTGCTCGAGGCGCAGGACGGAACGGTGCTCGACGCCCGCGGGGAGGCGATCGGCGTGGCGACGAACAACGTCGCCGAGTACGCGGCCCTCGTCGCCGGGCTCGAGCGCGCCGCCGACCTCGGCATCGAGGAGCTCGAGGTCGTCTCCGACTCCGAGCTCCTCGTCAAGCAGATGCGCGGTGAGTACAAGGTGAAGAACCGGGCACTCCAGGAGCTCCATCTCGAGGCGTCGCGGCTCGCGCGCCGGATTCACCGCGTGAGCTACTCGGCGGTGCGGCGCGAGCACAACGAGCTCGCGGACAGCCTCGTCAACGAGGCGCTCGACGCGGCGGAGGGCATTTAGGCAGCCCGGCTATACTCCGTGCCCGCTGGCGGATGTAGCTCAGTTGGCTAGAGCGTCTGCTTGCCATGCAGAAGGTCGAGGGTTCGAGTCCCTTCATCCGCTCTCAAAACCCCCGTAAATCGGGGGTTTTGTTTGCCGAGATGGCGACGTGTCCAGATGAGTCCCAAAGTCTTCGCTCCAAATGGCGACTCGGGTTCGACGTTGGTGGGAAACCGCGTTTACCGCTACGGTCGATCGGTGACACCGGAACAAAGCAACCCCTCGCGATTGCTTGCCGGCCTGGATCTGAACACGCTGCTTGCCTCAGTGGAAGCGGCTCCGCCGATCGATGCGACAGAGGTCGTCGCCGCGGCCTTGACGGACGCGCTCGGGGCGCGCGACGTCAGCTTCCTGATCGCGGACTACAGCGGCCGGTCGCTGATCCGGCTGAGCCATGTCCGGCGCACTCACGCTGACGATGATGACGTAAACCGCGAGCGCGGCCAGGCCGTCCCGCTGGCGGGCACACCGCATGGTCGTGCGCTCGCGGAGCAGGAGGTTCAGACCATCGGGGACGCTGATGGATTTCGCGTCTTCGCTCCCGTGACGAGTCGCGGCGAGGCGGTCGGCGTGTTAGAGCTCGGGCTTGACAACGAGCCTGACCAGCAGACGCTGGCAACCGTCTCGGCGGGGGCGCACGCCCTTGCCTACATCGTGATCGCCAACCGCCGCTTCACCGACCTGTTCGACTGGGGCCAGCGCTCAGTGCCGCTTTCGTTGGAGGCAGAGCTCCAGCATCGTCTCCTTCCTGCTTCGTATACCTGCGAGGGGGGCCAGTTCACGCTGGCCGGATGGCTGCAGCCAGCAGGCGACGTCGCCGGAGACACGTTCGACTTCAGCGTCGAGCGAGATATCTTGCACCTCTCCATCACTGATGCGATGGGCCACTCGCTGCACGCGGCCGTGCTGGCAACCGTGCTGGTGGGAGCATTGCGAAACGCTCGCCGCCGCGGCGTCAATCTCGCGGAACAGGTCCGGCTTGCCAACGAGGCGCTATGCGGATACTCGGATGATGGAGACTTCGTGACCGGGCAAGTCGTGCGGGTCGACCACGCCTCCGGTACCGCACGAATCATGAACGCCGGACACCCCTTGCCGATCCTGATCCGTGAGGGCCGTGCTGAGACGGTTGGCTTGACACCGGGCTTCCCGTTTGGCGTCGCGCTGGATGCCGAGTATCACGTCCAGGAACTGGAGTTGGAGGTCGGAGACCGGCTCGTGTTCCTGACTGACGGAATCCTCGAGCGCAACGCCGCGGATGTGAACGCGATAGAGGTGCTTACGCAGACGCGACATCTGCATCCACGCGAGGCAGTGCAGGCGCTAACCCGAGCCGTGGTCGACGCCTGTGGCGGTGTGCTTCGGGATGACGCGACAGTGCTTTGTGTCGACTGGCATGGCGGCCGGACAGGAGAACGCGACGCCGACGCGGGTGCCGACGCGTGAGCTTGGCCTAGAACGAGGATGTGACACCCGCAGCACAGGGAAGCCCCGCTGGACGGTCTCGCGCGAATCAAAGGTGAGATCCGCCGAGCCAACTTCATTGGTGGCCCATCTGACCGACACGCGGCCGTCGTGTTGCCTAGAGGAAGCCGGCTAGCCCGGAGCCTCTTCCCCGCCTTCGAGTGCGCGCTCCTGGTTGTCGAGCACCTTCTGGGCATTCGACGGACCGCCTCCTTCAGAGCGTCTGTCCGAGGGTTCATGGCCGGGTGATGGTCGCCGTGGTTTCTCGTCTGTCGACGGTTTCGGAGCTGGGCTGGTCATGATCGTCCCGCTGGTGCGCCTGCCGTCCGCGGCGGATGCGTGTTAGGCGAGTGCGGCCTTGAGCCTTTCGACCGTCGCGGCCTCCGCCTCGTCCCCGCCACCGGCGGACCTGCCCACGGATTCGGCAAGCTCGATCACGAACGCGCGATAGTTCTCAAGCTCGTCGGGCGCCTTCGCGCGAAGCGTCTCGACCCCACCGCGTAGCGCCTCCACCGTCCCGTGCTCGACCTCGCTGGGCGACGCCACCAGGCCGAAGCCAGTGCCTCCGCCCGAGGAGAGCTCACGGACGAGAGGACTGTCGTCATCGCGTGAGCCCTGTAGGAACTTCGCGAGCGACGAGGCCTCCTTGAACGTGTCGAGGAAGCCGCGGTCGCTGGCGGACACGAGCAAGCCCGCTCCGGTCGCTCCCTTCCGGAGCTGCTCCCATTCCTCCTCGGTGAAGTCCTTCTTGCCTGCCATGTCCACTCCTTTCTAGTTCCCGCTGAGGGTGGCGCAATCGCTGAAACGCCACGCGACAACCTAAAGGCCCAGGCCGCCTGGGCGGAAATCTCAATAAGACGTACTCTCATCACATGAGAAATCTGATCGCCAAGATCCGCCACTGGCTGCACCTCGACAAGAAGCCGAAGACGTAGCGAACGCGATGACTCGCGCTTCCGCACTCGGTATCCGGCCGTAAGCCCGCAATCCACCGACGCGCGATGCGCGTGAGGCGTCGGCGAGTGCGACCAGCTATCGGCAGCCGCGACGGCCGTCCCGCGTCCAGGCGCGGACGGGGAGTTGAGCGTGGAGCGCGGGCATGAGGAGTGGGACGGTTGGGACGAACGCGTCAAGCTCCCGCACGTTCCCGGTACCAAGACCATCAACCGAGAAACCGAGGTGTTTCCGCTCACGTGCACGAACTGCGGTTTCGTCCGACTCCAGTCTGCCCACGTCCTCGAAGACCCCGCGGCGAAGACACGGTCACCTGAAGGAACAGGGGTTCATGATCCGTCTGTCGCATGTTCGAATCATGCCGGGTGCAAGTGACCACGTAGGTCGCCGGAACCCACGCTGCGATTAGCTCCTTCAAGCTGGGTCGGTCGCTTCCAGTTCCCGCATCGAGCAAACGCGCCTGAGCTCCTTTCCGGAAACGGCAACCAGCGACAGACGGCCGCGGGGCCTCCGAAGAGCGGGGCCGCCGGGCCAGAGGGCAAACGAGAAAGGGCCCGGCCGCCCGCGACCAGGCCCACGCTACGAGGGCTTCCTGAAGTCTCCGTAAGTGCGCTGAACCAGATGGCGCGGTGCGCGAGGGCGCGCCGCTCCGTCCTGTCGGCTGGCCATCTAGTTGCGCCCGCCTCGAGTTCCCGCGTCTCGATCCGCAGCTAGCTCGCGAGCTCGGGATCGTCCCCGGAAAGACTCCGCTCTAGCTCCCGCGAGTGACTCTCCGGTTGGCCTTGATCCAGCGCGTCTTGGCTCGCTTGGCGAGCGGAGTGAGGCGGCGAACCTCAGCCTCATTTCCTTCGAGTCTGGCCGCGTCGATCTGCCCCTCTAGCGTGAGGTACTTCTGATGCAGGGCGATCTCCTCCGCCCGTGGCTCATGACCATGGTGGAACTCGCTCATGACGGGAGGACTCTAGTTCCGGCGCCCACCTCGAGCTCCCGCTTGCCATGCAGAACGTCGAGGGTTCGAGTCCCCTCGCGCGACGTGAGCGTCTACGTCGTCGGCGACGACTCAGCGTTCGTCCGACTTCCCACGTTCATCCGCCCCCGTCTCATCGGCATACTCGCGCCGTGAACGAGGGTCGCCTCACGCTTCGAGATGAGCGCACGCTCGCCTGGCGGGCGTATGGCCCGAACGATGGCCAGCCACTCCTTTCGTTTCAAGGCACGCCCGGTTCGCGCTTCTCGCGTCATCCGCACGAGGACGTCTATGACCGGCTCCACGTTCGCTTCCTCGTGTTCGACCGACCCGGCTACGGCGCATCGACGCGGCTGCCCGGTCGCGGCATCTCCGTTGTCGCCGATGACGCCGCCGAGCTTCTCGAACATCTGGGCATCGAGGTCGCGCACGTTGCCGGCGGAAGCGGCGGGGGCCCGCACGCTCTCGCCTTCGCGGCGCGTCATCCCGAGCGCGTACACGCCGCGACGGTGGTGGTCGGTTCTGCACCGCTCGATGAGCAGGATCTCGGCGGGATGATCGAGCTGAACCGTCAGGGCTGGTATGCGGCCCGCGAAGGGTGGAACGCGATGCACGAGCTTCTCGTGCCAATCCGGGAGGCAACGGTTGTCGATCCCCTCGCGGGATTCCGGGCGGCTATGGAGGGTGCGCCGGAGACCGACAAGGCGGTGATGGGCGATCCCGCATGGCAGCGTGTTCTGATCGAGTCCGTGACCGAGGCCCTTCGTACTAGCGCCGAGGGTTGGGCGGACGAGAGCATGGCGCTCACCCTCCCATGGGACTTCGAACCCTCAGAGGTGCAGTGCAGCGTTACGTGGTGGCATGGCGAGCACGACGCCAACGCCCCGATCGGAGCCGTTCGACGCCTGCTGGGTCGCATGAGCGGAGTCGACCTTCGGGTATGGACGGACGCCGGTCATCTCGAGGCGTACCACCGATACGAAGAGATACTCGTCGAGCTCCTGGCGCGCTGAGGCACCTGAGCGATGCTCGTCTACGCTGCGTCCCGCTCGATCCGAGCGAGTAGTCTCCTGAACGCGAACGCGTCCCCGGTGCCCACGTGACCCTCGATCGTCAGAAGCTCAAGGAGCAGATTCACGAGCTCTATCGCTCCGAGCACGACGAGATGGGTGAACGCGGAACGCTCGAGCGGTTGGAGCGCGGGCGCGAGTGGGACTTCGCGCCGACGCTCTCTGCCGGGGGTGTCGTCGTCTTTCCGCATGCGGGAGTGCTCGACTGCGGGCATCAGGTCGCGGCCGCGGTGCACGGCTGTCTGGACAGCGGCGCCGATCGGGTGATCGTGGTCAGCGTCCTGCACGCGTTCACGGACGAGATGGAGAGGGCTCGCGTACGCGTGTCGGCCGGGGAAGATCCGTCCGAGTGGCCGTTCTGGGGAATCCAGGGGACGGGTATCGAGGGTCGAGACGACTGGCGCGAGGACCATGCGTTGATCAGCTTCCGACACTTCTGGGCGGCGGAGACGAAGCGACGCGGAATACGCGGTCCAGAAGTCCTCGAGCGGTACCCCTACCTCGCTGGCGGCCACCCCGAGCGGCTGCCGGGTATCGAGGAGCTCGCCGAACTCGCCGAGGACGCCGTGATCGTTTCCACCGCCGACCCGTTCCATCACGGGATCGGTTACGGCGATCCCCCTGAGCGCGCGCTGGCTCCCGACGACGGTGGGCTCGAGCTCGCCCGAGCAACGATCGAGGAAGGGATCGCGCTACTCGGTAGCGGCGACTACGCCGGCTACGACGCGCACTGCGTCGAGGCGAAGAGCGACGCGCGCGACGCTGGGGTCGTCTTTCGCTACCTCCGCGGGGCGATGCGCGGCTCGATCCTCGACCTGACGTACACCGACGCCGCGGCGCTGTACGAATCGCCGGACCCGACGTGGGTCGCGGCTCCGCTCGTCGAGTGGCACACAGGGGTCGCAAGCCAGTCGTCGTAGATCGACAAGAAGACGTCAAGCCGCGGCCACGATCGGGCTCAGGCTGTGGGCCTGCCTACGGCCGGAACGCTCCCGGCGACTCCATGCGCCGCGGGCAGTGGCGAGCCTTGCGGTCGAGCCGTTACGAGACGAGCCAGAGCTCGCGCTGCGGCGTGCTCAGCCACTCGACGCCGTCAGCGGTCACCACGACGTCTTCCTCGAGCCCGATGTAGCCGCGACCTGGAACAGCGGTGCCGAACTCGAGCGTGAACACGTTCCCTTCCTCGACCCGACCGAGCGGAGCAGATCCGTAGCGATCCCAGCGCGGCCCCAGGAGCGTTCCTCCGTCGTGGGCGGAACGCCCGAGCTGGTGCCCGAGCGCGTACTTCGGCTCCGGGAAGCCTGCGGCCGCGAGGCTCTCGCGCGCTGCCCCGTCCACCTCCCAGCCGGCGACGCCTGGGCGCAGAGCCGCCGCGCCCGCGTCGATTGCGACCCACAGCGCCTCCCAGGCGCGCTGCACCTCCTCGGGCGGCACCGTCTCGCCGTCGTCGAGGAAGTACCAGACGCGCTGGAGGTCGCTGCAGTAGTCCTCGTGCGAGACGCCGAAGTCGATGTGGAGGAGCTCGCCGCGCCGTGTGCGGAGCTCGCCGGGCGCGCTGTGCCCGACGTCCTTGTCCGGACCGGCGTTGACCGCGGGACAGTGTTCGCGCCCCCACGCGTACCCGAGCCCGCGAGCCGCGACCTCGGCGTGCATCCGGCCGGCGATCTCGATCTCGGACAGGTCCGGCCGGAGCTCGGCCGTCACCCGCTCGAAGATGGCCTCGGTCTCAGCGACGGCGCCGCGGATCCGTCGGATCTCCTCCGGTGACTTCCGCCCGCGAAGCGCGTTCACGATCGCCTCGGACGAGCGAAAGCCATCGGCGTACGCGGTGCCGGCGAGCGCTTCCCGGAGCACGAGCCAGAGCCCGTGAGTGAGCCCGTCGGCTGCCGGGTCGCTCTCGGAGTAGTTGAGCGCGATCGATCGCGGAGCGATTCGCTCGACGGCTTCGCGCAGCGCAGGTCGCAGGCTCTCGTCGTAGGGGACGACGTCGTACACGCCGAGTTGCTCGACGCTCTGCGCGTCGAAGCGGCCGACGATCGCGATGCGCTCGCCGGCGCGCGACACGAGGAACGCGCCCTGCCAGGCGCAGTACGTGCCCGCGACCAGGTCGAGGCAGGGATCGGAGGTGAGAAGCGTCTCACGCACGAGCGTGAGCCAGAGATCGACGTCCTGCTCGCGGAGGATCTCCACGGCCTGGTCGAGCTTCTCGGGGACGAGCGACGAGCCCGCGGCCACGGAAGGACGCTAGCACCGCCCGCTAAAGCTACCGTCGCGCCGTGGATGAGCTCGCCGAGCGGCTTCCGATCTCCCCGACTGCACTCCGCATCGTGCTCGTGGCGTTCGTCGTCACCTGGATCTTCGGCCCGGACGAGCTGCGCGATGCGATTCCGATCTGGCTCCCGTTCCTGGTGGCGCTCGGGCTCGAGGTCGCTTTCCTGATCAGCGCGTTCCGGCCGGAACTGCAGCGGCGACCGGATCGCACGCCACAGGCTCTCGACCGCGAGCGCTACGGCTACACCGAGCACTCGGACGAGCTGCTGCTCGTGCGCGAAGGGGAGGAGGAGCTCTGGATCCCGTACTCGGGCGAGACGGGCGAAGACCTCGACGCGCTGATCGAGGAGGCGCGCGATGCGGACGACGTGCCGGAGAGCCCGGCTGCGTCGTGCGAGCGAGCAGACGCTCGGGGATCGCGTCCGGCGCTTCGCAGTCGGAGTGGGGGTCATCGGGATCCTCGCGCTGGCCGTCTGGTTCGTCGAGACCCGGACCGGCTGGGACGCGCTCGACGGCGACACGAAGGTCGCCGCCGTCGATCGGTTCTCGGACGAGGCGTCACGGATCGCCGACAAGCCCGTCTCGATCCGCTGCGACGAATCCCGGGACTTCGTCGGCTTCATCCAGCATGCGGATGGCATCGCGATCGTCGGCGGTGACCGCGCGTACCTCACGCCCGAGCGCTGCTACGACCTCTACCGGCTCGCCTTCGAGGACGAAGTCACCTCGAGCCAGACCGCCCGCGCGATCTCGGTGCTCGCGCACGAGGCGTGGCACCTCCGCGGCGTTCGCGACGAAGGCACGACCGAGTGCTACGCGCTCCAGTCCGGGGTCGAGCTCGGGCGGCGGCTCGGTCTCTCGGAGGACCGAGCGCGGCAGATGATGCGACAGCAGCTCGTCGAGAACCAGACGCGCGGGGCCGGCGAGCTTCGAGTACGTCGTCCCTCCCGAGTGTCGCGACGGCGGTGCGCTCGACCTCACGCCGGGCAGCGGGTCGTTCCCGTAGGGCGTGGACGACTCACCTGGAGTTGCGGGACCCGAAGCTACGATGCCCCGGCTGGCGCCTTGGCCGAGTGGTTAGGCACGGGTCTGCAAAACCCGGTACACCGGTTCGACTCCGGTAGGCGCCTCTCGCACTCGGTCCATACTTTTCCAGGCCTTGACAACCAGGCCGTTGCTGGCTTCCCTTAGTCAGCCCCAAAAAGGGGGTCGTCGCATCGACTGCGACGCACTGGCGTCAAGCGGCATCAAAAAGAAGGGGAGTTCGATGGGGAGGATCACCAAGGCGGCGATCGCTGCTGCCCTCGTCGCGGTGCTCGGGGCGGTATTTGCGCCGACCGCGCTCGCGACGACACCACTGACCATCTCGAAGACAGCAAGGCTCACTGGACGCGGACGCACGACTGGACGATCGACAAGTCCGTCACCCCGGCCTCGCATGATCTCGCTGACCGGCCAGTCCGGCACGAGCACGTACACGGTGGCGCTCACGAAGAGCGCAGGCACGGACGCGATCTGGGTGGACGGGTCGGTCTGCGTCTCGAACGACGGACCGCTTGCCACCGAGAACCTCACGATCAGCGACCGGATCATCGCGAGGATGCCGGGCGGAACGCTGACGCTCGTCGCGACGAACGCGCTCGACACGTCGGCGAACCCGGTGCTCGACGCGGGTGAGATGCACTGCTATCCGTACTCGTTCGCGGTCGGGCCCGTCGCGGGCGCGCTCAGCTACGCGAACGACGCGCGGGCGACGATCACGAACGACGCCCGAGAGCCGGGCAAGCCGCTCGGGCCGAGCGTGATGGTGGACTTCACCTTCCCGGCCTCGCCGACGCTCGTCAACGACTCGGTGAACGTGGACGACACGAACGGGATGTCGTGGCTCTTCAACGCGTCGGGCTCGGTGACCTACAACCGGACGTTCACCTGTGACGAGGACGAGGGCACGCACAACAACACGGCGACAATCCGCGAGACCGGCCAGAACGACTCGGCCTCGGTCACCGTGACGTGCACGCCTCCTCCGTCGACGGGCTGCACGGCCACCCAGGGCTACTGGAAGAACCATGCGACCGGCAAGAAGGCCGACCCGACCTGGGCGCTCGTCGGAGGCCCGAACGCCGCGTTCTTCTCGAGCGGCATGAGCTGGATCGCGCTCTTCAACACGTCGGCGAGCGGCGGCAATGCGTACGTCATCCTCGCGCACCAGTACATGGCCGCGAGGCTCAACGTGCTCGCCAATGCGTCCTCGACCGCGCAGGTCAATGCGGCGCTCGCGTGGGCGACGACCTTCTTCTCGACCCACACGCCGACCTCCGTCCTGTCGGACGCGCTGCGCGCTCAGGCGATCGCGTACGCCGGCCTGCTCGACGACTACAACAACGGCAAGCTCGGCCCGGGTCACTGCGACTGACCCCAGGCCAAGCCTCGGAAGGACGGAGAAGGGCCCCTCACGGGGCCCTTCTCTTGTCGTCAGGCGGGCAGCTCACGAGCTGACCAGCCGAGATCGCCGGAATCCGCTTCCAGGGCACGGCCGTACTCGCTGTTGGAACAGCGACATCAGCCGCATTCCCGAGGAGGTTCGACATGTTCGTAACGACTTCCGCGCGGCGACGCTGGGTCGCCGCCGCAGTGGCGGCGCTAGCTGCCGCACTGGCGTTCTCGACATCCGCGTCGGCCGAGAGATCGCTCTTCTTCGAGGAGACGGCCTCGGCCTTCTGGGCCGTGCCGCACGAGTGCGCCGACGGCTCGACGGTCGAGGGGACGCTGTTGGTGCAGAGCACGCGCGACTTCGAGTCACCCGACACCGAGGACCTGGATCCCACGGCGCGAGTGCAGTTCCTGGCGGTCTGCCCGGACGGCACCTCGTTCAGCTGGGGCGCACCGGCCGTTCCGGCGACGATCACGAGCGAGCCGAATCTCAAGAGCGTCACGGCCGCCGGATCGGGAGTGGCCAGGGACAACCTCGGCGGGGTCCACCAGGTTTCCTTCGACGTGGCCTGGACGGGCGTCGGGCCGCTGGAGACGACCCTCAACGTGCCGGGAAGCAAGAGGAAGGAGCGTGAAGCGACGGCGACCGGTCAGGTGACCTTCGACGGCGAGGTGCTCGTCGATGGCGCTGACAACCACCCGACCCGGCCGGCCCCGTTCATCCGCGTCGACACGGAGAAGTAGGCGCGTCGGCGGCTCCGAGCGCGGAGGCGGCGCCGCGCTCGGGCCGGTGGCGGCGTCCGCTCACGACCGCTCGATCTTCCAGATCGTGGTCGTGCCGCTGATCTCGTTCGCGACGACCAGCAGCGGGTCGCCTGTCGGGCTCTCGTCCGGCCCGATGTAGACGAGCCCTTCCGGGCCGAGGTCGCCGGCGAGGCCGGAGTCGACGGCCTGCGTGAAGTCGCGATTCGACACGTACTCGACGAACTCGGGCGCCTGCGGGACGCTCAGGTCGTACACGGCGATGCCGCTCACGCGCTCGAGCGCGACGAAGGCGTACCACGTGCCCGCGATCCGCCCCAGCGCGATGCCCTCCGGCTCGGGCCCCTTGTCGTCGGAGCGGTTGTCGACGGTGTTGTTGGTGTTGCTCGCGTTGAAGTTGACGCCCGGCGCTGCCTTCGTGACCTGCTCCAGCTGCTCGCCCGTGTCTGCGAGCCGGTTGAGCGAGGTGCTCCAGACGCTGATCGAGCGCGCGCCGAACGACTGCAGGACGTCGATCTTCCCGTTCAAGTCCGTGTCGCCGCCTGCGCGTCCCGGGACGCTCGTCACGTTGAGGCGGCTCAGTCCCGGCCCGAGCGGAGCGTCGAGCAGCGCAGCCAGGCTGCCCGCACGGGCCTGCTCGGTGGTCGTGCCCGGCCCCTTGATCCCGGGCCACTCGCGGACGTCGCCTTCGTTGGCCGTGACGAGGAACGTCTTCCCGTGGAGCTGGAACGCGACGATCGCGTCCGGCTGGTACATCCCGCGGACCGCTCGCGTCGCAATGTTGGGGCCGTCCTGGTCGCTGGCGTCGAGGCCGTCGCCCGAGGCCGAGTGATCCTTGGTGCCGAGCGGCTTGATCGAGGTGACCGTGGCAGCGAGGACGTCGACCTCTGCGACCGCGTTCGCCTCCTGGAGCGTGACCCACGCGGTTCTCGAGTTCGTCGACACGGCGATGTACTCGGGCTCGAGGTCCTGCGAGACCGTGGCGCCCGGGCCGAAGATGCGCACACCGGCCTGTTGCAGGGCGAGCTTCTTGGACTCGAACGCCTCAAAACCGGCGGTCCGCGTCGTCGCTGCCGCGACGCCGGAGCGCAGGTCAATGACGCTGATCGAGCCCTCGGGATCGACGGAGTCCGGCAGTCCGTAGCTGTTCGGCTCCGCCTCGTTGGCGATGAGGAGCCACTTCCCGTTCGGCGTGAAGGCAGCCATGTCGGCCGTCGCGCCGACCGTGATCGGGGGACGCAGGGAGTTCCCGTCGGCGTCGAAGAACGCGACGGTTCCGGGCTTCGTGGGATCGTCCTCGTTCTCGCCGTCCTCGACGACGACGGCGGTTGACGCGACCGCGACGACGCCGCCTGACACCGCGACGCTGTTCGGGGAGCCGAACGACGAGACGTCGAGCTCGTCGATCTCCACGGGATTGGCGGGATCGGAGATGTCGATCACGTCCACGACGTCCTCGAGGCCGTTGACGACGAACGCGCGCTTCGTCGCGGGGTCATACGCAGGGATCTCGGCGGCACCTTCGTCGAAGACATCGCCGATCGGCCCCGCCGGATACGTCCCGAGCTTCTCGAGCGCGATGGTCTTGTCCCTCGACCCCGCGGACTCGAGCCCGACGAACAACGATCCAGCCACCGCTGCGGCCACGAGCACTCCACGCATGAGCGAACGCTTCACGACGCCCCTCCCCTTGGTTGCTGAACCTCATCCGCGGGCCTGGTTCGGCCCGGCCCCGGTGGCGATCCTATGGAGGCCCTTCGGTGGAAACGGATACCGGGTGGTGGAGAAGCGGTGAAGAGGTCGCTACCAGGAGACCGACGAGGTCAGCGCCACCGGACAGCGCCAGTACTCGAAGCCGGGGCGACGGCTCTCGCGCGTGCAGGAGTCCTTGACGAGGTTCGGGTACCCGGTCATCAGCCCCTCGACGCAGCCGTGCCACTGGCCGTCGTCGCCGGGCGGTGACTGCACGACCTGGCAGTAGCCGACGAGGCCGGCTCTCTCGAAGAGGTGTTCCTCCTTGGCGACGAAGAGCCCGGTGCCCAGGAGAGCTGCGATGAGGACGATCTTCAGGAGCATCTGCACCTGCCAGTGAGTGACACCCGAGTATCGGCAGGTTCGGGCCTGCGCTCCATCCTCCTGCGCTTCTGCAGAGCGGAAAAGTAGGCTACGAGCCGTGCCCGGGCAGCTCATCGACGGCAAGGCGCTCGCCCTGAAGGTGCGGCAGCAGGTCGCGGAGGACGTGGCCGCCTTCGGCGAGCCCGTCTGTCTCGCGACCGTTCTCGTCGGAGACGACCCCGCGTCGCACATCTACGTCTCGAGGAAGCACGACGCCTCGCATGAGGCCGGGATCGACTCGCGCGACCACCGATTCCCGTCGGACACACCCGAGAGCGAGGTGCTCGACCTCCTCGCCGAGCTGAATGCCGACGACGACGTCGATGGCATCCTCGTCCAGCTGCCGCTTCCGGAGCACATGGACGAGCCCACGGTCACGCGTTCGGTGGACTGGGCGAAGGACGTCGACGGCTTCCATCCTGAGAACGCCGGCAGGCTGTTCCTCGGAGAGCCGCACCTCGTCCCGGCGACGCCGCTCGGGGTCATGCGCATGCTCGCCGAGCACGAGGTTCCGCTTCAGGGGAGCGAGGCGGTCGTGATCGGCCGGAGCGAGATCGTCGGCAAGCCGATGGCGATGCTGTTGCTCGCGGAGCACGCGACGGTGACGATCTGTCACTCGCGAACGGCCGACCTCGCCGGGCACGCGCGCCGCGCGGACGTCCTCGTCGCGGCGGTGGGGCGACCGGGCCTCGTCACCCCGGACATGGTCAAGCCGGGCGCGACCGTGATCGACGTCGGTGTCACGCGCACCGAGAACGGGATCGTGGGGGATGTCGACCCCGCGGTGATCGAGGTCGCCGGCCTCATGACGCCCGTACCGGGGGGCGTCGGACCGATGACGATCGCGATGCTCCTCGCCAATACCTTGAAAGCGGCGCGGCACCGGCGCCTCGGTCTTGCAGTGCCCGGTGCGTAAGCGCTACGGTTTCGGCGTTGTAGTCATCGACGTCGGCCCGCCGGGTTATCCGCTGGGTTTCCGGGTATCGGGTCGGCGTTTACGCTGTAGGAGGAACGTACGTGGAGCAGGGCACCGTCAAGTGGTTTTCGAACGAGAAGGGCTACGGCTTCATCGAGCGCGAGGGTGGTGACGACGTCTTCGTCCACTTCTCCGCGATCGCGATGGACGGCTTCAAGACCCTCACCGAAGGCCAGCGTGTGGAGTTCGAGGTCGTCCAGGGGCCCAAGGGTGCCCAGGCTGCGAACGTCGTCGCAGCGGCGAGCTGACCGAACTCGTATCGACGTGACGGCGGGCTCCCGAGAGGGAGCCCGCCGCTTTCCTGGGCTCGGGCGACAGCCGGCGCCCAGGAAGCGGTGTCAGGCTTTAGCCTGACACCGACTCTCCCAAGAACCGAATGGCTATCTCGCGAACAGAAGTGCTCCACGTCGCGCGGCTCGCGTGGCTCGCGCTGACGGACGAGGAGATCGACCGCCTCACGACCGAGCTCGACCAGATCCTGGAGGCGGTCGGGATCGTGTCCGAGCTCGACCTCGCCGACGTCACGCCGACGTCGCATCCGCTCGACCTCGTGAACGTCGAGGACGAGGACGTCCCGCACGAGTCGCTTCCGCTCGACGCGGTCCTCGCCAACGCGCCCGACGCGGAGGACGGCCTGTTCAAGGTGCCGGCGTGGCGGTAGTCGACACGCTCCGGCTCACCGCGGAGGATGCGAAGGGGCTCCTCGAGCGAGAGGAGATCTCTGCGCCCGAGCTGCGCGACGCGTATCTCGAAGCGATCGCGGAGCGCGACGGCGAGCTGCACTGCTTCCTGCGCACGGTGGACGGCGCCGCGGGCGACGGGGTTCCGATCGCGCTCAAGGACGTCATCTCGACGCAGGGCGTGGAGACGACGGCCGGCTCGAAGATCCTCGCGGGCTACGTCCCCGTGTTCGACTCGACGGTGGCCGAGCGCTGCAAGGCTGCGGGCCTGCCGCTCCTCGGCAAGACGAACACGGACGAGTTCGCCATGGGGTCGTCGACCGAGAACTCTGCGTACGGGCCTTCGCGAAACCCGTGGGACCCGGCGCGCGTGCCGGGCGGCTCCGGCGGCGGCTCGGCGGCGGCGGTGACCGCGGGGATGGCACCGTGGGCCCTCGGCTCGGACACGGGTGGCTCGATCAAGCAGCCGTCCGCGCTGTGCGGGAACGTCGGCCTCCGCCCGACGTACGGGACCGTGTCGCGCTACGGGATCGTCGCGTTCGCATCGAGCCTCGACCAGATCGGGCCCGTCGCGAAGACGGTGCGCGACGTCGCCCTCCTCTACTCGATCATCGCGGGCCGCGATCCACGCGATTCGACGACCGTGGAGCTGCCGGCGCCGGTCGAGCTCCCCGAGGCGGACCGGCTCGACGGCCTTCGCGTCGGAGTCCCGGCGCAGCTCGACTCGCTCGACGCGATCGAGCCGGGGGTTCGCGCCGCCTTCGAGCGCACGCTCGAGGTCGCACGGGAGCTCGGCGCCGAGGTCGGTGAATGCGAGCTGCCGATCTCGTATCGCTACGGGATGCCCTGCTACTACCTCATCGCGCCGGCCGAGGCATCGTCGAACCTCGCGCGCTACGACGGCGTGCGCTACGGCCCGCGTGCGGACGGGGACAGCTACCAGGAGCTCGTGCAGCGGACGCGCGACGAGGGCTTCGGCCCCGAGCCCAAGCGCAGGATCATGCTCGGGACATACGCCCTCTCCGCCGGCTACTACGACGCCTTCTACGGGCAGGCGCAGAAGGTGCGTACGCTGCTCATCCGCGAGCACCGGGAGGCGCTCGAGCGCTTCGACGTGATCGCGACCCCGACCTCGCCAACGGTCGCCTTCCCGATCGGGGACAAGGCAGCCGACCCGCTCGCGATGTACGCGTGCGACCTGCTGACGATCCCGTCATGCCTCGCCGGGCTGCCGGGCCTGTCGATCCCGTGTGGCCTCTCCGAGGGCCTCCCGGTCGGCCTCCAGCTGCTCGGCCCGCAGTTCGGCGAGAACACGCTGTTTCGGGTCGGCCATGCGCTGGAAGGCGCGCTCGAGTTCGACACGGTGCCGGAGCGCTGGCGATGAGAACGCTCGCCGTTCGGGTCGCGTTGGTGGGGGAAACCATGTTTCCCCCACCCGCCCCCTTCTTCTTGAGAGCGTGGGGAACCTCCCGGTTCCCCACACCCCTCCACTCTCATGGGCCAACTGAGGTTGGCTCATGAGCGGCTGGGAGGCGGTGGTCGGGCTCGAGGTGCACGTGCACCTGAAGACGCGCTCGAAGATGTTCTGCCGCTGCCCGGTCGGGTTCGGAGCCGAGCCCAACACGCAGACCTGCCCGGTGTGCCTCGGGTTTCCGGGCGCGCTTCCCGTCGTGAACAGGACGGCGATCGAGTGGACGATCAAGCTTGGCCTCGCGCTCGGCTGCGAGATCGCGGAGCAGGCGGTGTTCGCCCGGAAGAACTACTTCTATCCCGACCTGCCGAAGGGCTATCAGATCTCGCAGTACGACCAGCCTCTTTGCCTCAATGGCAATTTGCTAGTACCGACTGCAGAAGGCGGAAATACGGTAGGAATCATCCGCGCTCACCTGGAGGAGGACGCGGCGAAGACGATCCACGTCGGCGGCCGCAGCGGACGGATCGGCGGAGCCGACTACTCGCTCGTGGACTACAACCGTGGCGGGACGCCGCTCGTCGAGATCGTGACCGCTCCCGACATCCGCGGCGCCGACGACGCGAAGCGGTTCCTCCAGCTCCTGCGGCAGACGATCGTCGAGCTCGGGGTCTCGGACGCGGAGATGGAGAAGGGCACCCTGCGCGTGGACGCCAATGTGTCCGTCCGACCGCAGGGGTCCGACGAGCTCCGGACGCGCACCGAGATCAAGAACATGAACTCGTTCAACTTCATCGCGCGCGGAATCGAGGCGGAGGTCGAGCGGCAGATCGGCGTCTGGGAGAGCGGGGGGGAGGTCGAGCAGCAGACGTACGACTTCGACGCCTCGAGCGGCGCGCTCAGTCCGCGGCGCGCGAAGGAGGAGGCGGACGACTACCGCTACTTCCCCGAGCCGGATCTCGTTCCCGTCGAGCCGGCACGCGAGCTCGTCGAGCGGCTCCGCGTGGAGCTCCCGGAGGCTCCGGCCGAGCGCATTCGGCGGCTCGAGGCCGAGCTCGACCTCGAGCGGGCGACGGTGCTCGTGACCGGCGGCCTCGATCGTCTCTGGGGCGAGACCGTCGCCGCGGGTGCGGACCGCGTCGGCGCGGCCAACGTCATCGCGAACGCACTCGTCGGTGCCGGTGTCGATCCGGGCACCGTCTCAGCCGAGGAGCTCGCGAAGCTCGTCGGCGCCCGCGACCGCATCCCGCGGACGGCATTCGACGAGGCGGTCGCGAAGATCGGCGAGCCCGGCTTCTCGGCGGATCCCTATCTGGCACAGGAGGCGGTGTCCGACACCGGGGAGCTCGAGCCGATCGTCGAGCGGATCCTCGATGCGAATCCGGGTCAGGTCGCGGCGTTCCGCGGCGGGAAGGAAGGCCTGCTCGGCTTCTTCGTCGGCCAGGTCATGAAGGAGACGGACGGCAAGGCGAACCCTCGCGTCGTCTCCGAGATCGTCCGCGAGAAGCTGTCCGCGTAGGCAGGAGCGGGCGAGGCAACCCCCGCCCCTACGACGACCGTGGGATCTCCAGCTCGCGCCCGTCGTACACGCTCGAGCTCTCGGACTCGACGTACGGAGCCATCGCCTCGCGTCGCTCGGCCTCGACGTCCGAGAGCCGGTACGCGTCCAACGACTCGCGCGAATCCCAGACCGCGATCCCGAGAATCTCGCTCCGGTCGCTCGCATCGCACTCGTACGCGCGGAGCATCCCATCCGGGAACTCCTTCGGTCGCCACGCCTGGCGGAACTCGTCGAGCGTTCCCGGTGTGATCGTCCGGGTCGTGATCCAGATGACGTACTGATCGCTGGCCATCGAGCCTCCTCTCGGTTCTCCGAACGGCATACCCGCCGCGATGTGTGCCGAACCGGACCGCGGCGGCCGCCGAACCAGGCCGACCGCTACCTCCCGAAAGGAGTAGGCATGAAGAGGGGATTGGCGCTCCTCGCGCTCGTCGTGGGCGTCGGGGCAACGGCTGCGACAGCGGCGTTCGTGGGCGTGATCGGGCCGTCCACGGCGGGTGCTTCCAGCCACCGCGAAGCACCCGCGATCGGCGATGACCCGGCTGCGGACAACACGGACACCTACGCGTTCGTGAGCCCGGACAAGCCGAACACCGTCACGCTCATCGCGAACTACATCCCGCTCGAGGATCCTGCGGGCGGGCCGAACTACTACCGCTTCGACCCGAGCGTGCTGTACGAGATCCACGTCGACAACGACGGGAACGCGCGGGACGACGTCACGTACCAGTTCCGGTTCGACACGAAGGTCGGAAACCGGAACACGTTCCTCTACAACACCGGTCCGGTCACCTCACCGACGGATCCGGACCTGAACGTCAAGCAGACGTACACCGTGACCCGCATCGCACGAGGCGACCGCACGGTGCTCGGCTCCAACCTGCCCGTCCCGCCGGCCAACATCGGCCCGCGCTCGAACCCGACCTACGACGCGTTCCAGGGCGTCGTGAATCTCGGGGGCGGCCGGCAGGTCTTCGCAGGGCCCAGGGACGACCCCTTCTTCGTCGATCTCGGGTCGATCTTCGACCTGGGCGGGCTTCGTCCGTTCAACGCGGCGCACCTGATCCCGCTTGCAACCGCACCGGGGCAGGACGGCGTCCTCAACTACAACACGCACACGATCGCCATCCAGGTGCCGAAGACGGATCTCGTCCGCGCTCCGGCTGCCGACGGGACGATCGGGGTCTACGCCAGCGCGAGCCGGCGGAAGATCAGCGTCCTCCGCGGCGACGGCACCACCGACTCGACTGGGCCGTTCGTCCAGGTCTCCCGGCTGGGGAACCCGCTCGTGAACGAGGTCATCATCCCGCTCGGCCAGAAGGACCGCTGGAACGCGTCCGACCCGAGGGACGATGAGGACTTCCTGAACCGGTTCACGAATCCGGAGCTCGCGGGCCTCGTGAACCTGCTCTACCCGGTGCTGCCGGACGCCCCGACCATGAACCGCGCCGACCTCGTCGCGGTGCTGCTGACGGGCGTTCCCGGGCTGAACTTCACCGGAGACCGGAAGGCCGACCTGCTGCGCCTCAACACGGCCATCGCGCCGACCGCACAGCCGAACCCGCTCGGAGCCCTCGCTGGTGACTTCCAGGGCTTCCCGAACGGACGTCGCCTCGCGGACGACGTGACCGACATCGAGGTGCGGGCGGTCGCCTGTGGCTACGGGCCGATCCTGGCCGCGGCGCTCGGGCTGTGCAACCTCTCGCCGAACAACGTCGTCGGCGACGGGGTGGACGCGAACGAGAACGCCTTCCTGTCGAAGTTCCCGTACGTCGCCGCACCCAACCGCGGCTACGAGCACACGGGGCACAGGTAGCCCTGGGGAGAGTGGAGGCTCGGCGATGCGACGCATGACGACAGTCCTCGTGGGCGGCGCCACTGCGGCGGCGCTCGCCCTCGGCGGGCTTGTCGGTGGCGTCCTCGCCGAGTCTCCCTCCGCCGGATCGTCTCCCGCCGCACCGATAGCCGGCTACTCCTCCCCGGCCCCGGCCCTTGCGGACCGGGTGCTGACCGGTGCGGCGGGAGGCGTCACGGCGGGGGCGATCGCACGGCTCGAGAGCGAGAACCGCGCTCGTCCGGGCGACGCCGACGTGCTCGTCGGGCTCGGCTTCGCGTACCAGGTGCGCTGGCGGGAGTCCGCGGACGCGAGCTACCTGCCTCGCTCGGAGGCGGCCCTCCGCCGGGCCCTGCGCGCGAGGCCGGACGAGCCGAACGCGATTCTCGGGCTCGGCTCGCTCGCGCTCATCCGGCACGAGTTTCGCTCCGCGCTGGCACACGGCCTCGCGGCGAAGCGGCTGCTCCCGGGCTCGGCGCGGCCGTACGCGGTGATCGGCGACGCGCTCGTCGAGCTCGGCCGCTACGACGAGGCGTTCCGTGCATTCGACCGCATGGTCTCGCTGAGACCGAATCTCGCGGCGTACGCCCGGATCGCGTACGCCCGCGAGCTGACCGGCGATCTCGAAGGCGCGGTCGCGGCCATGCGGCTCGCACTCGAGTCGGCAGCAGGCGAGCCCGAGCCCTCGGCGTGGTCGCTCGTGGAGCTCGCGAAGCTCGAGCTGACGCTCGGCCGCATCGCCGACGCCCGGCGGCACTTGCGGGAAGCGCTGCGCGTGCTCCCCGGGTACCCGTCCGCCCGGTACGAGGTCGCTCGGGTCGAGATCGCCAGCGGCGGGCTGAGCGCTGCGTTGGAGGCGGCACGCCGCGCAGCAGGAGCCGTGCCGACCTCGTCCGCGGTCGGGCTCTACGCCGATCTCCTCGATCGCGCCGGCCGAACGATCGCGGCGCGGCGGCAGCGCGCGACGGTGGCCGTCATCGATCGCCTGCTCCGCTCGAACGGCGTCCGCGTCGATCTCGAGTCGGCCGTCTACCGTGCAGACCTCGGGATCGCGCCTGCCGAGACCGTCGCGCTCGCTCGCAAGGCGCGCGCCGAGCGGCCGTCGATCTACGGCGACGACGCGCTCGGCTGGGCTCTCGCCCGCGCCGGGCGCTGTGCCGAGGCGCTCGACTGGTCACGCCGTTCGCTCCGTCTCGGCACCAACGACCCGCTCCTCTTCTTCCATCGCGGGTTCGCTGAGGGCTGTGCCGGCGACCGCGCCGCGATGCGCACCTGGTACGCGCGCGCTCTGGCCCTGAACCCGGAGTTCTCGGTGCGGTGGGCACCGGTCGCGCGCGCGGCTCTTCGTTCCTGATTCGCAACGAAGCACCGGCACGCCTCATCCGTATCATCCGCGCGCGAGATGGCTCGACGGGAGGAGATCGACCTGAGGCGTGGCCTGTGCATCGTTGCGCTGGCGGGCCTCCTCGTTGCGCTCGCCGGGTGTGGCGGAGACGACGATGCCGGTTCGACCGTTCCGACGACCACCGAGACGCAGACCGCGCCTCCGCCGCCTCCACCGCAACCGCCGCCTCCGCCACCCACGCCGCCCAAGCCCACCATGGTGCGCGTCAACGTCCGCGAAGGCGTGCCCGCCGGAGGAGTCGTCCGGGCGAGCACCGACAAGGGCGACCGCGTCGTGCTCCTCGTCACCTCGGACGTGAGCGATCACGTCCACGTGCACGGCTACGACCTCATGCGCGACGTCGGGCCGGGCTCCCCCGCGCGCATCGCGTTCAAGGCGACGATTCCCGGCCGCTTCGAGATCGAGCTCGAGGATCGCCGCGTCCCGATCGCGGAGCTGACCGTCAACCCGTGACGCCCCTGGCACACGGGATCGGGGGCGTTCGCGACCTCCCCGTCCCGGATTCCTTCTTCTTCGCGGGGGCCGCCATCGTCCTCGTCGTCTCGTTCGTCGCTCTCGGCGCGCTCTGGCCTCGCCCCCAGCTCGAGCGCCGGGCGGGCGGCCGGCTTCTCTCGCGCGCCGTCGACCGCGTCTTCCTGTCGCGGGTGCTTCGCGTCGTCCTGCAGGCCGTCTCGGTCGTGCTGCTCGCCGTCACGCTCTGGGCCGCGCTCTGGGGGACGCCGATCTCGCTGGAGAACTTCGCGCCGACTTTCATCTACGTCCTCTTCTGGCTCGGTGTGCCGCTCCTGTCCGTTCTCTTCGGCAACGTCTGGAGCGTCCTCTCCCCGTGGCGCGCGATCGCGGATCTCGCCGTGTGGCTGCTGGAGCTCGGAGGCAGGGAAGCGCGGCCGCTCTTCGCGTACCCGGAGCGCATCGGTCGCTATCCGGCGGCGTTCGCGCTCCTTGCCTTCGTCGCGCTCGAGCTCGCTCATCCGCGGCCGGGAGACCCCCGCGTGCTCGGCGTCGGGGCTGCCCTCTACACGTACTGGGCGCTTGCGGGCATGGCCGTGTACGGACGCGACGCCTGGACGAAGGGGGGAGAGGGCTTCGCGGTCGCCTTCGGCCTGCTCGCGCGGATTGCTCCGTTCACGACACGAGACGGGCGCATCGCCGTGCGCTGGCCGTTCACCGGGCTGGCGGGCGCCGATCCCGTTCCGGGGACGCTCGCCGTCATCGCGGTGATGCTCGGCTCGACGAGCTTCGACGGCTTCAGCCGGACGACCATCTGGCAAGACCTCGTGTCGGACGTCCGGGAGACACTCGTGGACGCGCCGTCCTGGCGCGTCGACCTCACGCTCTCGGCCGTGAACCTGGCCGGCCTCCTCGCCCTCGTGCTCGTGGTGGCGCTGGCCTATCTGGCCGCGATCGCCGTCGCGAGTCGCCTCGTCCACAGGCCGACGAGGTCGCTGATCCCGGAGTTCCTGCTCTCCCTCGTCCCGATCGCCTTCGCGTACGTCGTTGCGCACTACTTCTCCTTCTTCATGATCTACGGGCAATTCGCGATCCCGCTCCTCTCCGATCCGCTCGGCCACGGCTGGAACCTGTTCGGGACGGCCGGCTACCAGCCCAATCTCGCGATCGTCTCGCCCGAGACGGTCTGGTACGTGCAGTGGTGGGGGCTCGTCGTCGGGCACGTCGCCGGGCTCGCGATCGCGCACGATCGCGCGGTCGCGCTCTTCCCGCGCCGCGGTGACGCTCTACGCTCTCAGTGCCCGATGCTTGCGCTGATGGTGCTGTTCACGGTCGGTGGCCTGTGGTTGCTCAACCAGGGGTGATTCATTCCGTGCTCGCGCACGGCGGCGTTGCCGGCGCAATCGCCGAGGGCGCCATCGCGCTCGCCGTCGTCGGCGTGTTCGCCGCCATCTGGCTCCGCGAGCGCAGCGCCCGCCGGGCCGACGAGGCGCCAGACTCCGAGCTCACGGGCGACTCCGAGTAGGCGCCACGACGCCGAGGTAGAGGAGGATCGCCGCGACCGCGAGGAGCGGTGCGAGCGTGCCGATGCCGAGCCCACCCAGCGCGCTGCCGAGCGCGGCGACGCCCACCCCGGCGAGGATGAGCGCGTTCCCGAGCGGTCTCCGCCTGAACGTGACGAGCGCGACGGCGACGACGGCGAGCGTCCCGAGCGTGTTGCCCGCGATCGCGAGGATGCGCGCCGGCCAGAGCTCGAGGACGTCTTGCGCTTCCGGGATGTCGGTCCCCGCGAGCTCATGCTGGAGCGGCATCGCGAGCGCGACGCCGACTGCGAGGCCCGCGTAGGCGAGGCCGACCGGCCCTGCGAGCCTTCGACCGACGAGCAGGAGCGATCCGACCCCGAGGAGCGGGGCGGTCAGGAGGGCGCCGCCGAGGTAGTAGAGGCGGAACGACGGCTCGTTCCAGCCCGCTGCCGCGCCCCAGGCGAGCGCGCCGGCCGCGAGCGCATACGCGCCGAGCGCAGCCGCCCAGGCGGCGTAGGCGACGCTTCGCTGGTCGCGCGCACGCCGCACGAGCTCGGCGGACAGGCGGAGCGCGACGAGCGCGGCGGCAAAGGCGAGAAGCGCGTCCACGCGCGGGACAATAGACCTGGCGTCCCCCCGGAAACCCGCATGGCTATGCCGAGTTTGCTCCGGTACCCTCCGCAGCGTGCGTCGTCAGGTGGTGGTCGCGGTGATCCTCGTCGCGGCGCTCGCTTTCCTGCTGGCGTCCGCTCGGGCTGCGTCGCCCAGGCGCGACTACGCGTCCGTGGCCTGGTCGATCCTGCCGCCCGGTCAAAACGGGAGCCTCGCGTTCAATCGCAACACGCGCGATCAGGCGGCTCTCTACGACGGCCTCACACCGCTCGCCGGCGGCGTCACGACACCCGACATCGGACGCTACTTCAAGCCGGCGCCGCTCGGGCTCGGGCGCGACCGCGCGCGGTCGCGGGAGCAGCCGCGCGGGGGAGTGACCATCGTCCGCGACAGCTTCGGGGTCGCACACGTCACCGGGAAGACGGAGGCAGATGTCGCCTTCGGAGCCGGGTGGGTGACCGCCGCGGATCGCGGCCTGCTCCTCCAGCAGCTCCGCGGTCCCGCGCGCATCGCCGCGCTCGACGTCCCGGGGCTCGACCCGTTCGAGCTCGCGCTCTCGGGGAAGAGCTTCGTCCCGAGCCGAGACGCGGAGGCGTTCCTGTCCAACCAGGTCGACGCGCTCCGCTCGCTCGGGCCGAAGGGCAGGCGGATCCTCGCAGTCCTGCAGGCGTACGCCGCCGGCGTCAACCGCTGGTACCGGGAGGAAGGCGTCGCCGCAGCCTCCTTCACCGTGCGCGACGTCATCGCCCTCACCGCGCTCATCGGTTCTCGCGTGGGGACGAACGGCGGGCAGGAGGTGCGCAACTCGATGTTCCTCGACGCCCTCGGGAAGCGATTCGGCGAGGCCGACGCGCGCCGCGTGTTCGCAGACCTCCGTGCTGCGCACGACCCCGAGGCGCCGTTCACCGTCAACGGCTCGTTCCCGTATCAGCTTCCGTCAGAGACGGCGCCCGGGAGCGTCGTCGTCGACGACCGAAGCTACGCGGGCGCTTCGCTCGCGCAGCCTCCCGCAGCCTCGAACGCTCTGCTCATCGGCGCGCAGCGCTCGCACACCGGCCACCCGATCCTCCTCGCGGGACCGCAGGTCGGATACTTCTTCCCGGGGCTCCTCGCGGAGATGGAGCTCTCCGGAGCGGGCTTCGCCACGCGTGGAGGCGTCTTCCCCGGCGTGCCGTTCGTCCTCTTCGGGCGAGGGCCGGACTTCGCGTGGAGCGCGACCTCGTCGCAGGCGGACAACGTCGACCTCTTCGTCGAGACCCTGTGCGAAGACGACCGTCACTACCTCTACCGCGGGCAGTGCGAGACGATGCGCCGTTTCTCCGCGGGCGTGGTGAGAGCTCCCGGCGCGCCGGACCAGCCCGTCACGTACGACGAGACGACCCACGGTCCGGTGCTCGGGTATGCGACGGTCGGCGGGAGGCGCGTGGCGATCTCGATGCAGCGCTCGACGCGGGGACGCGAGATCTTGAGCACCCCGGCGCTCTACGACCTGAACACCGCGCGCGTGACCTCCGCGAAGCAGTTCGTCCAGACGATGAGCGGCTTCGAGTTCAGCCTGAACTGGTTCTACGCCGACGATCGCGACATCGCGTTCTTCTCGAGCGGGCGCCTGCCGCGGCGCGGGCCCGGGCTCGACCCCGCGCTGCCGACGGCGGGAACGGGCGAGTACGACTGGCGCGGCTTCGTCCCGTTCGCGAGCCACGCGCGGGCGATCAACCCGAGCTCGGGCGTGATCCTGAACTGGAACAACCGGCCCGCGCCGGGCGTGGGGGCCGGCGATTCGAACTTCGCATACGGTCCCGTCCAGCGCGTTCAGCTGCTCTCGAACGAGATCGCGAAGCTCAGGAAGCACAGGCTCGCGACCGTGACCTCGGCGATGAACAAGGCCGGGACGCAGGACCTCCGTGTGCTGCAGGTCTGGCCGTCTATTCGGGCGGTGCTTCGCATGGGGTCGGCGCCGAACGCTCGCGCCGAGGCGGCGGTCGGGCTGGTGGACGTCTGGGCCGCCGCGGGCGGAAGCCGGCTCGACCGCGACCTCGACGGCAAGATCGACGCGGCCGGCGCGGCCGTTCTGGATGCCGCGTGGCCCGACCTCGCCGACGCGGTGCTCTCGCCTCTCCTCGGTCCTCTCGCGGACCGGCTCGCCGAGCTCAACCCGAGGAGCGACAACCCCGGCCCCGCTGGGACCGCGTACAGCGCAGGGTGGTACGGCTACGTGGACAAGGACCTGCGCACGTTGCTCGGGGTGCCCGTGCGCGGCGCGTTCTCGCGCCGGTACTGCGGGGCTGCCGTCGAGAACGCCTGCCGTGCGGCGCTCTGGAACGCGATCGACTCCGCCGCTCGACAGCTCGAGGCGAGCCAGGGCGCGGATCCGGAGGCCTGGCGTGCGGACGCGACGACGGAGCGGATCCGCTTCGTCTCGGGCGTGCTCGCGGACACGATGCGCTGGACGAACCGGCCGACGTTCCAGCAGCTGATGTCGTTCTCGTCGCACCGGCCGCGGTGATCGCGTCGCCGGTCGAGGGCGAGGCAAGCCTCGCCCCTACGAAGGCCGCGCTCGTTTCATCCTCGTAGGGGCGAGGCATGCCTCGCCCGAGCCGGGCATGCCCGGCTCCTACGACAGCGCGCGCGTCCGGACGCGGACTCGCGGTGCCGCGCGTCGCTAGGCTCACGACCGATGCCGGGAAAGCGCTACCTCATGGCGCCGGGCCCGACTCCGGTGCCGCCGGAGGTGCTCGCGGCCGGGGCCGAGCCGGTGCTCCACCATCGCGGGCCGGACTTCCGCGAGCTCATGCTCCGCTGCCTCGGCCGGCTTCAGGAGGTGTGCAGGACGGAGAACGACGTGCTCGTCTTCACCGCCTCGGGCTCGGGCGCGTTCGAGTCCGCCGTCGTCAACCTGCTGTCGCCCGGCGAGCGCGTCGTCGTCGTGTCGGCCGGCGAGTTCGGCGAGCGCTGGGGGCGGCTTGCGGAGGCGTACGGGGCCGAGGTTCGGCCGCTCCGCTACGAGTGGGGCGAGACCCCGCAGCCGGACGATCTCCGCGAGACGCTCGCCGAGTCGGGCGCGAAGACGGTGTTCCTCGTCCACTCCGAGACGTCGACCGGCGTCGTCGCAGACGTCCAGGCGCTTGCGCGGGTCGCGCGGGAGGCCGAGGCGATCACCGTCATCGACGCGGTCTCGAGCCTCGGCGCCGTTCCGCTGGAGACGGACGCCTGGGGCCTCGACGTCGTCGTCGCCGGATCGCAGAAGGCGCTCATGACGCCGCCGGGTCTCTCGCTGGTGACGGTCTCGCCGAAGGCGTGGGAGCGGGCGGCGCAGACGACGACGCCTCGGTTCTACTTCGACTGGGCGAAGCTGCGTCAGCAGCTCGAGTCGGGGAGCACGCCGTTCACGCCGGCCGTCTCGCTCGTCGTCGCGCTCGACGCCGCACTCGGGTTGCTCCTCGCCGAGGGTCTCGAGAACGCATTCGCGCGCCACGCGGCGCTCGGGCGCGCATGCCGGGAGGGAGCGAAGGCGATGGGGCTCGAGCTCTTCTCGCCCGACGAGGAGCGCTCGGCGATCGTGACGGCGATCTTGACGCCGGACGGCGTGGATGCACGCGAGCTCGTCCTCGCCCTCCGCGAGCGGTTCGGGATCACCGTCGCCGGCGGGCACGGCGAGCTCGGCGAGCGCATGTTCCGGATCGGCCACATCGGCTACTACGACGTATTCGACATCACGACCGCGCTCGCGGCCGTGGAGGCGTTGCTGCTCGAGCGTGGGGTGGAGCTCGAACGCGGAGCCGCGGTGGCGCGCGCGCTCGACGCCTACGGAGACTCCGTTCGTGTCGGCTGAGGACACCGAGCCCGCGCGACCCCGTGTTCTCGTGCGCGAGCCCATCGCAGAAGCCGGGCTCGAGCTGCTGAAGAGCAAGTTCGACGTCGTGGAGGACGGGACGTCCGACCTCGCGTCGGTGATCGGCGGCTTCGACGCGATCGTGATCCGGTCGGCGACGACGTTGGACGAGTCGCTGATCGAGCGCGCGGAGCGGCTGAAGGTGATCGGCCGCGCGGGCGTCGGCATCGACAACGTGGACGTGGATGCCGCAACGCGCCGGGGGATCGTCGTCGCGAACGCGCCCGAGTCGACGGTCATCTCCGCCGCCGAGCACGCGCTCGCGCTCATGCTCGCGCTCGCCCGCAACGTTCCGCAGGCACACGCGGCGCTCAAGGACGGGCGCTGGGAGCGCCCACGCTTCGCCGGCATCGAGCTGGCCGGCAAGACGCTCGGCGTGCTCGGGCTCGGGCGTATCGGCAGGGAGGTCGCGAGGCGGGCACTGGCACTCGGAATGCGCGTGATCGCGTACGACCCCTTCGTCGCGCTCGAGCGCTTTCGCGAGCTCGGCGTGGAGCCGGCGACGCTGGCCGAGGTCTACGCGGCGGCCGATGTCATCACGCTCCATCTGCCGCTGAACGACGAGACCCGCGGCCTGCTCGACGCGGACGCCTTCGCGGCGATGCGCAAGGGCGTGCGGATCGTCAACGCCGCGCGCGGGGAGCTCGTGGACGGGGCCGCGCTCGCCGACGCGATCCGCTCCGGGAGCGTCGCCGGCGCCGCGCTCGACGTGTTCGAGGAGGAGCCGTACTCGGGACCGCTCCTCGAGCTCGACGAGGTCGTGGTGACGCCTCACCTCGCCGCGTCGACCGCCGAGGCACAGGACCGCGCCGGCGTGATCATCGCGGAGCAGGTCGTCTCGGCGCTCGAGGGCGGGCTCGTGGCCACCGCGGTGAACATCCCGATCGTCGAGCAGGCCGACCTCGAGGTGCTGGGGCCGTACGTACCGCTCGCGGCCAAGCTGGGGCGGCTCGCCTCGTCACTCCTCTCGGCGCGGCCGGAGCGGATCGTCGTCGCCGCCCACGGTCCGCTGTCGGGGTACGACACCCGGCTGCTCACCGTCGCCGCGCTGAACGGCGTGTTCCAGGGTCGCGTCGACCAGGCGGTGAACTACGTCAACGCTCCGGTCATCGCCGCGGAGCGCGGGATCGACGTCTCGGAGCAGCGCTACGGCGCCTCGCAGCACTACACGAACCTCGTGCAGGTCGTCATCGCCGCGGACGGCGAGGAGATCGAGGTCTCCGGCACGACGGTCGGGCCGGAGCACCGGCTCTTCCTCGCGGGCGCCCGCGGCTTCGCGATCGACATCGAGCTCGCGCAGCGAATGGCGTTCCTCGAGTACGACGACATGCCCGGCGTCATCGGGCGCGTCGGGACGATGTTCGGCGAGGCCGCAGTCAACATCGCGAACATGGCCGTGTCGAGGACGAGAGAAGGGGGCGGGCGTTGATGGTGTTCTCGATCGACAGCGCTGCCCCGCCCGATCTCGTCGAGCGCGTCCAGAGCTCGGGCTTCGTGGGGGCGCGCTTCATCGATCTCGGCTGAGGCTGCCCGCGCGCGACGACTCGGTGCGGGTAATCTGCCGCCGTGGTAGCGGCCTGGCCGGAGCCCGTCGAGCGGGTTTCCTCGTACCTCCGGGAAGCGGGCGCCGAGGCGCGAATCGAGGAGTTCCCCGACGGCACGTCGTCGGCGGCCGACGCGGCCGCCGCGGTGGGTTGTGAGCTCGGGCAGATCGTGAAGTCGCTCGTCCTCATCTGCGATGCGAACGCGGTGGTTGCACTCGTGCCGGGCGATCGCAAGGTCGACCCCGCGAAGGTCGCCCACGTGGTCGGCTCGGACTCCGCACGGGTCGCGAAAGCGGAAGAGGTCGAGCGGGCGACCGGGTTCACTCCGGGAGCCGTGGCTCCGTTCGCGCTCACGCGCGTCGGGACCGTGCTGCTCGACCGCCGCCTGCTCGGCCACCCCGTCGTCTGGGTCGGGGCAGGCTCCCCGAGGCACGTCGCGGGGCTTGCGCCACTCGAGCTCACGCGGCTCGCGCGGGCGCGGCCTGTAGACGTAGTCCAGGACCAAAAGTACGATTTTGCTGGCGATCTCCCTGGCGATTCGGCCGGCGGGAGCGCAGGCGACGAGGCCCAACCGAAGGAGCGCTAACTCGATGCACGAGACCGAGAAGATCTGGATGAACGGCGAGCTCGTCGACTGGGCCGACGCCAAGGTCCACGTCGGCGTACACGGGCTGCACTACGGCTCCGGCGTGTTCGAGGGGATCCGCTGCTACGACACCGCGAAGGGGCCGGCCGTCTTCCGGCTCCGCGATCACCTCGACCGGCTCGAGAGCTCCGCGCGGATCCTCTTCATGGAGCTGCCGTACACGATCGACGAGCTGCGCGACGCGACGCACGACCTCCTCGCGACCAACGGGCTCTCGTCCTGTTATATCCGGCCGGTCGCGTTCTACGGCTACGGCGAGCTCGGCGTGGCCGCCACGGGCAACCCGGTCGACGTCGTGATCATGAGCTACCCGTGGGGCGCGTACCTCGGCGAGGCAGGCCAGGAGCAGGGGATCACGACGACCATCTCGAGCTGGGAGCGCGTCGGGCCCAACGTCATCCCGCACGCCGCCAAGGCGACCGGGATCTACCTCAACTCGATGCTGGCCACGACCGAAGCCCGCCGCGCGGGCTACGACGAGGCGATCATGCTCACGGGCGACGGCTACATCGCGGACGGGCCCGGGGAGACGATCTTCGTCGTGAAGGACGGCGTCGTCCGGACTCCCCACCTCGCCATGTCGATCCTCCCCGGCATCACCCGGCACACGGTCATCGAGATCGCACGGGCGCTCGGCTACACGGTCGAGGAGACGCTGCTGATCCGAACCGATCTCTATCTCGCCGACGAGGTCTTCATGGTCGGGACCGCGGCCGAGGTGACTCCCGTGCGGGCGGTCGACGGACGTCACATCGGCGTCGGGCCGATCACGCGCGAGCTCCAGAAGGCGTACCTCGCAGCGGTGAACGGCATCGACGAGCGCTGGACCGACTGGCTCGACGTGGTCGCCATGGCGCCGGCGCCCGCGAACGCGTGACTGTCGCTCGCCTGTGGCTCGCTCCCGTGGGGGAAACCATGTTTCCCCATGCCCCGCGACCGGAGTTCGCGCTAGCGAACTCCGGTCTTGCGAAAGCTGAGCGTGCCCCCTTCTTCTTCGAAAAGCGCGGGGAAACCTCCCGGTTCCCCCGCACCCTCTCCACCGGCCACGAGCCGATACTCGGCTCGTGACCGAGGTCGCACGCCGCGTCGTCGGCCTCAGCGCTCCCTGGATCGACGAGCGGGAGGAGGAGCTCGTCTCGGAGGTCCTCCACTCGGGCCGCCTCTCGCTCGGTCCCACGATCGAGCGCTTCGAGCAGGCGTTCGCCGACGCCGTCGGCGCGCCGTACGCGGCTGCGGTGTCGAGCGGGACGGCGGGGCTGCACTTGCTCTGCGTGGCCGCCGGGCTCGAGCCGGGCGACGAGGTGATCACGAGCCCGTACTCCTTCGTCGCCTCGGCGAACTGCGCGATCTACGAGGGCGCCGCGCCGGTGTTCGCCGACATCGACACGCGGACGCTGAATCTCGATCCGGCTGCGGTCGAGGCGGCCGTTACCGAGCGGACGAAGGCCGTGATCGCCGTCGACATCTACGGCTACCCGTGCGAGCTCGACGAGCTGCGCTCGATCTGCGAGCGTCACGGACTCACGCTGATCCAGGACGCGTGCGAGGCGCTCGGCGCCAGGTACCAGGGCGATCCGGTCGGCTCCCAGGGCCCGTCCGCGGTGTTCGCGTTCTACCCCAATAAGCAGATCACCACGGGCGAGGGCGGGATGGTGACGACGCACTCAGAGGACGAGCACCGGCTGCTCTCGAGCCTCCGGAACCAGGGTCGCGCCGACGGAGGCGGCTGGCTCGAGCACGCGCGGCTCGGGTTCAACTACCGCATCGACGACATCCGGGCGGCAATCGGGCTCGGGCAGCTCGAGAAGCTCGGCGAGATCCTCGAGCTGCGCAGCTCGGCGGCAGCCCGTTACCGGTCGCTGCTCGGTGACATCGACGGCCTCCAGCTCCCCTGCGCGGACGACGCGAAGCACGAGCGCTCGTGGTTCGTCTACGTCGTCACCTTGCCGGCTGCTGCCGATCGGGAGGCCGTCATCTCTTCCCTCGACGCCCGCGGCGTCCAGACCGCTCGCTACCTCCCGTGCATCCACCTCCAGCCGTACATGCGCGAACGCTACGGGTTTCGCGAGGGCCTGTGCCCCGTGGCCGAGGATGCGAGCGCGCGCACGCTGGCGCTCCCGTTCCATACGCGGATCGAGGAAGACGACCAGGCGTACGTCGCGGAAGCGCTGCGGGACGCGCTCGCCAAGGCTTAGGGGCGAGACATATCTCGTCTCGATCCGCGCGCACCTTCCCAGGGCGAGGCGCTCGCGGTCTGGGCGCTTCTCGCCGCAGACGTGCTCGCGATCCTCGTCGTCTACTCCGTCCTCGATCTCGACGAGCTGTACAACGTCTCGCGTGACGGTCTCGAGGGAGGCCTGAGCCGGGCGCTCGTGCAGCTGAACTTTCCCAGCGTCGCGGGTGCCGCCATCCCGATTTCCCTGCTCGCCCTCGACGCGCTCCCGCGGCGGGCCTGGCTGATCGGCGGGCCGGCCATTGCCCTCTGTGCATTCATCGCGGTCCCCGGGGTGGTCGACCAGGACGATCTCGACGCGCGCGCCGTCAACGTCGTGCCTGCGGTCGGAGTGTGCCTCGCGTTCTCGCTGACCGTCTGGGCGGCGCGTCGCGCCGGGCCCGGCTTCGCGCCGTCGCGGCGAGGCGATACCGCTCGGATCGTCGCGGCGGCTGTCGTCGTGCTCGTCTCGCTCCCGTGGATCACCGCGGAGCTCGGGTTCCATCTCCCGGGCGGGCTGTTCCTGACCGACGAGCCCTATGCGGAGCCCGGCGAGCCTCCGACCGCGGCTGTCCATCTTGGGCACCACCACGGCCTCATGGGGACGCTGCTCGTCCTGTCGGCACTGCTGCTCTCGCGCCCGCGCCTCGTGCATAAGACGCTCGGGCGCGTGTACGCAGTGCTCGTCTCGCTCATGCTCGTCTACGGCGCCGTCAACCTCGTGCAGGACCTCTGGCACGAGCAACTCGTGAAGCGCGAGTGGACGTCATGGGACATCCCGTCGGCGCTCGTCCCGAAGCTGTCGTGGATCTGGGCGCTGATGCTCGGCGCCACGGCGCTCCTCTACGCGGTCGGCTTCGCCCGCCGCGCCGAGGAGGTCGTCAACGGCGATAATCCGCGACGATGACCGCGCCGCGCATGGTGTTCCTCGGCTTCGGCAAGTACGCGCGCGCGGACAAGATCTACGCCCTCGAGCCGCTCCTCGGCGACGAGCGCGGTGGAGGACGGCGGACCCGGGTCTGGATCGAAGGCGTCGAGCAGCCGCTCGTCGCCTCACGGACGGAGCGGACGATCCTCCACGACATGGGGGCAGAGGCGGGGGACACGGCACTGCTCGACGGCGCGCTCGATCTCGCCGAGCGCCTCGCGTCGGCGGCCGAGGAGGGGCGGGTCGACCTCGGCGATCTCGGCCGGCGGGCGCGGCGCCTGCTCGCCGCCACTGCGCGTCCGGCGGAGACCGAACAGCTCTTTTGAAGGCGGCGCAGCGCCCCGCGGGGTCGGACTCCGCATGGTTCTGCGACCTCTTCTCGCGCAGCGTCCACGACGTCGCACGGGAGCTGATCGGCTGCACGTTCCTCGTGGACGGCGTCGGCGGCGTGATCGTGGAGACCGAGGCCTACGCGCCCGGTGATGCCGCGAGCCATTCGTTCCGGGGCGAGACGGCGAGGAACGCCGCGATGTTCGGCCCGCCCGGGCACCTCTACGTGTACCGGTCCTACGGGATCCACTGGTGCGCGAACGTCGTCTGCGAGCCGGCGGGCATCGGCGCGGCTGTCCTGCTTCGCGCCCTCGAGCCGAGCGCTGGCCTCGGGGACATGATCGCGCGCCGGGGAGCCGCGGACCCGCTACTGCTCTGTTCGGGGCCTGGGCGGCTCACCCAGGCGCTGGGCATCACGGGAGCGCACGACGGCCTCGGGCTCGACCGCCCGCCGTTCGCGCTCCTCGCGCGGACGGCGCCGCCCCCGAGCCTCGTCGCGGGGCCGCGGGTCGGGATCTCGAACGGGACCGACCTGCCCTGGCGCTACTCGCTCGCCGAGTCGCGCTTCGTCAGCCGTCCCCGACCACGAGCCTGACGTTCATCCCGGGCGCGACGGAGACGCCCGCGGCCGGAACCTGGCCGAGAACGGTCCCGACGTCGCCGTCGGCCGCCGTGACCCGGCCACGCAGCCGTAGCCGCTTGAGCTCGCGGCCGACGTCCTCGAGGCTCGACCCGACGAAGTTCGGGAGCAACCCGTACCGCGCCTTCGAGACGACGAGCATGACGTCGTCGTTCGCCGACAGGCCGCCGGAGCGCGGGCGCTGGTCGAGGACGAGTCCCGGCACCTTGCCGGCGCGCGCGGGCTTGTAGACGACCTCGGCGCCGAGCGGCTGCGCGGCGAGACGGGCGACGGCGGACGGCTCGCGCAGGCCGATGACGGTCGGAACCGTGACCTCGTTCGGCTTGCAGTCTGCGACGTCCTCGGGCCCTCGGCCGGAGAAGAAGACGACGAGCTTCGCGCCACGGCAGTACTGGTTGTCGCGCATCCAGGAGCCGCCCCGTTTGACGACCCACATCGGCACCGCTCCCAGATAGGGCACGCCGCCGAACGAGACGTCGCCTGCGGCCGCGACGGAATCGTCCTTGTCCTCCTCGTAGCGGCGGACGAACTCCTTCCAGATCAGAGCCGGCAGTGTTCCGCCCGTGACCGCCTCGCCGCCGAACTCGGTCCTCATCGGCGTGAGCTCGTCCGGATATCCGACCCAGACTGCGACGGCGATCTCGGGCGTGAAGCCGACGAACCAGGCGTCTCCGTAGTTGTCCGTCGTGCCCGTCTTGCCTGCGACGTCGACCCCGGGGACGGCTGCCCGGACGCCGGTTCCCGAGCTGACGACGTCCTCGAGCATGGAGGTGAGGAGCTCGGCTTCTCCCGGCTCCGTCACCTCGGTCGGCGCGGGGAGGTTCTCGTCCACGCGACGCGAGCGGATCCGCTCGACCGACTCGACGACCCGCGGAGTGTCTCCGAGGAGCGAGCCGTCCACGCGTCGGCCTCCGTTCCCGATCGTCGCGTACGCCCGTGCCATCTCGAGGGGGTTCACGGCGACGGAGCCGAGCCCGATGGAGAAGTACGCGTCGAGCGGGCTCCTGATCCCGAGGTCGTGGGCGGTCTTGACGATCGCCTTCGGCCCGACGAGGTCCGTGAGCTGCGCGTAGACGGAGTTGTCGGACGAAACGAGCGCTCGGGCGAGGCTCACGCGCCCGAGGTACGTGTGGTCGTAGTTCGTCACCGGCCAGATGCGGTCGCCGGCGTCGATGAACACCTTCTTCGACTCCAGCTCGGTCTGCGGCGAGATTCCCTGCGCCATCGCCGTCGCGAGCACGATCGGCTTGAACGCCGAGCCGGGCTGCCGCTTCGCCTGCGCCGCGAGGTTGAACTGGCTCTCGCGGAAGTTCCGCCCGCCGAACATCGCCTTGACGGCCCCGGTCTTGAGATCGATAGCGACGAGTGCGGCAGCAGGGCCCTCGGGATTCCGGAGGATGCGCTCGATCGCCCGTCGCGCGTGCTGCTGGAGGCGCAGGTCGATCGTCGTCTGGTACCTTGAGACCGCCCCCGAACACCCGCCCGGCGCCGTACTTCGCGACGAGCTGGTCCTTCACGTAGTTGACGAAGTACTGCGCCGGGCCGGCGCTGTCCGGGAGCCGGACGTCCTCCTCCTTCGGCAGCGGCTTCTCCGTGGCACGGCGATGCGCCCGCTTCGTGATCTTCCCCTGCTCGAGCATGACGTTGAGGACGTACTTGCGCCGCTGCTTCGCGTTCTCGGGGTTCGTGACCGGGTCGTAGCGCGCCGGGTCCGCCGGGATGCCGGCGAGCAGAGCCGCCTCTTGCAACTCGAGGTCCCGCGCGCTCTTCTTGAAGTACGTGCGCGCGGCCTGCTGGATCCCGTACGCGCCGTTTCCGAAATAGATCGTGTTCAGGTACGCGGTGAGGATCCGGTCCTTGCTCCAGCGTTGCTCGAGCTGCCAGGCGAGCGCGGCCTCGCGCACCTTGCGCGCGATGGTGCGCTCGTTCCTGATGTAGGCGTTCTTCACGAACTGCTGCGTGATCGTCGAGCCGCCCTCGACGATCGCCTGGTTGCGAATGTCCGCCCAGAGGGCGCGAGCGACGCCGCGGAGGTCGATGCCGTCGTGGTCGAAGAAGCGCTGATCCTCGGTCGAGACGATCGCCTGACGCATGATCGGGGCGATGTCCTCGGTCTTCACGAGGACACGACTCTCGTCGCCGCGCAGCACCGCCAGCACGGAGCGTCCGTTCGACGCGTAGACGACGGTGTCCACGTCCGAGCGCTCCGCGGCGGGGTCGAGCGACGGGATCTCGCTCGCGACCGCGCGCACGAGGCCGAACGAGAACGAAAGGCCTGCAAGAACGAAGAGGACGGCGAGCAGGGCCGCCAGTCTCCGCTTGCGAACCCGCCGCCGCCTCGGAGGCGGCAACCCCTTCTCCCTGCGACGTCGCAAGGAGCGAAGTGTTGCAGCTTGCCGCTTCGCCCGACGGGGCCTACACGGGCTCCGACGCGACCACGAGCGGGAGCGTCGGCGTCTCAGCGCCGCCCTTGTCCTCGATCGTCACCGCGACGACGTCGCCCTCGCCGACAGTCCCTTCGACAGCGACGAGGTCTGCATCCGGCTCGCCCGCGAAGAGCCCCGCGGGAGCGGCGGAGTCACCCTCGACGACCCACATCTCGTACGTCTTCCCGGCCGGGGCCGGGCCGATGCCGCCGAGCACGAGCGCCGCCTGTCCGTCGGCCCCGACCACGAGGCGCCCCTCGCCGGTCGCGAGCGCGATCGTCCGCGCATCCGGGTCCGCGAGCACCGCGGCCGCCCGCCGCTGGTTCTCGAGCGCGGTGCGCGCGTCGTCCAGGTCGCCTGAGAGCTGCGACGCCCAGATGCCGATCGCGAGCGCGACGACTGCGGCCACGGCGGCGACGGCGGCGAGCGCCGGGAACGCGCGCTGGCGTCGCGGCTCGAGCGGGACGACCGTCTGCGGCTCGGCGCGCGCGGCCGAGAGCACGCGGTCGCGCAGCTCCAGCCGCGGAGCGGGTCCCGATGCCGCGACCGCGAGCGCCTCCGTGACGCTCGCGAGCGACGCGAGCTCGTCCTGGCACGCCTCGCAGTCGCGGAGGTGCGTCTCGTACTCGAGGCGCTCCTCCGGATCGAGGGCGTCGAGCGCGTAGGCGGCGGTCAGCTCGTGAATTCCGGTCTCCATGACCCTTCCTGCTGCGATTCGTCGAGGAGCTCGCGCAGGCGCGCGAGCCCGGCGAACATCCTGCTCTTGATCGTGCCGAGCGGCACGCCGAGCCGTTCTGCGAGCTCGGACTGCGAGTACCCGCCGTAATAGGCGAGCTCGATCGCCTCGCGCTGCATGTCCGGGAGCTTCGCGAGCGCGGCCTGGACTCTTTCCCGCTCGAAGCGGAGCCAGGCGGCCTCGTCGGTCGGTGCCTCGTCGTCCCCCGGCCGCAGCGAGATCTCGTCGGGTAGCGGCTCAGCGCGACGGCGCTCCTCTCGGCGGACGAGGTCGACCGCGCGCCGGTGGACGAGCGTCAGGATCCAGGTGCTCGCCTTGGCGCGCTCGGCTCGGAACGCCGCGGCGGTTCGCCAGACGGCGAGGAAGCCTTCCTGCACTGCGTCCTCCGCCAGGCGCTCGTCGCGGACGATGCGGAGCGCGAGGCCGTACGCGACGCGTCCCACCCGGTCGTAGAGCTCCGCCAGCGCGGGCTCGTCGCCCCGCGCGACCAGCGCGACCAGGGCCTCGTCGGACAGATGGGCGTGCTGGCGACGCATCGACCACGGGGTCTCCGAACGAGCCAACGCTACCACGGGGGAAAGAACCTCCATCGGCCTTGTTCGCACGGCGGACGGGTTTCGGTTCAGTCTCGATTACGGCCCGAGCCGCGCGTCGAACCGGGGTCCGGCGAACCGCGAACAAGGCCCGTTCCCGACCACTGCAAAGGAGTGAACATGTCACGAGGGATCGCCGCGGCCGCAGTCGTCGCGCTGCTCACAGCAGCAGCCGTCGTCGGAGCCGCGACACTCGGTCCTGGGGACGGCAAGGCCTCGAGCCATCGGGAGGCTCCGCTCATCGCGGAGGACCCGTCTGCCGACCTCACGGACGTCTACGCGTTCCGGAGCCCGGACAAGCCGGGCACGGTCACGATCCTCGCGAATGTCATCCCCGCCGAGGATCCTGCCGCCGGGCCGAACTGGTACACGTTCTCGCCGAACGCGCGCTACAACCTCAAGGTCGACACGAACGGGGATGCGCGCCCGGACGTCACCTACCGGTTCGAGTTCCGCACGAAGACCGGCCCGTTCTTCCTCGGCGACACGGCCCAGCCGTTCACGGTCTCGCGCGTCACGCGGGCCGGGGACGCGACGGTCGTCGCAAGGGGGACGACGCCTCCGAACAACATCGGGCCACGCTCGACCCCGAACTACCGCTCGCTCGTCACGAAGTCGATCCTGTCGTTCGACGGTGGCAGCTCGCGGGCGTTCGCCGGGCAGCGTGACGACCCGTTCTTCGGCGACATCGGCGCGATCTTCGATCTCGTCGCGATCCGCAAGGGCACCGGCAACATGGGCGGCGGCAAGGACTTCTTCGCCGGCTACGGCGTCCACACCTTCGGCGTGCAGGTGCCGATCGCACGGCTCGACGCGAGGAACGGAATCATCGGCGTCTGGGCGTCGGTCGACCGGCGCAAGGTCACGACCAGGCGCGTCACCGGCTCCCGCGACTCGGGCGCCTGGATCCAGGTCAACAGGCTCGGCAACCCGCTGGTCAACGAGGTCATCATCCCGACCGGCCTCAAGGACCAGTGGAACGGGCTCCAGCCGTGGCAGGAGGGGCGTTTCCGCAAGTACTACGACACGCCGATCCTGGCGGCGGTCATCAACCAGCTGTACAAGCTCGGCGTGCCGGAGACGAACCGCGACGACCTCGTCGCCGTGCTGCTCACGGGCGTGCCGAACCTGAACCAGAACACGGGCAGGCTCGCCGAGGTGCTCCGCCTGAACCTGAACATCCCGGTGACGCGGAATCCGAAGCGTCTCGGCGTGCTGGCAGGCGACAATCAGGGCTGGCCGAACGGGCGACGGCTCGGCGACGACGTGATCGACATCGCCGAGCAGGCCGTGGCCGGCTTCCTCAAGGGCAAGAAGGTGCCGCTCGGCGACGGCGTCGACGGCGACGACCGGAAGCTCCTCGGATCCTTCCCGTACGTCGCGGATCCGCAAAGCGGCTTCGACAACACGAAGGGCCGCTAGGAGATTCGGCCTCCGGCCGAATCTCCTAGCCACGCGAGGGGGCCGGGCCGCCGGCCCGGCCCCCTCGCGCTCTCGTAGGGGCCGGGCATGCCCGGCCCGCGAACCGAAGGCATGCTTGCTGCGAACAACGCGCGTGAGGCTCCTCGCCGCAGCGCTTCTCGCAGCCGTCGCCGTGCTCGTCGCGCCCACGGTCGCGAGCGCGCATCCGCTCGGCAACTTCACGGTCAACCGCTACGCGGGCATCGACGTCTCCGGTGACCGCGTCTACCTCCACTACGTCCTCGACCTGGCCGAGATCCCGACGTTCCAGCTCGGCGACGCTGTCCGCGCCCGGGGCTACCCGGCCCGCCTCGCACGCGGGCTCGAGCTCCAACTCGACGGGCGTCGCCTGCCGCTGCGGGTCCTCGAGCGCAGGTTGTCGACACGTGAGGGCGCGGGCGGGCTCCGGACGCTTCGGCTCGACGTCGTCTACGAAGCCTCCGGGAGCGGATCCGAGCTCAGGTTCGAGGACGTCGTCTTCCCGGATCGGATCGGCTGGAGAGAGGTGACGCTGTCCGCGAGGGACGGTGCGCGCGTCGTGCGCTCGAGCGTGCCGGAGACGAGCTCGAGTGACGAGTTGCGCGCCTATCCCGGCGATCTCCTTCGTTCACCCGTCGACGTGTCCAGCGCCGTCGCGATCGTCCAGCTCGGTGGCTCGCCGGGCGTCGCTCCGTCCATCACCGCAGTCGACGCGCCGGCGCACGAGGGCGGCGGCTTCGAGGCGTTGATCGAGCGGGGAGACCTCTCGCCCGGCGTGCTCCTCGTCTCGCTCCTCGTCGCGATGTTCTGGGGCGCCGCTCACGCGCTGACCCCAGGACACGGCAAGGCCATGGTCGCCGCCTATCTCGTCGGTACGCGCGGGAAGCCGCGGCACGCGTTCATGCTCGGCGGAACGGTCACGGTCGCGCACACTGCCGGCGTCTTCGCGATCGGCTTCGTGACGCTCGGGCTCTCGCAATTCATCGTTCCCGAGCAGCTGTATCCCTGGCTGACGCTCGCGTCCGGGCTGTTGGTCGTGGCCGTCGGCGCCGGCGTGCTGCGTCAGCGACTGCGCTCGCGTCGTGGCCACCATCACCACCATCACGCCCACCATCACCACGACACCACGGCGATCACCACCACCACCACGACGACGCCCTGACCTCGAAGGGAATCCTCGGGGTCGGCGTCGCCGCTGGGCTCCTCCCGTGCCCGTCCGCGCTCGTCGTCCTGCTGAGCGCGATCGCGCTCCATCGTGTCGGGCTCGGGCTTGCGCTGATCGTCGCCTTCAGCATCGGGCTTGCGGCGACGATCACCGCCATCGGGCTCGTCGCCGTGCTCGCGCGCCAGGCGTTCGGCCGGCTCTCCCTCAACGGGCCCGTCGTCCGTGCGCTCCCGGCCGTGAGCGCCGGGCTGATCCTGGCGGTCGGCGTCGTCATCACGGCCAGGGCGCTCCCCGGCGTCCTCTAGAGCCGGTCCGAACCGCTCCACGGCGAGAGGCGAACCAGGGTCATGTTCGGGCTCGACGACTGGATCGCAGGTCTCTCCGAAGGCACGTCCGTCGCCGTCGTGCTCTTCGTCGCAGTCTTGCTCGGCCTCAGACACGCGACGGATCCCGACCACATCGCGGCGATGACGACGCTCGTCGCCTCGGGACGCGAGCGAGCGGCCCGCTCGGGTGCGCGACTCGGAGCCTGGTGGGGGCTCGGCCACGGCGTGACGCTCGTCGTCTTCGGGATTCCCATCCTTCTCGCCGAGCGCTACCTCCCCGAGCGGTTGCAGCAGGGAGCGGAGACGGCGGTCGCGATTCTCATCGTGTTCCTCGCGGTGCGGCTGCTCGTCCGCTGGCGGCACGGGTACTTCGACCTGCATGCACACCCACACGCCGACCAGGACCATCGGCATGCGGTGCGTACGCCGTTCGGCGCCTTCGGAATCGGCCTGGTGCACGGAATGGGCGGAAGCGCCGGCGTCGGGCTGTTGCTCCTGGCGGCCATCCCGAACGCGGCGGTTGCCGTCGCGTCGCTTCTCCTGCTCGCGCTCTTCACGGCGGTCTCGATGTCCCTCGTCACCGCCGGCTTCGGGCTGACGCTCTCCGCTCGGCCGGTCGCCGCTGCGTCCAACGCGGTCGTCCCGGCGCTCGGCGTGCTGAGCCTCGCCTTCGGCATCTGGTACGCGGCGGCGGCCTGGAGCCTCGCCCCGTATCCGTTCTAGCCGCGTTCGAGGCCGCGTTAGGCTCCTCCGATGGAGCCGATCACGAGCATCGTCACCGTCGACGACGCCGAACGTGCGGCTGAGGCCGTTCTCTCGCCCGAGGCGTGGGCGTACATCGCAGGAGGCGCGGGCGACGAGCGCACGCTGCGCTGGAACCGCGAGGCCTTCTCGGACTACCGGCTCCGCTACCGCGTGCTCGTCGACGTCAGCTCGGTGACCACGGAGACCACGGTCCTCGGGACGCCGGTGTCCATGCCGATCCTCGCCGCGCCGGCCGCATTCCAGGGCATTGCGCACGAGCAGGGAGAGGCCGGCACTGCCCGCGGCACCGCGGCAGCCGGCACACTCATGTGCCTCTCGACGGTGGCGACCGCGACTCCGGCCGAGGTCGCCGCGGCGGCGCCCGAGGCGCCGCGTTGGCTGCAGATCTACGTGTTCAAGGATCGCGGAGTCACGGACGAGCTCATCGCCGAGGCGCTCGAGGCCGGCTTCTCTGCGCTCGTGCTCACTGCCGACCTGCCCGTCTATGGACGCCGTGACCGCGAGGATCGCGCAGGCTTCGTCGCTCCGGACGAGCTGGTACCCGCGTTCGCCGCCGCGGCAGCCCGCGGCGTTGTCGAGGCATCTGCGCTCGGGCTGATCGAAGCCGGTGTCGAGTGGGACTACGTCACGGAGCTTCGCGAGCGCTGGGACATGCCGGTCGTCGTCAAGGGCCTCGTCACCGCCGAAGACGCTGTCCTCGCTTGCGAGCACGGCGCCGCCGCAGTCGTCGTCTCGAACCACGGTGGCCGGCAGCTCGACGGCGCGATTGCGAGCCTGCACGCGCTGCCGGAGGTCGTCGAGGCCGTGGCCGGACGGGCCGAGGTCTACGTCGACGGCGGCGTGCGGCGCGGAAGCGACGTCGTCACCGCGCTCGCGCTCGGCGCCCGCGCCGTCCTCGTGGGACGACCGGTGGTGTATGGGCTCGCCTACGGCGGCGAGACCGGCGTCCGGCAGGTGCTCGAGCTCCTGCGCGACGAGACGGAGAACGCCCTCGCCCTCCTCGGCTGCCGCTCCCCTGCGGAAGTCACAGCCGACCACGTCACGACCACGGGACATCGCCGATGACCGGCGTTCTCGACGAGCTCACCCGCAACGCGGTGCACGTACTGCCCGAGGGCGCGCTCGAGGAGAAGCTCCGACTCGGGCGCCCCCTGCGCGTGAAGCTCGGCATCGACGTCACGTCGCCCGACATCCACGTCGGCCGTGGAATCCCGCTCCAGCGTATGCGCGCGTTCCAGGACGAGGGCCACACGGGCGTCTTCATCATCGGCGACTACACGACTCGAATCGGCGATCCGTCCGGCCGCTCGACCGAGCGCCCGATCCTCTCCGACGCCGAGATCGATCGCAATGCGCAGACGTACGTCGAGCAGGCGTACCAGATCGTGATTCCGGAGCAGACCGAGGTGCGCTTCAACAGTGAGTGGCTCGCGAAGCTGAGCTTCGCGGACGTCATCCGGCTCACGCGGATCATGACCGTCGCGCAGATGCTCGAGCGCGACGACTTCGCCGACCGCTACGGGTCGGGCCAGCCGGTCTCGGTCTCCGAGCTCCTCTATCCGCTGATGCAGGCCTACGACTCGGTCGCAGTCGAGGCGGATGTCGAGCTCGGCGGGACCGATCAGCTGTACAACCTGCTGGCCGGGCGCGAGGTCATGCAGGCCTATGGGCTCGCACCGCAGGTCGTGCTGACGACGCCACTCCTCGTCTCGTGGGACGGGGAGAAGATGAGCTCCTCGGTGGGGAACAACATCCCGCTGACCGCGTCGCCGGAGGAGCAGTTCGGACGGACGATGCGGATCTCGGATGCGCTGCTTTCCGACTGGTACGAGCTGGTCCTGCAGAGGCAGCTTTCCGACGGCTCGGAGCCGCTGGAGGCGAAGCTCGAGCTCGCGCGCTGGATCGTCGCGCGGTCGCACGGCGAGGACGCCGCGGCGCGCGCCGAGGCGCACTTCACCCGCGTGGTGCGGGAGGGGCGAGCGCCGGACGAGATCGAGGAGGGTTCCCTGCCGGCCGGCGACCCGGTTCACCTGCCGGCGGCGCTCGCCGAGTGGTTCGGCGTCTCGACGAGCGAGGCACGGAGGCTCCTCTCGCAGGGTGGCGTCAAGGTCGACGGCGAGGCCGTCTCCGAGCTCGACGTGCCGCGGGAGAGGCTCGCGGGCTCGGTGGTGCAGGCCGGCAAGCGGCGGTTCGTCCGCGTCGCCGCACGTTGAGGGCCAGTTGCCCGGAAACGGCTTCGTTGACAGCTCGAAACCGTCTGCTACCATCCTCAAGCCGCCCGACCAGGGCGACACAGGACCCTGTCACTCGACACTAGGAGCGCCTTCGAGCGAGCGGATACGACCTCTGTATCACCTCCCGAAGGCCTCTGGCGCGAGTCGGAGGCTTTTTGTTGTCGCCATGAAAGCGGTTCGGTCTTTGAAAACTCAACAGCGTTGAACGTCGAGAAGGCGGGATCTCCGGCAACTCGTTTGCCGGACGACCTCGTCTAGATAAAACCTCGTCACGCTCTTTGTTGAGCGTGGCCTTTGAGCACAAGCTCGAAGGAAGAATTGCCCCTCGGGGCAAGTCACTTCTTCACGGAGAGTTTGATCCTGGCTCAGGACGAACGCTGGCGGCGCGCTTAACACATGCAAGTCGAGCGAGAACCAGGGCTTCGGCCCTGGGGACAGCGGCGAACGGGTGAGTAACACGTGAGTAATCTGCCCTCGGCACCGGGATAGCCCGGGGAAACCCGGATTAATACCGGATAGCCTCCGAAGCCTTCGGGCGTCGGAGCAAAGGTAGCTTTGGCCTCTGGCCGAGGATGAGCTCGCGGCGGATTAGCTTGTTGGTGGGGTAATGGCCCACCAAGGCGACGATCCGTAGCTGGTCTGAGAGGACGATCAGCCACACTGGGACTGAGACACGGCCCAGACTCCTACGGGAGGCAGCAGTGGGGAATCTTGCGCAATGGGCGAAAGCCTGACGCAGCGACGCCGCGTGCGGGAAGAAGGCCTTCGGGTTGTAAACCGCTTTCAGCAGGGACGAAGCTACTCGGGTTAATAGCCCAGAGGGTGACGGTACCTGTAGAAGAAGCCCCGGCTAACTACGTGCCAGCAGCCGCGGTAATACGTAGGGGGCAAGCGTTGTCCGGATTTATTGGGCGTAAAGCGCGTGTAGGCGGCCAGGCAGGTCCGTTGTGAAAACTGGAGGCTCAACCTCCAGACGTCGATGGAAACCGCTTGGCTAGAGTCCGGAAGAGGAGAGTGGAATCCCTGGTGTAGCGGTGAAATGCGCAGATATCAGGGGGAACACCGATGGCGAAGGCAGCTCTCTGGGACGGTACTGACGCTGAGACGCGAAAGCGTGGGGAGCGAACAGGATTAGATACCCTGGTAGTCCACGCCGTAAACGATGGGTGCTAGGTGTGGGAGGTGTCGACTCCTCCCGTGCCGCAGCTAACGCATTAAGCACCCCGCCTGGGGAGTACGGCCGCAAGGCTAAAACTCAAAGGAATTGACGGGGGCCCGCACAAGCAGCGGAGCATGTTGCTTAATTCGATGCGACGCGAAGAACCTTACCAAGGCTTGACATGCACCGGAAAGCCGTAGAAATACGGCCCTCCTTCGGGATCGGTGCACAGGTGGTGCATGGCTGTCGTCAGCTCGTGTCGTGAGATGTTGGGTTAAGTCCCGCAACGAGCGCAACCCCTGTCCCATGTTGCCAGCGCGTAATGGCGGGGACTCATGGGAGACTGCCGGTGACAAATCGGAGGAAGGTGGGGATGATGTCAAGTCCTCATGCCCCTTATGTCTTGGGCTGCAAACGTGCTACATTGGCCGGTACAAAGGGCTGCAAACTCGCGAGGGTGAGCGAATCCCAAAAAGCCGGTCCCGGTTCGGATTGAAGGCTGAAACTCGCCTTCATGAAGGCGGAGTTGCTAGTAATCGCGGATCAGCAATGCCGCGGTGAATACGTTCTCGGGCCTTGTACACACCGCCCGTCACACCACGAAAGTCGGCAATACCCGAAGCCGGTGAGCTAACCCCTCGGGGAGGCAGCCGTCGAAGGTAGGGTCGATGATTGGGGTGAAGTCGTAACAAGGTAGCCGTAGCGGAAGCTGCGGCTGGATCACCTCCTTTCTAGGGAATACCGGAGCTCTTACTCCGGTGGGCGTCTGCCCCGTCGATGGTCGTCAGACCGTCCGGAAAGCAGGCTCGCCTAGAAACAACGTCGACCTCGACCCATCTTCGGATGGCAACGCTGTTGAGTTTTGAGAGACCGGCCCAGCCGAAAGACCGGCGGCCGGCTCGGTGGCGTCCCGCTCTCGAGCGGGGCCCGCGTGCACCTTGAAAACTCCATAGCGGCAACACATAACGTGTTCTTTCCGGTCAAGAGAGAAAGGGCACACGGTGGATGCCTTGGCGCCAAGAGCCGATGAAGGACGTGGGCGGCTGCGATAAGCCTCGGGAAGGAGCTGACCATCCGTTGATCCGAGGATTTCCGAATGGGGAAACCTACGCGTGGTAATGCGCGCGTACTCCTGCCTGAATCCATAGGGCAGGAAGAGGCAAGCCGGGGAACTGAAACATCTTAGTACCCGGAGGAAAGGAAAGAAACCTCGACTCCCTGAGTAGTGGCGAGCGAAAAGGGAATAGCCCAAACCTGTGTGACGTGATAGACGGCAGTCGTTGTCACATGGGTGTTGTAGGGCTCGCTTCGATCCGTCTGCCGGCGGGTCGGGAAGTTACAAAGTCGCGTGTTAGTCGAACCGGCTGGAACGCCGGACCACAGCGGGTAACAGTCCCGTAGGCGAAAGCACGTGACCTTCCTTAGCGAGTTCCTGAGTACGGCCGGGCACGGGAAACCTGGTCGGAATCTGCGGGGACCACCCCGTAAGGCTAAGTACTCCTTGGCGACCGATAGTGAACTAGTACCGTGAGGGAAAGGTGAAAAGTACCCCGGAAGGGGAGTGAAATAGCACCTGAAACCGTGTGCTTACAAGCGGTCGGAGCAGGCTCAGTTCTGCTGAGTCCTGTGACGGCGTGCCTTTTGCATAATGAGCCAGCGAGTTGCTGTTCCACGGCGAGGTTAAGGAAACGGAGCCGTAGCGAAAGCGAGTCTGAATAGGGCGATTCAGTCGTGGGACGCAGACCCGAAACTGAGTGATCTACCCATGGGCAGGTTGAAGCGGGGGTAAGACCCCGTGGAGGACCGAACCGACGTCGGGTGAAAACGGCGCGGATGACCTGTGGGTCGGAGTGAAAGGCTAATCAAACTCAGAGATATCTGGTTCTCCCCGAAATATATTTAGGTATAGCGTCACGCGTTCACTGTTGGTTGTAGAGCACTGTTTGGCCTAGGGGGCCTACCAGCTTACTGAAGTCAGGCAAACTCCGAATGCCAACAGTCCAGAGCGTGGCAGTCAGACTGCGGGGGATAAGCTCCGTGGTCGAAAGGGAAACAGCCCAGACCGTCAGCTAAGGCCCCTAATTCTCGACTAAGTGGGAAACGATGTTCGATTGCCCAGACAACCAGGATGTTGGCTTAGAAGCAGCCACCATTTAAAGAGTGCGTAACAGCTCACTGGTCAAGTGGTCGAGCGCGGACAATGTAACGGGGCTCAAGTCGAGAGCCGAAGCTACGGACTCCTACGCAAGTAGGAGTGGTAGGGGAGCGTTCCCACGCCGGCGAAGCGGCGGCGTAAGCCAGCCGTGGAGGCGTGGGAAGTGAGAATGCTGGCATGAGTAACGAAAGAGGGGTGAGAAACCCCTCCGCCGAATGCCCAAGGGTTCCTGAGTAAAGCTAATCTGCTCAGGGTTAGTCGGGACCTAAGCCGAGGCCGAAAGGCGTAGGCGATGGCCAACCGGTTGATATTCCGGTACCACGTACCCACCGCTATCACCGATGGCGGGACGGGGTAGGCTAGGGGATCCCAGGCGTTGGTTGACCTGGGGCAACCGTGTAAGGCGAGCGATAGGCAAATCCGTCGCTCACATAGCCCGAGGCGGGAAGCCCACTCCTTAACAGGAGGAAGTCCCTGAAGCCATGCCTCCTAGAAAAGCGTCTAGGGAGGTGGGGCGTGCCCGTACCAAAACCGACACAGGTGGGCAAGTAGAGAATACTAAGGCGATCGGAAGAACCCTCGTTAAGGAACTCGGCAAAATGGCCCCGTAACTTCGGGAGAAGGGGCGCCCCAGTAGAGTGAGCGGATTTACTCCGCGAGCTCGAGGGGGCCGCAGTGAAACGGCCCAAGCGACTGTTTACCAAAAACACAGGTCTCTGCTAAGTCGTAAGACGACGTATAGGGGCTGACGCCTGCCCGGTGCCGGAAGGTCACGAGGAGAGGTTAGCTTTCGGGCGAAGCCTTGAATCCAAGCCCCGGTAAACGGCGGCGGTAACTATAACCGTCCTAAGGTAGCGAAATTCCTTGTCGGGTAAGTTCCGACCTGCACGAATGGCGTAACGACTTGGGCGCTGTCTCAACGAGGGATCCGGTGAAATTGAAGTCTCGGTGAAGATGCCGAGTACCCGTGGCTGGACGGAAAGACCCCGTGAACCTTTACTGCAGCTTTGCGTTGAAGTCTGGGATACGTTGTCCAGGATAGGTGGGAGACTTGGAAGCGGGAACGCCAGTTCTCGTGGAGTCAACCTTGGGATACCACCCTTCGTGTTCTGGGCTTCTAACCCGATTCCGTGATCCGGGTCGGGAACAGCGTGAGGTGGGCAGTTTGACTGGGGCGGTCGCCTCCTAAAATGTAACGGAGGCGCGCAATGGTTCCCTCAGCACGGTTGGAAATCGTGCGTAGAGCGCAAAGGCATAAGGGAGCCTGACTGCGAGACTGACAAGTCGAGCAGGGACGAAAGTCGGCCTTAGTGATCCGACGGTGGAGAGTGGAATCGCCGTCGCTCAACGGATAAAAGGTACTCCGGGGATAACAGGCTCATCCTTCCCAAGAGTCCATATCGACGGAAGGGTTTGGCACCTCGATGTCGGCTCGTCGCATCCTGGGGCTGAAGCAGGTCCCAAGGGTTGGGCTGTCCGCCCATTAAAGCGGCACGCGAGCTGGGTTCAGAACGTCGTGAGACAGTTCGGTCCCTATCCGCCATGGGCGTTGGAGGTTTGCGAGGATTCGTCTCTAGTACGAGAGGACCGAGATGAACAGGCCTCTGGTGTATCAGTTGTCCTGCCAAGGGCATCGCTGATTAGCCACGCCTGGATGGGATAACCGCTGAAAGCATCTAAGCGGGAAGCCCACCTCAAGATGAGACCTCCCATCTCCTAGAGAGAGTAAGGGCCGTGGAAGACCACCACGTTGATAGGCGGGACGTGCAAGCGCAGCAATGCGTTCAGCGGACCCGTACTAATTGCCCGAGGTCTTGACTTTGAACACGTTCGTCGCCGCTATGGAGTTTTGAAGGTCGTGCGCGGTGCTCGTTGCCGCCTCCCGCGAGCGTACGGCGGTGCTTCGTTGCCGCCCCGCGAGCGTACGGCGGGATCGGCGCTAGGCGGGATCGGCGCTGGGCAGGACGACCTTGACACCTTGGGCGGTCATAGCGACGGGGATACACCTCTTCCCATTCCGAACAGAGAAGTTAAGCCCGTCAGCGCCGATGGTACTCGGGGCGCAAGCCCCCGGGAGAGTAGGACGCCGCCCATTTTTCGAAGGCCGCCGGAAGGCGGCCTTCGTCGTTCGTAGACTCGCTCTGTGATGTCTGGGCTGGAGCTCCGCGACGGTGACCTCGTGCTGCGGCCGTGGTCGGAGGCCGACGTGCCGGCGCTCGTCGAGGCCTGCAACGACCCGGAGATCGCTCGCTGGATACCGCTCATCCCGTCTCCGTACACCGAGGATCACGCGCGCACCTTCGTCGCCGGGACGAGCGAGGACTACTCGCTCGCCATCACGCGCGGCGGCGTCGTGGTCGGCGCGATCGGCCTGGGCCTGAACGGGCCGGGCTATCGCGGGCGGATCGGCTACTGGGTCGCGGCTCCGGTCCGCGGGGCCGGGATCTGCACTCGTGCGCTCCGCCTGCTCTCGCGCTGGGCTCTCGGCGAGCTCGAGCTCCGGCGGCTCGAGCTCATCACGGACCCCGACAATCACGCCTCTCAGCGCGTCGCGGAGAAGGTGGGCTTTCGCCGGGAGGGCGTGCTTCGCTCGCATCTCCTGCACGCGGACGGACGGCTGCGGGATTCCGTGATGTTCTCGCTGCTACCTGGTGAGCTCGTCGAGTAACGCGGCGGGGCGGCCGTTCCGGCCCGCGCCGAGCTCCCTGAGCCGGCGCACCCGGTCGTCGAGCGGTGGATGCGTCTTGAACATGCGCGCGAGGCCTTCCTCCTCGAACGGGTCGAAGGGGTAGAGCGGCTCGGTGGCCGGGGAGGCGGCGAACTCGACGAGCTCCGCGGCGCGATCGAAGCGCAGAAGCGCGTCGGCGAGATCGTTCGCGTCGCCTCCAGCGGATATCGCGAGAAGGTCGGCTTGCAGCTCACGCTTCGAGGAGACGAGCAGGTGTACGAACGCCGATGCGATCGGGCCGAGCACGAACAGGAACGCGCGCGAGAGCCAGCCTCCGACCCGGCTCAGCTCGACGAGCGTCGCCGCGAAGAGCACCACGAAGGTCTGCACGAGGACGTCCCGGCGGCGTACGTGCGCGAGCTCGTGACCCAGAACGGCCTCGAGCTCCTCGGCCCGCAGCGCCTGGAGCGCGCCGGTCGACACCGCCAGCGACGAGCTCCGCGGCCCGCGCCCGACCACGAACACCCGTGGGAAGCCGTCCGGGATCAAGAAGAGCTGCGGCGCGCGCACGCCGAGCTTCGCCGCGACCGTGTCCGCCGTCGAGCGGAGTCTCGGATCCTCGGCAAGCGCGAACGGACGCGCTCCGAGCATCCCCAGAAGGGCCCGGTCGCCGTAGCGGTAGACGCCCGTCGCAGCCAGGAGCGAGCAGAGCCCGAAGAGCAGCGCGGTAGTCCGGCCGCCGATGAGCCAGCCGAGGCCTCCCAGCGCCGCAGTGAGCACCGCCACGAGGAGCCACGCCTTCCCCAGGTTCACCGCGGCTGCGGAGCGCGGCGCGGCGACGGTTCTAGTCTTCTCCGACGTCGCCCTCCGTCAGGCCACGAGGCGGCCAGTCGGGCTCGGGAGCGTCGCAGCGACTCGAGCAGTGGAGGGAGGCGACGTTCTGGAGCGGGATGAGGATGTGCCCGTTGAGCTCGACGTGCGGCACGTCCTCGATCGAGCAGTATGCGGTGAGCATCCCTTCCTGATAGTCGCCACCGAAGAGCGCGACCTCGACCTGCTCGCCCTTGTACTTGTTCGTGTAGTCCTCCACCGCGCGGAGCGTAGCGATTGCCGTCTAGGCAGCGAGCCCGAGACGCGCAATAGTTACAGGAGCCGGGGAGACCTGCCATCCGGCGCTCGACATCATGGAACTCGGGGTCACCACAGTTCTCGGGGTCTTGGCTGCCACTGTCGGTCTGGCCCTCTTGCTGCGGCAAGAGAAGCGCGAGGAGCGGAAGCAGTTCGAGCAGGAACCGCCAGACCAGAAGGACGCGCAGGTGTCCCTGCTCTTCGTGGCAGGCCCTCGCTATCGCCTACTTGAGACCGAGTCGCGAGCGCTTACTGCCGGGTCCGTCCTCGAGGTCGAGGGCCAGGCGTACGTCGTGGAGCGCGTCGGTCCTGCGCCGCTTCCTGCTGACCGCAGGCGCTGCGCGTACGTGGAGCCGACCAGTCGACGCCCGCCGACCGCCGGCGGAGCTCGTAGACCGGCGGGTGTTCGCTTGCTTCGCTCCTCGGCGGCCGCTCGCGGGAAACACGTCGGCACGAGCGTCTAGGCAGCGAGCTCGGGGAGGGCTCGAACTAGACGCACATCCGTTCGGGTTTCCCGATCACGAGCTCCAAGCCACCACCGGCCCACTCCGGTACGCAGCTCACGAGACCCGCAGCCCTCAGAGCCTCGAGGAACGGGCCGGGTTGAATGACCCCAGACGCGTCGATGGGCATCGGTTGCCCGCTTTGCATGAACTCGAACACGATCGCCAGGTAGAGGCGTCGTTCCCACGGCGAGAGGAGCTCGCGAAGGCGGCAGACATCCTCGGTCTTGGGCACCGGAACGACCTTCTCGACGACCTCGACGATCCATGCGCATATGTCCAACGGGGGGAACGGTAGGTCGACCTCGCCCAGCTCGCGGAAGGCTTTGCCATCACCGGCGATCAAGGCTTCGAGGACCGCCCGCGCCACTTCTGGCTCGCGCCACCTGGAGAAGAGGTCGGCGAGTGCTCCCAGGCGCTGCGCGAACTCGGTGCTCAGCTCACCGATTCGTTTCTCGACTTCCTCCTCATTCAGCTTGAAGCCAGGCTCCATGTTGACCTCCTTCGTCGGTTACCCATCGAGGGTCGCACCTGGAGCGCCGTGCCGAAACCTGGAAATCCCTAGTGTTTGGCCGCGCCGGTTCCGATGCGTCGCGGATACGCTAGCCGCCCGTGGAGCTCGGACTCGGTGATCGCGCCTGCTTCGTGACCGGCTCCACGCGCGGGATCGGTCTCGAGACCGTGCGACTGCTCGTGGACGAAGGAGCGCGCGTCGTCACCTGCGGGCGCGGTGCGGCGCCCGGGGCCGGCGAGGTGGCGCATGTCGTGGTGGATCTCGCGGGACCAGGCGGCCCAGCACGCGCAGTGCAGGAGGCCGCGGACGCGCTCGGCGGGCTGGACGTCCTCGTGAACAACGTGGGTGTTGCGCGCCACGCGGCGTTCGAGGACGTCCCGGACGAGGAGTGGGACGCGTACTGGCAGGCGAACGTGATGAGCTACGTGCGCTCGATTCGTGCGGCGCTGCCGCATCTGCGCTCGCGGGGCGGCGCGATCGTCAACGTCTCGTCCACCGCGGGCAAGCGGCCGTCCACCGGAATGCCGCACTACTCGGTGACCAAAGCCGCGGTGCTCTCGCTCTCGCGACTCGTGGCCGACGTCTACGCGAAGGACGGCATTCGCTGCAACGCGGTCACGCCGGGGCCGACGGCGACGGACGCGTGGCTCGGAGACGGAGGGCTCGCCGACCAGCAGGGCGGTGTGCGGGAGGACGTGCTCGCGAAGGTCGGCGCAGGGCGGCCGCTCGGCCGCCTCGCCAGACCCGAGGAGATCGCTGCGGTCATCGTGTTCCTCTGCTCCGAGCGAGCCTCCTATGTCACGGGCGCGGCGTGGAGCGCGGACGGCGGCACGGTGCCGATCATCCTGTGAGCGCCTCTTTTGCGGAGCGGATCCGCGAGCTCGAGTCGGGCCTGTCTCCGTTCGCCGTCCGTTCGTTCGAGACCCGTGGGCGTGAGCTGCCCGAAGAGGAGAGCTCGGTGCGCACGGCCTTCCAGCGCGACCGGGACCGGATCGTGCACTCGAAGGCGTTCCGGCGCCTGAAGGGGAAGACACAGGTCTTCATCGATCCGGAGGGCGACCACTACCGAACACGCATGACGCACACGCTCGAGACGACCGCGATCTCGCGCGTCGTTTCGAGGGCGCTGCGCCTGAACGAGGACCTGACCGAGGCCATCGGGCTCGGGCACGACATGGGGCACACGCCGTTCGGACATGCTGGCGAGGACGCGCTGGACACCGCGTTGCAGGAACGCTTCGGACGGCGCTTCCGGCACAACGAGCAGTCCCTCCGCATCGCTCGTTCGCTCAACCTCACGTATGAGGTGTGCGACGGGATCCTGACGCATACCGGCGAGCGCGAGCCCGAGACGCTCGAGGGCAAGATCGTTCGCCTCGTCGACCGCGTCGCCTACATCAACCACGACATCGACGACGCGCTGCGCTACGGGCTCCTCGACGAGGAGGACTTGCCCGCGGAGGAGATCGCCGTCCTCGGCCCGACCGGCTCGAAGCGCATCGACCGACTCGTCCACGACATCGTCGACGCGTCCGCGGGGGTCGACGCGATCCGTCAGACGGCCGAGGTGGAGGAGGCAATGCTGTCGCTCCGCGCGTTCATGTTCGAGCGTGTGTACCTCGGGCCGCAGGTGACGCCCGAGCACGAGCGGGCGCACGAGGTGGTGCAAGCGATCTTCGACCACCTCGTCGAGCGTGGAGACGACGTCGACGAGATCGTCGACTACATCGCGGGGATGACCGACCGGTTCGCGCTCACCTACGCCGAGTCGCTTTGATCGTTCGACGTCGGCAGTAGTCTCACCTCATGGCGCGGATCAAGGACTCCTCGGTGCGTGAGGTCGTCGCGGCCGCCGACATGGTCGAGGTGGTCTCCGGGCGCACGCAGCTTCGCCGCGCGTCGAGCTCGCGGTTCACTGGGCGCTGCCCCTTCCACGAGGAGAGGACGCCGTCGTTCTCCGTCAATCCGGTCGAGAAGCTCTACTACTGCTTCGGTTGCGGGAAGGGAGGCGACGTCATCTCCTTCGTCCGCGAGAGCGAGAACCTCGACTTTGTGGGTGCGGTGGAGTGGCTGGCCGAGCGCTTCCGCGTCCAGATCGACGTCGAGGAGGCGTCGCCTCGAATCGAGGCCGAGCGCAAACGTAGGGACCGTCTGCACGCGATCCTCGACCAGACCGCGACGTACTTCGAGCGCCTGCTCTGGGAAGGAGAGGGCGCCGCGTCCGTGCGCGCGTATCTGACGGAGCGTGGGCTCGGAGAAGCGGTGGCGAAGGAGTTCCGGCTCGGGCTCGCCCCGGGCCGCGGCCTCGCCGAGAAGGCGCGGGAGCGCGGCTTCACCGCTGACGAGCTGCGTTCCGCCGGGCTGACGACGGTGCGAGGCGGCGACTACTTCCCCCGCCGCCTGATGTTCCCGCTCGCGGATGTCCGCGGCCGGGTAGTCGGCTTCCAGGCGCGCAAGCTCGACGAGGACGATCCGCTCCGCGGAAAATATGTGAACTCGCCGGAGGGCGACCTCTTCCACAAGGGGTCGATCCTGTACGGGCTGCACCTCGCCCGGAATGCGATCTCGAAACAGGACCGGGCCGCGGTCGTCGAGGGCAACACCGACGTGATCGCGCTCCGGCAAGCCGGGTTCGAGCCGGTGGTCGCCTCGATGGGGACTGCACTGACCGAGCGCCAGCTGCGGGAACTCGGGCGGTTGACGCGGAAGATCTACCTCTGCTTCGACGCGGACGCGGCGGGCCAGGACGCAACGCTGCGCGGGATGGAGCTGGCAGCGGCGCAGGGGTTCGAGGTCAAGGTCGTCACGTTGCCGAAAGGCCAGGACCCGGCCGACGCGCCCGAGGGCTTCGAGGCGCGGCTCTCGGGCGCCGAGAGCTACCTGCTCTACCGGGTCCGGCTCGAGCTCGACCGCTCATCCGACCGGCAGGAGGGCTTCGTGCGGGCGCGGGAGGTGCTCTCGAGGGCGGAGGACTCCCCCGAGCGGCAGGAGGCGCTGCGCCTGCTCGCCGACCGGCTCGACCTTCCGCGGGAGACGCTCGGCGGGATCGCCGCGGCTCCGCGCAGCGGCTCTCCGGCGAGCACGCCGGAGGCGCCGCGCTTGCTCGGCGCGGGCGACCGGCTCGAGCGCGAGGTGCTCGCCGCGTGCGTTGCGCATTCGTCGCTGCTCCCGGGGTTGGAGGAGCTCACGCCCGAGCACTTCGACTCGGAGCTCCATCGCCGCTTCCGCGCGATGCTCGTCTCGAAGACCGAGGACCCGGAGCTGACGCCGCTCGTCGCCGAGCTCGACGCGCGGGCCGCGCAGGAGGCGATCGACATGCGGACTGGCCGGGAGCTGCTGCTCCGGCTACGCGAGCGCAAGTTGAAACGCGACCTCACGGGCGCCGACCTCGCGCGCACGACCGAGCTCCAGGCGCGTCTCGCGAAGGTGCGGCAGTCGCTCGCCGAGCTGACGTAGGAGGGCTTGGCGGAACGAGCGCTGTGCCGCCAAGCCCTCCTAGCCGAGCAGCAGCGCGAGCAGGGCCTTGGCCGTGTGCAGCCGGTTCTCCGCCTCGTCCCAGACCGCCGACTGCGGCCCGTAGAGGACGTCGGCGGAGATCTCCTCGCCCGGATGCGCGGGGAGGCAGTGAAGGACGATCGCATCCGGATCCGCGATCGCGAGCAGGCTCTCGTCGACGGCGTACGGTGCGAGATCGCGCAGGCGACGCGCCCGCTCGTGGTCCTGACCCATGCTCGTCCAGGTGTCGGTGACGAGGACGTGCGCGCCTGACGCAGCCTCGCGTGGGTCGCGCATGACGTCGACGTTGCGCGGCTCGTAGCCCGGAGGACACGCGCAGACGATCTCGACCCCGAGCAGCTCGCACGCGTACACGAGCGAGACACACACGTTCGTCCCGTCGCCGACCCACGCGATGCGCACTCCGTCGAGACCGCCGAATCGTTCCCGGATCGTGAGCAGGTCCGCCAGCGCCTGGAGCGGGTGCTCCTCGTCCGTCAGGGCGTTGACGACGGGCACGGAGGCGGCGACCGCGAGCTCGTCCACCTCCGCCTGCGGGCCCGTGCGGACGGCGAGCGCGTCGAGATAGCGCGAGAGCACGCGGGCGGTGTCGCCCAGCGACTCGCCGCGTTCGAGCTGGAGCTCCGTGGCCGGAAGGTCGACGGTCGTGCCCCCAAGCTGGGACATGGCGACCGCGAGCGAGACGCGCGTGCGGGTGGAATGCCGGCGGAAGAGCACGCCGAGCGACAGGCCGGCGAGCGGACGCTGCTCTTCCCGCGCAGCGCGCCGGTGCTTGAGGTCGGCGGCGAGCTCGAGCACGGCGTCGAGCTCCGCCGCTGCGAGATCGGAGACGCGCGTCAGGGAGCGGCCGCGCAGGTCAAGCGGTAGCGCTGCGGGCAGAGCGGTCACGATCAGGCGGCGCCTTCGAGCAGGTGCGCCCTCAGCTCCTCGCGGAGCTCGCTGCCTGCCGTGCCCTCGCGCGCGACGATCAGGATCGTGTTCTCGCCGGCGATCGTGCCGAGGATTCGCGGATGCGCGGACCTGTCGATCTCCTCGCAGAGCGCGTTGGCGAAGCCGTACGGGGTGGTCACGAGCACGAGATTGGCGCTCGACTCGACGGTGAGCGCGACGTGGCGGAAGCTCGGCCCGACGCTGCGCGCCGGCGCGTCCTCCGGCAGCACATAGACCAGGCGGCCGGAAGCGCCGCGTGTCTTGACGAGCCCGAGCTCGCGGATGTCGCGGGAGACGGTGGTCTGCACGACGTCGTGCCCCGCAGCGTGGAGGGCGGTTGCGAGCTCCGCCTGGGTCGAGATCTGCTGCTCGCGGACAAGACGCCTGATGGCGCCCTGTCGCTCCTGTCTGTTCATGTCAGTACCTCCTCGAGGGCGGTAAGTGCGTGGTCGACCTCGTTCGCGCTCACGACGAGCGGCGGCGCGAGGCGCAAGACATGCTCTCCGGCGGTGAGGACGACGAGCCCGCGCTCGAGCGCCGACGCGGCGATCTCGTCGGCAGGCCTCTCGACGTCCGCGCCGACGAGCAGGCCGGCACCGCGAACGCCAGTGACTCCGGGCAGCGCGGCAAGCCCGTCGCAGAGGCGCGCCCCTTGCGCGCGGACGTTCGCGAGCAGCTCGTCGTCGATCCCATCCACGACCGCACAGGCGGCGGCGCACGAGACCGGGTTGCCGCCAAAGGTCGAGCCGTGGTCGCCGGGCTCGAACGCACCCGCCGCCTCCTCGGCGACGAGCAGGCAGCCGATCGGCAGGCCGTTGGCGAGCCCCTTCGCGAGCGTCACGAGCTCGGGTCGCACGTCCAGCTGCTCGAAGGCGAAGAACGTCCCGGTACGTCCGACGCCCGTCTGGATCTCGTCGATGCACAGCAGCGGATCGAGCTCGGCAGCCGCCTGGACGAACTCACGCGGCAGCGGCCTGACGCCGCCTTCGCCTTGCACAACCTCGAGCAGGATCAGGCCCGTGTCCGGTCCGACGGCGGCCTCGAGCGCCTCGACGTCGCCGGGCGGCACGAACCGGACCGGACGGAGCAGTGCCTCGAAAGCTGCCCGCTTCGCCGGCTGGCCCGTCGCGGCGAGTGCGCCCAGCGTTCGGCCGTGGAACGACCCCTCGAGCGCGACGATGCCAGGCTTCCCCGTCGCCTTGTAGGCGTACTTCACGGCAGCCTCGATCGCCTCCGTGCCCGAATTGCAGAGGAACGCCTGCGCGCCCGAGCCGCCGAAGCGCTCGGACAGGAGGTCGGCGAGCGCGGAGGCCGGCACCGTGCCGAAGAGGTTCGAGGCGTGCCACAGCCGGTCGAGCTGTTCTTGGGCCGCGACGAGCGGTGCGGGATGTCGATGACCGAGCGCGACGACGGCGATGCCGCCGCCGAAGTCCAGGTACCGGCGGCCGTCCTCGTCGAAGAGCCACACTCCGTCGCCCCGCACGAACGTCGCCGGGACCGGCGGGTAGGTCGGCAACAGCCGCGACGTTTCGAGCGCGGTGCTCACGCGACCACCGCTGTCTCTCCGATGTCCACGGCCACCCCGAGCCGCGCCGCGCGCGCCGCCGCGAGCAGCTTGGGAACGATCCCGCCGGCGAACGCCCCCGCATCGACGAGCCGCTCGGCCTCATCGGCGACGATCGTCGGAGCCACCTCGCCCTCGACGAGCACACCGGGCACGTCTGTGATGAACAGCAGCCGCTCTGCATCGAGACCGACGGCGAGCGCCGCGGCCGCCTCGTCGCCGTTCACGTTCATCGGGCCGTATGCGAGCGGTGCGACGACGGGGATCCCGCCCGCAGTGAGCGCGTCGAGAATCGGCTTCGGCGCCGCGGGGAGCGGATGTCCCACATGTCCGAGTTCCGGGATCCTGATCGCGGCGAGGACCCCTTCGGGCAGCGGCAGCGCTCGCGGCCCGATGGAGGCGCTGAGCTCGGCGTTGACCGCGGCCAGCGACTCGCGGACGACGTCGAGCGCGGCTGCGCTCGTGACCCGTCTCCCGTCGACGAACTCGACGGGCAATCCGCGGCGTTCCATCTCGTCGGAGATCTGCGGCCCCGCGCCGTGCACGACGACGACCCGGTGCCGTGCCGCGAGCTCGTTCACCTGCTGCGCCACCGACGCCGCGACGGCGCCGCCGACCTTGACCACGAGCACGCTCACGTTCGGTAGTCCGCGTTGATGCGGACGTAGTCGTAGGACAGATCGGACGAGAGGTACGCGGCCGCGCCGTCACCCAGGCCGAGCTCGAGGTCGATCTTGCAGACGGCGCCCTCGAGCGACGGCTCGAGGCCCGTCGGCTCGCCGGCGGCGAACACTGGCGTCCCATTGAAGCGCAGCGAGACCGAGCCCGGATCGAGCTCGGCGAAGCCGCCGTTGTACGGCGCCGAGCCGGCGGCCGCGAGCACCCGACCCCAGTTCGCGTCGCGGCCGAAGGCAGCGGTCTTCACGAGCGGTGACGTTGCGATGCGGCACGCGATCGCGGTCGCCTGCTCCTCGGAAGCCGCGCCCGCGACTGCGATCTCGAGGAGGACAGTCGCACCCTCGGCGTCCGACACGAGTTGCGCCGCCAGATCGGCGCAGACCTCGTGCACGGCTGCAGCGAAGCTCGCGTCGTCGCGCGTGCAGCCGCTCGCCCCGTTCGCGAACATGATGACGGCGTCGTTCGTCGAGCAGTCGCCGTCGACCGAGATCCGGTTGAAGGTCTGCTCGACGGCCGGCCGCAGGAAGGCGTCGGCCTCGGCCGGGTCGAGCGGGTAGTCCGTGGTCAGCACCGCGAGCATCGTCGCGAGGGCGGGGTGGATCATCCCGGCGCCTTTCGCCATGCCCCCGACGACGAAGCCATCGCGGGCGACGACCGCTTCCTTCGGCTTCGTGTCGGTGGTCAGGATCGCCTCGGCGGCGGCGTGGCCGCCGTCCTCGCTCAGCACTGGGACCGCCTCTGCGAGCCCCGCCGTGAGCTTCTCCATCGGGAGCGAGGGGCCGATCACGCCCGTCGAGAGCACGAGCACCTGCTCGGCTGCCAGGTCGAGGAGGCGGCCGGCCTCAGCTGCGGTCTCGAACGCGTCCAGCTCGCCGCGCGGGCCCGTCGCCGCGTTCGCGATGCCCGAGTTGATCACGACCGCCTGAGGCTCGGCCTGCGCGAGATGCCGCTTCGAGACGACGAGCGGCGCCGCACAGGACGCGGTTGCGCGTGAACATGGCGGCGCCGACGGCGGGCTCGAGAGAGCGGACGACAGCGAGATCGAGGTGCGCGCTGCGGATGCCGGAGTGCACGCCGGCTGCGGCGAAGCCCTGCGCGGCGGTGACGCTCATGAGCCGGCCCCCGGCTCATGAGCGTGGAGGGGTGTGGGGAACCGGGAGGTTCCCCATGCTCTTGAGAAGAAGGGGGCACGTGGGGGAAACATGGTTTCCCCCACGAACGGGAGCCGAAGGCGACCGTTGCTCACACCAGCACTCCTGCAAGGCGGAGCCCGGCCGTCTCGTCGAGCCCGAGCGCGAGGTTCGCGTTCTGCATCGCCTGGCCCGCTGCGCCCTTGCCGAGGTTGTCGAGCGCGCAGATGACGATCGAGCGGCCGGTGGCAGCGTGGGTGAAGATCGCAAGCTCCGCAGCATCGGTCCCCTGCACGCGGGCGAGGTCGGGTATCGCCCCGTCCGGGAGCACCGTGACGGCCGGGCTCGCTGCATACGCGGCGTCCAGGCGATCGCGCAAGTCGGATCCGTCTGTCGTGACGTAACACGTCGCGAGCAGGCCGCGGCGGACCGGCAGCAGATGCGGGACGAAGCACACGTCGAACCCGAGGAACCGTGCGATCTCCGGCTCGTGCTGGTGCGTTCCGACCCGGTAGGGGGCGACGTTCTCGAGCACCGCGTTGGCATGCGAGCTCGCCTTGAGCGCGCGTCCTGCGCCGGAGACGCCGGACTTCGCGTCGACGACCACGCTGCCCGGGTCGATCGCGTCGGCGATGGGCGCGAGCGCCAGCAGCACGGCGGTCGCATAGCAACCTGGATTCGCGACGAGCGGGCCGGTGGGCGCCGCGAGCTCGGGCAGTGCGTAGCACCACTCGCCGAGCGTCTCGGAGCGCGGGTGGGCGAAGCCGTACCAGGCCTCGTAGTCGGCTGCAGTCGTGAGCCGGTGCGCGCCGGAGAGATCGACGACGACGGCGTCCGGCGGCGGCTCGAGGCCAGCCGCCCGCTCGTGGTCGAGGCAGCAGAAGACGACGTCGGCGGGCGTCGCGCGCGCGCGCTGGTTCGTGACGAAGTCCGGGAGCTCGAGCCGCGTCAGCCTGGGGTCGAGCGTGCGGGCCGGCTGCCCTGCGAGCGAGTCCGACCCGAGCGCAACGAGCTCGAGCTCGGGGTGGGCGAGCACACGGTCGAGCGTCTCTTGCCCGGAATAGCCCGACGCGCCGAGGATCGCTGCGGCAACCATACGCCTATTATGCAGAAATCAACTTAGAATGCGTAGACGCGAACAGGCCGCGCCACGTACCCTGACGGCGACGGCGTGCAAGGGATAGAACGTCCGTCCCAGCAGCTGAGGAAACGCTCGAGGTCGCGCGCGACTTGACAACCCGCGCCGTCTTGGTCGCCCGAAGCTGGGTTAGCGGCAGCCCTTGAACTCGGGCCACGAGCCACGCGAGTACTTCGCGCGACACGCGCCGAGCCCAAACTGCACTGTCGTCTTCGACGTCCAGGCGTAGGTGCCGGAACCCGCATCCTCGATCCGGCCCGATTTCCGCTGGCTCCAGGAGAAGGTCATCGACTTCGCGGCGCGCCATGGAACGGTCGCGAACGGGTGCTTCGTCTCGACGAGGCACGCGCGTTGCCAAGCGTCGATGGACTCGCTGCCCACGACCTCAGGGTCGTCCACGTACATCATGCGGCGATGCTCGCGACCACGGTCCGGGACCGTCGTGTGGAGTCGACGCTCGTGCCGAATCCGCTGGCTGTAGCTGACGTTCATCCCCTGTCGCGCGCGATCCGTGCAGGCGGCATCAAACGGCTCGACCTGCACAGGGTCACTGGGTTCCCCACAGGCGCTGCGGTCCGCCGTGAGCTGACCGCTCTCCTCGCGCGTGCGCCTCACGACGATGCCTCCGCGGACGTCCAAGTTTGCGACGGGGTAGAGACCAGGGCCGCCGAAGACGCCTCTATAGCCCTGGTTGTCGCTCTTTTCGAGACGCCAGACATTTGGCCATGACGGAGCCGGCTTGACGCGAAACACGGCAGTTCCCTGGCCCTTGACCGGAATCGGCACGTGCGTTCCGCGCAAGTAACAGCTGCTTGTACCGCTGAACGTCCACTCGATCCTGTGCTCGATTCGGAGGTCGGCCTTGTGGAACCACTCGGTCTTCGAAGGGTGCTGCCAGATCACCTGCGACGACGCCGTGGTGGCGGCGACGAGCGCGCCCATCGTGATCATCAGGATGAGTGCCGTTCGCCTCATCGTCGCCCGTTCGCTCGTCTCGACATCGGTGCCACAAGGCAACGCTACGTCCGGCCGGCTGCGCCGTCTGTCGTGTCGGTGACAGGCTCGGCATCAAGTTCGGCACACCGGCGAGCGCCCCGCAAACGTCCGTGGTGGCGTCAGGAATCCCCCCTTGGCGAGAGAAAGGCCTGCCGATGGCTCGTCTCTTCGGCTCGGGGTCGAAGCTTAGGTAGAAAAGTCGCCTGATCTGGCGACGCGTCTAAAGGAAAAGCCCTGCTTTCCAGGGCTTTCCTCACTCCCCGGGTTGGACTCGAACCAACAACCCTCCGGTTAACAGCCGGATGCTCTGCCAATTGAGCTACCGGGGAAGGCAGCCGGCGGATTGTACCGGCGTCCTCTCGCCGCCTTCGCGACGTTGACGTTGCGTTAGACGGGGAAGGACGCGGGTCGGACGCCGCGAAGGGGCGCCCCATGCGTCGTATCGCCGTCGCAGCTACTGCGCTGTCCATCGTCGCCTGCGGATTCGCGGACGGCGCGCACAGCGCGAACCCGCGCATCGCCGCGGTGCAGGTCGCGCTCCGCGCCCAGGGGTTCGACCCCGGCGCGGTGGACGGTGTCCCGGGACCGCTCACGCGAGCGGCGCTCGCTGCATTCCAGCGCAAGCACGGACTTCGGGCAGACGGGCGGATCGACCGGAAGACTCGCCGTGCGTTCGGCGTCCGTGGACGCCCGTTGCTCGGCCAGCGGCTGCTCACCGTCGGAGCCTTGGGCTGGGACGTCGCGGTGCTCGAGTTCCGTCTCCGCGGCTTCGGGCTGAGGCCGGGGGAGGTCGACGGACGATTCGAGCGGTCGACCGCCGTCGCGCTGCGGCGGTACCAGAGCCGGCACACGCTCGTCCCGGATGGAATCGCAGGACCAAACACATATCGGGTACTCGCGTACCGCGCGCCCGTTCGGACGCACACGGTAGAGCCCGGGCAGAGCTTCTTCTCAATCGCCGCGAGCTACAACGTCAGCCCCTGGCAGCTGGCACGCCGGAACCGGCTGTCGCTGATGACCGTGATCGTTCCCGGGCAGAAGCTCGTCCTCCCCGGCGGAGCGGTTACGAGGAGGCCGCAGTGGCTCTCACCCGCGCCCTCGCGAGACGCCGTTCGCGCGGCCCTCGATCGCTGGGCGCGCGTGTACGGGGTCGACCCCGAGCTCGTCCGTGCGCTCGCGTGGATGGAGTCGGGCTTCCAGCACGACGTCGTCTCGAGCGTCGGCGCGCTCGGCGTCATGCAGCTCCTGCCGGAGTCGTGGGAGTTCGTGGACACCGTGCTGCTCGGCTTCCCGACACCCCGGACGTACGACGGGAACGTCCGTGCGGGCGTGCGCCTGCTGCGCTGGCTGCTCGCCGAGTTCCACGGCGACGTGCGCCTCGCGCTTGCAGGCTGGTACCAGGGCGCTCGCGCGGTCCGCGAGAACGGCCTCTACGCCGAGACGCAGGTGTTCGTCCGCGTCGTGCTCGCGCTCTACGGAACGGTCTGAGCCGTGTCGAGCTTGGCCGCGCGGCCTGCCTAGTCGCTCGCGCGGATGAGCTTGTTCAAGGGCCGCGCTCGCGGATCGAGAACGTTCTCGGCCTGCTCGGCGCCAGTGACCGGGAGCGCGGCGGGGTCGAGCAGCCCGACCTGCACCAGGAGCGAGGCCTGATCCCAGTAGATGTGCTCGTGGGCGACCTTGCCGCCCTCGAACTTCACGACGACGCAGAACGGCAGCCGCACGGGCCTCCCCGTGGGGGCCACTCCCGGGAGGAGCTGGTCCATCTCGATGTCGTGCGTGAAGGAGAGGACGAGCTCGTCGACCACCTGCTCGTCGCCGACGGTCCGCGAGACCGGCGTGATCTCGATGTCCGCAGGCCACTTCCCGATGAAGTGTCGCCCGTAGAACGAGCGCACCTCTTCGCGCCCGACGCCTCCCGTCATGACGGGCACGTGGTTGACGTACGGGTCGTCGGTCATCGTCTCCATCGTCGCGTCCAGGTCGAGGTCGACGAACTCGGCAGCCACATGCGCGTCGAAGACCGCGCCAATGTCCTGACCGCGTGCCATGTGCTTCGCCTCCATCCCGTGCGGAAGGACTAGCCGGAAGCCCGCCGTCGGTGCCGCGGGCGCCCGAGCCTACCACCGCGCCTCGTGCTTGACATGTCACGGCGGCGCCGGATTGAATCCGCCCATGCTCCTGCGCGAGGTGGCGTACGCGCGGCCCTCGACCGTCGACGAAGCAGTCGCTCTCCTCGCCGGGAACGAGGGTGCGCGCGCTCTGGCCGGCGGCCAGACGCTGCTCAACGTCATGAAGGCGCGCGTTGCCTCGCCGGAGGTGCTCGTCGACCTCGCCGATCTCGAGGAGCTCCGTACGATCGGGTTCTCGTCCGACGGGCTGCTCGAGATCGGCGCGATGGTGACGTACGCCGAGCTCATGGCCTCGTCCGAGGTCGACGTCGCGCGGCCGATCCTCGCCGAGGTGTCGGCGACGATCGGCGACGTCCAGGTCCGGAATCGCGGCACGGTCGGCGGAAACGTGTGCGTGGCCGACCCGACGAACCACCTGCCGCCGCTCTTGGCCGTGCTCGACGCGACGTTCACGGTCCGGGGGGCGGCCGGCGAGCGCGCCGTGCCCGCTGCCGACTTCTTCCGCGGCGTGTACGTGACCGCGGTCGGCGAGGGCGAGCTGCTGACGAAAGTCTCGGTCCCTCCGTCCAAGGGTGCTGGCGACGGCTTCGCCGGCGTGACCGTCGGGAAGCACGGGACGTACATCGCGAACGCCGCCGCGACGGTCTCCGACGATGACGTGCAAGTCGCGCTCGGCTGCGTCGCCGCCGTTCCCGTCCGCGCGACCGCGATGGAGGAGAAGCTCTCGGCCGCCGACCTGTCCGAGGACACCGTCAGGGCGGCGGCGGAGGGGCTCGGTCCGTCGCTCGACCCCCCTGCGGACGTCCACGGCTCCGCGGACTATCGGCGGCGGCTCGCGGAGGTGTCGGCAGTCCGTGCCGTCCTCCAGGCGGCCTCCAGGCGGAAAGGGGACTAGTGGCGGCAGAACCTGTACCGAGCCGCGCGATGGAGATCGAGGTGAACGGCGAGCGGTACGAGCGCGAGGTTCCCGCGCGGCGGCTCCTCGTGCACTTCATCCGCGACGACCTCGATCTCACCGGCACGCACGTCGGCTGCGACACGGGGAACTGCGGCGCGTGCACCGTGCTCCTCGACGGCAATCCGGTCAAGAGCTGCATGCTCCTCGCGGTGCAGGCGGACGGCGCCTCCGTCGGCACCGTCGAAGGCCTCGCACCGGACGGCGAGCTGACCGCGCTCCAGCGCTCTTTCAACGAGCATCACGCGCTCCAGTGCGGCTACTGCACACCCGGGATGCTGATGAGCGCGACCGCCTTGCTCGAGCGCAACCCCAGGCCGAGCGAGGAGGACGTGCGCATCGCCCTCCAGGGGAACATCTGCCGCTGCACGGGCTACGTGAACATCGTCGAAGCGGTCGTCGCTGCCGGAGAGCAAGCGTGAGCACGCCAAGTGTCAAATTGACACAAGGTTCTTCGACCACGGTCGAGACCGCCGCTCCGCAGGTGCTCGAGAAGGGCTACGTCGGACAGAGCATCCCGCGGCGCGAGGACAGGCGGCTCGTCCAGGGTCAGGGCACGTTCTTCGACGACGTCCGCCGGCACGGGATGGGCTACGTCCACTTCGTGCGCTCGCCGTACGCACATGCGCGGATCGTCTCGATCGACGTCTCGAAGGCGCTCGAGCTCGACGGGGTGTACGGGACGATCACGGGGGACGAGGTCGCGATCTCGACGGAGCCGTTCTTCGAGATGTCCGTCGAGCCCGGCGGGAACATCAAGGACTACGCGCTCGCGGTCGGCCGCGTGCGGCACATGGGCGAGCCCGTCGCAGCCGTGTGCGCCGCGACCCGCGAGCTCGCGCGCGATGCGGCCGAGCTGATCGAGGTGTCGTACGACCCGCAGCCCGTGCTCGTGGACGCGGAGGAGTCGCTGAAGGACGAGGTCGTGCTTCACGACGACGCCGGCTCGAACGTCGTCTGGTCCGGAGTGTTCAACTGGGGAGACGTCGACACCGCGCTCGCGGAAGCGGACCACGTCGTGAAGATCGACCGCCTGCACTTCCACCGCTTCTCCTCGACGCCGCTCGAGTGCGCGGGCGCGCTCGTCGAGTACGACCGGGGCACTGAGGAGTGGACGCTCCACTGCAACCACCAGATGCCTGGCGTGGGGGCGATCTGGATGGCGCCTGCGCTGCGCACCGGGATAGACAAGCTCCGCTTCGTCACGAACGACATCGGCGGCGGGTTCGGAAACAAGATCTGCCTCCACCCGCAGTACGTCGTGCTCTGCCTGCTCGCGCGCAAGCTCGGCCGCCCGGTGCAGTGGACGGAGTGGCGCACCGACCAGCACACGGCGAACGCGCACGGGAACGAGCGGACGTTCCTCGACGTCGAGGTGGCGGTGAAGGCCGACGGCGAGATGACCGGCTTCAAGGTGCGCGCCCTCGACGACTGCGGTGCCTTCCCGCGCTACGAGCCGCTCGGCTGCATCATCTGGGCACAGGTCACGCCGGGGATGTACGCGTGGCGGAACGTGCAGGTCGACTTCACGCAGGTCTGCACGAACAAGTCGCCCGTGTCACCAAACCGCGGCTACTCGCGGATGCAGCACCTCTGGCTGACCGAGCGGATCATCGACATCGTGGCCGCCGAGCTCGGCTTCGACCCCGTCGAGATCCGGAAGAAGAACTACGTGAAGGCCGAGCAGATGCCGTACGAGACGCCGAACGGCTGCTTCTACGACTCGGGCGACTACGCGAAGGCCCTCGACCTCGCGCTGGAGCTCATCGACCACGGGTCGATCGAGAAGCGGCGGAAGGAGGCGGCCGGGCGCGGCAAGCTCCTCGGCTTCGGGATCGGCTCGACGCTCGACTCGGGGACGAACAACTTCGGTCAATCCACGCTCCTGAACCCGGAGCTCCAGTTCTCGGGGAACAACGAGGCCGCTTCGGTGAAGCTCGACATCTTCGGGGAGGTCGTCGTCACGCTCGGCACGGTGCCGCAGGGGCAGGGCCACGAGACGACTGCCGCACAGGTCGTCGCGGACATCCTCGGCTGTCCGCCCGAGCAGGTGAACGTGCGTCGCGGACACGACTCCTGGTTCAACTCGCACGCCGGGTTCTCGGGGACGTACGCGAGCCAGTTCGCGTTCACCGGCCTCGGCGCCGTGAAGGGCGCTGCGGAGCTCCTGCGCGACGAGATGGTGCAGCTTGCTGCCGCCGTGCTCCAGGCGCCGGCCGAGGCGATCGAGCTCGGCGACGGCTTCGCGAAGATCAAGGACGGGCCGGAGGAAGCCGTGCTGCCGTTCATGGCGCTCGGCGCGATCGTGAACGCGAACAACGCTTTCCTCCCGCCGGAGTTCAACCCGACCCTCAACCACCGCTACGTCTGCCGGCCGTACTTCGGGGTCGTGGACACGGAGAAGAAGACGGGCCAGCTGACGCTGACGTACGCCACGCAGATCCACGCGGCTGTCGTCGAGGTCGACCCCGAGACGGGCGAGGTGGACATCGTGGACTACGCCGCTGTGGACGATTGCGGCGTCCGCATCAACCCGCAGATCGTCGAGGGCCAGGTGCACGGCGCGACGGCGCACGCGATCGGCGCCGCGCTCTACGAGGAATTCGCCTACGACGAGGAGGGCACGCTCCTCACCGCCAACTTCTACGACTACCACGTGCCCCACGCGCTCGACATGCCGCCGCTGAAGACGGGTGCGATGGAGTCGCCCTCGCCGGTGGCTCCGCTCGGCGCGAAGGGCATGGGGGAGGGTGGAGGCGGCGGGATCCACTGCATCTGCGCGGCGATCCAGGATGCGCTCGCCTCCGCCGGCAAGCCGATCGTCTACACGAGCTGCAACCCGCCGCATAGGGTGTGGGCCATGCTCCAGGACCCGGAGGCGACGCGGAAGAACGTCTCGGTGGCGTCGCGGTGATCGTTTCCGGGACGAAGGAGCTCCCGGCGTCGCGCGAGACGGTCTGGAGCGTCATCTCCGAGCCGTCCGAGATGGCGAAGCTCATGCCCGGCGTCGAGAGCTTCGAGATCGTCGACGACACGCACTGGTCGGCGAAGGTCAAGGTGCCGCTCGGCCTCGGCGGCCTGAAGATGACGATGAACTTCGAGAAGCTCGAGGAGCGGCCTCCCGAGTTCTCGTCCATGCGGGCGAAGGGGCAGGGCGTCGGCGCGCTCATGGACATGACGACCTCGTTCACGCTCACCGAGCAGGACGGCGGGACCTCGATGGCGTGGGAGGCGGAGGTGAAGATCGCGGGGCCGGTGGGAGCGATGGGGCAGCGCGTGCTCCAGCCGATCGTCAATCAACAGGTCTCGGACGTGCTCGGCGCGCTCGAGCGGCGCGTCGGCGAGGCGTCCAGGCCAGCGGTCACCTGAACGCCTTCGGCTCTGAGCCACGAGGTCTGGTGCTCGCCGGTCGCGTCGACCCTGGTGTCAGACACCGATGTTCGCCCGAGCGGCAATCGAGCCGGAGGGCGACTGTCCCATCCCGACGGCGTGGCCGGCTGATCGCATGTGTCGGAGCCGGAAGGTCTGTGGATGCATCGGCACACACTCGGCGCGCTTTCTGCTTGACGAGAATCGGTGTCTGACACCGAATCGGCGGCTCGCCGCGTGACCCCGCCGTTCCGCATCGGCGTCATGCAGCTCACGATGGAGCCGCTCGAGGAGATGCTCGAGTCGGCCCGCGTGATGGACCGTGCGGGCATGGACACGATCTGGCTCGCGGAGGCCTACCCGTGGTGGCGCAAGCACGGGATGGAGGCGCGCTCGTCCACTGTCGTCTCCGCGCTCATGGCGCAGGAGACCGAACGGCTCGCGATCGGGTGGGGGATCATCTCGCCCTTCACACGCCACCCGGTGCAAGTGGCGATGGACGCGCGGGTCGTGCAGGAGGCAGCCGGGCCGGGGCGCTTCCTGCTCGGCTTCGGGACCTCGAAGATCTTCCTGAACAACATCCGCTCCCAGACGAAGAAGACGCTCGGGCCGATGCGCGACGCGGTCTCGATCGTGCGCGGCGTGCTGGGCGGCGAGCCGTTCGAGTACGACGGCGATACGTGGAGCGCCTCCGTGCCCGGCCTCCGCGAGGAGGCGCACACGCCGCGCGAAGTGCCGCCGGTCTACATCGCAGCGACCGCTCCGAAGATGCAGGCGCTCTCCGGAGAGATTGCCGACGGGTGCCTCACGCCGTCGATCACGACGCCCGCGTTCGTCCGCTACACGCGCGAGAACGTGGACGCGGACATCGACATCGGCTGCACAGTCGTCGCCTCGATCCACAAGTCGGACCGTGCAGCGGGTCGCGACGGCGCCCGCGAGATCGCGGGCATGTACCTCGCGAACAAGTTCCAGAACATCAAGGGCTCGGCGGACACGCTGCTCGAGCTCGCGGGGATAGGGATGGAGGAGCTCGCGCCGGTCGCGGAAGCGATGGAGCTTGGAGGGCGCCTCGCGGCGAAGGCCGAGGTGACCGACTCGCTGCTCGACCGCTGCCAGCCGATCGCCGGGACACCAGCAGACTGCATCGCAGCGATCGGGGAGTACCGCGACGCCGGCTGCACGCACGTCATGCTCGAGCTCTGGGGCGACCGCCGCCACGACCAGATCCGGCTCTTCGGCGAGCGGGTTCTCCCATACTTCCGGCCGTGACCGAATTCGACGCGGCCGGGCTCGACATTCCCGTCTCGGTCAAGCGCGCCGCAGGAACGAGCGCGTGACGATCGAGATCGACCGCGACCGGCTCGTCGAGTGGGCGAGCCGGGCGATCGAGACGCCGAGCTTCACCGGCTCCGAGCAGGCGCTCGCCGAGCTCGTCGCGCAGACGTTCGCGGATATGGGGCTCCAGGTGCAGTGGCAGCAGGTCGAGGACGGTCGCGCGAACGTCCTCGGCACGCGGCCGGGCACGGGTGGGGGGCCGAGCCTCATGTTCAACGGCCACCTGGACACCTCGTACTCCGGCAAGGAGGCGTGGCTTGCACACGTGCCAGGCTTCCAGCCGAGGGCGTTCGTCGAGGACGGACGGCTCTACGGGCTCGGCATCTCGAACATGAAGGGCGCGCTCGCCTGCTACGTGGAGGCGGTGCGCGCGCTCGACGACGCCGGCGTGCAATTGAAGGGCGACGTGCTGATCGCAGCGGTGAGCGGGGAGATCGAGAAGTCGCAGTGGGCCGATGCTCAGGGCGCGGAATTCCGCGGCTATGCGGCCGGGACGCGTCACCTCGTGACGCACGGCGGCGTCGCGGACATGTGCATCCTCGGCGAGCCGACCGAGTCGAAGGTCGTGCTCGGGCACTTCGGATCTCTCTGGCTCCGCATCTCGACGCAGGGTGACTTCGTCCACACGGCGTTCACCGAGGGCAAGCGTGACCGCAACTCGATCCTGCGCATGCGCGAGGTGCTCGAGGCCGTGCTCGAGTGGATCCCGTCCTGGGAGGAGGACCCGTCGAACTCGTATCGCGGGACGCGCGCCGTCGTGAACGTGAGCGGCATCGAGGGCGGCTTCGGCTGGCGCGCCTCGCGGACGCCGCATCGCACCGACCTCTTCCTGGACGTCCGCGTTCCCCCGACGAAGGAGATGGCGGCCGCGCGCGGCGAGGTGCTCGACGTCGTCCGCGTTCTTCAGGAGCGCTTCCCCGGGCACGGGATCGAGGGCGAGGTCTACGTGACGGCTCCCGGGGCGGAGATCGCCGAGGATCACCCGCTCATCGGCGCGCTCGACGAGGCGCACGCCGAGGTGTTCGGATCCCCGCCAGAGCGGGACGTCACGCGCTGGTTCTCGGACGCTTCGGCCCTGACGCGCTACGGCGTGCCGACCGTCAACTACGGCACGTCGACCGGGCTCCTCGACACCGTGAAGGGCGAGAACCTCGAGATCGACGGTCTGGTCAAGACCGCCGAGGTATACGCGCGCGCGGCGATGAAGGTCTGCGGAGTCGGGAACCACCCGTGAGCGCGATCGCCTCACTGCGTCCGCTCGACGACTTTCTCCCCTCCTTCGAGTTCTCCGAGCGGCACCGGGTCACGATCGATGCGCCGCGCGAGCGCATCGACGCAGCGCTCCGTGCGGTCTCGCTCGCAGACATCCCGGTCGCGCGCGCGTTGTGGTGGATGCGCAGGCTCGGCCGCCGGACGGGCGACCCGAGGAAGCCGTTCGTCGTGGCGTTTCCCGGCGTCGTCCTCGACGACGTGCCCGGCGAGGGGGTCGTCCTCGGGCTGACCGGGCAGTTCTGGCGACTGCGCGGCAACCTCGACCCCCCTGGCCCGCGTACCGCCCAGGACTTCGTCGCCTACTCGCGGCCGGATGTCTGCAAGGCCGTCATCGACCTCCGCGTCGGCCCGTCCTCGCTCTCCACCGAGACGCGAATTTGCGTCGCCGATCCGGCCGCCCGGCGGAAGTTCCGCCGCTACTGGCTCGTGATCAGGCCGTTCAGCGGGCTCATCCGCATCCTCCTGCTCCGCGCCGCGCGGCGGCGGGCACTCGCATGAAGCTCGTCACGTTCGGAGACGATCGTCGCGTCGGAGTTCTTGACGGCGAGGCGATCGCGGTCCTCGACGTTCCGACCATGCGTGCGTACTTCGAGCGCGGTGGCGCGGATGCGACCGGCGACCGCATCGCGCTCGCAGAGACCCGGCTGCGCGCGCCGATCGTCCCGAAGAAGTTCTTCCACACGGCCGGCAACTTCCGGGAGCACGAGGAGGAGTCGAAGCAGGTCGGCTGGTCGCACGAGATCGCGCCCTGGATCGTGTTCTTCCAGAACGTCGACGCGATCGTGGGCCACGACGAGCCCGTCGTCTACCCGGAGCACCTGACCGAGGAGCTCGACTACGAGCTCGAGCTCGCGGTCGTGATCTCCAAGCCGGGCAAGTGGTTCTCGCCCGAAGATGCCGCCGAGCACATCGGCGGCTACGTCATCTTCAACGACATCACGGCCCGCGACATCCAGCGGCGCGAGATGAGGTCGGGCGTCTTCTCGTTCTGCAAGGCGATCGACACGTTCTGCCCGCTCGGGCCGTGGATCGTGACGCCCGACGAGATCGGCGACCCGCACGACCTCGCGATGGAGCTCCGCGTGAACGGCGAGCCGCGGCAGGTCTCGCACACGGGTCGCATGTCGGTCACGATCCCGGAGATCCTCAGTCACTACTCGGCGCTCGGGTACTCGGCCGGCGACGTCGTCTCGACGGGAACGGTGTCCGGCGTGGCGGGGTTCTCCCCTGATGCCGCCGCGCTGTACCTGAAGCCCGGCGACGTCATGGAGGCGGAGATCGAGCGCATCGGCGTCCTGCGCAACCCGATCGTCTCCTGGCAGGAGGCACACGGCGAGCCTGCGCCCCCGCGAGTGCGTTGGTAGCGTCCTCGCCCGTGGCCGACGAGTTTCGAGTCGAGGTCGAGCTCGACGACGACGAGCACGGCTATCCGTTCCGAGAGCGGCTGCGCGCGCTCGATCTCGAGGACGAGGCGCGTGAGCGGCTGGGCCGGGACATCATGGTCACGCGCGACGGCTCGCGCGTCTTCCTCTACGCCGGGACGGAAGCGCAGGCTCGCGAGGCCGAGCGAATCATGCGTGCCCTCACCGAAGCGGACGAGCTCACCGCCGACATCGCGGTCACCCACTGGCACCCGGTGGAGGAGGTGTGGAAGGACGCGTCGATCCCGCTTCCCGCGACCGCCGAGGAGGAGCAGGTCGAGTACGACGCGCGGGAGGCCGCGGAGGCCGAGGAAGCGCGACAGACGCACGAGTACGACTGGCACGTCGTCGTCGGCGGGCTCGCCGGTCGAGACGAGGCCCGCGCAGTCGCCGAGCGGCTCGAGAACGACGGCCTGCCGGTCGCGCGGCGCTGGCGCTACGTCGTCGTCGGCGCCCTGACCGAGGAGCAGGCGGAGGAGATCGCCGAGCGCCTGCGCGCTGAGCTGCCGGAGGCAGAGGTCTCCGTCGAGGTGAACCTCAACGAGCTTCGGTTGCCGCAATTCCTCTTCCTGCCGTTCTGACGTGACGACGTTCCGCGAGGCCTTTCCGATCATCACGGTCGAGGATGTCGATCGCGCGACGGAGTTCTACTGCTCGACGTTCGGCTTCGAGAAGGCGTACTCAGTCGAGGATGGAGGCTCGACGGCGTTCGCGTTCCTGTCGCTCGAGCCGCTCGGCATCGGCGTCGCGAGGCGCGCGGCCGCTGACGATCCGGATTTCGCCCTCTGGCTGTACACGGACGACGTCGACGAGGCCGCCGACCGCCTCCGTGCTGCGGGCGCCGAGGAGATCGCGGCGCCCGCGGATCAGGCGTGGGGCGAGCGGCTCTGCACGTTCCGGGCCGCTGACGGCCACCTGCTGCACATCGGAGCCAAGCGCTGACGGCCCGCGTCGGCACGATCCAGCTCGACTCCGTCGCCGACGCGGTCGGACAGCTCGCCGCCTACGGCGAGGCGTATCCGGACGTTCCGGCGGATGCGTGGGAGCCGTATCGCGACCTCTACCCGGAGCTGTTCGAGGCCGACCAGTGGCGGGTTCCGTGCCGGAGCTACCTGCTCCGGTCGGGTGGGACGACGGTGCTCGTGGACACCGGCGTCGGGCCCCCCGGCCTCTGGGACTGGACCGCCGAGCGCGAGGGTGAGCTGCCCGACGCGCTCGACAGGCTCGGAGTCGCACGGGACGACATCGACGTCGTCTTCCTGACGCACATGCACATCGACCACGTCGGTTGGAACACGGATCTCGACGGCGTTGCGTTCTTTCCACGCGCTCGGTACGTCGTGCACGGGGACTCGCTGGCGTTCGCGCGCACGCAGGACAACCGCCCGCACGTCAGGCGGTGCATCCTGCCGCTCGCGGATCGCTTCGAGCAGGTCTCGGGCGACATCGAGCTCGCCTCCGGGGTGACGGCCGTCGAGGCGCCCGGACACTACCCGGGTCACATGGCCGTTCGGGTCGAGTCCGAAGGAGAGCGGGCAATGCTCATCGCCGATGTTGCGGTGCACCCGGCGCTGCTTCACGAGCCGGACTGGCTGTACGTCTCGGACGGCGATCCCGCCGAGTGCGCGAAAACCCGCCGTGCGCTACTCCCGGAGCTCGTCGACCGCGACGTGCTCGTCGCCTGCGGCCACTATCCGGGCGACGGGATCGGCCGCATAGTTCGTCGAGACGGAGTCGTCGTGTGGCAAGCGGACTGAAGACACTTGCCGTGGCGGCTGCGCTCGCTGCCGCCGTGGCGGGTTGCCGCGATGGCGAGAGCGACTCCGAGCGGGCCGACGGATCGACCGGCGATGCGCCGCTTCCGAAGGGTGACGCCACTTCGTGCTCGCCCGCCGGTGCGACCCCGATCGGCGAGCGTCAGGCTCGTGGGACGCTTCGCCGCCACGGCTTCTCGGTGCGCGGGGACACGTCCGGACTCTGCCCCGAGGGAGTCGCGGCGGTTCTGGACAGCCTGCCGAAGGACTTCGCCGAGGACGGGCGCGTGTCGTGCTTCCTCTACGCGGAGCCGCCCGCAGACGCGCCGACGACCGTCACCCGGCGGGGGGTAGACGGCGCAGACGCGGAGCTCCGCCTCCGGAACCTCACCTGCACGATCCTCACGGACAGCCCGACCGGCGAGGTGAAGATCGACAGGCTCGAGGCGGCGTTCGCCGAGCTGGAGCGCGCAATCCGACCGTAGGCCGCACCGTAGGATCCCGCTGTGAGCTGGCCGCGGGACGACGCGAAGCTCGACCGCGTGCGTGCGCTCATGGGCGAGCGCGGGCTCGACGCGCTCGTCGTCCGCGCGCCCGACAACGTCCTCTACCTAACGAACTTCTGGGGGATGAAGGGGTACGACGCGTGCGTCTTCCCGAGGGAAGGGGCTCCCGTGCTCGTCTGCCTCGAGGCGTCGGAGGAGGATGCCGCGCGCACCGCCTGGACGGACGATATTCGCCTGTTCAAGGGCTACGACCCGGCAGATCCACGGCCTCCGGTCGCACGCGTGCTCGACGCCGCGAGGGTGGCGTGCGCCGACTACGAGACGATCGGCCTCGAGCTGTCCCTCGGCACGCAGGCTTCTGATCGCATGGTCGGCGAGCCGACGACCTTCACCCACGAGTGGTTCACGGCTTACGGAGCAGGCGTCCAGGATGCGACGCCTCTGCTCGCTGAGGCCCGCGCGCTCAAGACCGAGCAGGAGATCGAGCGCATGCGCCTCGCGAACGAGATTGCCGCAGCCGCGATGGAGCATTGCCGTCTGATCATCCAGCCCGGAATGACCGAGGCCGAGATCGCGGCCGAGTGGGAGGGGTTCGTCCACGGCGAGGGCACGGGTTGGGAGGGCAAGGTCGACCTCGCGCTCGGCTTCTCGCTCGTCTGGTCGGGGCCGGGCATCAAGACGTTCACCGCGACGACGAATCGCCCGATCGTGGAAGGCGAGCCGACGCTCTTCGAGATCTGGGTCTGCGCCGACGGCTACTGGTGCGACCACACGAAGAACCTCGTCGTCGGCGAGCTCACGCCGCAGTACCGCGAGCTCGAGGAGCGCCTCCGAGCCGTGTACGACGAGGCGATTGCGTTCACCCGCCCGGGAGCGAGCCTCGCCGAGCTCGACCGTCGCGTTCGCGCGGGCATCGCCGCGATGGGCTTCCCCGGCCAGCCGTCCCATCCGATCTGCCACGGCGTCGGCGCGCGCGCGCACGAGCCGCCGTATGCGCACCAGGCGGGCGGCGGCGAGATCTCAACAGGAATGGTCCTTGCGATCGAGCCAGGTTGCTACATAGACCGGGGAGGCGGCCTGCGGCTCGAGGACAACTTCCTCGTCACCGAGGACCGCGCCGAGAAGCTCTCGCCGTTCCCCGACGGCATCGTCGCGGCCTAGCGCAGATCGCGGACGCGCTGGATCTTGCCGCCGTCGGAGCGCGGCGCCTCGCCCGGCGCGACGAGCGTGACCGCCATCGAGCAGCCGATCGAGTCGCGGATGAGCGCCGAGAGGCGATCGCGCAGCTCGGAGCCGTCCCCGAGCAGCGCTCCGTCGTTCACCTCCGCCAGCACCTCGACCTCGTCGAGCGTGCCCTCCCGGCGCACGACGAGCCCGAAGTGCGGCGAGAGCTCGGGGATCGCGCCCGATCACCGAGCCGACCTGGCTCGGGTACACGTTGACGCCGCGGATGACCAGCATGTCGTCGCTCCGCCCGAGGATCGGGCCCATGCGCACCGTCGTCCTGCCGCACGAGCAGGGTTCCGAGCCCAGCGTCGAACGAGCCTGCAGATGTCGCCCGTCCAGTAGCGGAGAAGCGGCAATGCCTCCTTCGTGAGCGTGGTGAACACGAGCACGCCCTCCTCGCCCTCTGCGACCGGCTCACCGGTCTCCGGGTCGACGACTTCGGGCAGGAAGTGGTCCTCGTTCACGTGCGAGCCCGCGCGCTCCTCGACGCACTCGCACGAGACGCCGGGCCCGATCACCTCGGAGAGCCCGAAGATGTTCGAGCACCGGACGCCGAGGCCGGCGTCGATCTCTTCGCGCATGCGCTCGGTCCACGGCTCGGCGCCGACGAGCGCGTAGCGCAGGCTGATCTCGTCGGGAGCGATGCCGCGCTCCCGGAACGCGTTGACGAGCGTCAGCGCATAGCTCGGCGTGCACGCGATGACGTCGGGCCGGAGGTCCTCGATGAGCGTCACCTGGCGTTCCGTCATGCCTGCCCGACACCGGGACGACATTGAGGCCGAGCGCCTCGCCGCCGCCGTGCAGGCCGAGGCCGCCGGTGAAGAGCCCGTACCCGTACGCGTTGTGCAGCGTCATCCCCGGTTCGGCGCCGCCCATGGCCAGCGTCCGGGCGTTGACCCTTGCGAAGAGGTCGAGGTCGCCGGCTGTATACGCAACGACGGTCGACTTTCCGGTCGTTCCCGACGAGGCATGGATCCGCGCGAGCCGGTCGCGCGGGACCGCGAGCATCCCGAGCGGATACGTGTCGCGGAGGTCGTCCTTGCGCGTGAAAGGAAGGCGGCGCAGGTCGTCGAGCGAGCCGATGTCACCGGGGGCGACGCCGGCGAGCCGCTCCCGGTAGAGAGGAACGTGCTCCTGCACGCGGCCGACGAGCGCGCGCAGGCGCTGGAGCTGGAGCGCCCGAAGCTCCTCGCGCGGCAAGCACTCGAACGCGGGCTCGAAGATCACGCACGGAGTATCTCGCCCGGATGCGATAGTCAGTCGCGATGACCATCGACCGCTCGAAGGTATGGACGGGCGACGTGAACGCCCGCGCCCTGGAGCCGCAGCCGAAGGTGACGGTGGGCCTGTACGACACGACGCTCCGCGACGGCGAGCAGACCGTCGGCGTCGTCCTCGGGCCCGAGGACAAGCTCGCGATCGCGACCGCGCTCTCGGAAGCGGGGGTCGACCGCATCGAGGCCGGCTTCCCGCGCGTCTCCGAGGACGACTGGCGGTCGATCGAGCTCATCCTGGCTGCAGGCCTCGAGGCGGAGATCTGGGGCTTCTCCCGCGCCGTGCAGGCCGACGTCGAGGCGCTCGTCGAGCTCGGACTGCCTGCCTCCGTGATCGAGAGCCCGATCTCGGATGCGAAGCTCGAAGCGCTCGGGGTCTCGCGGCAGACGATGATCGACCGGATCCGGTCGGCCGTCTCCTTCGCCGCCGAGAACGGGATCCGGGTCGCGTTCTTCGGCGTCGACTCGAGCCGCGCCGACCTCGTATTCGCGAAGCAGGCCTACGCGAGCGCCGTCGAGGCGGGCGCAGCCGAGGTCGTCGTCGTGGACACGCTCGGCATCGCGACTCCCGAGGCGGCCGCATACCTCGTCGGCGAGGTCGGTGACCGGCTCGGCGGCGACGTGCCGGTCCACTGGCACGGGCACGACGACTTCGGGCTCGCGACCGCGGCGGCCGTCGCGGCCGTCCAGGCCGGTGCTACGTGGGTGCAGGGAACCGTGAACGGCATGGGGGAGAGGGCCGGCAACGCCGACCTGCTCGAGGTCGCGCTTGCCCTCGAGGCGCTCTACGGCATCCCCACGCGCCTGCGGCTCGAACGTGTTCGCGAGCTCGCACGGCTGGTGGAGAGCCTCTCCGGGACGCCGCTCGCTCCCTGGAAGCCGATTACCGGCGAGAACCTGTTCACGCGCGAGTCGGGCGCAGTCGCGGCGCAGTTCCACGACCCGCCCGCGATCGAGCCCTACGCCTCCGAGCTCGTCGGTGCGGAGCGCGGGATCGTGCTCGGGAAGAAGAGCGGGATCGATTCGATCCGGATCAAGCTCGAGGAGCTGGAGCTCGACTTCCCGGCGGACCGCCACGCGGAGCTCCTGGACGCGGTGAAGCGACTCGGCGTCAAGAAGCGCGGGCTCGTCTCGGATGCTGACTTCAGACGGCTCGTGAACCGGAAGCAGGGATCGGGTCACACCGGTTGACTGGCCAGTTGACTGACATGTCACAGCGCGGGATGATCGCCAGCGGGTGAAGGCCACGGCGTGATCGAACGGGTCTGCATCGTCGGCGCGGGTGTCATCGGGAGCCTCTTCGCCGGGCATCTGGCGCAGGTCTGCGACGTTTCGGTGCTGACGCGCAGGCGTGAGCACGCCGTTGCGCTCGGGCGCGACGGGCTGCGGGTGAGCGGCAAGAGCGAGCTCCAGGCTCGGATCCAGGCTTCGACCGACGCAGCTGCCCTCCCCGAACCCGATCTCGCGATCATCGCGACGAAGGCAAACGGCCTCGAGGCCGCAGTCGGCGCGCTCGCAGGCGCGTTTCCCGGTGCGACCGTGATGACCGTGCTCAACGGCCTCGGAGCGGAAGAGGTCGTGCACGCGCATGGCGAGTGGCCGATCGTCTCCGCGGTGACGTTCATGAGCGGGACGAAGCACTCGGACACGCACGTCGAGTACATCCTCGACACGGAGACCTGGCTCGGCCCGTACGAGGAGACGCCTTTCGAGCGCGTGCAGGAGATCGCCGATCTCATCGTCGCCTCGGGCCTCCAGGCCGAGGCGCTTCCCGATCTTCGTCCCGCTCAGTGGTCGAAGCTCATCTTCAACGCGTCGGTGAATCCCGTCGCCGCGCTGACCCGTCTGCCGCACGACCCGCACTTCGCGGCAGAGGCCGAGCCGACCGACCTCGGGCATCTCGTGCACGGGCTCGTGGACGAGGGCAAGGCGGTGGCAAGAGCCGCCGGCATCGAGCTCCATGACGACCCGTGGGAGATGAACGTCCTCGCGACGCAGCGGGGGTCGGCGCACTACCCGTCGATGCTCGAGGACGTCGAGGCGCAGAACCGGACGGAGATCGAGCTGATCACCGGCTCCCTCGTCCGCGAAGCCGAGCGGCACGACGTGCGCGTGCCGCTGCACACGGCGCTGCTCGCGCTGGTGAAGGGAAAGGAAGACTCGTGGTGAGTGGCCGTCGCTCCGGCGAGAAACGAGCACACATCGAATCCAGGAGGGCTACATGATGCGAGCAAGGAAGACGTTGCTGGCGCTCACGGCGGTCGTCGCCGTCGCGGCGGCCGTCGTCACGGGCGGAGCCGCAACGCCGCAGCAGACCGACACGGTCGTCATCGGCTGGGCGTACGACGGGACGGGCAGCATGGCGCCGTTCGACGGGCCGGCGCTCGCGACCGCGACGAGCCATGTGCAGCGGATCAACAGGGGGCCGGGCGCCAACCTGAGGATCCGGACCTGCAACACGCAGGGCAACAAGCCCGCGGCGGCGAAGGCGTGCGCGGCGAGATTGCTCGGCCAGGGCGCCGACGTCATCTTCACGACGTGCGACGTCGACCTCGCCGCTCCGGTCGTGCAGGAAGCGATCAATCAGGGGAAGCTCACGATCGCGCCTTGCATCGGAACGGATCAGATGGGGCCGAAGCGGTTCGGCGCGAAGGGCCGGCTCGCGTTCTCGTTCGGGAACGTCGCGCAGGACGAGGGCTCGGCGATGGCCGAGTACGCCTGGCGGCGCGGCTGGCGGGATGCAGCGCTCGCGACGGACACCGTGATCGTGTACTTCCGCAACGTCGTCCAGGCGTTCGAGGCGAGATGGAGGCAGCTCGGAGGCAACGTCGTGAGCGAGGAGTCGTATCAGTCTGCGGGCGGCAGCCCTGCGTCGTGGCAAAACGTGGTCACGCGTCTCAACAGAGTCGAGGCGGACGTGATCGTCACGTCCACCGCGGCGGCTTTCGGGGCGCAAGTGCCGATCCTGAACGGCTTGCGGACCCTCGGTAACAACACGCCGGTCCTCAACTCGTGGGCCGGGGACGGCAACTACTGGTACACGCCGAACCCGAGGGTCTCGAACTACTACTACGTGACCTTCGCGTCGGCGTTCGGCGACGACCCGGTACGGGCCGTGAACGCGCTCGCCAGGCAGAACAAGGCGGCGATCGCCAAGGCCGGGAGCACGGGCGGGTTCATCACCGGCCCTGCAGCGATCGACGGGCTCGTGATCGCGCTCCGCCGCACGGGCGGCTCGACGAGCGGCGTCAGGCTCGCGGCGCAGATGGAGAAGTTCAAGAATGTGCCGACCCTCTCGGGTCTGGTGAGCTTCTCGAAGAGCCTGCACACCGTGTTCGGCCGCCAGTATCGGGTGATCCGGGTGCAGAACAACACTCCGCGCGTGGTTGCCACCGTGAAGGCGAAGGTCGTCCCGAAGATCTGACGGACGGCTTGCCGGACGCGGTGAACTCGCCTGCAACGAGGCGGCCCGGAGGAGCGCTCCGGGCCGCCTCCGTCACCCGTTCGTTCGCAGGCGTGCAGGCGCTCCGGGACGTGACGCTGGAGCTCCACCGTCACGAGGTGGTCGGGCTCATCGGCCCGAACGGAGCGGGCAAGTCGACGCTGGTCAACGTCCTGACCGGCTTCGACTTCCCCGACGCGGGCGTCGTCGAGCTCGAAGGGCAGGACATCACGCGCTGGACGCCGCACCGACGCGGGAGGCACGGGCTCGCGCGCACGTTTCAGCACAGCCGCTCGTTCCGCGGTCTCACCGTCCGCGAGAACATCGAGGTCGCGGCGCTCGGCACGGGCGCGTCCTCGAGAGCCGCGCGCAGTCGCGCCGACGAGCTGCTCGGGCGCCTCCACCTCAGCGCGCACGCACGTGCTCCGGCAGGCTCGCTCGCGCACGGGGACGAACGGCGCCTCGGCGTCGCTCGCGCGCTTGCGACCGAGCCTGCATTCGTGCTCCTCGATGAGCCCGCGGCGGGACTTCCCGAGGCCGAGGTGCCCGACTTCGCGGCCGTGATCCGCTCGGTGCGGGACGAGCACAACGCCGGGGTCCTCCTCATCGACCACAACATGGCCCTCGTGATGGATGTCTGCGACCGCATCCAGGTGCTCGACCACGGGGCGACTCTCGCCGAGGGCGCGCCAGCCGAGATCCGGGCGAACCTCGACGTCGCCTCCGCCTATCTCGGAGAGTCCGCGGTTCAGGAGGACGCGGTATGACGCAGTCATGCCGCCAGGAGAGCGCGACCGAGCCGAAGGCGAGGGAGTCGTCGTGACCAGGCCGATCCTCGAGCTGGAGGCGCTCGAGGTCGCCTACGGAGGCGTCGCCGCGGTGCGCGGCGTGTCGCTCTCGGTGGGAGCGGGCGAGATCGTCGGGCTCATCGGCCCGAACGGAGCGGGCAAGTCGACAACCCTTCACGCCACGATGGGCCTCGTCCCGCTTCGAGGCGGAGACGTACGTGTCGCCGGGCGCTCCGTTCGCGGGCGCTCGCCCGAGTCGATCGCGCGTCGAGGAGTTGCCCTCGTCCCCGAAGGGCGGCGTCTCTTCGGCGAGCTCACGGTGGAGGAGAACCTCCGGCTCGGGCTCGCGGCTAGGCGGGGGAACGGCGACGGGAACGACAACGACATGTCGTCGGTGTACGAGCTCTTCCCGATCCTCGCGGACTACCGGGCACGATCGGCCGGCGAGCTCTCGGGAGGGCAGCAGCAGCAACTCGCGATCGGTCGTGCGCTCGTCGCCAACCCCTCGGTCCTGCTCCTGGACGAGCCCTCGCTCGGGCTGGCACCCCTCGTCGTCGACGTCGTGTTCTCCACGCTCCAGACGATCCGCGACCGCGGGCTGGCGATCCTTCTCGTCGAGCAGCGCGCACAGCGCACGGTCGCACTCGCCGACCGGACGCACGTGCTCGCCAACGGCGAGTTGCGGCTCGTGCTGACCCCCGCAGACGCGGCCGACACCGACCGCATGGTCGCCGCTTACTTGTCATGAGCGGTCTTGTCGCCAGTGGTCTCACCGACTTCGTCGCGGACGCGCTCGACCTCCAGGTGCAGGTGGACGCGATCGGGCTCGGCGCGATCTTCGCCCTGATGGCCGTCGGCATCGGGCTCGTCTTCGGCGTGCTCCGGCTCGTCAACTTCGCGTATGGCCAGCTGATCATGGCGGGAGGCTTCGCGCTCGCTTTCGCGTACGAGCGGGGTTGGCCCGTCGCCGTCGGGATCGCACTCTGCTTCGTCGTCGTGATCGCCCTTTCGCTCGCGATGGAGCGCGTCGTCTTCCGGCCGCTTCGTGGCCAGTCACCTGCGGTGATGCTCATCGCGACCTTCGCGGTCGCCTTCCTGCTTCAGAGCATCGCCCTGCTCTGGTTCGGCCCGCTCGGGAAGACCGCAGCGTCGCTCGCGGAGCTCAACCGGCCTGTTTCGATCGGGAGCGTCGAAGTCCGGAAGATCGCGATCGTCGCGATCGTCACGGCGGCCATCTGTCTCGCCTTGCTGGTCCTGCTCTTGAACAGGACGTCGATCGGCCTGCACATGCGGGCTGCGGCGATGGACTTCCAGACGGCCAGGCTCGTCGGCGTGCGGGCGAACCTCGTCAGCGCCGTCGCCGTGCTCCTCGCCGGCGTGCTCGCCGCCACGGTCGCCGTGCTGCTGACGGTCCAGTTCCCGACCGTGACGCCGACATACGGGCTGCGGGAGACGATCACCGTCCTGGCCGGAGTCGTCGTGGGCGGGATGACGCGGCTGGTGCCTGCGACGCTCGGCGGCTTCGCGATCGGCTACGTGTCTGGCCTGCTCGGCGGTGCGCTGCCTACCGCCCAGAGCCAGTACCTGCCGTCGTTCGTCTTCGGCCTCGTGATCCTCGTCCTGCTCGTGCGGCCCGGAGGCCTCTTCACGCGCGGCGCGGGTGTAGTGGAGCGGGTGTGAGGGTATGAGCCGCCAGTCCGCCCTTCAGCTCGGCGGGACCGGCCGCGCTCGTCGTCGGCGCTGGGCTGCTCGGCAGCGTCGTCTCGCGGTCCACGGAGATCTACTTCATCAACGCCCTCGTCTCCGTTGCGATCGTCGTCGCGCTCTACGTCTTCGTCGGCAACTCCGGCGTGCTCTCCTTCGGGCACATCAGCTTCGTCGCGGTCGGTGCCTGGGCCGCCGGCGTGCTCTCGGTTCCCGAGCAGGAGAAGCCGGCGTTCATGCCGTACCTCTTCGACTTCCTGAGCGATACGACCGTCGGCAACGTCCCGTCTCTCGTGATCGCGGGCGTCGCCGGGGCGGTCTTTGCGCTGGTCGTGGGCCTCCCACTGATGCGCCTCTCCGGGCTCGCCGCCGGAATCGCGACGTTGGCGGTGCTCGAGATCACGAACAACATCCTCCGCTACTACGAGAGGATCGGGCCCGGGCTGAACGTCTTCTCCTCGGTTCCCGAGACGACGGGCCTCCTTCAGGCAGCGCTCGGGGCACTTGTGGTGATCGTCGCGGCGTTCGCGTACCAGCGCAGCCGGTTCGGCCGCCAGCTCAGGGCGACCCGCGAGGACCCGGCAGCTGCACGTGCCGTCGGCGTCTCGATCTACCGGCAGCGCCTCGGCGCGTTCGTCCTGTCGGGATTCCTCGCCGGGCTCGCCGGCGGTCTCTACGTCCACTTCCTCCCGATCAACGTCGACGCCGTCTACCTGGACCTCACGTTCATCACGCTGGCGATGCTCGTGATCGGCGGCGCGACAAGCCTCTGGGGCGCGGTCATCGGTGCGCTTGCGGTCAGCGCCCTCGACTCGGTCCTCGCGAACGCCGAGAACGGGCTCGACGTCCTCGGGCGGACGATCGAGGTGCCTGCGGGGACGAGGATCGTCGTCGTGAGCGCGCTCATGGCGCTCGTACTCATCCTCCGTCCGAGCGGGCTGACCGGCGGCCGCGAGTTCTCGCTCGACCGCGTCGCGGGCATCGTGCGCCGGCGGCGCCCGCAGGAGGCGACCTCGTGAGGGTCTGCGTGATCGGGTGCGGAGCAGTCGGCTCGCTCTTCGCCGCGCACCTCGCGCAACTCGAGGACGTCGAGGTCTGGGCGTACGACCTCGACCCCGCGCACTGCGGAGCGATCAACGCGAGCGGCCTGCGGCTCACGGGAGCGGGGGACGTCGTCGGTGTCGTGCGCGCCACCGCGGAAGCCGCCGAGCTGCCCGCGTGCGAATTCGGGATCGTGGCGACGAAGGCGATGCACACCGAAGTCGCAGTCGCCGCCACTGCGCACGCATTCGCCGACGGCGCGGTCGCGTCCGTCCAGAACGGCGTAGGCAACGAGGAGGTGATCGCGCTGCATGTCGCGCGCGTGATTCGCGGGACGACGTTTCCCGCCGGGAAGATTCTCGCTCCGGGCGTCGTGCAGTGGGACGTGAAGGGGGACACGACGCTCGGCCCGTTCGAGCCGAGCCCTGCGCGAGCCGACGAGATCGAGCGGCTCGCGGACGCCTGCACACGAGGCGGCATGCCCACCACGGCTGTCGCGGACGCGCGGCCGGCGCAGTGGCGCAAGGTCATCTTCAATGCGGCCACGAACCCGGTCGGAGCGCTCACCGGCCTCACGCACGGTCGGGTCTGCGAGCGACCCGGCCTGCGCGCGCTCGTGAGCGCGCTCGTGGACGAGGGCAAGGCCGTCGCGGCGGCCCAGGGAATCACGCTCGACGCCGATCCGGAGGAGCTCATCGACCACGCCGCGAGACCGGACGTCGCGTACGACCACCGCGCGAGCATGCTGCAGGACGTCGACGCGCGGCGCGCGACGGAGATCGACTACCTGAACGGCGGCATCGCCCGCTTCGGTCGCGAGCACGGTGTCGCGACGCCGCTCAATACTGCCGTCACCGCCCTCGTCAAGGCACTGGAGGATTCATGGGTCTGAAGCAGGAGCTCGACCGCCGCTACGCGAACGTGCGCGCGGCGATGGCGGAGCACGAGCTCGACGCGCTCGTCGTCTCAGGTAGCGAGTACTCGGGGTTCGAGGGCTCGGTCACGTACCTGTCCGGCTTCCAGATCGTCCATCGCTACGCGTACGTCGTCGTCCCCGCCGACGGCGCGCCGTTCATCGTTTTCCCGAGCGAGGCGCGGTACGTCGGCGAGCACGGAACCGCGGGCATCGAGCAGGTCTTCCACGACCGGCCCGGCACGCACATCGTGGAGCGTGCTCGAGCCGCGGGCTGGAGGCGGGTCGGCGTCTACGGCCTCGACTACGTGATGGCGGCGCGGGACTATCGGGCGCTGGAGGTGCTCGACCTCGTGCCGTTCGACGTCGAGTTCGATCTCGCCCGCGCCGTGAAGAGCGAGGCCGAGCTCGAATCGGTGCGCGACTCGGTGCGCATCAACGAGCGTGGGTTCGAGCTCTTCCTCGACGCCTATGCCCCAGGGAAGTCGGCGGCCGAGGTCATGGCGGCTGCCGAGGCGTGGTTCGTCGCCGAAGGCTGCGGGCGCCTCACGATGAACATGGTGCTCACCGGGGACGACGCCGAGTCCGGATCGTTCGCGCGGCCGGAGTTCAAGATCGCGCGCAGTGAGGAGGTGCTGGGCCGCTTTCTCCTGCCTTCCCTCGAGGTCGCCGGCCCGGGCATGTACTGGGTCGAGGTGTCGCGCGCGATCTCCGCGCCGGGTACCACGCTCTCGGCTGACACGCAGCGGATGGTCGAGGCGTACGCCGAGTACGCCGACGCTGCGCGGTCGACGATGCGTCCGGGCGTCACCTGCCATGAGCTCCATCGTGCGGTCGCGCAAGGCTTCACGGACCGCGGCTACCGCCTGGGGCACGTGACCGGGCACTCGATCGGGATGACGATGATCGAGTTTCCGAAGGTCGGCGAAGGGGTCGAGACGGAGCTGCAGGCGGGGATGGTGCTCTCCATGCACCCGCACGCGATCGCCCAGAACGGCGAGGATTGCCTGTACATGCAGGAAACGTGGCTCGTCACCGCGGACGGGGGAGAGCCGCTCTCGAACCTGCCGATGCAGGTGTTCGTCGCCTGACTCGACTTTCGCTGCGGGCGCGCAGGGCTACAATCGAGGACGTGAGCTGGCCGTGGCTCGTGCTGCTGGTCGCGGCCGCCACGCTCGTCGTGGCGGTCGAGATGCCGCGCCTGACGAGCCGCTTTGGAGCCGATGCGCGCAAGGAGCGCTCTCGGGCGCGCCGGAAGAAGAACCTCCGCGTCGTCACGCCCGAGGACGAGAGCGAGGAATTCATCCGCAGCGTCCAGAGCGATCTCGAGGCGCTGCCGACGATCGAGGAGCGCGACCGCAAGACGTAGGGGCGAGCGTCGCCTCGTCCTCACGCGTTAGGGCCGGACCGTGACCGTCGCCGTCAGCGTCCGCGTGTTCGGCAGGATGCGCGCGACGTTCTCCGTGTTCTTCGTCTCCTGGTAGTCGGACACCCGGAGCCGCAGCCGATGCGTCCCCGGCGCAAGGTTGCCGGTATCGACCCGGAGGACGCCGCGCGCCAGCGAGGTGGAGACGGAGCGTCCGTCGATCGAGGCGAAGACGAGGGACGGGTTCACACCGGAGCCCTGGTCGTTCACCGCGACGAGGATCGGTCGCCCGCGGGCGACGGTGCGGGCGCGCAGGCGAACTGACGGCGGCGTGACGTCGTTCACCCAGTATCGGAACGTGAACCTGCCCGCGCCGGAGCGGCCAGGGCTGTCGAAGACCACCGCATAGTCCCCGGGACGCGGCGAGAGGGCGGCCGCGGCCAGGACCGGCTCGCGGAAGCTGTCGAGGTACGGGTTGTGTGTCACCGGGAGGCCGGCGTAGCCGGTCAGGCGGTTCTCGTCGAGCCCGGCGACGACGCGCGGCTCGACCGTGGTGCCGGCGCCACCGCCGACGATGACCACCCCGAAGTTCGCGACGGGTCTCGTCAGGCGGACGCGGTACACGAGCTCCGGCCCCCGGAGCACGGTCGTCACGCCGAGGCCGCTCGGGTCCTCCGGATACCGGTACCTGGAGACGAGCGCCGGCCTGCCCGCAGTCGTGCCCCGATGGACACCCGGCCGCGCCAACGGGAGCACGCGGTGACGTCCGAGCGCAGCGACGGAGACCCGGCCCCAGAACGGAATGCGCCTGATCTCGGCGCCGCGTCGCAGCTCGACGTACCCGGTGAGCTCGCCGGCGGGTGCCCGACTCCCGGCACGCGCGGCGTACTCCAGCGTGCCGGGGACGGTGACGGCTGCCGGCACGGTGAGCGCGCCCGAGACCGTTCCTCCACGGCGTACGACCGCGACTTGCCACGCACCGGCTCCGGTGCCCGCGTCGTCCAGGCGAATCTGGCCGCGCACGGTCGCGCCTCGCGCCACGAGCCCGAGGCTGACCCCGGTCGGCTGGGCGAAGACGAGCGGCCGGTCGGCGGACGTCAGCGAGACGACCCCTCCACCCTGGTACGGCGCGGAGAGTCTCCGGTCGCCCTGGTCGCGAGCGTCGCTCCCCGTCTGCACGAGCGCGGACTTCACCTGCGCGACCGTCCACGCCGGATGCCGCTCCTGGAGCAGCGCGGCCGCCCCGGCGACATGCGGCGACGCCATGCTCGTTCCCGAGAACGACGCCCAGCCGTTCGGGACGGAGGAGAGAATGTCGACGCCGGGCGCGGCCACGTCCGGCTTCATGCGGAGCGAGATCGTCGTCGGGCCGACGGACGAGAAGCTCGCATGATTGCTCGCCGGCGGCGTGCCGTCCGTCTCCACCGCGGCGACCGCGAGCGCACGAACCGAGTTCGCGGGCGACGAGACGGACCCGGCGCCCGCGTCGTTGTAGTCGTTGCCCGCCGCGACCACCGGAACGACGCCCGCTTCGGCAGCGGCGTCGAGTGCGAGCGCGACGATGTCCCGGCGCGGCTCGATCTCCGGCTCACCGAGCGAGAGGTTGATGACGTCCATGCCGTCAGCGACGGCAGCCTCGATCGCCGCGACGAGCTCGGGCGAGTTGCCGTTCGGGCTGAGGCCCGAATCGGTTCGCACGAGCGCCTTGTAGTTGCCGATGTACGCGCGGGGAGCGACCCCCGAGACGATGCGTCCGCCGGTGGCCCTCGTGTCGGCATTGCCGGCCGCGATGCCCGCGACGTGCGTCCCGTGGCCCGATTCCGTCGCATCGAAGGCGAGCCGTGCGGCCCGAGTCTGTGCGGTCGGAGGCGCGAACGCTCGCGCGACGATCACCTTGGCTGTCGTGTACTGGACCTGTCCCTTCGGGAAGCCTGTGGGCATCGTGTAGCCGGCGGGGTCGAAGAACGCGTGTCGGGGGTCAACCCCCGTGTCGATGATCCCGATCTTCATGCCGGCGCCCGCGGTCTCGAGGCCGGGGCCCCAGAGGGCGGTCGCCCCGATCTGACGCGGGCTCGAGTCGAGCTCCGGGCCGTAGAGCGCCGAGCCGAACACGTCACGGACGCCTGGGAGCTCGCCGAGCCTCTCGACCTCGGCCTTCGGGAGGTCGACCGCAGCACCGTTCGCGACGAGGCGGTAGCGCCAGCGGAGCCGGGCGGCGGGAAGCTCCCGTTCGAGCGCCCGCGCGAACGCGGCCTGCTCCGCGTCGATGCGGGCGGCGCCGCCTGCAGCACGTGCGAGGGGTGGAGAGGCGAGCGTGACGACGACCTCGGTTCGCTCGCCGGAGAGCGCGCCGTCGCCTGGACGCTCGACGCTCACGAGCAGGCCCGGAACGGCGAGCAACGCGAGCAGGAGGGCCAGCAGCAGGGTGACGGTGCGAGTCAGGGTCATCTCGATATGAGACGAGCGATCGCCCCCGATCGCTTGTTGGCTGCGGATGATAGGAAATCGTCCTGCAAACCGGGGGTCGTAGCACGGCGCGTGGCGCGGGAACTCACGCCAGAGCGTCAGTGAGTCAGCCCGCCGACGACGGCGCGAGCGGACAAGCGGCGGCCGGTTCGCGGGCGACGAACGCGGATGCGCCAGGCGACTGGACCCGACGTCAGGCGGGCGCGCGCAAAACCGTCACCGTTCCTTCCGCGTAGGAGCCGACGAGGAGAGAGTTGTCGCATTCGCGATTTCCAGAAGGGAGGATCTCGTGAGAGCATCCGCAATCGTCACCGGCGCCGCCGTCGTCGCGCTCGGAATCGCGCTGGTCGTCACGGTCGGCGCAGGAGCACGGCCCGAGGCGTCGACGATCCAGATCCGGTCGGTGATGGGCTCAGGCCCGGAGGTTCCGGCTCCGACCGGTGACGTCAGCTCCGCGCGAGGCGCGTTCACCGGGAGTGTTACGCGATCAGGCACCGGTGCCGCTCTGACGTGGCAGATGACATTCAGCGGCCTCACCGGCGACGCGATCGCCGCGCACATCCACACCGGGGTGGCCGGGCAGGCAGGGCCCGTCGTCGTGCCCCTCTGCGGGCCGTGTCAGAGCCCGGCGAGCGGAACCGCGGACATCTCGGACACCGTGCTCGCGGCGCTCGAGAGCGGCGGCGCGTACACGAACGTGCACACGCCGACGAACAGGGCGGGCGAGATCCGGGGTCAGATCGGCGTCTCGGCGGCGATCGCGACGAGCCTCTCGGCGCGGCAGGAGCGACCCAGGCCGAAGGGCAACGTCCGGCGGGCGGTCGGTCGGTTCACGGGCACCGTGACGAAGTCCGGCACGACCGGCGCCATGGCCTGGCGACTGACGTTCTCGCGCCTCTCCGGGCGCGCCATCGCAGCGCACGTCCACATCGGCGCAAGAGGGAAGGCGGGCCCGGTGGCCGTCCCGCTTTGCGGGCCGTGCCGGAGCGGCGCACGCGGCACCGCCACCCTGAACGCGGCCGTCCTCGCTGCGCTCGAGACGGGTCGCGCGTATGTGAACGTCCACACGCCGAAGAACGCGGCGGGCGAGATCCGCGGGCAGGTGCCCGCGCTCCCGCTCCGGCTCACTTCCTGAGCGAAGTGCGCGCGGCCACCCGCGCGGATTCGAGCAGGCGCCGGTGCTTCCTGAAGCACCGGCGCCTGCTGCGGTCGTCTCGCGGAGGCCGTTGGCGGGCGAGACATCACGCGGGGACGGCGATAAGGGTCTTCCCCTGACGTCGCCACGGTCGCCGCGGCGCGCACGCGTCCGGTGTCGCTCGCAATCGGCGCCGAGTGAGACACGGGGCGACTCACGACGTGCCCAGGGTGAGGTTGGCGTGGGGTTTCCTAGACTTGCCCGATCTGCGGCTTCCGAGGAGCAATGGCAGGAGGATGGTGCGGTCGTAGCCGTGCTCGAGGCTGAGCGCGACGATCATCTGGACTAGGGCGACGAATGAGATCGCGACGCCCCACGCGAGTGCGAACCCGAACACGTTGTCGGCCTCGCTCAGCGAAGATGCCGAGCGCGGCGATCACGAGCGCCGCGACCAGGGCGACGACCCAAACCAACGACGCGAGCGCTTCGAAGCTCAGCAGCCACATGCGATGGTTACGCCAGCGACTCACCTCCGCGAAGTGAACGTGGAGCACCTCCCCCTGGCCGCGCGCCCAGCGCTTGCGCTGCGCCCATAGCGCGCGCATCGAGGCGGGAACCTGCATGCCAACGAGCGCGCGCGGCTCGTAGGCCGTCTGCCAACCGGCCAGCAGCAGCTTCCAGGTCAGGTCGATGTCCTCGGTTGCCATTCGTGCGTCGTAGCCGCCGACGGCGAGGACACGGTCGCGGCGGAAGAGTCCGAGGACGCCGGCGACGACACCGACCCTTCCGGTCAGGGACTGAGTGCGGCGAATCAGGCCGATGATCGACGCCGCCTCCAGGATCTGCATCGCAAGGAGGAAACGGCCGCGGTTGGTGACGTGTGGCGCGCCGGCGATGGCGGCGAGGAGCGGCGATCGGCACATCCGAGCAACCAACATCTTGAGCGCCTGAGGATGCATGTGCGTGTCGGCGTCGGTGACCGCGACGAGTTCGTGGCGCGCTTGTTGGAAGCCGCCGTTCAGGCGGTCGGCCTTGCCACGATTGACCGGGTCGCGGATCACGCGGCAGCGCGGGTCTCCGGCGATTGCCTCGAGCGCGGCGGCTTCGGTGCGGTCGGTGGAGCCGTCGTCGAGGACCAACACCTCGAGCTCTGGGTAGTCCGACGGCGATCGCTGCCGCGACGCTGGTCCCGATCACCGCTTCCTCGTTGTAGGCGGGGATCAACACGGACACGCCCGGCCAGCCTCCGTCGGGTTCCTCGGCGGCATCCCGCTCGTCCAGCAGCCGAAAGAGGATGCCTCCGGCGATCCACAGCGCCGCGGTGACCACCGGGTAGAGCGCGACGAACGCGAGCAGCAGCTTAGCCGCCGTCCACATACCGCTCCTCCTGCCTCACGCGCCCTTCCCGGAGCAGAGTGAGGACCACGAGCGAGACGAAGAACGACGCGACGGTTACCCCCACTCCTAGCGCGATCGCCCAGCTGTACTCGAAGACCAAAGCGGCGATCGCGATCGCGACGAGCCAGAGGAGCGGACCGAGCACGACCCCCGCGATCAAGCTCGCGCGCGAAGCCGGGTGTAGCGGCTCGAAGCGCACCGGCGAACGTCCGGCGTCGTGACTCACGGCGGTCGCCGGATGTTGTCAGGTCCCGGCCGGCGGGTCAGGCTTCGCGCTGCCCGCCGGGAGCCCGTCCCGGACCAGCCGCTGAGCCGGGCCGCGAAGGCGGCGACCCGGCCGCCCCCCAGTGCCACGAGGGCTCGGCGGGGAGCCGTCGAGCGCGTCCCCGTCCGATGCTCGTACCAGAACGCTCCGAGCTCGGTCGCGAGCCGCATCGTCGCGCAGGCCGGCGAGGGCCGAGCGGGCGGCCTGCCGGTTCGCATCCGCGTCGATGCCTGCTGCGGCGAGATCCGCGAGCACCCAGCCGATCCCGGCGGCGCCGCTGTCGAGGCCGACGTGCACCGGCGACGTCGGCGTGGCCGGGCAGCTCGCGCCAGGCGCCCCGCCGAGCCGGACGTGTCGGAGCCAGATGCCCGCGCGGCGGGCAACCTCGCGGTAGTCGGCGTCGGCCGGTCAACCGTGCGGCGTGAAGGTTGACCCAGGCGATTCCCGCAGCGCCGAGCTCGAAGCCCGACGGGCTCGACGCGTCGTCCTCGGCGAGGGGCCAGCGCAGCCCGCCCGAGGGATCGGCCACGGCCCGCTCGTTGACCCAGCGGAGGAGCCGGTGCCCCGTTGCAAGGTCGACCGGGTCTCGATCGCTCCGGTAGCGCTCGAGGAACATGTAGGCCGCTCCGGTCGAGCCGGAGAGGAATCCGGTCTCGAGCGTCGCGCTCTCGGACCCGCGCGGCAGCGGGCGGGCGCCGTCCTCGGTTAGGGCCCGGAGCCTGGCGGCCCCGGCGCGTGCATACGTTCGAAAGGTGCGATTCGCCGGTGCGGTCTGCGAAGGCGTCGAGCGCGAGGACGATGCCCGCCTGGCCCATGCCGACTCCGTGGTAGGCGACGCGCCAGTCGCGGTCGTCGGTCCATCGCCACGAACAGGCGGTCTCGGGGCAGGACGGCCCGCCGGCCTGCGCGACCACCCAGCGCATCCCCGCGAGCGCGCCGTCGCGGAAGCGCCGCTCACGCGTGACCGTTGAACAGCTTCCACAGGTGGTCGCTGATCCCGGCGGCGCCGTCGTCGAAGCTCGTGAAGTGCGTCGTCGATCGCTGCCCGTCGGGATCGGCCCAGTCGGGCCAGCGCAGGCCGCCCGCGGCCGGCTCGGCGACCCCGAGCAGGAAGTCGCCGGCCGCGACGGCGGCCCGCCGGTAGCGGAGGTCGCCGCGTGACCGCGTACGCGGCCAGCAACCCTTCGCCGATCGAGGCCGCGCCGACGTCCCGGTCGGTCTGATAGTGCGGAGCCTGGATCGACGAGCGCCACGCCCAGCCGCCGCTCGGCATCGCCCGGCGCCGCGCGACGAGCGAGTCTGCCGCCATGCGCACGAGCGTCAGCGCGGGCTGATCGGGCATCCGTGCGGGCGATACGCCGCTCCGCGGTCGCGCCGGCCGAGACCGAAACGCGCCAAGACGGCAGCCGCGGTGAGCACGCACAGGAGGCAGAGCGAGATGAGGCGCATGGGCAACATGAGCACTCGCGCGACACTGCGAAAGTCGAGGGGCAAGAGGTGACCGAAGCTACAGTCGACACGGCGATGAGGGTATCGGCGCTCAGGTTCGCTGCCTTGACCTCGGGCGTCTGCCTTGCCCTCGCCGGCTGTGGCGGCTCCCAGGAGCCGCGGACACCGCTTCCTGCCCCCGAGGTCGAGCTCACGCAAGAGGAGAAGCAGGTGTGGGCGCCGCTCCCGCCGGACCGGTCCGCGATTCCCGTGCTCCTCTACCACGGCATCGGGCCGGAGAGCGACTTCTCGAACGACGCGGACGCTTCCTACGGGATCCACCGCGACGATTTCGCCGAGCAGATGACGATGATCGCGCACGCCGGCTACGAGACGATCGACCTCGAGACCTTCGTCCGATTCGTGCAGGGCGCGTCGGTCGACCTTCCTCCGCGGCCGCTCCTGCTGACGTTCGACGACGCCCGGGCCGACTCCTGGACGGGCGCCGACGCCGTTCTGCGAGAAGCTCGGCTTCGACGCGGTCATGTTCGTGGATGTCGGGCGGGTCGAGGACGGCGACGACGAGTACCTGACCTGGGAGGAACTCGCGACTCGCGCAGGGCAGCGGCCGCTGGCAGCTGCAGCTCCACTCCGGCGAGGGTCACCAGCAGATCCGGTACGGCCCGGGTCCCGACGACTATCGGCCCGTACTACGCCTACGAGGAGCAGGACGAGAACTTCGACGAGTGGCGGGAACGGGTGCGATCGGACATCGACTGGGGCCGGGAGACGCTCGCCGACCACATCCCGGAATACGAGCCGCTCGCGTTCGCTCCCCCGTACGGAAGCTACGGCCAGGACGGGACCAACAACCCGTGAGATCCCGGCGCCGCTCGTCGAAAGAGCAGAATTCCCGGACACGGTCACGGACGTCTGGGCGCTTGCTGTCTATGCAGTCTGCGCAACCGCCAGCTAGCCAAACACGACTGCGGGCCTCCGAGTGGCCTGAGACTTCCAGCCCGAGCCCGGCAGCGAGCGGCCGGGCTACGGGCTGCTCGCCGAAGCGAGTGACGCTCGGGAATCGACTGCTGATCCGTAGGTGCGGATGAGAGGACTTGAACCTCCACGCCCTTTCGGGCACACGGACCTGAACCGTGCGCGTCTACCAATTCCGCCACATCCGCGGGCCGGTCATTGTACGCCGTCGTCGTGCGCTCGAACCGGTGCCTTGCCGACGTCAGGCGCCGGGCAGCGCAGCGAGGACGTCGTCCGCGTGCGTGTCGGGCTTCACGCGGCGCATGACCCTCGCCACGTTCCCTTCCGCGTCGATGACGAACGTCGAGCGCTCGACGCCCATGTACGTCCGCCCGGCCATGCTCTTCTCGACCCAGACGCCGTACGCCTCCGAGACCGCATGGTCCTCGTCTGCGAGGAGGGTGAACGGGAGGTCGTACTTCCCCTTGAACTTCACGTGCGACGAGGCACTGTCCGGGCTCACGCCGAGAACGACCGCTCCGCGCTGCTCGAACTCGCCCCAGGCGTCGCGGATCCCGCAGGCCTGAGCAGTGCAGCCCGGAGTGTCGTCCTTGGGATAGAAGTAGAGAACGACAGGCTTTCCGCGGAGCGACTCCAGGGATATCTCTTCGCCGGTGTCGCTCGGAAGCGTGAAGGTCGGAGCGGGCTGTCCTTCGTCGGGCATGCGCGTTCGGTCTCCTTCGTAGGGGCGGTGCGATCGTATCCGTGGACGTCGGGCTGGCCCGCGGGCAACAGCTATGTCGGCGCACTATCCTGGTCGTGGGGTGACCGAGCAAGCAGGGGGAGGACGCTGCATCTGGAGAAGGCTCTGGCCGCTCCTCCCGAGCGTGTGTTCGCCGCCTGCGTCGAAGCTGACGAGCTCGCGGAGTGGTGGGGGCCCGCCGGATTCACCGCTCCGAGCCTGCAGCTCGACGTACGCCAAGGCGGCCGGTACCGAATCACGATGCAGCCGCCGGAGGGCGAGGCGTTCCACCTCCGTGGCGAATTTCGCGAGATCGAAGCACCCCGTCGTCTCGTCTACACGTTCGTCTGGGAAGAGCCGGATCCCGACGATCAGGAGACCGTGGTCGTTCTGACGTTCGAGCCGTCAGGCGAGGGCACCGGTCTCGTGCTCGACCACGGCCCGTTCAAGACCGACGCCCGCTACGAGCTGCACCGGGCGGGGTGGACCGAAACGCTCGAGCGGCTCGAACGAGCCGTCGCCTAGCGACCGGCGGTCGCCACGAGGTTGGCTGCGAGTCGACCTCGGAGGAAGTTAGAGCGCCTGGTCCGGCCGGAGGACGACGCCCTGCGCAGCGTGCCCTGCACTTTCTCGGTGAGGGGTTCCTCGTAACCGGCTCTCGGTAGGGTGCGCGCGATGGTCTCCGTCCACGAGGCGCTCGGGATCGCGGTAATCGCGGTCTGCGCGGCCGCCGGCGTGCTCGGGATCGTGGCGTACCGTCGCGGAGCGGGAGGGCTCGTCAGCCATGCGCTCGTGCTCGCGCAGACGGCTCTCATCGCCCAGGCCGCGGTCGGCTTGCTGCTCCTCTCGGACGGGCGCCGCGCGCCCGATCGGCTGCACTACGCGTACGGTGCGTTCGCGCTCGGGGCCGTGCTCGCTCCGTGGTTCTACGCGCCGCCGGAGGCCCGGCGGCGGCTGCTCTGGTTCGGCGGGACGACCCTCCTGGCGGCCGCGCTCTCCGTACGCGCGTTCATGACCGGCTCGTGAGGAATCTCTGGGACCGCATCCCGCCGCTCGTGCGCGGGCTCGGAATCGTTGCGCTGATCGCGCTCGTCGTCGTGGTCCTCTCGCTCGAGCCCGTGCTCGCGGCCGTGGGAGGGCTCGTCAGCATCGCGTTCTTCCTGGCGATCGCGTTCTTCCTCTTCTTGCTCTGGCGCGAGCGACGCGGTGACCTCGAGGCGTGGTCGGACCGGAACCGGCGTCTGTTCTACGCGGCGATCATCCTCGCGGTCGTGGACATCGGGACACTCATCGGCCTCGGTGCCTCGGGCCGGGACGCGCTCGCGTTCTTCCTCGTGCTCGGCGCGTGCGCGTGGGTCGTCCTGCGCACCTGGCGGCTCGAGCACCGCTACTGAGGGCGAGGCAAGCCTCGCCCCTACGGGCGGCAAGCCTCGCCCCTACGGGAGCCGGAAGACGGGGCCGTCGCGAACCGTCGGTGGGCCCGGGTTCACCGGGTGCACGAGCTTCAGGCGGTAGCGGTACGAGCCGGGCCCTAGACGTCGCGCGGCAAACGTGGCCTCGACAGCCTCGTCCACGGCCGCGCGACCTCGCTTCACCATCTTCGTGGCGCCCCCGACCTTGACGACGCGGAGCTCCCAGATGCAGTCGAGCGCGCAGCTGAAGCTGGCGCGGAACGTCCCACCCCTCGCCTGCGCACGGGTGCCGAAGCGAAGCCCCGTCGAGCGCACGACGAGCTGAACGCCCGGGCAGCGCGCGATCGAGCCACCCGCCGTGCGGTCCATCGCCCGGGCTACCCGCTGCATGCTGGCCTTGGGCGTCCCGTCCACGTAACGGACGCCCGACTGCCAGCCGGCGCGGGCTCGCTCGTCCCGCGACGGGAAGAGGAGGAAGCCGGCGACGTTCGGCTGGCAGAACGCGAGCGCGAGCGCCTGCTCGTAGTACTCCGCTTGCCTCGACTCCGCGACCGGACGGGTCGTCGCGGGCTCGGCGCCGTTGTAGAGGCTCTCCTTTGCCGCGGGGATCTGCGACTCGACCCCGTACTCGCCGTAGAGGATCGGGAGCGTCGAGCCGCGTTGCGCCGTGCCGTCGAACGCCTCCGAGAGCAGCCCCACGAGCTTGTCGTAGTCCGCGACGCCGACTGCCGTGCCCAGTGGGTGGGCAAGGGTCGGCGGCTCGGTCGAGTGGTCGCCGTAGACGTGCTGCGCGAACACGTCCATCACCGGGCTCGTCCGGCCGCTCGCCCGGTACGCCGCTCCGAGCCCACGGATGAAGGTAGTGGGCGAGTGCGTCGGGCGGATCCCGTCCGGGCGGTCCGTCCCGCGCGGCGACACGGCGCCCCCGTAGACCGTCACCTCGGGCGAGACGGCCTTCAACGCGTCGTATGTTCGGGCGAGGAGGGCGAGGTACGCGGCGGGCGCCGCACTCGAGCCGTCCAGCCCGAACTGCGGGAGCCAGAACCGGTTGAGGTTCGGCTCGTTCGCGACGATCACATGCCGGATCAGGGGCACGGCCCGGACGAGCGCCGCAGTGTAGGCGGCGAAATCGCCCCGCGCGTCCTCCGTGAGCGGCGTCGTTCGCGAGCCCGGGTGCATGACGGTGACGTAGAGCCGTAGGCCGCTCACCTGCGCGGCCCCGGCGACGCTCTCGAGCACACGAGTCTCGCCCTCCGAGGGCGCCCGGTCGCCGGGCGTCCAGAAGCTCGTCACTCGCAGCGCCCGGAAGCCTCCGAGGCGGAAGAGCGTCATCTTCGTCTGCGCCTCGACGAGCGTGGAGGCGCGGACATCGTCCTCCACGGCCCCCACCACGAGCCCCGTGCCCGCGGTCGCCGGCTGGACCGCGGCCAGTGCTCCGATCACCGCGGACACCGCCACGAGCGCCCGAAGGTGGCTCGTTCGCATGGGGCTACGCTAGCGGCAGATATGCAAGAAAGCGTTAAAGAACGCCTGGAAAACCTCCCCCGGAGCCCCGGGCGTGTACCTCTTCCGCGACGAGCGCGGAGACGTCCTCTACGTCGGGAAGGCGAAGTCCCTGCGCTCGCGCGTCCGCAGCTACTTCCAGCGGGGCGACGGTCGCCTCGGAACGGCGCAACTCGTCTCGCTCATCGCGGACGTCGAGGTCATCGTCACCCGGAACGAGGCGGAGGCGCTCCATCTCGAGCAGAACCTCGTGAAGCGCCACCGGCCGCCGTTCAACATCCGGCTCCGCGACGACAAGTCGTTCCCGTACATCGCGGTGACGCTGACGGACGAGTACCCGCGGGTCATGTTCACGCGGGAGCGGCATCGCGCCGGCACGGTCTACTTCGGGCCGTACGCGAACGCGAAGAAAGTGCGCGAGACGCTCGACGTCCTCAACCGAGTCTTCCGCTTCCGGCCCTGCGAGGGGCCGCGGCCCGGGCGCCACTCCGGGATCCCGTGCCTCGACTACCACATCGACCGCTGCTTCGCGCCGTGTATCGGGGCGATCTCGAAGGACGACTACGCGGAGGTGATCGAGGGCGTCATCGGCTTCCTCTCCGGCGACACGGTCTCGATCCAGCGCGAGCTGGAGGAGCGGATGCGCGAGGCGGCTGCCGACGAGCGTTTCGAGGAGGCTGCGCGCTACCGAAACCGGTTGAACTCGATCCGCCACCTGAGCGAGCGGCAGGCCGCCGACCGGCGCGTGGTAGGGAGCGTCGACGTCATCGGGCTCGCGCTGGACGCGGAGGAGGCAGCCGTGCAGGTCTTTCCGCTCCGCGACGGCCGCATGATCGACCGCTACGGGTTCCACCTCGAGAACGTCGAGGGGGAGGACGAGCAGACGGTGCTCGAGGCATTCGTCATCGAGTACTACGGCACCGCTCCGAGCATCCCGCCGCAGGTGTTCGTTCCGGCGGGAATCGCGGATACGAGCGCGGTCGCCCAGTTCCTGTCGGAGCGGCGTGGCGCGCCGGTCGACGTGCGCGTGCCGCTGCGTGGCGAGAAGCGGCGTCTCGTCGATCTGGCGGTCGAGAACGCGCAGCTCGCGCTCGAGACGGACACCGCTCAGCGCGCGGAGAAGCGCTCGCGCCGGGTAGCGGCGCTCGAGGAGCTCCGCGAGGTGCTCAACCTCGAGAGCCTGCCGGTGCGGATCGAGTGCTTCGACGTCTCGAACATCCAGGGTGAGTCGATCGTCGCCTCGATGGTCGTGTTCCAGGAGGGGAGGCCGCGGAAAGCGCACTACCGGAGCTTCACGATCCGCGGGCTCGACGGGCAGGACGACGTCGGCGCGATGCGAGAGGCGATTACGCGCCGGTTCACGCGCGTTCGCCAGGGCGACGTCGACGAGAGCTTCGGCTGCATCCCGAATCTCGTCGTCGTGGACGGCGGGAAGGGACAGCTGGCTGCGGCGAGGGCGGCGATGGAAGAGCTCGACCTGCCGCGGGTCGCCGTGATCGCGCTCGCGAAGCGCGAGGAGGAGGTGTTCGTCCCGGGAGTGCCGTACCCGATCGCGCTCGACCGGACGAGCCCCGCGCTCCAGCTGCTCCAGCAGATCCGGGACGAGGCGCATCGGCGCGCGCTCCGGCACCATCGCCAGAAGCGCGACTCGAAGGCGCTCGAGACGATCTTCGAGACCCTCCCGGGCATCGGCCCGTCGCGCCGCCGGGCGATTCTCAGGCACTTCGGGTCGGTGGACCGGTTCCTCGAGGCCTCGCAGGAGGAGCTCGAGGGGGTTCCAGGACTGCCGCAGAGAACCGCGCGGTCGGTGTACGCGACCCTGCACAAGGCCGGGCCGTCGTGACGCACGTGACGGCGTAGGCGCGAGGCATTCCTCGCCCGAGCCGGGCATGCCCGGCTCCTACGGGTCGCCGGTCGGCTCGATCGCCTGCCGGAAGCGGAGCGTGCGCAGCGTGACGGCGATCGCGGTGAACCCGGCCACGACGTTCGTCCCGACGGTCACGAGCTTCAGGCCGACGCTGAAGGCGAGCAGCTGCGAGCTCGGCACCGCCCCGCGGAAGACGTAGAGCAGGAACGCCTGCTCGGTGCCGATTCCCGCCGGCGTCAGCGGGAGCAGCGTCGCGACACTGGCGGACACCTGGACCAGCAGGACATTCTGAATCGACTGCGGGATGTCGAACGCGTCGAGCAGGAACCAGATCGCGATGAGCCGAAACATCCAGTCCCCGGCCTGCCAGAGCGCGACCGACCGCAGGTAGCGGGCCGGGCTTCGCAGGACGGCGAAGGCCTGCCGCACGCGCCCCCAGAAGTTCAGAACATGGCCGTGGATCCAGAACCCGAGGACGACAACGCCGATGAGGATCGCCGCGACCAGGAGCTGGGCCGCGAGCGGGTTGTCGAGCAGCCAGCCGAAGTCGAAGCTCCGCAGTCGCGGGAGCTCGGCGATCCCCGGGAGCTCGTTCTGCGTGAGCACGGCCCATGCTAGGAGCGTCGACGCGGCGGCGATGTCGAAGACTGCGAGGACGAGCGTGCTCGAGACGACGGTCGTGTACGTGCTCGACGGGATCGACCGATGCGCGAGGACGATGCGTACCGCATCGCCGGCACGCAACGGGACGATCGCGTTCACGCCGACGCCTGCGAGGTATGCGGCAAGGATCGGGCGCCGCTCGACATGCACCGCGGGATAGGCGGCCGCGAGCACGTTGCGCCACGCCATGCTCGTGCACGTGAGCTTCGCGAGCTGCGCAAGCACCGCGAGGAAGACGGGGAAGAGGTCGACCGACGCGAGCTGGTCGAGGAACGCGTCGATCCCGTCGAGGACGCGGCTCACCGCGCTCCTTCCGTCGCAGGCCTAGGTGTCGGTCAGACCGTTAGCTCTTGCCGTTCCCGCGCCCGTCGCCGTCCGGGGCGAGGAACGGGTACCGGTAGTCGGTCGGCGGGACGAACGTCTCCTTGACCGTTCGCAGCGAGACCCACCGAATGAGGTTCCACAGCGAGCCGGCCTTGTCGTTCGTGCCGCTTGCGCGCGATCCGCCGAACGGTTGTTGGCCCACGACGGCGCCCGTCGGCTTGTCGTTGACGTAGAAGTTCCCGGCCGCGTACTGGAGCGCGTCGTGCGCTTGCTCGATCGCGGAGCGCTCGTTCGCGAACACTGCTCCGGTGAGCGCGTACGGAGCAGTCTCGTCCACGAGTCGCAGCGTGTCGTCCCAGCGCTTCTCGTCGTAGACGTACGTCGTCACGATCGGGCCGAAGAGCTCGTCCCGGAGGAGCCGGAAGTCGCTGTCGTCGGTCGAGATGACCGTCGGCTGGACGAAGTACCCCTCCGAGTCGTCGGTCGAGCCTCCCGCGAGGATCTCGGCCCCGGACGAGCGCGCCTCGGCGATGGCGTCGCTGTGCGTCTTGAAGGCCGAGGCGTCGATCACCGCGCCCATGAAGTTCTCGAAGTCGGCCGGGTCGCCCATCTTGATCGTCCCGATGTCCTCGACCAGGCGGTCGCGCACCTCGGCCCAGAGGTTCGAGGGCACGTACACACGCGAGGCAGCCGAGCACTTCTGCCCCTGGTACTCGAACGACCCGCGCACGACTGCGGTGGCGACCGCCTCCGCGTCCGCCGAAGGGTGGGCGAGGATGAAGTCCTTGCCGCCGGTCTCGCCGACGATCCGGGGGTAGTTCCTGTAGCTCCCGACATTCCGGCCGACGGTCTCCCACATGCCGTTGAAGACGCCCGTTGAGCCGGTGAAGTGGATCCCCGCCAGCTCGGGGCTCGCGAGCGCCGCGTCGCCGATGGTCGCGCCGGAGCCGTAGACGAGGTTGATCACGCCGTCCGGCAGACCGGCCTCCTGCATGAGCCGCATCAGGTAGTAGGCCGAGAGCGCAGCCGTCGACGCGGGCTTCCACACGATGGTGTTCCCCATGAGCGCGGGGGAGCTCGAGAGGTTGCCGCCGATGCAGGTGAAGTTGAACGGGCTGACGGCGAAGACGAAGCCCTCGAGGGGACGGTACTCCATCCGGTTCCACGTACCCGTGGGCGAGTACGGCTGCTCGGAGTAGATGCGCGGGATGTAGTCGGCGTTGAAGCGCCAGAAGTCGATCATCTCCGCGACGGCGTCGATCTCGGCCTGGTGCGCCGTCTTCGATTGGTTCAGCATCGTCGCGGCGTTGAGCGTGGTCCGCCACGGCCCCGAGAGGAGCTCCGCTGCCCGAAGGAACACCGCTGCGCGCTCGTGCCAGGGCGTGCGCGACCACTCGGGATGGGCCGCGCGCGCCGCGTCGATCGCCTGCTGGACGTGCTCGGGCCCTCCCTTGCTGACGTCGGCGAGGACGTGGCTCTTGCGGTGCGGCATGACCGCCTCGAAGGTCTCGTCCGCGTGGACGTCCTTCCCGCCGATGACCATGGGGATCGTGATGCGCTCGCCCTGCATCTCGCGCAGACGTGCCTGGAGCGCGCCGCGCTCGGGCGTCCCCGGCGCGTAGGTGTTGATCGGCTCGTTGACGGGGCGGGGCGGCGTGAAGATTCCGTGGGAGCTCATGCGCCCGATTGTAAAGTCGGGAGGCGGTGCGGGCAGTGCGAACGCGGTACGTGGTGGACGGCTGGGGCGAAGGGGAGCTCTGGACCGGTGACGGCGTCGTGCTCGCTCACGACTTCGATTTCGAGGCGGTGTCAGACACGGAGGGCGATGACGCATCGGCCTCGTTCTCCGCGGACTCGTACCGAGGCGTCGATGACGGATCCGTTTCTCCGAGCACGCGGGCGCTTTCCGCCTGTGGAGAGATTGGCGACGAGTTGCGACCGGTTTCCCTTGACGAGAAACGGTGTCTGACACCGGTTGCGCTCGCCCAGCGTCTTCACGCCTTCCTTCACGGCACCGACGTCGACCTCGCGGACGTGCCGCTCGACCTCTCCTCGAGCACGCCGTTCCAGCGTGCGGTCACGAACGCGCTTCGTGCCGTCCCGCGGGGCGAGGTCGTCACCTACGGCGAGCTCGCCGCGATTGCGGGCTACCCGCGCGCCGGCCGCGCGGTGGGGACGGTCTGCGCGAACAACCGCTTCATGTTCTTCGTCCCCTGCCACCGCGTCGTCGGCTCGAACGGGCTCGGCGGGTACGGCACCGCCGGCATCGGAGTCAAGCGCCGCCTGCTCGCCCTCGAAGGCGTCGTCCTGTGAGGGCGTCGGAGGACATTCGCGAAGAGCTCGCTCAGATCTCGCCCGACCGGGACTGCGACCGGCGGGCCGAGATCTCTGCGCTCTTCCACTCGGCAGGAAGCCTCCACCTTCGGGGCGGCGGAAACTGGGCGCTGCACCTCGACGTCGCGACCGGAGCGGTCGCTCGCCGTGCGTTCGCGCTGCTCCGGGCAGAGGGAATCCGGTCGGAGCTCCGGACCTACCGTCGCCGCGCGTTCGACCGGGCGACGCGATACCAGCTGCACGTGGAGGGTGGCGACGAATCGCTCGAGGTGCTCGTGGCGGCCGGCGTCCTCGACAGCCAGCACGCGCCCCTCGAACACCCGCCGCGCCGCGTGGTCGCCCGGGCGTGCTGCCGGCGGGCATACCTCCGCGGCGCGTTTCTCGGCGGTGGCTCCCTGTCTAGCCGGGGCTCGTCGCACCTCGAAATGCGCACCGCTTCACTCGAGGGAGCGTCCTTCCTCGTCGAGCTCGCCGCGAGGGACGACGTCCGGCTCAGCGCGGTCGAGCGGCGAGGGCACGCGGTCGCCTACGCGAAGAGCTGGGACGCGATCGAGTCGCTCTTCTCGCTGATGGGCGCAGCCGAGACGGTGCTCGCGCTCGAAGAACGCGCCGTCGTCGCAGCCACGCGCGCGCAGGCGAATCGCCTTGCGAACGCGGACCACGCGAACCTCGTCCGGACCAGCGACGCCGCGCAGGCCCAGATCGAGGCGGCGGAGCGCCTGCGCTCGGACGGCCGGCTCGGCCGCCTGCCCGACGCGCTGCGCGAGGCCGCGGAGCTGCGCCTTCGCCACCCGACCCGCTCCCTGCGCGAGCTCGCCGCGCGCACGGATCCTCCGGCGAGCAAGGCCGCGATGCACCGGCGCCTGCGACGCATCGAGGAGCTCGGGGCGCCCTAGCAAGCGCGGTTTGGCGGGGCGGTGTGCGAGAAACGCACGGTTAGACTCGCGCGACATCTGACGAGACGGAGGGGTGAATGGGCATTCGCGTCGGCATCAACGGGTTCGGCCGCATCGGCAGGAACTTCTTCCGCGCCCAGCATGTGCGCGGCTCGGACATCGAGGTCGTGGCGCTCAACGATCTCGGGGACGCGAAGACGATGGCCCACCTCCTCAAGTACGACTCGAACCTCGGCCCGTACGCGGGCGAGGTGGAGGTCGGCGAAGGCGTTCTGCGGGCCGGAGGCGAGGAGGTCAAGATCCTCTCCGAGCGCGACCCTGCCGCCCTTCCCTGGGGCGATCTCGGAGTCGACGTCGTCCTCGAGTCGACCGGGTTCTTCACCGATCGGGAAGGAGCCGGGAAGCACCTCGCCGCCGGCGCGAAGAAGGTCGTCATCTCGGCTCCGGCCACGGATCCCGACGTCACGATCGTCCTCGGCGTCAACGACGACGCCTACGACCCCGACGCGCACGACATCGTCTCGAACGCATCGTGCACGACGAACTGCGTCGCACCTCTCGCGAAGGTGCTCCACGAGCTCGGCGAGATCCAGACCGGCTTCATGACGACGATCCACGCGTACACGAACGACCAGGTCATCCTCGACTTCCCGCACAAGGATCTCCGCCGCGCGCGCGCCGCCGCGATCAACCTCATCCCGACGTCGACAGGCGCGGCGAAGGCGATCGGCGTCGTGCTGCCCGAGCTGCAGGGGAAGGTCGACGGCATCTCGGTGCGCGCCCCTGTCGCCACGGGCTCGCTCACCGACCTCGTCGTCCAGCTCGGGCGCGAGACGAGCGTCGAGGAGGTCAACGAGGCCTTCAGGACCGCAGCGGGCGGGACGCTCGACGGGATCCTCGAGTACACGGAGGACCCGATCGTCTCCACCGACATCAAGGAGTCGCCCTACTCGTGCATCTACGACAGCCAGCTGACGATGACACGCGGCACGCAGGTGAAGGTATTCGGGTGGTACGACAACGAGTGGGGCTATTCGTGCCGGCTCGTGGACGTCATCGGCAAGCTCCTGGCGTGAGGCTCAGCCAGGTACGCCTGCTCGTCGAGGACTTTCCTCCCGCGTTCCGCGACCCGGCCGGAACCCTCATCGAGATCCACGAGGAGCTCCCGACGGGAGACGCGTGAGGGTGCCGCGCTCCGTCCGCGACGCCGACGTCGCGGGCAAGCGCGTCCTCGTGCGCGCCGACCTCAACGTCCCGCTCGAGGACGGTGCGGTCGCGGACGACACCCGAATTCGGGCGGCGCGGCCCACGCTCGAGCTCCTCCTCGAGCGCGACGCGGCGCGCATCTCGGTCTGCTCGCACCTCGGACGACCCAAGGGGCCGGACCCTGCATTCCGCATGGAGCCGGTCGCCGCGCGACTCCGCGAGCTGCTTCCCGACGAGCGCATCGAGGTGCTCGAGAACACGCGCTTCGACCCCGGCGAGACGAAGAACGACCCGGCGACCGCGCGCAAGCTCGCGGACGAGAACGACGTCTTCGTGAACGATGCGTTCGGCTCGGCGCATCGCGCGCACGCCTCCACGGTCGGGGTCGCGCAGCTGCTTCCGGCGTATGCCGGGCTCCTGCTCGAGCGGGAGCTCGAGATGCTCGGGCGGTTGCTCGGCGACGTCGAGCGGCCGTTCGTCCTGGTCGCGGGCGGCGCGAAGGTGGAGGACAAGCTCGGCGTTCTCGCGAACCTCGGCGCACGCGCCGATGCGGTCCTCGTCGGCGGGAAGATGGCCGAGGAGCTCCGCGACGGGAGCGCGCTGCCGTTCCAGGCGGTTCTTCCCTCCGACGTCGTCGCGGCAGCCGCGTTCGACGAAGCGGCGGAGACGCGCGTCACCTCGTTCGACGCCGTGCCGGAGGGCTGGCTCGGCCTCGACATCGGACCGGAGACGCGAGCCCGTTTCGCGGCCGAGATCCGGACTGCGCGCACGGTGTTCTGGAACGGCCCGATGGGCGTCTTCGAGTGGCCGCCTTTCGCGGAGGGGACGAAGGCTGTCGCGGACGCGGTCGCCCGGGTGAACGGCTACACGGTCGTCGGCGGTGGCGACTCCGCGCGCGCGATCGAGGAGCTCGGGCTCGCCGACCGCGTGTCCTGGGTCTCGACCGGGGGCGGCGCGTCGCTCGAGCTGCTGGAGGGCAAGGAGCTGCCCGGCGTCGCGGCGATCCCGGCCCGGTAACCCGATCAGACGGCGGCTGCGGCCGCGCGCACGCCCGGAACGTGACGGGCGAGGAAGTCGAGCACGGTGGACGCCTGCCGCACGCGCTCGTCCACGTCGAACGACCCGTGCCCGGTCTCGAAGACGTACACCTCGTGCGGGTGCTCGCGCGCTGCGAGCTTCTCGACGTAGCTCATCGCCTGGCCGTAGGGGCAGCGGCTGTCGTTCCGGCCGATGATGACGAGCACCGGCGCGGTCACGTTGTCGGCGAAGTTGATCGCGTTCCGGTCGCGCATGAGCTCGGGCAGCTCGCTCGGGGTATGGCCGCCCAGCAGCGCCCGGTCGTACGCCTGGAGCAGCGGAGAGAGCTCCTCGTACCCGCCTTCGTAGTCACCGACGGGAACCCCGGCGACGCCACAGACCCAGAGCTCGGGATGCTTGCCCAGCTCGAGGAGCGTGATGTACCCGCCCCACGAGTGACCGGCGACGACCGCGCGCTCGGGGTCGGCGATGCCGCGCTCGACGAGGTCCTGGAGGCCCGCGTTGACGTCCTCGAGCTCGGGCCCGCCGACGTTGCCGATGAGGGTGTCGCGCCACTCGCGCCCGTACCCGATCGAGCCGCGGTAGTTGACCATCCCGACCGCGAAGCCGGCGTCGACGTACGCCTGCACTTCCGGCTGCCAGCGATCGAGGTCGAGCCAGGTCGGGCCGCCGTGCACGAACATGAGCACCGGGAACGGACCGTCCGAGTCGTCGGGCGTCACGTAGAAGCCGTGTACCTGCTGGCCGTGCGGGTTCTCGAAATGCCAGGACTCGTACGGGCGACCGGCGGGGCCTAGGCCCACCTCCGGGGTCAGCAGCTCCGTGCCCGAGTCGTCGAAGACGAGCCGCTGACGATGGCCCTGCTCGTGCAGGAACCAGACGCTGCCGTCCGGGCGGACGCGCGCCTTCCAGACGAAGCCCGGATCGCTCGGGACCGGCTCGAGGTCGCCGGTCGCGAGGTCGAAGCGGTAGAGGAGAGAACGCCCCTCGAACGTGTTCTTGAGCAGGAGCGCGGAGCCGTCCGGCCACCAGTCCTCGACGACGACGGGGCCTGCGAGCCCGGTCGCGAGGTTCGTGCGCTCTCCGGTCGCGAGGTTCCAGATGCCCGGAGCCTCGTCGCCTTCGAGCTCGTGCTCGAACGCGAGTCGCTGGTCGCCCGCCACCGGGGACCAGCACTTGGCGTGCAGCGACATTTCCTCGTCCACGAGGTCACCGGTGGTCGCGCCCGAGCGGGGGTCGATCACCCGAAGCGCAGGGTGCATCAGGTCGCCGTGCTCGGCATGCTCGAGGCAGAGCAGCGTTCCGTCCGCCGAGAGCCCACCGCGGACGAAGCCGCCCTCGTACCCGCCGCCGACCAGGACCGACTCGGAGGAGCGGTGGATCTCCCGCGCCGGTTCCCCGTCGAGCGAGACGTAGATCGCGAACCCGTCGCGGTCGCTGACCCCGATGGCGACGATTCCCGGCGCCTGCGCGAGGCCTTCGCTCCAGCCGTGCGGGACTCCCTCGAGGAACGCGCGCGTCTCGCCGCCGTGGAACGGCTGGACGAGCCAGCGCCCGGACTCGTCGCCGGTCTCGTCCTGGAACCAGAGGACCCCCTCGCCGTCCTGAGTCGGCAGCCCGTCGGTCAGCCCGACCGGGTGGTCGGTGACCTGCCGGCGCTCGCCCGTGCTGAGATCCCAGGCGTACACCTGCCAGATCCCTGACTCGTTCGACGTGTAGACGATGCGGTCGGGGGCCGCCGGCGACCACTCGGGCAAGTACGTCACGGGCGCGCGGAAGCGCTGCTCCCAGGCCTCGATGGTGCCGGTCGCGCTCATCGGGATACGAGCCTACACCGGGCCGTCGCTTAAGATCGCCCGTCGTGCTGGTTGCGGGGAACTGGAAGATGTTCAAGGGCGCGCACGAGGCGCGGCAGTTCGCGACGACGATCCGGCATCTCCCCGAGCGCGCGACAGGGGTCGACGTCGTCGTCTGCCCGCCGTTCACCGCGCTCGAGGCGACCATCGCCGGCCTCCAGGAAACGGCGGTGCGCGTGTTCGCGCAGAACGTGCACTGGGAGCTCGAGGGCGCCTACACGGGCGAGATCTCCGCCCCCATGCTGCTCGAGCTCGGCGTGAAGGGCGCGCTCGTCGGCCACTCCGAGCGCCGGCAGTACTTCTGCGAGACGGACGAGACGGTGCGGCAGCGCGCGGAGAGCGCGCTCGAGGCAGGTCTCGAGGTCATCGCCTGCGTGGGCGAGACAGCGGAGGAGCGCGAGTCAGGCGAGACCCAGCGCGTCCTCGAGCGCCAGGTTTCGGTACTTCCCGAGCACGAGCGGCTCGTCATCGCGTACGAGCCCGTGTGGGCGATCGGCACCGGGCTCACCGCGACGCCCGAGCTCGCCCAGGAGGCGCACGCGTTCGTGAAGTCGCTGCACGACACTGCTGTGCTCTACGGCGGCTCGGTCAAGCCGGAGAACGCGGCCACGCTGCTCGCGCAGCCGGACGTGGACGGTGCCCTCGTCGGCGGCGCGTCGCTCGACGCGCTCGGATTCGAGGCGATCTGCCTGGCCGGCGTCGAGCCGGCAGCTCGACCGCCGGCGTGACCGTCCCGCTCTGCGCGCTCGTCATCCTCGACGGATGGGGGATCGCGCCTGCGGGGCCGGGCAACGCCGTCGAGCTCGCCCAGACGCCGGTGTTCGACGACCTGTGGGAGCGCTACCCGCACGCGACTCTCGCCGCGTCAGGCCCCGCAGTCGGCCTCCCCGACGGCCAGATGGGGAACTCCGAGGTCGGTCACCTCACGATCGGCTCGGGCCGCGTCCTCCTCCAGGACCTCGTGCGGGTGAGCAAGGCGATCGAGGACGGTTCGTTCTTCGAGAACGAGGCGCTCGTCGATGCGTTTCGGCGGGCTTCGGCGCGGGGCGGCGACGTGCACCTCCTCGGTCTCGTCTCTTACGGCGGCGTCCACTCGCATATCGAGCACCTGCGGGCGCTCCTCGAGCTCGCCGCACGTGAGGGCATGGCCGAGAGAACGTGGATCCATGCGTTCACGGACGGCCGTGACGTCTCGCCGTACGCAGCGGTCGCGGACCTCGCCGAGCTTCCAGACGACCGGATCGCGACCGTCGGCGGCCGCTACTACGCGATGGACCGCGATCAGCGCTGGGAGAGGACGGATCGCGCGTACCGCGCGATCTGCCTCGGTGAAGGCCGCTCCGCTCCGGACGCGGTCACCGCGGTGCGAGGCGAGCTATGCGGACGGCGTGACGGACGAGTTCGTCGAACCGACGGTGATCGGGTCGCCTGGAGCTCACCCGATCACCGACGGCGACACCGCGATCTTCTTCAACTTCCGGCCCGACCGGGCGAGGCAGCTCTCGCAGCGCCTGCTCGAGGCGGGCGTCGACCTGACGACGATGACGCGCTATCGCGACGACTTCGCCTGCCCGGTGGCGTTCGAGGAGCAGGTCGTCGAGAGCACGCTCGCGCAGGTGCTCGCGGAGAACGGCGCGCGCCAGCTCCACGTCGCGGAGACGGAGAAGTACGCACACGTCACGTACTTCTTCAACGGCGGGGTCGAGAGGGAGTGGGAGCGGGGAGACGCGGATCCTCGTCCCCTCGCCGCGAGACGTCCCGAGCTACGACCTGAAGCCGGAGATGTCGGCGTCCGAGGTGGCGGAGCGCTTCGCCGCCGCGGTCGGCGACGGCTACCGCTTCGCGGTCGTGAACTTCGCGAACCCGGACATGGTGGGCCACACGGGCTCGATCCCTGCGGTCGTGAGAGCGGTGGAGGCGGTCGACTCGTGCCTCCGCGTCGTCGTCGAAGCCGTCCAGGCCGTCGGCGGGGTCTGTTTGGTGACGTCCGACCACGGGAATGCCGAAAAAATGCTCGAGGCGGACGGCGTGAGCCCGCATACCGCGCACACGACGAATCCCGTGCCGCTGATCGTGACCGCGGGCGGCCTGGTCATGCGGGAGGACGGCGAATTGTCCGACCTCGCGCCGACAGTCCTGATCCTGCTCGGACTGCCGATTCCGCCGCAATTCACCGGTTCAGCAATCGCAACCCGCGCGTAACTCTTCGGCACAAACTCCTCAAACACCCCGCTCTATACTCCGCGAGCCGTGCCGCTCCCCCAGCCCGATCCCGGTGTCCTGCGCAAGGCGCAACGGGGTGACGAGCGGGCGTTTTCCATCATCGTCAGGACGTACGAGCAGCCGGTCTACAACTATGTCGTGCGGCTCACGGGCGATCGTGTGCTCTCCGAGGACCTGACGCAGGAAGTGTTCCTGCGTGTCTACCAGGGGCTGCCGAGCTTCTCCCTCCGTTCGAAGTTCACGACGTGGCTCTTCCAGGTGACGAAGAACCGCGTCCTCGACGAGCTTCGCGCGATGGAGCGACGGCCGCGGGCGCTCGTCGCGCTCGACGACATCCCGCCGCTCGAGGCCGTGGATGCCCCGCTCGAGCGCACGGAGACGATCGACGCCGTCTGGCGGGCTGTCGCAGCGCTGAACCCCGATCTGAAGATGGCGCTGCTCCTGCGCGACATCGTCGGCCTCTCGTACACGGAGATCGCCGAGACGCTCGAGATCACGCTCGCGACGGTGAAGTGGCGCATCTACAAGTCGCGCGAGGAAGTCCAGCTCGCGCTCCAGCGCGAAGGCATCTCGGTGTCGACCTCGACGCCCGCGCCGGCACACGCCGAGAAGGCCTAGCGCTCGAGCAGCGGCTGCGCACGTTTTCGGCCCCCGTCGCACTCTGGACGGGTGATAGCTCCGAAAGGACGTGACATGCCACGCTTCTTGCTCGCCGCTCTCGCGGCACTCCTACTGGTCGCCTCAACGGGCGCGACCGGCGCCGCGGCGGATACTCCAGCTCCAGCTCCCGCGCGAAGCTACGCGGAACCGTCGCCCAGACGCTCCCCGCGAACTCGCTGATCAGGGTCGACACACGCCGGATCGCGCACATCCTGCGCGTGCCCGGATCGCAGGCCCGGATCCACGTCGGCCAGCGCGTCGAGCTCCGCGGACGGATCCTGCGCCAGCGTGGGAACGGATCGCGCGTGCTCGCTCGCGACGTGGTCATCGCCGGATCGGCGCAGAAGGGCTCCTCGAGCGTCGCCAGCGGAGGAAGCTCCGACGACGCCGGCAGGCTCCGGATCAGAGGGACGCTCTCGTCGCTCTCCCCGCCCACGGTGACGTCCGGGTCGGTGAGCGTGTCGTGCGCCCTCCCCGCGGGCACGACGCTCACCGGGTTCACCGTCGGTGACTTCGTCGAGCTCAGGTGCGTGCTCCGGCTCGGCGTCTGGATGCTCCGCGACCTGAGACAGGAGGACGACGACGTCGTCGCGAATCCGCCCGACGACGACGACACGACCGACGACACCACGGACGACACGACCGACGACACCACGGACGACGACGACACGACGGACGACGACAACAACAGTGGCCATGGTGGGGGCGGCAATAGCGGCCACGGTGGCGATCACTAACCCGAGACCGTGACTTCGGCGCCGCAAATCGATCCCGTCGAACCCACGACCCGCGCGGCCGCCTCCGCGCGGGTCGCGCGTCTGTACGAGAAGCACGGGCGGATGACCTACGGCATCTGCCGGGCGATGCTTCGCGACACGCACGACGCGGAGGACGCTGCACAGCAGACGTTCCTCCTCGCCCATCGGGCGCTGCTCGACGGCGCGCACGTGCGCAACGAAGCGGCGTGGCTCGCCACGATCGCACGGAACGAGTGCCGCACGCGGATCGCCGCGAGCATGCGGTCCCCGCTGCCGATCTCGGAGGAGGATCTCGCGGCGATTCCCGTGGCGGGAGACGAAGCGGAGCGCAGCGCCCACCTGGAAGCGATCCGGTCGGCGCTCGCAGACCTTCCGGAGCGGCAGCGCGAAGCCGTCGTGCTCCGCGACCTCTACGGGTTGCGCTACGGGGAGGTGGCGACGGCGCTTGGCCTCTCGCGGCCGGCGACGGAGGCGCTCCTTTTCAGGGCTCGGCGCGCGATGAGGCTGCGACTGAAGCCGATCGTCGCGAGCACGCTCGTCGTTCCGATCGCCGTCCAGGAAGGGCTCGCCCAGGCGATTCCGGGCTTCGCGATCGCGGGCGCGGGCTCCGGTGGCATCGCGGCGGGCGTCGCTGGAGGTGGACTGCTCGCGAAGCTCACAGCCGGCCCGGTCGGCGTCAAGGTCGCGACGGCGACCGTCGCCGTCACGACGGTCGGCGCCGTCGGGTCCGTCGAGTCGGAGCGCGCCGGGCGCGACCGCGTCGAGCGCGCCGGCATCGTGGCGGTGGACGACTCGAGCTCCGGCGAGAGCCGGGACGCGGACGTGAGCGGCTCAGACGCGCGCGGCGGACACAGCGGCCCGGGCAGCGGCGACCGGGACGACAACGGCGAGGACGACGGCCGGAGCGGTCACGGAGGCACGGGTGACGGCGACAGCGCCGAGGACAGTTCCGGGCCGGGATCGGGTCGCGAGGAGGACGACGACGGCCGCGACGACGATCGGGGCGGGCCTGCAGGCGGCGAGGATCCGAATGACGACGACGGCTCCGGGTCCGGCTCCGGATCGCCCGGAGATTCGGAGCGGTCGGACTCCGAGCGCTCCGGCTCAGGCGGTGGCTCGGGGAGCGACGACGACGAAGGAAGGTCCTCGTCAGGCCCCTCGGGCTCGTCCTCGCGCTCCTCAGGGTCCTCCTCGGGCCCGTCGGGCTCGAGCCCGAAGGACGAGACGACGGATGACGGCTCGAGCGGACGCGGATCGGGAAGCAGCGGCTCCAGCGGCAGCGGATCGGGGAGCAGCGGTTCGAATGACAGCGGTTCGAGTGACGGCGGCTCGAGCGGCAGCGGGTCTTCCAGCGGCGACCCGGTGGAGCCGGACGAGCCGGACGAGCCGGACGATCTCGACGACTGACGCAGCACCCGCCCCGCCTAGGATGGAGGCGTGGCGAAGCTCCAGATCGAGTCACTCGCGCGCCTAGAGGAGGCGCTCGCCGAGATCGCGGAGGTACCCGTGTCCCTCGAGCGGCCCGGCGACCCGGAGCACGGCGACTACGCGACCAACGTCGCTCTCCGCCTCGCGGGAGCGCAGCGCAGGGCTCCGCTCGAGATCGCGTCGCAGATCGCGGCTGCCGCCGCCGAGCGCGGTCTCGTGGAGCGCGCCGAGACGGCGGCGCCGGGCTTCGTCAACCTGCACGTCTCCGACGCCTGGCTGGCGGAGGCGCTCGCGGATGTGCTCGCGGCCGGCGACTCCTTCGGAGCCGGGTCGGCGCCTGCTGGCGAGCGGGTCCAGGTCGAGTCGGTGTCGGCGAACCCCACCGGGCCGCTGACGGTCGCGCACGGCCGGAACGCCGCGTACGGCGACTCTGTCGCCCGGCTCCTGAGCTTCGCCGGACACGCCGTGGAGCGGGAGTTCTATTGCAACGACACCGGTGCGCAGATCGACCTCTTCCGTGCATCCGTCGACGCGGTCCGGCAAGGCAGCGAGGCCCCGGAGGGCGGCTACCAGGGGAGCTACCTCGCGGAGCTCTCGGCGCTAGCGGGCGACCCGGTTCCCGCGATGCTCGAGCGGATCGAGGCGACGCTCGAGCGCTTCCGGGTGCGCTTCGACAGCTGGGAACGGCAGAGCGAGGTCGAGCGCGACTTGCCCGAGGTCCTCGCCCTGCTCGACACGTACGAGGCGGACGGCGCGGTCTGGGCCCGGACGAGCGCGCACGGGGACGAGAAGGACCGCGTGCTCGTCCGCTCCGACGGCACCCCCACGTACTTCGCGGCGGACGCCCCGTACGTCCGGCTGAAGTACTCGAAGGGTTTCGACCGGATCATCTACGTCCTCGGCGCCGACCACCACGGCTACGTGAGCCGCCTCCAGGCGCTGGCGGAGATGCTCGGCCACCCGCGCGAATCGGTCGAGGTGCTCATCTACCAGCTCGTCCACCTCGTCGAGCGGGGCGAGGCGAAGAAGATGTCCAAGCGCCGCGGCGACGTGGTCTTCCTCGACGAGCTCATGGACGCGATCGGGGTGGACGCCGCCCGCTGGTACCTCGTCTCGCGCGGACACGACCAGCCGATGGAGATCGACGTCGACCTCGCGGCCGAGCGCTCGCAGAAGAACCCGGTGTACTACGTCCAGTACGCGCACGCGCGCATCGCGGGCATCCTCCGAAATGCTGCCGAGACGGGTCTTGTAACTGATCGTTACAAGGTCGAGGCTCCACTCGAGAACGAGGAGCGGGAGCTCGTCAAGCGGCTCCTCGAGTTCCCGGCGCTCGTCGCCCAGGCGACGGAGCGCAGAGCCCCGCACGCGTTGCCGACCTATGCGATCCGGGTCGCGGACGACTTCCATCGCTTCTACCACGACCACCGCGTGCTCGGCTCCGAGAACGAAGGCTTCCGGCTCGGCCTCTCGCGCGCCACGCAGCTGGTCGTCGCGCGCTGTCTCGACCTGATCGGGGTCGAGGCGCCCGACTCGATGTGACCTAGTGTCAATTTGACACTAGGTCGCTTCCGTTGCGAAGTCGTCCGCAGATTGGCGCACGCCTGAGCGTGTCGCGGTGCTCCACTGCGTGGGTCAAGTCAGCTCCCCGCATCGATCGCCGTCTGATCCGGGCGCTCGCAACGCTCGATGATCCCCGTGAGCCGATCGCCGAGACGCACCGGCGGTTGGGAACGGTCGCGGATGCCTTCGACCTGCCGCGACCGAACTACGAGAGCGTGCGCCTCCTGGTCCAGACCCAACGACGTTCGCCCCGCAACGTGAGGCGAGATGCCCTCGTCGATCTGGCCTTCTACACAAGGTCGCCGACGGTGGCGATGCACGATCTCCTTGCGAGCTCCGACTGATACGCACGGCCGGGCGGTGCAGCCTCGCGGAGACCGACTTAGTGTCAAATTGACACTTGGGGTCGTTCGTGGGTGCCGCGTTAGCATGCGGCCGTGGGGGACGTCGACCGCTCGATCCCTGACCGGAACCTCGCGCTCGAGCTCGTACGCGTTACCGAGTCGGCCGCGACGTTCGCGTCCCGCTGGATCGGGAGGGGCGACAAGAACGCGGCCGACCAGGCCGCGGTCGACGCGATGAGGCTGATGATCAACACCGTCTCCATGCGCGGCGTCGTCGTCATCGGGGAGGGCGAGAAGGACGAGGCGCCGATGCTCTACAACGGCGAGGAGGTCGGCGACGGAAGCGGGCCCGAGGTGGACGTCGCCGTCGATCCCCTCGAGGGGACGCGCCTGACCGCCCTCGGGATGCCGAACGCGATCTCCGTCATCGCCGTCGCCGAGCGCGGGACGATGTTCTTCCCCGGCGCGGCGCTGTACATGGACAAGATCGCCGTCGGCCCTAGAGGCGCGGACGCGATCGACATCGACGCGACGCCGACCGAGAACCTCGAGCGCGTCGCGGAGGCGAAGGGAGTGGACGTCAACGACCTCACGGTCGTCGTCCTCGAGCGCGACCGCCACGACGAGCTGATCGCAGAGCTGCGCGAGGCAGGCGCCCGCGTCAACCTCATCCGCGACGGCGACGTCGCGCCGGCGATCGCAGCCGCGCAGCACGGGACCGGGGTGGATCTGCTCATGGGTATCGGCGGCACGCCCGAGGGCGTGATCTCGGCAGCCGCGATCAAGAGCGTCGGGGGCGCGATGCAGGGCAAGCTCTGGCCGCGGGACGAGGGCGAGCGGAAGGCGCTCGTCGAGGCCGGCTACGACATCGACCGGGTGCTCACCACCGATGACCTCGTCCAGGGCGACGACGTCTTCGTCGCTGCGACCGGTGTGACAGCGGGGCGCTGCTCCGCGGCGTGCGGGTCGTCCAGGACCGCGTCGAGACGGACTCCATCGTCATGCGCTCGCGCTCGGGCACGTTCCGGAGAATCCAGGCTTCGCATCCACTCACGAAGATCCAGAGCCTCACGAAAGGAGCGCGCTGATGGCAGCGCCAGGAAACAGGTCCGACCGGCTGCACGACATCGCCGCGGCGATCGTCGCCGACCACAAGGGCATCCTCGCGGCGGACGAGAGCACGGGAACGATCAAGAAGCGCTTCGACTCCATCGGGGTCGAGTCGACCGAGGAGAACCGCCGCTTCTACCGGGGGCTGCTCTTCACGGCGCCCGGGATCGAGGACTCGATCGGCGGCGTGATCCTCTACGACGAGACGATCCGCCAGAGCGCCGACGACGGGACGCCGTTCCCGGAGCTGCTCGCGGCCAAGGGCGTGATTCCCGGGATCAAGGTGGACACCGGCGCCCAGGACATGGCCGGGTTCCCCGGCGAGAAGGTGACGGAGGGGCTCGACGGCCTGCGCGCGCGGCTCGAGGAGTACGTCGGCCTCGGTGCGCGCTTTGCGAAGTGGCGCGCCGTCATCACGATCGGCGACGGCATCCCGACCGACGGCTGCATCCAGGCGAACGCACACGCGCTCGCGCGCTACGCGGCTCTCTGCCAGGAGGCGGGGCTCGTGCCGATCGTCGAGCCCGAGGTCCTGATGGACGCGGACAACTCGCTCGAGGTGTGCTGGGAGGTCACGACGCGCACGCTGCACGAGACGTTCTCGGCGCTCTACGACCAGGCCATCGACCTCCAGGGCACGCTGCTCAAGCCGAACATGGTCATCTCCGGCAAGGGCTCGCCGACGCAGGCGAGCTCGGAGGAGATCGCCCGCGCGACGATCGACTGCTTCCGCGGCGTCGTGCCGGCCGCGGTCCCGGGCATCGTCTTCCTCTCCGGTGGCCAGACCGAGGTGCAAGCGACGGAGAACCTGAACGCGATCAACCAGCTCGGCGGCCCGTGGCCGCTGTCCTTCTCCTACGGCCGCGCGCTGCAGCAGTCCGCGCTCGCGGCGTGGGGGGGAGACGAGGCGAGCAAGGAGGCCGCGCAGGGCGTCTTCGCGCACCGCGCCCGGATGAACTCGCTCGCCGCAGCGGGCGAGTGGACGGCCGAGCTCGAGGAGGCCGTCGCGGCGTGAGCCTCGGGTTCCGCTGCGTCGCGCTAGGCCCGCACCGCGCGTAGGGGCGAGGCATGCCTCGCCCGAGCCGGGCATGCCCGGCTCCTACGAGTAGTCGTCCCGTCGGCCCAGTAATGTCGCCGCGTGGACGAGCGCGCCCTCGGCTACCTGAAGACGCTCGTCTACGCAGCGTTGCTCGGGTTCCCGGTCGCGTTCGCGGCCGTGCTCTTCCAGACGCTCATCCACGACGTGACGCATGTCGTCTGGGAGTGGGTACCGGAAGAGTTCGACTGGGGAGCGCCGCCGGGCTGGTATGTCATCGCCGTCACGGGACTCGCCGGGATCCTGGTCGCGCTCTTCGTCCGGCTCCCCGGCCACGGAGGACACTCGCCGCTCGAAGGGCTCGGCATGGGGACCGTGCACCCCGTGGAGCTCCCGAGCATCCTCCTCGCGGCGCTCGCGTCGCTCGGGCTCGGGATCGTTCTCGGCCCAGAGGCGCCGCTCATCGCGCTCGGCCTCGGCCTCGGCACGGTCGCCGTTCGACTCGTGCGTACGGGCGAGACGCAAGCGCAGCTGCTGATCATGGCCGGCGCGTTCTCCGCCATTGCGGCGCTCTTCGGCGGGCCGCTGATCGCGGCGTTCCTCCTGTTCGAGGTGTCCGCCGCGTCGGGCCAGATCCCCGCACGCGAGATCGGCCGCGCTCTCCTTCCCGGCTTCGTCGCCGCGGGCACCGGGGCGCTCGTCTTCACGGGCGTCGGCGACTGGCCCGGTCATCCACCAGGAGTCGCTGACGCTGCCGCCGTTGCCGGTCTACGACACCGTGAGGATCGCCGACATCGCCTGGTGCATCGCCCTGGCGGCCGTCATCGCGATCGCCGTCGTCGGGATCAGGCACCTCGCGCATGCGGTCAAGGCTCGAGGTGCTGCGAGGCCGGAAGCGACGCTCGTTGCGGCCGGGCTTCTCGTCGGCGGCCTTGCGGTCGCGTTCCGTGCGCTCGCCGACCGCCCGGTGGATCTCGTGCTCTTCTCGGGGCAGACGGAGCTCCCGGCCGTCGTCGCGGAGGGGTCCGCAGGGGTGCTCGCCCTCCTCGTCCTCGCGAAAGGCCTCGCCTACGCGCTGTCACTCGGCGCCGGCTTTCGCGGCGGGCCCGTGTTCCCGGCGCTCGCGATCGGCGTCGCGATCGCGATGGTCGGCGCTGAGATGCTTCCAGGACTCGAGACGACGCCGGCAGTGGCGACGGGGATCGCAGCTGGGGTAGCTGCTGTCATGCGTGTGCCCTTCACGGCGGTGCTGCTCGCGACGCTGCTGATCGGCTCGGCGTCGGCCGACGTGGCGCCGATCGCCGTGCTCGCTGCCGCGGTCGGCTGGCTCGTCGCAGTCGCGCTGCCGAATCCCGAGGATCTCTCGCCCGAGACCGCTGAACCCGTGCCGTGACGCTCGTCCCCGCTCTCCTCGCCGCGGACCTCACGCGGATGGAGGCGCGGTCGCTCGTGCTCGTGCTACTCGCGTGCGCGCTCGGGGTCGTCATCTCGAGGCTGCACACCGCGCTCGTGCTTCCGACCGTCGTCGTCGAGATCGTCCTCGGCATCGTCATCGGGCCCGAAGTGCTCGGGATCGCGGACGTCAACGACTTCATCACCTTTCTCTCCGGGCTCGGGCTCGCGTTCCTCTTCTTCTTCGCCGGGCTCGAGGTGATCGAGAAGAAGGTGCCGCGCCGCGCTCTCCGACGTGGGGCGATCGGGTGGGCGCTCTCGCTCGCGATCGGGCTCGGGCTCGGCCTCGTTCTGCAGAGCCTTGGCCTCGGCGCGGAATGGTGGGTACTCGGCGTTGCTCTGTCGACGACGGCGCTCGGGACGCTCGTGCCCATCCTCTCCGATGCCGGTGTCCTGCCGACCCCGCTCGGCAGCGCGGTGCTCGGCACCGGAGTGGCAGGCGAGTTCTGGCCGATCATCGTCATTCGGTGTTCCTGACGAGCGTCTACGGCGCCGAGGTCGAGGTGCTGCTCCTGGTCTGCTTCGGCGCGTTCGTCCTGCTCGCCGCACAGGCCACCCAGCGCGCGCGGCCACCGCGGATCCTGCGCATCCTGCAAGAGACGGTCCACAGACCGGCCAGGCTGCGGTGCGGACCGCGGTCTTCCTGCTCGGCTTCCTCGTGCTCGTGGCCGCGGACGCCGGCTTCGAGCCCGTGTTGGGCGCGTTTGCCGCGGGCATGATCGTCGGGCTCGCGCTCGACTCGCCGGAAGGCGAGGTCGTGCGGATGAGACTCGAAGGCATCGGGTTCGGCTTTCTGATCCCGATCTACTTCGTCGTCACCGGCATGACCTTCGACCTCGACAGCCTCCTCAGCGGACGTGGGCTCGCACTGGCGGCGCTGTTCCTCGTGCTCCTCCTGTGCGTCCGTGGCGCATCGGCGCTGCTGTGGCTGCGCGAGCTGCCTGGAAGGCAGACGGCCGCGCTCGCGCTGTTCGGCGCGACCGCCTTGCCGCTGATCGTGGCGATCGCCGGAATCGCAATCGACCGTGGAGACATCTCTTCGAGCGTGGGCGCTTCGCTCGTCGGTGCGGGGATGATCTCCGTGCTCGTCTATCCGCTCGCGGCGATGCGGGTCGCGGGGCCGGTCGAGGGCGCGACGCCCGGTGTAAAGCGGACGCCGCTCGAGTCTTCGGAGTACTAGCGCCGCGACAGCGAAGGAGCGTGCCGGATCAGTGGAGCTCGGTCCCCCTCCGCTGCCGCTGCCGCTGCGTCTGCGATGACGAGCGCGTTGGCAGCCGAAACCCGTCCTGCCGGGATCGACGGGTCTCCGGCCAGGAGGCGTCGCAGTGCGTCCACCTTTTCCTCGCCGGTGATGAGCCAGAGGAGCTGCCCGGCGCGGTCGAGCGCCGGGTAGGTGAGGGTCATCCGGCGCCGGCCACGGTACTCGCCCGTCACCGCGACGTCGCGATCGTCGACCTCGAGGACGGGATCTCCGGCGACGAGCGACGCCGTGTGGCCGTCGGGCCCGAGCCCGAGGTGCACCAGGTCGAAGCGCTCGGGAAGCGAGCTCGCGTACTCCGCGGCCGCCGCCTCCAGATCGGCTGCTTCGACGGGCATGGCACGGAGGTCGACATCCACCTCCGGCGGCAGGCTCCGCTCGAGGAGGGTCAGGTTGCGATCCTCGTGTCCGCGCGGTGCGACGCGCTCGTCGACCTGGTAGAGCGTGACGCGATCCCAGGGGAGCGTCCGCGCGAGGTGCGCGAACATCGCCCAGGGCGTCGTGCCCCCGCTGAGCGCGAAGGTGAAGCGGCCGTGGTCGGCGACCGCATCCCGCGCGTGGTCCGCAACGAGCTCTGCAGCTCGCGCCTCGACGGCGTTCGCGTCCGGGAGGATCTCGATCGGAAGCACGCCGCTCAGCGCTGTTCCCGGTAGCGACGGATGAGCGCGTTCGTGGACGAGTCGTGCATCAGCGCCGGCTCCTCCTCGGACACGAGCTCGGGGACGATCCGCGTGGCAAGCGCCTTCCCGAGCTCGACGCCCCACTGGTCGAACGAGTCGATGTCCCAGATCGTCCCCTGCGTGAACACGCTGTGCTCGTACAGCGCGACGAGCGCGCCCAGAGTGAACGGAGTGAGCGTCTCGGCGAAGATCACGTTCGACGGCCGGTTCCCCTCGAAGACGCGATGGGGGACGACGGCCTCGTCGACTCCTTCCGCGCGGACCTCGTCCTCGGTCTTGCCGAACGCGAGAGCCTCGGCCTGCGCGAACACGTTCGACATGAGCAGGTCCTGGTGCTCGCCGATCGGAGCGAGCGACCTGCGCGAAACCGATGAAGTCGACGGGGACAAGGGTCGTGCCCTGGTGGAGGAGCTGGTAGAAGCTGTGCTGGCCGTTCGTCCCCGGCTCGCCCCAGAAGACCGCGCCGGTGTCGTAGTCGACGCGCCGGCCGTCCAGGGTGACGCTCGTACCGTTCGATTCCATAGTGAGCTGCTGGAGGTAGGCGGGGAAGCGGTGCAGGTACCGGCTGTAGGGCAGGACGCCGACGGTCTCGGCGCCGAAGAAGTTCCGGTACCAGACGCAGAGAAGCCCCATCAGCGCGGGGAGGTTCCGCGCGAGCGGAGTCGTACGGAAGTGCTCGTCCATCGCGTGGAACCCGGCGAGCAGCTCTCGGAAGCGCTCCGGACCGGTCGCGATCATCGTCGAGAGCCCGATCGCCGAGCACATGGAGTAGCGGCCGCCGACCCAGTCCCAGAAGACGAACATGTTGGCCGGGTCGATGCCGAAGCTCGCGACCTCGTCGGCGTTGGTCGAGACGGCGACGAAGTGCTTCGCGATCGCCGACTCGTCGCCGAGAGCGGCCAGCACCCACGCGCGCGCGGTGCGCGCGTTCGTCATCGTCTCGAGCGTCGTGAACGTCTTCGACGCGACGATGAACAGCGTCTCCGCGGGGTCGAGATCCCGGGTCGCCTCGGCGAAGTCGACGGAGTCCACGTTCGAGACGAAACGGAACGTGAGATCGCGCCGCGCGTAGTGGCGCAGCGCCTCGTACGCCATCACCGGCCCGAGATCCGAGCCTCCGATGCCGATGTTGACGACGTTCCGGATCGGCTTGCCGGTGTGGCCCAGCCACTCGCCCGCCCGCACCCGGTCCGAGAAGACGGTCATGCCCTCGAGCACCTCGTGCACCTCGGCGACGACGTCGACCCCGTCGAGGACGAGCGACGAGCCCTTCGGCATCCGCAGCGCGACGTGCAGAACCGGGCGGTCCTCCGAGACGTTGATCCGGTCGCCCCGGAACATCGCCTCCGTCCGCTCGGGCAGGCCCAACTCCTCGGCGAGCTCGATCAACAGGCCGAGCGTCTCGTCGGTGACGCGGTTCTTCGAGTAGTCGAGGTAGAGACCGGCGCCTTCGGCCGCGAGACGCTCCCCGCGGGCGGGGTCGTCGGCGAAAAGGTCACGCAGGTGGAGATCCCGGATTGCGGTGTAGTGCTGCTCGAGGGCCTTCCAGGCAGCGCGTTCTCGCAGGGGGGCCATGCTCGCGTCGATTCTTTCACGCGCTGGGAAGAGGGCTGCGGTCTCCATCTGGACGAACGCGAGCTCGACGTTGCGGGTACAGCACCCGGGCCACAGGCTGCCGGACCGTGGGTGCTGCCCTCGCTCTGTGCGCCGCGTTCCTCTTCGCGCTGGCGGCGACGCTCCAGCAGAAGGGCGCGCTGGGGATGGGGGAGATCTCGCTGGGCTCGCCTCGCTCGTTCGCCCGGCTCGCCACCCAGAAGTTCTGGCTCTTCGGCACGATCGCGCTTCTCGTCGGCTACGTCGTCCAGGCCGCCGCGCTCGACCGCGGACGGCTGGCGGTCATCCAGCCGTTGCTCGTGATGACGGTCGTCTTCGCGCTTCCTCTCGGTTACTTCCTGACGGGCCAGCACGTCGGGCGAAAGGAAGTACTGGGTGCCGCCGTCATCGTCGCCGGGCTCGCGGTCTTCACGATCTTCGCCGACCCCGACGGCGGTATCGACGATGCGCCCGCCAGCGACTGGGCGGTCCTGCTCCTGTTCTTCACCGGGCTCGCAGTGGTCCTGATGTTCCTCGGAGGGCGAGGCTCGCTTACGCGCAAGGCGGCCATGTACGGGACCGCAGCGGGGGTCCTCTTCGGGCTGTCGGCCAGCCTCGCGAAGCCGACGGTCGAGACCTTGCACGAGGGGATCGGGGCCGTCCTCACGGACTGGGAGGCCTACGCGATGGCGCTTACCGGCATCGCAGCGTTCGTCGTCCAGCAGGTCTCGCTCGGAACCGGGAAGCTCGCGCCCTCGGTGGCGACGGTGTCCGTGGCGAACCCGGTCGTCGCGATCGCGATCGGAACACTCGTACTGGAGGAGAGGCTCGCCCGCCCGGCCTGGCACATCGTCGTCGGCGTGGGTGGCCTCGTGCTGGCGCTCGGAGGGGCCGTCGTGATCTCGCTCTCCACGGAGAGCGATAAGGCGGCCGGAGAGCCGACAGGACGTTCCCCGGTCGAGCCCGCTCCGACCTAGGCGGACTCGTCCGGCGCCGTGTCGTCGCCCTCGCCGCCAAGCAGGCCCTTGCCCTCCTTGCGACTCGCCTTCATCTCGGCGGTCTTCACCTTCGCGTCGTCGTACGAGGTCCTGACGAGGGCGGAGCCGCCGCGCCAGCCGAAGACCATGCAGATGAGGATGACGGCGAACCCGACGTTGAACGCGGTCGTGATCAGCTGCTGACCGACGGAGTACGCCGTGGCTGTCGTGTCGTCCGTGTAGTTCTCGAGCGCGAAGGTGTTGAACGCCTGGTTGACGCCGATGCCGCCGGGGGTGAACGACAGCAGGTTGGCGAGCTGGTTCGAGCCGAGGACGGCCATGACCGAGTCGAAGGTGACGGGAATGCCGTACGCGGCAAGGAAGACGACGATCACGCCGACCTTCGCGATGTAGCCGCCGAGCTGCGGCAACAGGACGAGCTTCAGGTACGCGCGGAGGTCTCCGAGGATCGCGGCACCCTGCCTCGCCTTCGCCCACTGCTTTTTGAACCAGCCCCAGAAGATGCGCGCCAGGAGCGCGCTCAGGAAGATCGCGCCCGCGACGATCAAGAGCGTCAGGACGACGTGATCGGAGAGCGCGTCCCATTCGTCGCCGAACTGGAACTCGAAGGAACCTGCGATGGCAGCGAAGAGGTAGATGTAGATGAGCGTCCCGACGACGAGGTAGAAGATCTTCTGCACGACGTAGCCGGCGAGGATGCCCGCGAACGTCGCGCCCGCCACGATCGCGACGAACATGAGCAGCGTCACGAACGTCCCTATGTTCGCGGGCAGGAAGTTGTTCAGGGCGACGCCGGCGGCGTACGACGCGAGCACGGGCATGAAGGTGACGCCGCCGGGATACGCGTAGCGCAGGATCCCGTACCAGCCGAGCCCGGTCAGGGTGGTCTGCAGGCCCTGGAGGATGCAGCCGACGATGATGTACTGGAGCGAGATCTCCGTGACCGAGTGCCAGAGCTCTTCGAGCCAGCCCCACACGTCCACGCCGGCCAGGTGGAGCACGACGAGGAGGGCGACGAGCCCGACGAGCCAGGCGACGATCTTGAGGATGCGACGGCGCTTCGACTCTTCCTCGGGAGCCAACGGGGTCGAAGCGATTGTTGCCTCGGACATCGGCGTGAGCGTAACGCGTTACCAGGCTGGTCAATGCAGGCCGCGGGCCTGGTACACCGTTGATCCGCACGTTCGCTTGACAACGACTGGTGAACAACTGCCGCACTGCGAGCCCGAGAGGGCGTAACGTGCAGAGGATGACCGGGGGGACGGTCGTCGTGTTGGGTGGCGGATTCGGTGGGATCGCGGCCGCGCGTGCCCTGAAGGACGCCGATGTCGACGTTGTCCTCGCCGACAAGCACGACTCCCACGCGTCCCAGCCGCTCGTGCCGGCAGAGAAGGTCGTGTGACCGCGGGTCAGACGGCGGCCGACTTCTTCGCCGACCTCGGCAAACGCGGGAACGAGCCGCTGCTGAGAAAAGCCTCGGGGACGTTGCGCTTCGACGTCAGGGACGGGAAACGAACCGAGCGCTGGCTCGTCGAGGTCAGGAAGGGCGACGTGGCCGTCTCGCGGCGGAACACGAGAGCTGACTGTGTCGTCTCGACCGACCGCGCCCTCTTCGACCGCATCGTGACCGGCGAAGCGAATGCGCTGGCCGCACTTCTCCGTGAAGAGGTGAACGTCGAGGGCGACCTCAACCTGCTCGTCCTGTTCCAGCGTCTACTGCCCGGGCCGCCGCGCTCACGGAGGCGACGTCGCGCCACCGCTCCTTCCGGGAGGAAGCGATGAGCAACGGCCTCGTCCAGATCCTCGACGGCAACACCTTCGTCGTCAGCAGCTCGAACGGCGACATCGAGGCGTCGCTCACCGATCCGACCGGTCTCTTCTCGTTCGACACACGCTTCCTCTCGAAATGGGTCCTGACCGTCAACGGGCAGAGACTCGGCCCGCTCTCGGTCGACGATCTGCAGTACTTCGAGACACGCTTCTTCCTCGTGCCAGGCACGGGAACCGTGTACATCGACGCGAAGCTCTCGGTGATCCGGCGACGCGCCGTCGGGAACGGCTTCCACGAGGAGCTCACGATCCTGAACCACGACGAGAAGCCGGTCGACCTCGTCGTTCGCATCGAGGCGGGCTGCGACTTCGCCGATCTCTTCGAGGTCAAGGACGCGCTTGCGAAGAAGGGCAAGTACACGGCTCGGGTCGATTCCGGGACGTTGCGGCTCGGCTACCAGCGCGAGACGTTCACGCGCGAGACGCTCATCTCGTCGTCGGCACCCGCCCGGCTCGACAAGGGCGGGCTCACGTTCAAGGTTCGCGTCGAGCCGCACGGGAGCTGGACGACCGACCTCGATGTCGTCACCGCGTCCGGCGCGGGTGGCACCTACGTGAAACCGAAGTACGCGCGCGGGGCGACGCGAGCGCGGCCGAGCATGGCTCTCAGCCTGGAGAAGTGGATCGCGGACGCGCCGCGGATCGAATGCGATTCGGACGAGCTCAAGGCGACCTACCGCCGCAGCCTCGTCGACCTTGCGGCGCTGCGCTTCTCGCCGCCCGTCGCCGGGGGACGGAGCCTGCCGGCCGCAGGCCTGCCCTGGTTCATGACGATGTTCGGCCGGGACAGCATCTTCACGAGCTTGCAGGCGCTGCCGTTCACGCCGGAGCTCGCCGCGACGACCCTGCGCACGCTCGGCGACTGGCAGGGCAGCCGCGTCGACGACTTCCGCGACGAGGATCCGGGCCGGATCCTCCACGAGATGCGCTACGGCGAGATGACGGCGTTCGAGGAGCGTCCGCACTCCCCGTACTACGGCTGCGCCGACGCAACGCCGCTGTACGTCGTCCTCCTCGACGAGTACGAGCGGTGGACGGGCGACCGGAAGCTCGTTCGGGAGCTCGAGTACGAGGCCAGGGCGGCGCTCAATTGGATCGACGAGTACGCGGACCTCCTGGGCACCGGCTACGTCTGGTACCAGAGGCGCAACGAGAAGACAGGGCTCGAGAACCAGTGCTGGAAGGACTCGTGGGACTCGATCTCCTACCGTGACGGCCGACTGCCGGGGTTCCCGCGTGCAACCTGCGAGCTGCAGGGCTACGCCTACGACGCGAAGGTGCGCGGTGCGCGCCTCGCCCGGCTCGTCTGGAAGGATCCGGCGCTCGCCGACCGGCTGGAGCGCGAGGCGGCCGACCTGAAGCGGCGTTTCAACCGTGACTTCTGGGTCTCGGACGGCGGGTACTTCGCGCTCGCCCTCGACACCGAGGGCAAGCAGGTCGACGTTCTCGCCTCCAACAACGGCCATCTGCTCTGGAGCGGGATCGTGGACAAGTCCAAGGCCAAGAAGGTTGCCGAGCACCTCCTGGGGCCCAGGCTCTTCTCCGGCTGGGGCGTGCGGACGCTCGCCGATGGCGAGGGGCGGTACAACCCGATTGGCTACCACGTCGGCACCGTATGGCCGTTCGACAATTCGTTCATCGCCTGGGGCCTGCGGCGGTACGGCTTCAAGGACGAGGCGGCGCGGATCGCCGCCGGGATACTCGACGCCGCCGCCGTGTTCGACGGCCGACTGCCGGAGGCGTTCGGCGGCTACGCCCGGGGGGTGACGAAGTACCCGGTGCAGTACCCGACCGCGTGCAGCCCGCAGGCGTGGTCGACGGGCACGCCGCTCCTGCTCCTTCGGACGATGCTCGGCCTCGAGCCTCTCGCGGACCACCTGGTTGTCGACCCGGCGCTTCCCAGGGGGATCGGCCACCTCGAGCTGCTCGACATCCCCGGGCGGTGGGGCCGGATCGACGCATTCGGCCGCGGGCGCGTCGACACGGAAATGGGACAAGCAGACATGAGCGAGCGACCGCGGGTCCTCGTTCTCGGCGGCGGCTTCGCCGGGATCGGTGCCGCACGGCACCTGAAGGACGCCGATGTCGAGGTCGTGCTCGTGGACAAGCACGACTACCACACGTTCCAGCCGTTGCTGTACCAGATGGCGACGGGACTGCTCGAGACGACAGCGGTCGGGCACTCGCTCCGCGACCTCGTCAAGGACCAGGACAACGCCACCATCCACAAGGCGCCGATCACCGAGATCGATCTCGAGGCAAAGGAGGTCCGCTTCGACGGTCTCGCGCCCATCACCTACGAGTTCCTCGTGCTTGCCCTTGGAGCCGAGGTGAACTTCTTCGGGACCGAGGGCGCTGCCGAGCACGCGTTTCCGATGTACTCGCCGGCGGCCTGACCGACGGTCTCACGGTCGCGGTCGCGGGTCTGACCACCGTCGGCGTCCTGGCGGTCGCCGTGTCGGCCCACGACACGGGTGGTCTCGACCGCGTGCTCGTCGCGACGCTTGCGCTGCTCGCGCTGTCGTCGTTCGAGGCCGTGGCGCAACTTCCCGCTGCCGTGCGCGAGCTTTCCGCCTCGCTCGCATCGGGTCGCCGTGTGCTCGAGCTGACGGATCGAAGAGCCGCGGTTCAGGATCCGCCCGAGCCGGCACCGCTCGACCCGCGCGCAGGAGTCACCGTCGCGCTCGAGGGCGTGACGGCGCGCTACTCACCGGACGAGCCGACGGTTCTTGCGGGCTTCGATCTCCGCGTCGATCCGGGTCGACGCGTTGCGCTCGTCGGCCCGAGCGGAACGGGGAAGAGCACGGTGGCGAACCTCCTGCTCCCTGCTTGCGGACGCGCCCGTCCTGATCCTGGACGAGCCGACCGCACACCTCGACCCGGAGACCGCCGAGCAGCTGATGGCGGACGTGCTCGACGAGGCGGGTGACCGCTCGGTGCTCCTGATCACGCATCGGCCCGAAGGGCTCGACCGGGTCGACGAGATCGTCGCGCTGGGGTGAGACCGCTCGCAGGCACCGGGGTGACCGCGCGCGTTCTCGCGTCCGGCGGACGGCAAACGTTGCATGATCGGACGCAATGAGCGGGACGGCCGCCTCGAAGACTGCCCCGGAACGAGCCGGGCTCGTCCTCATCTCGCTGATCCTCGTCGCCGCGGTCGCCAACCTCAACCTGTCCGTCGCAACGCGCGCTGCCGGACATCGGCGAGGCTTTCGACGCGGGTCAGGTGTCGCTGAACCTGATCGCGGTCGGCTACTCGCTCGGCCTCGCCGCCTCGGTGCTCTACCTCGGCGCGCTCGGCGACCGGTACGGACGCAAGATGATGCTCGTCCTCGGGACCACGCTCGCGATCCCGATGTCGCTGCTCGCAGCCTTCGCGCCGTCGGACGAGGTGCTCTTCGTCGCCCGGGTCGGCGGCGGAGTCGCCGCCGGCATGGCGTACCCGACGACGCTCGCTCTGATCACGGCGCTCTGGTCGGGTCCCGGGAGGACCAGGTCGATCGCCCTCTGGTCTGCCCTCGGCGGCGCGATCGCCGCGCTCGGCCCGCTCGCCGCCGGAGCACTGCTCGAGGAGTTCGACTGGGGATCGGTGTTCCTCATCACGCTGCCGTTGGCAGCGGTTGCGCTCGTGCTGGCGTACCTCTTCGTCCCGAGCCACGTGAACGAGACCTCGGATCCCGTCGACAACCTCGGCGGGATCCTGTCCGTGGTGCTGGTGGGAGCGCTCATCCTCTCGATCAACTTCGCTCCCGTGCCGAACGAGGGAGCGCTCGTCTTCGGCCTCGCGGCGATCGCGCTCGGCCGCGCTCATCGGCTTCTACATCCGGCAGCGGCGCGCGAAGAATCCGCTCTACGACTTGAACGTCGCCGGACGCCGAACGTTCTGGGTCGCCGCGTGCGCCGGGATCATCGTCTTCGGCTCGCTCATGGGCGCGGCCTTCATCAGCCAGCAGTTCCTGCAGAACGTGCTCGGCTACTCGACGCTCGAGGCGGGTGCGTCGATCCTGCCCGCGGCGGTGATGATGGTCCTCGTCGCGCCGAGGTCGGCCAAGCTTGTCGAGACACGGGGCGCCCGATTCACGCTCCTCTGCGGCTACGTCTTCCTCCTGCTCGCGTTCCTCACGATGCTCGTCGTCTGGGACGAGGGAGCGCCCGTACTGGCAGATCGCCCTCGCCTACGTCTTCATCGGCGATCGGCGTTGGCCTCGCAGGGACTCCGGCGTCGCACTCGCTGACCGGCTCCGTGCCGGTGACCCGCGCTGGGATGGCGTCCGGCACGGCCGACCTCCAGCGGGACCTCGGCGGCGCGATCCTGCAGTCGACCTTCGGCGCGCTCCTGACGGCCGGCTACGCGTCCGCGATGTCCGCTGCGATTGCCGCGTCCGACCAGAACGTCACGGACTCGACGCAGGCCCAGCTGACGAAGTCCTTCGCAGGCGCCGAGGCCGTCGCCGGACAGCACCCCGCGCAGGCGACCGCGATCGTCTCCGCGGCGAAGACGTCGTTCCTCGAGGGGGACGACTGGGCGTACACGGCCGGGGCTGTCGCGATCGTCATCGGCGCCGTGCTCGTGTTCTTCATGTTCCCGAAACGGGACGAGGAGAAGGAGCTCCTTGCTCGCTATCACGCCGAGGACACGGGCGGTGTCCTGCCCCCGAGCGCGGAGCAGGCCGCTCCCAAGTCGCCCCCGGCGTCTGCCGAGACGTAGCGGCGCCGGCTACTGCCGCGCCATCGCGATTCGCAGACGCTCGTCGGGCGAGATGAGGTGGTCGACGTCCTCGGCCGCGGCGTCGGTATCTATCTGCACCCACTCGATGCGGCCCGTGAACACGCTGTCCTTGGCGCCGTAGTCGTCGCTCACGGGCGTTGCGGTGTCGCTGCCGACGTCCGTCGTCTCGTCGGCCGAGAACAGCATCGGTACGGTCGCGTCGACACGACCCTCCCCGACCTGCTCGCCGTCGACGTAGAGCCTGACGTCGCCGCCCTTGCCGAGCCCGCCGCCGTCGTAGGTGAACTCCATCCGCACCTGATGCTCGCCGGCGGAGATGGGATCGTCGCCGTAGACCTTGAACTGCTGGAGACCGAAGAGGTTGTAGCAGTACGCCGGCCTGCCGTCCTTCGCGTAGAGCGCGAAGCCGCCGAACGCGCCGCCCTGGGAGATGATCACGCCGTTGACGCGATCGTCGGGAACGTCGATCTGCGCTGTGATCGAGAAGGACTTGTTCTTGTTCACGACGACGGAGTTCTCGGACAGGCGTCCCATGCGGCCGAAGAGGAGCTGAGACGAACCGCGAACGAGTTGCGGGCGCCCCGCGATGTCGGCGTTGAAGCGCTCGAAGCGCCGGTCGTCGAGCGGGAGGACGTTGTAACGCGTCGCCTCCTCGAGCCAGAGAGCCTTCAGCTCGTCGAGCTTGTCGGGCATCTCCGCGGAGAGATCGTGCGCCTGCGTCCAGTCGTCAGGCCCGTAGAGCTCCCACGTGTCGTCCGCGAACGCCGGCATCTCGGTGGCCGCCCAGGGAATGCTGTGCGCGCGTCACGGCGGTCCAGCCCTCGTGGTAGATGCCGCGGTTGCAGAACATCTCGAAGTACTGCGTCGTCCGCCGGTCGTCGGCGTTCAGCGTCGTCGAACGCGTACCGCATGCTGACGCCCTCGATCGGCTTCTGCGGAATCCCGTTCACGGAGCTCGGCTCGGGGATTCCGGCTGCGTCGAGGATGGTCGGCGCGACGTCGATCACGTGGTGGAACTGCGTGCGCACCTCGCCCGTCGCGTCGATGCCGTGCGGCCAGTGCACGATCGTCCCGTTGCGGGTTCCGCCCCAATGCGACGCGATCTGCTTCGTCCACTGGTACGGCGTGTCCAGCGCGTGCGCCCAGCCGACGGCGTAGTGGTTGTACGCCTTGGGCGTGCCGAAGTCCTCGATCCGGGAGACCATGAACTCGGTCGTCTCGAGCCCGGACGCGCCGTTCAGGACGACGAGCTCGTTGAAGCAGCCGTTCGGCGTGCCTTCCGCAGAGGCGCCGTTGTCGCCGATGACGTAGTAGACGAGCGTGTTCTCGAGGATCCCGAGGTCGCCGAGAGAATCGATCAGCCTGCCGACGTGGTGGTCGGTGTGCTCGAGGAACCCGGCGTAGACCTCCATCTGCCGTGCGAGCACGGGCTTCAGGTCGTCCGGCATGTCCTCCCAGGCAGGGATCTCCGCGGGACGATCCGTGAGCTCCGCGTCGGCAGGAATCACGCCCAATTCCTTCTGGCGCGCAAACGTCCGCTCGCGGAGCGCATCCCAGCCGTCGTCGAACTTGCCCTTGTATTTGTCCGACCACTCCGGTGTCACGTGGTGCGGGGCGTGCGTGGCGCCGGGCGCGAAGTAGACGAAGAACGGCTTGTCGGGCATGAGCGCCTTCTGCTGGCGGATCCAGTCGACCGCCTGGTCGGTCATGTCCTCGGTGAAGTGGTAGCCCTCCTCCGCCGTCTTCTCCTGCTCCACGGGCACGGTGTCGCGGTAGATCGCAGGCGCGTACTGGTTCGTCTCTCCGCCGATGAAGCCGTAGAAGTGGTCGAAGCCCGATCCGGTCGGCCACGCGTCGAACGGTCCCATCGGGCTCGTCTCCCAGACGGGGACCTCGTGACACTTCCCGAACTGCGCGGTCGAGTAGCCGTTGAGCCTCAGCGTCTCCGCGAGCGGCGCGCACGACTTGGGGCGGATCGAGTTGTAGCCGGGAGCCGAGGTCGCGATCTCCGTGATGCCGCCCATGCCGACCGTGTGGTGGTTCCGGCCCGTGAGCAGCGCCTGCCGCGTCGGAGAGCAGAGCGCCGTCGTATGGAAGCGGTTGAACTTGAGGCCGTTCGCTGCGAGCCGCTCGGCAGTCGGCGTCGCGCACGGCCCGCCGAACGCGCTCGACGCCGCGAAGCCGACGTCGTCGAGGAGGACGATGAGGACGTTCGGCGCGCCATCGGGAGGACGTAGCGGCTCGATCGGCGGGAACGTTGCCTCGGGATCCTTGGCATCGAGGACGGTCGGCGCCGGCTGCTCCGGGTCCGGAATCGGCAGTCGGGAACGATCCAGGGCGTCGCTTGCGCTCATGCGGCGGTCCTCCTCGGTCGGGACGAGATCTCCAGGATTCCGAGCGGCACGGTTGCCTGCCACGTGCAGCAGGGCTCTCCAGCCTAGTTGCGTCCGGGCGGTCAGTGACCGCGATCGTGGGCGCCAGCGCCGCCCTCGCCGGCTTCGTGGTCACGGTCACCGTGCTCTTCGTTCAGGTGGCGGCCGGGTCGTTCTCCGCTCGCTACATGCGAATCTGGTACCGCGACTGGCTGCTCAAGGCCGCGCTCGCCGCTCTTGTCGGACGCTCACTTTCTCGCTCGCCCTGCTCAGACGCGTCGAGGACGACTTCGTGCCGGATCTGGGCGTGACGATCGCCGGCGTGCTCCTCTCCGCGAGCCTGCTGCTCTTCCTGCTCTTCTTCAGCCGCTTCATCCAGCGCCTGCGCCCGGTCGCGGTCGCGGCGCACGTTGCGAAGGCGGGACGCACCGCGTTCGCGGAGACGTTGCGGTACGCGGATCGCCCGGACATCCGTTGGGAGCACGGCAGCTCGGGCGCCGAGCCGAGCCGGATGGTGCGCTCCCCCAGAGCCGGCGCGATCCAGGCGATCGATCCGGACGGTCTTGTTCGCTGGGCAGAGGAGCACCGGTGCGAGCTCGTTCTCACCCACGCGATCGGGGACTACGTCCCGACGGGTGGTGCGCTGATCGAGATCCTCGGTTCGAGCGACGGTCCGGGTTCCGCCGACGACGAGCTCCTCGGAATGATCGCGCTTGGCGACGAGCGGACGATCCAGCAGGATCCGGCTTTCGCCATCCGGGTGATGGTGGACATCGCGATCCGGGCGCTCTCGCCGCGGTCAACGACCCCACCACGGCCGTGCAGGTGCTGAACCACCTGGGTGAGCTCCTTCGGCTGATCGGCACCACCCACCTCGAGCAGCGCACGGAGCGAGCGGATGCTGACACTGCGGCTTCGGTCGTCATGCTCGCACCCCGCTGGGACGACTTCCTCGCGCTCGCCGTGACCGAGATCCGGGAGTACGGAGCCACGTCGATCCAGGGGGTGCGCCGGCTGCGTGCGATGCTCGAGAGCTCCGCAGACGGTGAGGCCCGAGCAACGGAGCCGTGAGGCCGAGCTGGCGCGGCTGACGGAGCGTCGAGAGAGGGGGAAGCTCGGCAGCCCTCGACCTGGCGGTGGTCGCCGACGGCCAGGGGATCGGCGGGCCGGGTACGACGCGGCTGCCGTGATCGTCGACGAGCCTCTGCGACGTCTGACGGCCGGAGTAGGTTGCTGCCCAGGTCGCCCTTCCTGGGTCGACCACAGGCCTCCCGTGAACATCCCTTTCCTCGACCGGTTCTCGAAGAAACGCGGCGAGCCTTCGCCCGAGACCACGCCTGACGAACCGACGGTCGTCCAGATCGACGCGACGTCGCTGTCGCGCGTCTTCTCGGCGCCGATGTGGGTTCGCGACCTCGGCCTCCTCGCGTGGTTCCTCGTCGGTATCGCGGTACTCCTCGTCGGGCTGACGTGGCTGGTCGCGCTCACGTCGACGATCACCGTGCCCGTCGTCCTCGGCGCGATCCTGGCCACGGTCGCCGGCCCCGTCGTCTCGACGCTGCAGCGGCGCGGGGTCCCACGGGCCGCGGGCGCTGCCCTCGTCCTGCTCGGTTTGCTCGCGATCGCGGTCGTGATCGCGCTCATGGTCTTCGGCGGGATCTACGAGCAGTCCGCCGAGATCAAGGCCGCCGTCTCCGAGGCGGTGGACAAGGTGGAGAGCTGGATCAACGACACCGGAGCAGGGGGGACGTCCGACACGACCGAGCAGGTGAAGAGCTCGACCGCGCAAACGGGGAAGACGCTGCTCCAGGGCGTCGCGAACGGGATCTCGGAGGTGACCTCGCTCATCTTCTTCCTCACCTTCACCATCTTCTCGACGTTCTTCCTCTTGAAGGACGGACCGACGGCGCGGCGGTTCCTCGACCGTCATCTCGGAGTCCCGCGCGAGGTGGCCACCGTCGTCACGGGGAACGTGGTTCGGTCGCTACGCCGTTACTTCCTCGGCGTGACGTACGTCGCCGCCTTCAACGCCATCGTCGTCGGGCTCGGCGCGCTCGTCCTCGGCGTCCCTCTCGCGGGGACCATCGCCGTCGTCGTGTTCGTCACGGCCTATGTCCCGTTCATCGGCGCGTTCGTGTCCGGTGCCTTCGCCGTGATGCTGACGCTCGCCGCCGAGGGGACGACGGACGCGTTGATCATGCTCGTGATCGTCATCCTCGCGAACGGGCTGTTGCAGAACATCGTGCAGCCGATCGCCTTCGGCGCGACCCTCGACCTCAACCCGCTCGTCGTCCTGATCGCGACGATCGGCTTCGGGAGCCTCTTCGGGATGGTCGGACTGGTCCTCGGTGCTCCGCTCACCTCGGCTGCGCTGCACATCAGCCGTGACCTCGCGACCGCAAAGGCAACAGAGGCGGCTGCCGAGGCGGAGCGCGCTCCGCCGCCCGACGTCGACATCGACGTGTCGATCCAGCCGGGCTAGCGACCCTCAGATCCCGACGCTCACCGGTGACGTCGCGATCCAGACCAGGGTGCTCACGAACACGACACAGCCGAGGCCAACGACGACCTTTCGGAGGAGCGGGTCGCCGACCTTCGTGCTCATCCCGGCGAAGAACAGCGCTACCGCGAAGAGAACGACCGCCAGGACGTAGTTGGTCGCACGCTGGATGTTTCGTCGCGTGAGAGCCGACGACACCTCGGCCTCCGCGTCGAGCCGGTCCGCCTCTGCGTCCGCAGCCAACTGGTACTGGGGCATCGCGAACGGCGTCAGCGGCGCGTTGGGGTTGCGTAGCGGACGCGTCACTACCCAGGCGTTCACCGCGGGCTTGAACTCCTTGCGGAAGCGCTTGAAGTAGAAATCCGCCAGCTCGGTCTCGCCGCGTACGTACGCGTCGATCCACTGGGTGAACGTGGCCACGTCGATCTCTGTCTGCGCCTCGGCGAGGCCCTGTGCGCGGGCCGCGTCGATCCGGATGGCGTTCGTCCGGCTCGCTGCCTTCGCCTGTTCACCGTTCCAGCGACTCGCCTGGTAGCTGCTCCACGCCGTCGCGACCGCGGCGAGTGCGAGGAGGGCGGTCGCGACCAACTCGACGCGGTCGCTCACGGCCGACCCTCGTCGTCACAGGGCAGCGGGGTGACGTTGCCCACCACTTGCCTCTCCTCTTCGAGCACGACGAGCGCGCGTTCCATCGCCGCGGGCTGCAACTGACCCGGGGCGTCCCGGTACGGGTTGTCCAGGCCTTTGATCACGAGCAGGCTCACGGTCATGACCGCGACTACCGACCCGATCAGCATCGCCTGGGTGACGGGTCCCTCGGTCGGGTCGGCGAAGAAGAGCATGTAGACGAAGATCACGCTGGCGCTCAGGAGAAGCACGATCCAGAGCGTGTCCGGGATCACGTTCGCCGCGCCGTGAATTCGGTCGCGCCGCGCCTCCTCGCGGTCGGATGTCTGGTCGAGCCACTTCGAGAACGCCGCCTCCTCGGTCGTCGTCTTCGGGTCTGCGAGCTTCAGGGTCCTGAAGAGCGCGACGGCCCACGGGTTGAGCGCCTCTCCGGCAGTGCCGGCCTCCATGCGCGGCCACTCCTGGTGCACGACCGTGCGGGCGTAGCAGACGAGCTCTCCGGAGAGCCGGCTTCCGACCGCGGCCGGCAGGAACTGCGCAGTCTCGAACTGCTGCACGATGAGCAGGGCCTCGGTCTCCGCGCCGTTTCGAGACTGGTCGTACGTCGTGAACGCGAGAAAGATCACGAAGCCGGCGAAGATCGCGAACCCGGTCGCCAGCACCCCGAAGACACCGGAGGCGCGGTCGCCGTCCTGGAAGTAGCTGCCCTCTGGTGCTCGACGACGGACGAGGAGCATCGCGGTCACGGAAACCGCGACGGCGACGACGACGATCACGATCGCCGAGACGAGGATCATTGCCCGCGGACGCTACAGCGCTTTCACGCGCTCGTGAGTAGGTGTCGCATGGTCGGACCAGCTGTGAAAGGGTGCAGACAATTCCGAAAGGAGGTTGGAAGTGCTCGCAGCCGACTATCCGTTCCTCGACATCCTCTGGACGATGCTCATCTTCTTCCTGTGGGTGATCTGGTTCTGGCTCCTGATCACGGTGTTCATCGACATCTTCCGGCGCCGTGACACGTCTGGCTTCAGCAAGGTCATCTGGTGCATCTTCGTGATCTTGTTGCCATTCCTCGGCGTCTTCATCTACCTCATCATGAACAGCGACGGGATGGCCGAGCGCAACATCCAGAAGGCGCAGGCACAGCAAGCCCAGTTCGACCAGTACGTGAAAACGACGGCGGGGAGCGGCGGGGCCGCCGCGGAGATCGAGAAGGCGAAGGGCCTCCTCGACTCGGGCGCGATCACGCAGGCAGAGTTCGATGCGATCAAGCAGAAGGCACTAGCCGCCGGCTAAGGGCGGGAGAGGAGTCGTCAATGGAAGAGATCGGGCCCGTCGACTACGCGATCGTCGCGTTCCCCGGGAACAAGTTCCGGGGCGAGATCGGACCGGCGATCGCAGACCTCGTCGATGCGGGGACCATTCGCGTGATCGACATCGCGTTCGTCGGCAAGAGCGCGGAAGGTGACGCAATCGCGATGGAGCTCACAGAGCTCGACCCGGACGTGCAGGCCGCGCTCGAGGCCGCCGGCGTCGAGATCGGCGGCCTGTTCAACGAGGACGATCTCATTCAGGCCGCCGAGGACCTCGAGCCCAACTCGTCGGCGGCACTCCTCGTCTGGGAGAACGTCTGGGCGCGGAAGGTGTCCCAGGCGATGCGCGACGCCGGTGGCGAGTTGCTCGCCTTCGAGCGGCTTCCGCACGACGTCGTCCAGGCCGCCCGCGAGTGGGCGCTCGAGCAGGCACCGGCCTAGAAAGGAGTTTTCAGATGTTCAGACGAAGAGGCCCGGGTCTCGTTCGGGCGGCAGCGACGACCGCCGTCGTCGCCGGTACAGCCGGCGCGGTGCGTCACCGCCAGGACCAGAAATACGCTCAGCAGGATCAGGAGGCGTACGACCAGCAAGTGGCCGCACAGCAGGCCGCGGCTCCTGCAGCCCCGGCGGCGCCGGACTACGCCGCAGAGCTCGAGCAGCTCGCGCAGCTGAAAGCGCAGGGCATCCTCACCGATGAGGAGTTCGAGGCGAAGAAGAAGCAGATCCTCGGGATCTGAGCACCCGGCTCACCGTGGTCGACGAAAGGCCCGCAGCTGCGGGCCTTTCTCGTTGCCGCATCGGGACCGGAATGACGCCGCTCCGCTCCATGCGCTCGCGGACGGTGGCGATCCTCGTGCGTCCGATCACCCGCCGCCCGGCCACGCGCCTGAGGATCTTCTCGACGTCGCGGTCCGTGCGGGAAGGATCACGGGCGATGAGGTAGGCGGCGCACTCTTGCGCGAGCAGAAAGCCGATCCTGCGGTCTCTCGTCCGCTCGAACAGCCTGCGGAGCTCATCGGCGTCCACGAGCTCGCCGTTGTGGGCTCGTGGCGGGTCGCTCCCGATCGTGGAGAACCTGCCCATGGCCAATGCTCGTCGCGCAGCCGCGCGATCCATTCGAGGCGACGCGGGTGCCGAAGGCCGCTGGCAGTTCTCCAGGCTTCCCGCCCCGACTGCACCCACGCGATGTCGGCATCGGTGCTGACCCAGGCACGGCTCTGTCTCAGGAGATGGAGCTCGACCTCGACCTGCGTCGCTCGTGCCTTTCTGAGCTCGTCGTCTGCGACGAGCCTCTGCCGCTTGATCGCAACGAGGTCAGCCTCGGCCCTCCGGATCATCTCGTCGACGACCGCGACTGCGGGAGGATCAGCAGGGGTGGGATCCACGTCGTTCGCATCCTCGGTCATGGGCTCTGGCGGATCGCTCGCGGCGGCCGGCGACTCGAGCATCGCGTACGAACCTGGTCTTTCCGTTCCTCCGGCCCCGACCGGTCGCTTGAGAACCCCAACGAGCTGCCGCCCGCTGTTCTCGGGGTCGAGGTTCCAGACAACGGGCGTCGCGACGAGCTCCCATCCTTCGCGACCACGGCGCTCGAGCTCATCGCCGATAGACGAGACCGCGAGGCTCGTGTCCAGGTACCAGACGTCGTACTCCCACTTCTGCACAGCGTTCCTCGGCTCGTCCTCGAAGTCGCGACGACGCTAACCACCGCAACGGACGGAGCTCCGTGCGACACCGACCGACTGGTCCGGGGTGGGAGAATCGGCCGTACTTCACCGACGACAGCCGGCGCGGGGTGACGGCATGAGACACGCTGGTGGGCACCACTACTGGAAGCTCCCACACGACGTCGAGGGCGACGCGGCGTTCTCGCAAGACCAGGAGTGCCGCTACTGGCTTACTCGAACCTGGCCCGGACGGCGTCTCACGCCGCTCTGCGCGTTCGTTGGTCTGAACCCGAGCACCGCCGACGCCGACGGCGACGACCTCACGGTCCGCATTTGTTGGCTGCGGGCCAGAGAGTGGGGGTTCGGCGGATTCGTGATGCTCAATGTCTTCGCCTACCGCGACACCTCCCCGGACCGAATGTGGGCAGCCGGGAACGTGCGGGCGGACCTCGTACGGGACAATGATCGCCACCTGAACGCCTGGGCGAAGGCGGCAAACGAGTCGGTCGGCCACCATCGATTTGGAAGGGGCGGAGTAGTCATCGCTGCCTGGGGAGTGGCCGTCGTCCGGCACGGTTCGCGCGCGGAGCAGGTCGTCTCGATCCTCGCGAGGCACGGCCCGATCTACTGCCTCGGCACGACCGAGACCGGCCACCCGAGACATCCTCGCGGCGTGCGACGAGACGTCGAGCCGAGTCTGTGGCGCGCTCCGTTTGACGAGGGCAACGTGACGCGGACGGGCACCCCTAGCATCGCTTTGAGCGTCTCTTGAGCGCCGACGAGCACTCCTATGGCGTGGCGCGGCCGCTTTGGCCGTGCACGTCGAGAGGAGGTAGTAGATGTCAGTGTCATCAGGAAGGCGCAAGGTCCTCGGAGCCGTGCTCGCAGCGACTGTCGCGGGGACGATCGCGTCGTCTGCCCAGTCGTCGTTTCCCGGACGAAACGGACTGATCGCGTTCGACCGGCCGTTGGACGCGAACGTCGAGATCTACGTCATGAACGCGGACGGATCGAACGTCCAGAACATCAGCAACAACCCAGGGGGAGACCACGACCCGCGCTGGTCGCCGGACGGCCGTCAGATCGCGTTCGTCAGCACTCGCGACGGCAACCTCGAGGTCTACGTCATGGATGCCGACGGTGGTAACCAGACTCGGCTGACTCACCACCCGGCCAGGGACGAGCTGCCGGCGTGGACGGCGGACGGAGAGCACCTCGTGTTCACGAGCGAACGCGACGGCGACGTCGACCTGTTCGTGATGGATGCGGACGGAAGGAACGTGAGGAAGTTCGAGGACGGCCCGACCGTCGACTTCTTTCCCGCCCCCTCGCCGTACAACAAGAGCGTCGTCTTCATGAGCGACAGAGACGGGACGTTCGACCTCTACATGACGATGACCAAGGGCGGTCACGTGCGGCGCGTTACGGATTCGCCCGTCGCGGACACCTGGCCGATCTGGTCTCCGAAGGGAAACGACATCGCGTTCGACCGCTACACGGATCCGAGCTTCGATCTCTACCGGGTGCACGTGGACGGAACCGGGCTGAAGCGGCTCAGCGACACCCCGAACGCGGATGAGATCGCGCCTGCCTGGTCACCCGATGGACAGTTGCTCGTCTACCTGCGCTGCGAGCATGGTTCACCGACGGGCTGCGACCTCGTCGTGCGGAACGCCGACGGCAGCGGGCCGGAAACGACACTCGTCGACGATGGCGCGGGCGCGCCGGACTGGGGGCCGGCTCCCAAGACGTAGGCGACGCCCGAAACGACAAAAGCTGTGCATTTGCAGGGCTTTAGCGTGAAGCGGACGATAGGACTCGAACCCACGACACCTGGCTTGGGAAGCCAGTCAGACGCCCACGACACGTGACGACTGAGGGCGACTAACGCCAGTATCCATGCGGGTTTCAGCGTGTCGTGCGCACCTCCAGGTCGCATGGTTGCGTGGGTCGTTTTCGGATCGTTTTTGCCATGAGTTGGCCACGGCGCTGGCGACCGGTCTCCGCAGTCCCCCACTAGTCGACTCAAGGAGTTAGTCGCCTCGCGTAGCGCCGGGATATCACCCAGGTGACCTCGTGCTCGGGGTGATGTTGCGTCGGTCCCGACCTGCCACTGTCCAGCGCATGGACGCGACGCGCAGCCGGGCACGGACGGATAGAGAAATGAATGAGTTGGCTCGTTGGATCGACGTGAGCCTGAAGCCCTCCAATGCTGCCGGCCACCGCGGGTCTGGCTGGGTGGCGCGCGGCCTGCAGAGGTGATCCATCTTGCCGCTCGCCGCAGACCTCGGTAGCAGAGCCGACGTGGGGACCCTGGTGCATGAGTGGCGCTCCGAGCAGCTTCACCGCCTAGGACTCACCTGGCTCAGCGCAGAAACGTTCGCAGACCGGGTCGATTGGCACGCGCTCGCACATCTCATCGACCGTGGGTGCCCAGTCGAGCTGGCGCTCGAGATCGTCCGCTAGACGCGATGTACGCACGAGCTGTCGACCAGGCCGCCGAGCGCCTATGCGGATTGCGTCGTGAGAAACGGGAGCGCCTCGGCCTGGCAGCGCTCGCCCTCGTCCTCGCCGTCGTTGCGGCCGCGATTCTTCCGGAGCTCGCGGTGCCGCTCGTCGTCGGCGGTCTCAGCATCGGAGTGCTGGGCCTGCGCGCCCTCGTCCGCCACTGGGATCTCGTCGAGCGGCTGTCAGGGGAGCGCGATGCGTACGTCATCCCGGAGGTCCTGGCGTGCGCATCCCGCGAAGCGGAGATCGAGCGACGACAGACCTTGGCAGCAATGATCCGCAGCCATCTGCCGCAGCCTGGACAAGTCAGCAGGGCAGGGGTGTTGGCCGCTGCGGATGAGCTCGAGGCCCTGGCCCGGGACCTCGATGATCGGCGGCTCGTTCTCGACCCGGCTGCGGCGGTCGCATGCATGCGACTTCTGACCGGCATCGACGGGAGCCCTCTCCTTAGCCCGGCACTACCAGCGGAGGACGTGCGCTCGCGCGTCTACCAGATCCGATCCGGGTTCAAGGCGCAGCCCGAGCCGGCTTTGACGGAATACGGGTACAACCACGAACCAAGCATCGTGCGTTCGGCCAACGGCACCGGAGACGGGGGCGGCTGGTGAGGACCGCCTACTTCCTCGCCGGCGTCACGACCGGTGCTCTCGCATCCGTCACCGCCGTCGTCGTGCTCGGCTTGCGGCTGGCTCGGGTGGTCGTGGTGACCGCCCGCCAACCACTACTTGGCCGGGCTGACCACTCACGGCCGTCGCAGCGGAGCGCTGACTCGTCGAGCTCGGACTGACCCACTAGACGATCTGCGTAGAACCCCTACCGCTCCAACTTGGCCTCGATCGCGGCAAGACGCTCGTCAAGCCGAAGGAGGAGAGCTCGAGTCTCCGCGTCGCTCGCGGCCCGTGTCGCAGCGTCCTCGGCCGCCTTACGTTCCTGATCGTTCGAGACGAACAACGAGGTAACGGTTGCGGTCAGGAACGAGAGAAAGGTGATGCCGAAGAGGATGACACCGCTTGCGATCACCCGCCCCCAAGGGGTCGTGGGCACCACGTCTCCATACCCAACCGTGGCGAGCGTGACGAGCGCCCACCAAGCGCCGACCCCGAACGATGGAAAGTCCTCCTTGTCCACCAGCGTCATGACGAATCCCGCGAGCAGCGCCACCGCCAGCGTCAAGAGAACGAGGAAGGGAAAGACGCGTCGGGTCGCGACTGCACGTGTGACACGTGCCTCGAAGCGCGATCGGGGAGCCTTCCTCGTTCCGACGGACGCTTCGGGCACTGCTACGGCGACGGACTCGGAGCGATCGTTTCGACACGCGCCCGTAGCCGAGCCTGCGCCCGTTTCAGCTCCTGAAGCTGCGCGGCGAGCGTTTGCGCCCGCTCCCGCTGGGCACGCAGCGTCGCCCTGAGCTGCTCGGCCCCAGCGCGGAGCTGGGCAGTCTGCGTCGTGAGCTCGTCGGTCGCGGCCTGCCCGCTCTCGAGCGCCTCGATCCGAGCCTCGACAGCGCTCGTGCGACTGGAGCCCCGGCTCGTTGTGAGCCCGACCTCGTTGTCGATCGCCGCGACATCCCGGCTGATCGCTGCGAGCTGTCGCTCGCCGAGCTGCCCGCTGCGCTCAGCGAGAGTCCGCTGGAGAGACTGAAGCTCCTCCTGCCTCTTGCCGAGCTCGTCCATCGTCGTCCCGGAGAGCTGGCTGCCAAGGAGCGAGCGTGCGTGTCCGACGCCGGCTTCGGCGTCGCCGAGCTCTGCTGACAGGCCAGCGAGCTTGGCCTGAACGTTCGCGCTCATGTACTCCGCGTTCGTGATCGCGTCCGACATCAGCTGGTTCGTCGTCGCCAGGTAGCCGTTCAAGGTCTCGAGCTCCACGACCAGCGTCTGTACGTCCTCGACAGCTTCAGGCGTGCTCGGGTCGGCGTTGCGTACGACTGCCAGCGTCGTCAGGCCGGACGCGAGCAGCAGCGCCATGATCGTGATCGCGACCCACGCCCAGGCGGGCGCCGGTGCCCAACGCCGATCGGTCGGTGCCTCCTCCGGCGTCGCTTGCACGACGGGAGACTCGACGGCCGGCTCCTCGGAGGGGACAGCGGCGTCCGCCTTCGCCTCTGCCTGGGGCTCCGGGGTCGGAGACTCGGCGAGCGACTCGCTCTCGCCCGCCTCGGAGACGTCACCCGACACCGCGTCCACGGAGGGCTCTGGCGGCGTCATGGGCTCGGTCCATTCGAGGACGAGCTTTCGGATTGCTTCTGCTTTGCCTCCGCCGCTGCGGCCTGAGCGGAGGTGACGGCGGACTCGAACTGCTCGTTGAAAGTACTGAGCTCATCGTTGGTCGTCTTGACGTCGGCGACGAGATCGTCCAACAACTGGGAGGCCTCCACGGATGCGGCGTCCGCGTTCGTCGAGGCGTCGCGCGCCTCGAGGAACAGACCCAGCGTCACCAGGACCAGCGCCAGTCCCAGCGCGCCCATGACGACCCAGACCCACGTAGGTACAGGAGCGTCGGATGCACCCGTATCCAGCCGTTGCTCGGTCCTCTCGGCCTCGCTCGACTCTGTCGTTTCGGCCTCGCTCGACTCGGTCACGGACATTGCTGAGCCATCCCTCATTCCATTCCGGCCGTCCCAGTCTCGCCACGTGCCGGCGTCGCAACACCACCCGCCAACGTCGTTCACCCAGGTGAAGCGACTGGACAGGGGGCGATGTCCCTGGCTAAATGGACATCGCCGTCCCGCAGCTGGGTGATAAGGGGGTGCGTGTGTCTACGGCCGTCGAAGTGCATTCAGCCGCGTCTGCGGCTACCGTCTCCGCTTCAGGGGCTACCCTCTCCAGGATCCTCGCTCGACGCGGCGTCCTGATCGCCGCTGCGACCGCTGCGGTTCTCGTCGCGATCGGAGCGGGTCTGCTCCTCGCGACGAGCGACCACCTCGTCGATCCGATTGCGTACGGCATCCAGCGGGCCGTGATCATCGTGGGATGGTCCAGCGCGGCGCTCTACTGGCTGGTGCGACGTCCCGGCAATCGCCTCGGCCTCGCGTTCGTGGCGCTGGCGCTTTCGTCGGTCGTCATGTCGCTGCAAGGGGCGTCCGATCCCGTGCTCCACAGCATCGGTGTGTTCGGTGACTTCCCGTCGTTCGTCCTGGCGTTCTACGTCATCTTCGCCTTCCCCGACGGACGGCTTGCCGGCACGCCGGAGCGGCTGCTGCTCGCGGGATGGGCGCTCTCCTTCTCAGATCTGCCTTTCCTGAGCTTTTCTTCTCGCCCGTCGTAAGCGGCGGCGGGCCGGTCGCCGGCTGCAACGCGGCGTGTCCCACGAACGCCTTCATGATCGCCGACCGTCCGACGATCGCCGACGGGTTCAGGCGAGCAACGTCTGCGTACCTGACGCTCGCGCTCGGACTGTGGCGACTATCGCTCTTCTGTTCTACCGCCTGGCGACGGCAACTCGGCCGCGCAGGCGCGCGCTCACTGCCCGTCTACGTACCCGCCGTGGTGCTCACGGTGCCCGTCCTGATCTTCCACGGCATCGTCGGCGAACATCTCGATCTGGATCCGAGCACGATCTCGGACATCGGCTGGTTCCTCACGGTTGCGTCGCGCCCTGCTTCCCTACGGATTTGTGCTTTCGATCGTGGTGAGCACGTTCTTCGCCGCGACGGCGTTGAAAACGATCGTCTCCCGCCTGGTGGAGAACCCGAGCGCCGCTCAGCTGCGCACGACGCTGGCCGACGCACTCGATGATCCGTCGCTCGAGCTCGGGTTCCGTCTCGAGCAGGCAGGCGGCTTCGTCGACTCGAGCGGCGAGCCTCTTGCTTCCACGCCTCCGGCCGGCCAGTCGTCGACTCCGGTCACGCGGAACGGCGAAACCGTGGCTGTGATCATGCACGACGCGGCTCTGGACACCGACCCGGAGCTCGTCGCGGCTGCGGGTCAGGCGCTGCTGCTGGCGATCGAGAACGGTCGCATGACGGCCGAGCTCCAGTCGACGAACACGGAGCTCCGCGCAACGCGCGCACGCATCGTGGCCACGGGCGACGCCGAGCGCCGAAGGATCGAGCGCGACCTCCATGACGGGGCGCAGCAGCATCTGGTCGCACTCAGCATCCGAGTCGGCCTGGCCCGCGAACTCGCGGATCCAGAGTCCGCGCAGCGACTCGACGACGTCGGCAAGGAGCTCGAGGAGATTCTGGAGGAGCTCCGCGACCTCGCCCATGGCCTCTACCCGCCTGTGCTTCGCGAGTTCGGGCTACGGGCGGCCCTGACCAGTGTCGTGCGGCGCTCCGTTTCACCGGTGAAGGTCGAGGCAGCAGGCGATCGGCCGCTACCCCGAAGACGTGGAGGCCGCCGTCTACTACTGCTGCGTGGAAAGTCTCCAGAACGTCGACAAGCACGCCGGATTGGGTGCGACCGCTGTGATTCGGCTCTGGGAGCGCGATGGCCGGCTCCATTTCGAGATCGTCGACGACGGCGTCGGCTACGACGTCGAATCGACCCGGCACGCGGGTCAAGGGCTGGCGAACATGTCAGACCGGATCGCCGCGCACGGAGGGACCCTGGTGGTCGAGTCAGATGCCGGGACGGGGTACGACGGTCCGGGCGAACATCCCGGTCGCCGACGCCGCCACGCAGCTCGTTGGTCCCGTTGCGCCCTCGGCCTCCGAGGATCGCCGCGGCTGACTTCTAGCCGGGCAGATCAGCGGCGAGCGGACGTCGGCCGTGGTCGACCCACAACCGCCGGAGTAGGGCGGGTCCCAGGTCCTGCTTCCGGACGAACGCCACCGCTCCGAGCAACCCGTCCCCGGACGGGTACTCGTCGAGGGACGCGGTCGAGATGAGCACAACGGTGGAAGCGGGGTGTGCGGCGCCGAGGCGGCGCGCTGTCTCGAGTCCGTCGATCCCGGGCATGCGGACGTCGACCAGCACGAGGTCGGGATCGAGCTCGCCAGCGAGCGCGAGCGCCTCCTCCCCGGAGCCGGCCTCGCCCAGGTACTCGAAGCCGTCGGTCGCCTCGATCACCTCCCGTGCGGCCTGGCGGAAAGCGGCCTGGTCGTCGACCGTCATCACCCCGACGCCGACCCGTGCTGGCCGTCCAACGAGTGAGCTCACGTCGGTGCTCCGAAGACGTCGTATCGATCCCGACGCGCGAGAAGCGCGGGATTGGTGGATGCGCGCATTGCGGCTCCTCGGCTCTCGTGTCTCGATGTGGTGTGCTTCTTGGGTCGATCCGGGTGCGACTGTCCCGGTACCCCATTCTCGTCTGCGGAAACGGGACCCGCAATGACGCCTGCCAGCGTCCGCCCGGGGTGCGCGCCTGCATTCGCATGGGGGTGCGTCCACGGCGATCGCACATAGCCGGCGAGTTATCGTTCGCTCTTGGCCATTCGCGTCGTCATCGCAGACGACAATCTGCTCGTGCGCGAGGGCCTCGAGCAGGTGCTCGGCGGACAGCAGGGCATCGAGCTCGTGGGCGTGTACGCAGATCTCCCCTCTCTGCTCGAGGCAGTCGAGGCGGACCCACCGGACGTGGTCCTGACGGACATCCGGATGCCCCCGTCCCACAGCGACGAGGGGATCCGGCTCGCGGCACTCCTGCGGGAGACAAACCCGCACGTGGGCGTGGTGGTGCTCAGCCAGTACTCCGAGCCGCTCTACGCGCTGGCCCTGCTCGAGTCGGGCTCAGAGGGTCGCGGATACCTGCTCAAGGAGCGCGTGCGCGATCGCGAACAGCTCCTCTCCGCCCTCGAGACCGTCGCGGACGGTGGCTCGGTCGTGGACCCGAGGATCGTGGACCTGCTCGTCGCCTCGAAGGGTCGCGCCGAGCGCTCCTCCCTGGCGGCTCTTACCCCGCGGGAGCGCGAGGTCCTCGCTCAGATCGCTCAGGGGAAGAGCAACAGCGCGATCGCCGAGTCTCTCGTGTTGAGCAAACGAGCCGTCGAGAAGCACATCCACTCGATCTTCTTCAAGCTGGGTCTCTCCGACGCGGAGGACGCCAGCAAACGGGTGAAGGCCGCTCTTGCGTTTCTGTCCGATGAGCCGGAAGCCGGCGACGGCGTGCGCTCGACCGGCGCCTGAGCCTAGTCGCCGTTTTCCTGCAGCCGCGTCGAGAAATACTCGAGCGCCTTCTTCGTCTTGGTCTGCTGTTCGCCGGTGAGCTCGACTCCTTTCTGCGTCAGGAAGGCTCTCGCTTCGGCGGCGACCTGGAACGTCTCCGAGGGCGCGCATTTCGTCGACAGCTCGAGGATCATGGTGTTGTCCGGATAGAGCCAAAGCTCGGAAACGAGTCTGCGGTCGTAGCCCTCAGGCGTGAACTTCAGCTTGAGCACGGAGATCGGGCCGAGGATCGAGAGATCATCCAGCTCGAGCCCCTCGGGTGCGTGCGCCGAATACAGCGCCCGCTGCTCCTTGGAGTAGAGCTTGCGGACCGGCCGCATCCCGAGCACCGCATCCCTGACATCGGCCGTCTTCAGGGCGCGCTTCATGGATCCCGAGCAGACGAACCCGCCCGGCATCGCATCGACCTCGACGCCGAAGTTCGGCGAGCGCCGCAGCTCAGACGGGAGCTCCTTCGGCACGACCGGGCGTAGCTTTACGACGGTATCGTCGCCCTTCCCCTGCACGCGGCGGGCACGGACGACGACGCCGCTCTTGTTGAGCGTGAGCTCGGGCGTGTCGAAGAAGTAGACCTGGCGAATCTGAGCGTCGAGGGGATCGACCCCCAGCGCCGCCGCCCCGCGACTCCGGTCGGACACCGGCACGGTCAGCTTGAGCTCCACGCTGTCGGCGCCCTTCGTCAATGCGATGAACTCGGCGAGATCCTGATCGGAAGGCGCGCGGGCCTTCGTTGCTGGGGCCATGGTCGATCCTCCTCGGTGGGACTATTCCTCGCCGGTTTCTCCGTCCGCCTCGAGCTCGCCAAGCTCGATTGCGAGCCCGAGCGCGCGCACCATCTTGGTCGCCGCCGAGGCGACGCGCGCGGTGCCCACGATCGGCGCGATGGCAGTGAGGACGCCGCGCACCTGCTCCGCGTCGACGCCGACCTCGCCGGCGGCTTCGAGGTTCAGGAGATACGACGCCGGCGGAGCGTCGACCGCGACCAGCGCAGCGATGCGCACGAGCATCAGCGACTGCGCGTCGAGGTTGGTCGCCTCAAGCGAATCGGCGGTCATCCTCGCGAGTAGGTCGAGAACCTGAGTCTCGGTGGATTGCTCGGTCATGAGTCTCCCTTCATCGGAGTCAGTGCCTCAGCGGTAGCCAACGGCGCAGTCCGCGTCGGCGGGAGGGCAAGTGCGCCGAAATCCGATGAATCGCGCGCTCCAATCGCCGTGCGACCTGGCGGCGAAAGCCCGGCTTTCGGACGTGCGCTACGACCGCCGCGATCGCGTTGCGTCCATTCTCGTAGGCCTTCATCTGCGGCTACCTCGCCAGCTCCTCCGGCGACGAAACGTTCCGCGTCAGCGCCCAGATCACCCAGATGTCCAGCGCGATGATCAGGATCGCCCAGAACGGGTAGTACGGGATGAAGATGAAGTTCGCGATGGCGCTCAGCACCGCGAGCGTCACCGCGACCACGCGCGCCCAGGTCTTGGCAGCGAAGAGGGCGTATCCCGCAAAGGCGACGAGCAGTCCCAAGAGCAGGTGGATCCAGCCCCAGGTCGTGGTGTCGAATTCGAGGATGTAGTTCGGCGTCACGGCGTAGAACTCGTCCTCGAAGAGGGCGGCCAGGCCGGCGATCGCCTGAAAGCAGCCGACGATGATCAGGATGACGCCGGCGAACACATAGCCTCCGACGGCGGCTTCACTGACTCCCGCTGATCGCGTACGGCCGTAGTCGGTCGTCTCGTCTCCGACGGTCATCTCGCCTCCTTCTCTCGCGCGTTGGACAAGCGCTCTCCGCCATTGTCCAACTGGTCGGTGCCTCCGACCTCACCCGCCGATTGTCTTCACCCAGGTGAGTTTCTAGTAGCCGTCGACAGACGGGCATCCGGTGGTCTTGGCTGGGAAATCCGTCTCGCCCCGAGCCGGCCGGTTGAGACCGCGAGGTCGTCGCACCATTGCTTGGGGGTGCACTCACCCCGGGCGCGGGCACGACCGAAAGTTCCGTGCAGGCCGTATTGCCAGGCGGGCCTTCCTGAGCGACGCTAGCGGCGTTCCATAGAGGGAGAGGTCAGCGCATGGGGAGCGGTAGCGTCAGCATTCTGCAGCGAGACCAGGGCCGAACGCCGTGACCGCAGCGCCGACAGCGGCCGACCGACTTACGGGTACCCCCCGACGACGGCGTCTTCTTCGAGTGGAAATTCGAGCGGGTTCGCGCCCCGCGAGACGCTCTCGCGCGTCCGCGCTGTACCGACGTGCTGCGCGGGTCGGCGCCGAGACTCGTCTTGCTTGCGGCGCCGCCGGGGTTCGGAAAGACGACTCTCCTCGCGCAGTGGCGCGAGGTCGACGGCCGCACGTTCGCGTGCGTCTCGCTCGATTCGGGGGACAACGACCCGGTCACGTTCTGGAGCTACATCATCCAGGCGATCCGCCACGCCGTGCCCGGATGCGGCGCCGTCGCGATGAGTGCGCTGCGTGAGCCGCGGGCGGACGTCGTCGATGCGGTCGTCCCTGCTCTTCTACGCGACGTGGAAGCAATCGGCGAGAAGCTCGTTCTCGTGCTCGACGACTACCAGGAGATTACGAACCGCATCTGCCATGACTCCCTCAACCTTTTCCTCGAGCGGGCGCCGAGCAACGTCACATTGGTCGTCTCGACGCGCTCGGATCCACCGATCCCGATGGCGAGGCTGCGCGCCCTCGAAGAACTGCTGGAGCTTCGTGCCGTCGACCTCGGCTTCACCGAGGCCGAGTCAGCCATTTTCCTCAACGAGATCCTGCACCTCGGCCTCGCCGCCGAGACCCTGGGCGCGCTGCACGAGCGCACTGAAGGCTGGCCGGTCGGCGTCCACCTGGCGGCGATGTCGCTGTCGCACGAGGCCGATCCCACCGGCTTCGTCGCACGTTTTGGCGGCGCCAGCCGTCACATCGTCGACTACCTGACCGAGGTCGTTCTCGACGCGCTCGACGAGGAGCGACACCAGTTCCTGCTCGAGACGTCGGTCCTCGACACGATGTCTGGGCCTCTCTGCGACGCAGCTACCGGCAGGCAGGGTTCCGCCGAGGTGCTGGTCGAGATCGAGCGAGCCAACCTCTTTCTGATACCGCTCGACGACCGCCGGGAGTGGTATCGCTACCACGAGCTGTTCGCGGACGTGCTCCGAAACCGACTGCTCCAGAGCGACCCTGAGCTCGCACTCGCCGTGCACCGCCGGGCGTCCGAGTGGCTCGGCCCGGAGGGCCACCGGTACGAGGCGGTGCGTCACGCCGTTGCCGCCAACGCGCTCGAGAGCGCGATCACATTGGTGTTGGAAGACTGGAGCCCCTCGCTCGAGCAGGACGACGCCGTGATGATCCTGCGCGAGCTCGAGGAGCTTCCCCCGAGCAACGGCGAGCCAGATGCGCGACTCGCCGTCGTCAGGGCCTGGGCGCTGGGCGCGCTCAATCGCCGCGAGGAGTCGCACGGCGCGCTCCAGTCGGCGGAGTCGGCCCGAGTCGAACCGCCGATGCCGTGCGGCATCCCGTTCGAGGCTGCGACCGCCTTGACCCGCGCATGCTTTCCCTGGGGCGACTCGGACCAGATGTTGGGCGCCGCTGAACAGGCCTCAGAGCTACTGAGCGACACATTCTCGATCGGGAGACCGATCTCGCTCCTCGCGCTTGGCTGGGCGCGGTGTTTCAGGGGCGAGTACGAGGCGGCTTGCGCACCACTCGAGCAGGCAGCCTTCCTCGCCGTGCGCTCGAGCCAGTGGCTCGTCGCCGGCATGGCCAAGGCGATGCTCGCGCGGATCTCGCTCGAGACCGACGACGTCGACCTTGCCGTCGTGGTGGCTAGGCGTGCGCTGAACACGCTCGAGGCTCACGGCGTCGCCGACAAGCCCGGTGCAGGCATCGCGCATGTGGCACTTGGCGCCGCGCTCGCCGGTCGAAACGAGCTCGAGGAGGCAGGGAAGCTTCTCGATCGAGGCCTGGCGAACCTTCGGGCCCGTGGCCAGCCGTTGGACATTGCGGATGCATTGCTCGTGTCAGCCCCGGTCCGCCGAGCTCTCGAGGCTCCTGCTCCCGCGCGAGCGATGCTGGAGGAAGCGAGGAAGCTCCTTGCGACCTGCCCGGATCCAGGAGTCCTGAGCGCACGCCTTGTGGAAGTCGCCCGAACGCTGACGCCGGCCCACCGGCGAATCGAGGGCGACAGCGACCTGACGGAGCGCGAGCTCGAGGTACTCCGCTACCTTGCCGAGGGTCTGTCCAAGCGAGAGATCGGCAAGGAGCTCTTCCTCTCCTTCAACACGATCC
>CAVXPS010000003.1:0-6385 GCA_963763815.1 uncultured Actinomycetes bacterium
GCGCAGCTCGTGTCCAGCCGGTAGCAACCTCCCCACCGGTTCTCTACCACTCGGCAGCCGTTCGGGAGAAGGCGCCTCCGTAGGATCGCGACCACCGCTGGGCCAAATCGAGGGGAGGGCGTGGTGAAGACTTCGTTCGTGCGTGTGGTGCTGGTCGCCGGGATCGTCGCCGGATCGCTGATCGTCGGGCTCGAATCCGCCGGTACGAGAGACAAGAGCATCACCCTGTCGGAGCTCGGGACCTATCCGGCCGGACCGATCGCCGAGGTGTTCGACGAGGGTGCAGCCGAGATTCCCGCGTACGACCCGCAGACCAAGCGCGCGTTCGTCGTCAACGGCCTCGACGACGTCGTCGACATCGTCGACATCTCCGACCCCGCCAGCCCGGCCGAGGTCGGCGAGCTCGACGTCTCGCCCTTCGGCTCGCCGAACAGCGTCGCCGTGTCCGACGGTGTCGTCGCCGTCGCCTCGACGGCCGTGACCGTCGAGGACGGGGAGAACGAGGACGATCCCACGCAGCCTGGAACCGTCGCGTTCTTCGACGCGGAGGGCAACTCGCTCCGCCCGCCGATCACGCTCGGCGGGACGCCGGACATGCTGACGTTCACGCGCAATGGGGACTGGCTCCTCGTCGCGAACGAGGCGGAGCCGAACAGCTACGGCGAGCCCGACTCGGTCGACCTCGAGGGATCGATCAGCGTCATCGACATGCGCTCGGGTATCGCCGCTGCGACCACGCGCACCGCGGGCTTCCAGTCGTTCAACGCGAAGAAGGTCGAGCTCCAGCAGGCCGGTGTCCGGATCTTCGGCCCCGGGGCGACTGTCGCGCAGGATCTCGAGCCCGAGTACGTCGCCACCTCCACGAACTCGAAGACCGCCTGGGTCACGCTTCAGGAGGCGAACGCGGTCGCCGAGATGGACATCCCCAGCGCGACCGTGACGTCGATCACTCCTCTCGGCACGAAGGATCACTCGGCCGCTGGCAACGGCCTCGACGCGAACGACCAGGACGGCCCGGCGATCGCGCCGCGAGCCGTGAGGGGCATGTACATGCCCGACGCGATCGTCGCCTTCCAGCTACGCGGGAAGACGTTCCTCGTCACCGCGAACGAGGGAGACGTCCGCGAGTGGGACGGGATCAAGGGGCCGGGCACGGACAACGAGGCCGCGCGCGCCGGGAGCCTGACCGCCGTCCTCGACGCTCCGCTCCCGCCCGGCCTGAGCCGGCTGAACGTCACCTCCGTCCCGGGCCTCGCCGGGGGCGACACGGACGGGAACGGGAAGATCGACGTCCTGCAGGCGTTCGGCGCCCGCTCGATCAGCGTCTGGAGCGCGTCGCTGAACCAACTAGCGGACACGGGGGACCAGCTCGAGTAGGTCACGAAAGCTGCTCCGGGCGTCAACTTCAACGCGAGCAACACGAACAACACGGTCGACAACCGCTCCGACGACAAGGGCCCGGAGCCGGAGGGAATCGCCCTCGGGCAGATCGCCGGCACCTGGTACGCGTTCGTCGCGCTCGAGCGGCCGAGCGGGATCGCGGTCTACGACCTGAGCGCACCGAGCTCCCCCTCGTTCGTCGAGTACGTCTCGGACCGCGACTTCTCGCAGGTCGTCGACTCCGGCCTCGCGGGCGATCTCGGGCCAGAGGGCCTCGTCTTCGTCCCCGGAGACGAGAGCCCGACCGCCGATCCGCTCCTGATCGTCGCGAACGAGATCAGCGGCACGACGACGATCTACGCGGTCGAACGCACGTCCTGAGCACGCGCCCTACGGGGCGGCGCAGAACGCCGCAAGCTGCAGCTCCCGCACCGCCGCATCGAGCTCCGCGGAAAGCGGATAGGTGTTCACGACCAGCACGACCTGGCGCGCTGCGTCCCTCGTGTTCCACGCGACGGCGATCGTGCCCTGGACGTTCCCCGTGTGACCCCACGCCGGCCCGCACGGTGTCGGGAACGTCGCGATTCCGAGGCCGTACCGGTTCGCGCCGGCGGGGACCAGCTCTCCCATCTCGCGCAGCAGCGTCGGACCGACGATCCTTCCCTGGAGGAGCGCGGCGAAGAAGCGCTGCACGTCCTCCGCCGTCGAGACGATTCCACCCGCGGCCCAGGTCCACCAGGCAGGCTCGTCGCTGGTGTCCGCAGGCAGACCGGTCACGATGCCCTGATGGGACGGCGGTCGATGCCCGTGCACGTGGCGACCGCGAATCAGGCCGGGGACGAAGTTCGTCGCCCGCAGGCCCAGCGGTCCGAACAGCCGCGCTCGAAGCTGGCGCTCGAGAGGCGCGCCGCCCGCCTTCTCCGCGATCAGGCCGAGAACGACGTAGTTCGTGCTCGAGTACGCGAACTTGCGACCGGGAGCCCGCTGCTCCGGGGGGTGCGCGAGCGCGAGCGAGACGAGCCCCTTCGGGCTCCATCTACGCTCGGGGCTCCGCAGGACCCGCTCGTCCTCCACGTAGTCGAACAGCCCGGAGGTGTGGGACAGCAGGTGCCGCACCGAGATCGTCCGTCCGCTCGGGAGGAGGCCTGGAAGCCAGCGCTCGACCGGATCGTCGAGCGAGAGCCTGCCGTCCTCCACGAGGCGGAGCACGAGCGCGGCGACGAAGGTCTTCGTGATGCTTCCGACACGGAAGCGCTCGTCGGCGCGAATCGGCGTCGAGCGACGGTTCTCGGAGACACCACGTTCCTCGACCTGCACCTCCCCGTCCTGGCGGATGACGACGAATGCTCCCGGCGCCCCGGCCTCGACGACTCGGTCGAGAAGTGACCCGAGCTCCGCCTCGGCGTCGCTCCCGGTCGCGACACACCCCGAAAGGGCGAGCGTCGCGACGACGATCGCGGCCGTGGTCGTGAGGCGTCGCAATGGCGCTGCGCCGGGAGGAACCGGTGAATGAGTGACTTCAGGAGCCGTGGGACGGAGTTCTAACTGCCGGAGCCCGATCCCGGTGCTCCCGCGAGCTTTCTCGGGTCGGTTAGGCGCGTGTAGAGACCCGACGCGGCGGGTAGCACGAGATCGGAAGACCGGAATCGATCCCGACCAACGGGTTGAGGGAGGCCGAGATGGGCACGAAGGTACGCGAAGTGATGACGACTCGTCCGCGCTGTGTGACGCCGGATACACCGATCGCAGAGGTCGCGGCCCTGATGGAATCCGAGGACGTTGGAGCGATCCCCGTCGTCGAAGGTGACGCGCTCGCCGGAATCGTCACCGACCGAGACATCGTCGTGCGGGCTGTCGCCAAGGGAAAGGATCCACGCGGGATGCCCGCTCGAGAGGTGTCTTCCGCCGAGATCGTCACTGTCGGGCCAGAAGACGACCTCGACACCGCTCTGCAGAGGATGGCCGAGAGCCAGGTGCGCCGGCTGCTGGTCGTCGACGACGGCAGTCGTCTCGTAGGCATTCTCTCGCAGGCCGACGCGGCACTCGAGGCCAAGGAGAAGTCGGTCGGTGAGATGGTGGAGGCGATCTCGACGCCGACGGAGGGGCCGCGAGTCTCGTAAAGAGGCGCCTGGACATCGGCTTCGCCACGCCGTCGTGCGCTCACGTAGGCCACTTCTGAGTGTGCGGAACCGGAGCCGGTCGTCAGCCGAGGTGGCGGGCTAGAAGCGCGTCGACGGTCCGGCTGTTCAGCACCGAAGACACGGTTGCCCCGCCCTTGCGGGCTGTGCGTAGCGCGAGCTCGACGTTCTCGAGACCGCGTTCCGAGTGCGCGTCCGAGTTCAGCACGAGTTGAACGCCGCCTGCGACGGCCTCGCGGACGTGACTGGCGGAGAGATCGAGCCGATCCGGGAGGCCGTTCACCTCGACTGCGACGCCTGTTTCCTTCGCAGTCGCGAAGACCTCGTCCAGATCGAGGGCGTTCTCCTCCCTGTGATTCAGGATCCGTCCCTTGGGATGGCTGAGAGCGCGGACGGACGGATGGCGCATGGCATCGGTCACGAGCCGCGTCAGCTCCGCACGCGACCGCCGCTGCCCCGCGTGGAGGCTGAGCTGTACCCAGTCGAGCTCGGTGAGCATCGCGTCGTCGACATCGAGCGTCCCGTCCGCCCGGATGTCGCACTCGACGCCGCGGAGAATCCGGAAGGGCTCGAGCTCGTCGTTTGCCTCCGCGATCTCGAGAGCCTGCCGAGCGAGCTCATCCGAGCCGAGCCCGCGAACCACTCTCACGTTCGGCGTGTGATCGCAGATGGCGAGGTAGTCGTGCCCGCGCGCTCGCGCCGCGCGTGCCATCTCGTGGACGGTCGCCCTGCCGTCCGACCAGGTCGTGTGGCAGTGCAGATCGCCGCGGATGTCGGATGCGTCGACCAGGCCCTCCGGGACCGCGGCGGACGCCGTCTCCCGAAGCTCGGGTGGGCAGTACGGCAGACCTAGCGCCTCGAAGAGCGCGGGCTCGTCCGGACCATCGGGCAACGGTTCGAGCGCCTCGACGTAGTCGGTCGAGCCGGTTGCCCGGAATAGCTCGGTGCCGAAATTCACCCGCTCCGCGACGACCACCGTCACGGGCACGCCCTCGACGGTGACACCGACAACGCGCCGTTCGGCTCGTTCGATCACGGTGACGATCGCCGCGAGCTGCTCGAAGCGCGCGAGCACTGGAGTGGGATCGTCGGCTGCGCAGACGACAGCGAGCTCGAACGCAAGCTCGCAGAAACGGCGCGGTGCGCCTGCGACCTCGCCGTCCAGCGCGTCCGCGATCGCTCGGGAGAGCCGCCAGCTCCGGTCGAGCGTCAGGCCGCGCGGTGCGCTCGGCTCGCCGACGAGCGCCGACCTGATCCTTGCCTCGGTCGCCGGGCCGATGCCTGATACACCGGTGAGGCGGCCGTCTGCCACTGCCACCTCGAACTCTGCCACCGATTCGATCTCGAGCTCCTGGGCGATTCGAACCATGAGCTTCGTCGTGAGGCCGCGCATGCGTCCGTAGCCGATCAGCTCCGGGTGCGTCGCTTGCTCGAGCGCTTCGAGCTCCGCGATCTGCCCCGTGTTCACGAGCTCGAGGAGCTTCGTCTCGATCCCCGGCCCGATTCCCTCGAGCTCGCGGGCGCGGCCGCTCCGGACGAGATCGGCGACCGAGACCGGAGTCGCTCGAATCAGGTCCGCCGCCCGCGCGTACGCCCGGATCGCGTACGGGTTCGTCCCCGCCAGCTCGAGCAGGACTGCGAACAGGGACAGCCGGTCGGCAATCTCGGCGTTCGTCGGAGCTCGGGACGTCACGGACTGCAGCTTGCACGGATCGGACGCAGTTCGAGCCCCGGCGTGATCGGCCATCGGTTCGTCCGGATTCCTCGCTCTCGTCCCGCTCCTGAACCGGCTTGCGGGCGCTTCGCGGGGAGGGCTGCGGGCCACTAGCCGAGCCGGAGACCTGTCCGGGCTGCGGGGCGCGGGCGGCCGCTACGAGGTGTTTGGCGTCGTGAGAAGGATGGGAAGACCTTGCACGTGCGAAATGTTCTCGTCGTCAGCACGGTCGAGCATGCCAACGACGCCCTCCGAGACCAGGTCGGCGACGCCGATCGGGTCAAGGTCGTCGTGCCCGTCGTCCGACAGGGAGTCCTCGACTGGCTCGCAAACGATCAGCGCGCATTCAGTCACGCCGAGCAGGTTGCGGAGCGCACCGCAGAGCAGCTTCCAGGTGAGACGGTGGAGGCTGTTGCCGGGGAAGCCAAAGTCGAACTTGCGATCCGAGACGCGCTTGCAACGTTTCCGGCGGACGAAATCGTCGTCGCGGTGCGACCGGAGGACGAGGAGGGGCTCGTCGAGTCACGAGCGACCGCGGACCTTTCGAAGCGAAGCGTGGAAGGAGTGCCGGTTCGATTGGTCGTCATCTCCGATACGTAGGGCGGCGCCGGCGACGCGCGCTTTCCTGGAGCGCTCCGCTTCTGGCGCGAGTGTGGATTTCCGGTACGAGCACAGTCACGTAGCGCACCAACCACCGCGGCGCCACCACCTCGGCGGCTGAGCTTGGGCGAACGCTCGACTTCTTCAAGGTGCCCGAGCGGGAGAAGGAGGAGGTTCTCGCTGCAATCGCCGCACACAAGGGCGAGGTGACTGAGGGATTCTCCGAGTAGTCTCGGGGCAGGCGGCTTGGCCGCGGCCACAAGGAGCGCCACCTGTCTGAGACGCCTCGTGAAAGAGGTGAAGCTGTCGGCAGAGAGCAACTACCTGACGCCGCTCGACGGCGCACGCTTGATCTCGTCGATCACCGCGGCGCTCTTCGGCTACGACGAGTTCATCTTGCGTGAGATCTCGCCCGAGTCGTGGCTCGCAACGACGCCGACCCGGCGTTAGTGGTCGTCGGACACGCGAAGGGGAAGGGGCGCTTAGCTCCTTCCCCTCCTCAGTTCAGCGGGCTCAAGGCTCCACTTCGAGCCGCTTTCGGGCCTCCAGGTTG
>CAVXPS010000004.1:0-11556 GCA_963763815.1 uncultured Actinomycetes bacterium
GTGGCGATGGCGCTCGCCGGGCTGCCGACGGTCGCCGCCTAGAAGGAGTCTGCGCGCCGAGTCGAGCGCTCGTGCGTATCGTCCCGATTGGCGACGTCGAGAGGAGACAGCGAGAGATGCAGCTGGCGATGATCGGCCTCGGTCGGATGGGTGGCAACATGACGCGCCGGCTCTTGCGCGACGGGCACGTGTGCGTCGTGTCCGCCCGCCATCGGGCTTCCATCGCCGAGCTCGAAGCCGAGGGCGCGGTCGGCGTCGCCTCGTACGCCGAGCTCGCGGCCGAGCTCGAGCGGCCGAGAGCCGTCTGGCTCATGGTTCCCGCCGCAGCGGTCGCGTCCGTGCTCGACGAGCTCGTGCCCCATCTCGACCCCGACGACGTCGTCGTAGACGGTGGAAACAGCTACTACCGAGACGACATCGCGCGCGCCGCGCAGCTCGCCGAACGGGACATCCACTTTGTCGACGTCGGTACCTCTGGAGGCGTCTTCGGGCTCGAGCGGGGCTACTGCCTGATGATCGGGGGAGAGGAGGAACCCGTCGGGAGGCTCGATCCGGTCTTCCAGGCGCTGTCGCCGGGCCTCGCAACTGCGCCTCGAACTCGCGAGGACACGCCCGTGCGTCCGGCGGAACACGGATACCTCCACTGCGGGCCGTCCGGAGCGGGCCACTTCGTGAAGATGGTCCACAACGGAATCGAATACGGGCTCATGGCCGCCTACGCGGAGGGGCTCAACGTCCTGCACGCTGCGAACGTCGGTGCCGGCGAGCACGAGGTGAGCTCGGAGGTCGCGCCGCTCGCGCATCCCGAGTACTACCGCTACGACTTCGATCTCGCCGAGGTGGCCGAGGTCTGGCGGCGCGGGTCGGTCGTCTCCTCGTGGCTCCTCGACCTCACCGCATCGGCACTCGCCGAGTCCGGCGACCTGTCGGAGTTCAGCGGTCGCGTCTCGGACTCGGGAGAAGGCCGTTGGACGGTGACTGCGGCCGTCGAGGCCGGCGTGCCGGTCCCGGTGCTGTCGACCGCCCTGTTCGCGCGCTTCACGTCTCGAGGCGAGGCTGACTTCGCGAGCAAGGTGCTCTCCGCCATGCGAAAGCAGTTCGGCGGCCACGTCGAGCGGATGGACGACGCGAAGACATGACGGCGACGACGGAGACCGGGCGAACGCTCTTCAGCCATCCGACCGCAGCCCGCCGGCTCGGGCCGGTGACGATCGTCCTCTTCGGCGCAGCAGGCGACCTGGCAAAGCGAAAGCTGCTTCCCGGCCTCTACCACCTCGAGGTCGCGGGCCTGCTTCCGGAGGAATGGCGGCTCATCGCGTCGTCGACCCGCGAGATCTCCGACGACGACTTCCGTGAGCTCGCGCGCAGCGCGATCGACGAGTTCGGCCGCTCCAGCCCCGAGGGAGAGCACTGGGAGGCCTTCTCGCGACGGCTGTCGTACGTCGGGGGCGGCTTCGGGCCCGGTAAGACGACCGAGGTCGCTTCCGCGGCCGGACAGAAAGCCGAGGAGCTCGGGAGCGCGCGCAAGCTCGTCTTCTGCGCCGTCCCTCCGACCGTCTTCGACGACATCGTGGTCGCCCTCGGCGAAGCCGGCCTCGCGGAGGACGCGCGCGTGATCATCGAGAAGCCGTTCGGCGTCGATCTCGCGAGCGCGAGGGAGCTCAATCAGCGGATCCACTCCGTGCTCGACGAGGAGCAGGTGTTCCGCATCGACCACTTCCTCGGCAAGGAGGCGGTGCAGAACATCCTCGCGTTCCGCTTCGCGAACGGCCTCTTCGAGCCCGTCTGGAACCGGCAGTTCATCGACCACGTGCAGTTCGACGTCCCCGAGACCCTGTCCGTCGACCAGCGCGCGTCGTTCTACGAGGCGACCGGCGCGCTGCGCGACGTCGTCGTGACCCATGTGTTCCAGGTGCTCGGGTTCGTCGCGATGGAGCCGCCGCTCGCCCTGACGCCGAAGTCGCTCGGGGACGAGAAGTCGAAGGTCTTCGACGCGATGCGCGTGCTCACTCCAGGCGACGTCGTCCGGGGCCAGTACGTGGGCTTCCGCGACCTCGAGGGCGTGGCGCCCGACTCGGACACGGAGACCTACGTCGCGGGCAGGATGTTCATCGACAACTGGCGTTGGAAGGGCGTGCCGTTCTTCTTCCGCACCGGCAAGCGGCTGCCGGAGGCGCGGCGGGTGCTCACGATCGTCTTCAAGAAGCCTGCGCTCTCGCTCTTCGAGCGCGCCGAGGTGTCGACCGACAGCATCGACGAGAACCATCTGACGTTCGACCTCGGCGACCCCGGCTCCATCTCGGCGTCGTTCCTCGTCAAGGACCCCGGCGCCGAGCTCGACCTCACCGAGGCGCGGATGGACTTCTCCTACGACGCGGGCGGCCTGCTGGAGGCATACGAGCGGCTCATCTACGACGCGCTCATCGGCGATAAGACGCTCTTCGCACGCTCCGACGGGATCGAGCGGCTGTGGGAGGTCGTGCAGCCCGTTCTCGACGAGCCGCCGACGGCGATCCCGTACGAGCCGGGTACGTGGGGGCCCACCGAGGCGCAGGACCTGATCGCGCCGCGGCGCTGGCACCTGCCGGCGGACCACTGACGCTCGGGTCGGAGAAGCTCAGAGCTCGGTCTTGCGGACCAGGCTGAAGCCTGCGGCTCCGAGCACCTCGGCGTCGAGGAGCCTGCACATCCAGCCGTGCCCGCTGTCCGGGTCCGCCTCGTCCTCGAACGCTCCGACGGAAGCGAAGATGCGACCGTCGAGATACTCCCACTCCTCGATCTCGACGTGGTCGCCCTCGACGTCTGCCCGGAAGCGGTCGAGGTCGGCGCGGAGGCGGTTCTTCACGGTGTCGAGCCACGTGTCGCGCGGGTCGGAATCCGGCTCGACTCCGCAGAGCTCGAGGAGATCGTCCTCGATCTCGTCGAGGACGAGCGCGTCGACGAAGCGCTCCGCTTCCTCCCAGTCCGGCTCCTCGCCCGGGTCGAGCCCGACGAGCTCGATCGCCAGCCCCTCGGCGGCGGCTTCCGTCAGCGTGGCGTACGCATCCGGGGGCAGCAGCTCCTCGAGCCTCGAGAGGCGGTGCTCGAGCTCGTGGTCCGGGGGCGACTCGAGCTCGCCGTAGTCGCGTTCGGCCAGCAGCTCGAGGTACGGCTGTCCCTGCTCGTCCCGCGCGAGGCGCTCGTCGGCCACGTGCCAGCTCACCGGGCGCCCGTCGTCAACTGTCGTGAACGCGTGACCGAGTCTCGGCCCACCCGTCTGGAAGCGCCGGAACGCCCCGTGCTCCTCGTGGCCGTCCGGGTGCCGGATGCGCAGCCGGTACCTCGCGGGAACCGCGAGCGCGCGGGCCGGCTGCTCGTCCTCGGAGACGACCTCGCCGACCACCCACCAGCGGCCCGACAGGCGGATGACGCTCCCGGGCTCGAGGCTCTCCGTCGAGTACGGATGGGCTCGGCTGCTCCCTGCCGGCGTCGTCGTCACGACCTCGTACGTCGGTGCCGTGGACGGGTGCGCCACGACCTGAGCGTACTCGACCCGGGTTGACTACCGCTCCCGGCTCACGAGCCGCTGACCGTGCTTGCGAGCGCCGAGGGAGGCGCGCCGGGGTCACGGCCGGCGCGCCTCGTGACAGGCGTCTCTCGGCGGCGTGGTGTAGCGGCTCCACCGTATCGCCCGCTCGACGGGCCTCGGGACGTCGTTCTCCACTCCTACGCCAAGGATTTCCCCGATGACGTCGGCGGCGTCGCCATGATCCGGCGCGGGGAGCGTGAACGGGGCGGCGAGAGCGTCGCCCCGTTCTCTTTGACGCGATCATCCCGACGATGGAGGAGCAACTCGAGAGGGTGCTCACCGCAGTTCGCGACGTGCTCGCGGAGAATCTCGTCGGCGCCTATCTCCACGGCTCGGCCGTTCTCGGAGGGCTGCGGCCGCGCAGCGACCTCGACGTGCTGGTCGTGGCGCGACGGCGGATGGCGCTCGAGGAGAAGCGAAGCCTCGTCGAGCGGCTGCTCGCCGTCTCCGGCCCGATGTCTCCGGGGCGACTGCGGCCGGTCGAGGTGACGGTCGTCGTGCAGCCGGAGATCCGGCCCTGGCGCTATCCGCCGAGCTTCGACCTCCAGTACGGCGAGTGGCTGCGCGCCAAGCTCGAGCGCGGCGACGTCGAGCCCCTGCGGACGACGGTGAACCCGGACCTCGCGCTGCTGATCACGATGGCGCGGCTGGGTGACAGGGCGTTGCTCGGCCCCTCCGCCGGTCGAGGTCTTCGACCCGGTTCCGCGCGAGGACTTCACGAGCGCGCTCGTCGACGGGATCGAAGGGATCGTCGACGAGATCGACTCCGACACGCGGAACATGGTCCTGACGCTCGCGCGGATCTGGAGCACCGCGGCAACCGACGTCATCCGCTCGAAGGACGCCGCAGCGGACTGGGCACTCGCCCGCCTGCCCGACGAGCAGCGCCCGGTGCTCGCTCGCGCCCGCGCAATCTACGTCGGCGACCAGGACGAGCGCTGGGACGACCTCGCGTCGAGCGTGCGCCCGTTCGCGGACTCACGTCGTGGGCGAGATCGAGCGGGTCGTCCGCGCGCGCCGGACGCCCGGCGATATCAGCCTCGGCTGAGCGGACGAGCTACGCGCTCGCGAGGAACACGGCCGGGTCGCGAGTGAACCGCGCCTGGCAACCGGGACAGCAGAACCAGTACGTCGTCTCACCGTGCGTCGCGCTCGGCGTCTCCGGCCCGACGGCGATCGTCATTCCGCACACCGGATCGACCGCCTCGAGGAGGTCGGTCGGCGATCCGTCGCGTGCGTGCTGCCAGGCGACGAGCTCGGCGAGGACCGCGACTGCGATCTCCCTCTGCGGGAGCGGCCCGAGGTCGAGGCCGGCCGGGCTGCGGACTCGCGCGAGCGCCTCCTCGTCGATGCCGCGCTCGCGCAGCGCCGCGAGCACGACACCCGCGCGCCGCGCGCTGGCGACGAGCCCGACGTAGCCGGCCGGGGACGCGAGCGCCGCCTCCAGGGCCTCGCTCGTCGCCGCGGCCCATCGTCGCGAGGACGACCGCGTCCGCGCCGGCCTCGAGATCGCCCGTGACCCTCCAGCCGATTCCGCGGTACGAGCTCTCGCAGGGCCGCGGCCGCCGGGCTGTCACCGACGACTGCGACCAGCGGGACGGCTACGCGCGGCTCGATGAGGACCTCGACCGTTCCCTCCGACGCGCACGAGCTCTCGCGGTCACGACGTCGTCACCTGCGGCCGGGCTTCCCGGCGGGCAGATCCTCAGCAGTCGCGGCCGTGCCGTCGGCCAGCGCGCGCAGCGCCTCGCGTACGACCGCCGGCTCGGAGCACGCGCCGCCGACCCAGCCGACGAGCGTCCCGTCGTGGCGGATGAGCGCGCGATCGCCACGCCTGGCCGAGGCCGGTCGACGCACGGAGACGACGGTGGCGAGGACGAACTCCTCGCCCGCCTCCGCGAGCCGCCCGGCCTCGATCAGGACGTCAGCTCGAGTCGCTCACTCGGCGAGCCCCGCCTCGGCCAGCGCCTGCCAGACCTTGTCCGACGTCAGCGGCATGTCGATGTTCCGCACGCCCGCGTGCCAGAGCGCGTCGATGACCGCGTTCACGTACGCGGCGGGCGATCCGACCGTCGCCGACTCGCCGACGCCCTTCGCCCCGATCGGATGGTGTGGCGAGGGCGTGGCGAGCTCACCGAGATCGAACTCCGGCGTCTCCCAGGCGGTCGGGATGAGGTAGTCCGTGAGGTTCGAGCCGATGCAGTTACCGTCCTCGTCGAACGTCGATCAGCTGCATCGCCGCGATCGCGTAGCCCTCGGTGAGGCCGCCCATGATCTGGCCCTCGACGATCATCGGGTTGATCCGGACGCCGCAGTCGTCGACCGCGACCACCTTCTCGACCTTCCACTGGCCGGTTCCGCGATCGATCTCGACGACGACCGCGTACGTGCCGAACGGGTACGTCATGTTCGGCGGGTCGTAGTAGTGCACGCCCTCGAGCCCCGCCTCCATGCCCGTCCGGGAGGTCGGAGTACGCGGCGAACGCGACGTCCTGGATCGTCTTCGAGCGGTCGGGCGAGCCCTTGACGAAGAAGCTGCCCGCCTCGAACTCGATGTCGTCGGCCGAGGCCTCGAGCAGGTGCGCGGCGATCTCCTTGCCCTTGTCCCTCAGCTTTCGCGAGATGACGGCCGTCGCGGCGCCGGCGGTCGGCGTCGAGCGGCTCGCGTACGTGCCGAGGCCGTACGGCGTGTTGTCGGTGTCGCCCTCCTGCACCTCGATGTCCTCGTACGGGATGCCGAGCTCGCTCGCCACGATCTGGGCGAACGTCGTCTCGTGCCCCTGGCCCTGCGACTTGACACCGAGCTTGAGGATCGCCTTGCCGGTCGGGTGGATGCGCAGCTCCGCCGAGTCGAACATCCGCAGGCCGGCGATGTCGTAGTCCTTGCCCTTGCCCGCGCCGACGACCTCGGTGAACGACGCGAGGCCGATCCCGAGCAGCCGTCCCTCCGCACGCGCCTCCTCCTGCTCGCGACGGAGATCCTCGTACCCGAGCTTCTCGAGCGCGATCCGCATCGCCTCCGGGTAGTTCCCCGAGTCGTAGAGAAGCCCGTCGCGGACTCGTACGGGAACTGCTCCGGCTGGATGAAGTTGTCGAGCCGGAACTGCGCCGCGTCGACGCCGAGCTCGTGCGCGGCGTTGTCGACGAGGCGCTCGATCAGGTACGAGGCCTCGGTCACGCGGAACGAGCAGCGGTATGCGACTCCGCCCGGCGCCTTGTTCGTGTACCAGCCGTCCGCGACGACGTGGGCGGCCGGGATGTCGTACGAGCCGGTCACGATGTGGAAGAGGCCTGCGCGGAGTCTTCGTCGGCTGCGCGTCCGCGTAGAACGCCCCCTGGTCGGAGAGGAGCGAGGCGCGCAGGCCCGTCATCTTCCCGTCCTTCACGGCCAGCTCCCCGCGCATGTGGTAGTCGCGGGCGAAGCCGGTCGAGATGAGGTTGCCGGTACGGTCCTCGACCCACTTGACCGGTCTCCCGATGAGCAGGGAGGCCGCGGTTGCGACGACATAGCCGGGGTAGATCGGCACCTTGTTCCCGAAGCCGCCGCCGATGTCCGGGCTGATGATCCGGATCTTGTGCTCGGGCAGGCCGGCGACGATCGCGAACAGCGTCCGGTGCGCGTGCGGCGCCTGGGACGTCATGTAGATCGTCGCCTTGCCCGTCGCCGGGTTGACGTCGGCCACGCAGCCGCAGCACTCGAGCGGCGCCGGGTGGCAGCGCGGATAGAAGGTGTCGAGCGCGATCGACGCGGTCGGCTTCGGCGAAGGCGCGATCGGTCGCGTCCTTGTCCCCGGCCTCCCAGTGGTAGACGTGGTTCCCCTCCTGGCCTTCCTTGTCGGTGCGGATCACGGGTGCTCCGTCGGCCAGCGCCTCCTGCGGGCTCGTGACCGCGGGCAGCGGTTCGTACTCGACTTCGATCAGCTCCAGCGCGTCCTTCGCGATGTACGCGGTCTCGGCGATGACGCACGCGACCTCCTGGCCCTGGAAGCGGACCTTGTCCGTGGCGAGCACCGCCTGCGTGTCGCCCGAGAGGGTCGGCATCCAGGCGAGGTTGTGCTGCGCCAGCAGCTCGCCGGTGACGACGGCCACGACGCCGTCGAGCTCCTCCGCCCGCGAGGTGTCGATGCTCGTGAGCTCCGCGTGCGCGTACGGGCTGCGGAGGATCTCCATGTGGAGCATCTCCGGCAGCGTGATGTCGTCGAAGTACGTGCCCTTGCCGCGGATGAGCCGCGCGTCCTCCTTGCGCTTGACGGAGTGGCCGATCCCGCCGATTTCCTGAGTCGTCGCCATGGCTTAGGAGCCCTCCTTCATGAGCTCGCCGCCCTCTGGACGGCGTTCACGATGTTCTGGTAGCCGGTGCAACGGCAGAGCTGGCCGGAGATCGCCCAGCGGATCTCCTCCTTCGTCGGGGTGGGGTTCTCGGCGAGCAGCGCCACCGACGTGAGCATCATCCCCGGGGTGCAGAAGCCGCACTGGAGGCCGTGCTCCTCGGAGAAGGCCTGCTGGATCGGATGGAGCTGGCCGCCTTGCTCGAGGCCCTCGACGGTCGTGATCTCGGTGCCGTTCGCCTGGACGGCGAGCATCGCGCACGACTTCATCGGCACGCCGTCGACGAGCACCGTGCAGGCCCCGCAACTCGAGGTGTCGCAGCCGATGTGCGTGCCCGTCAGGCCGAGTGACTCGCGGATGAAGTGCACGAGCAGCGTGCGCGCCTCGACCGCAGCCGCGTGCTTCCGGCCGTTGACGGTCGTCTCGAAGGTGTGCAGCGCCGCTGCGGCACCGTCTGGGTCGCAAGCTCGGTCATCTCATTCACTCCTCTCCGCCCTTCGCTCGCGCGATCGCGGTCCGGAGGCCCCGCTGCGTGAAGACGCGGATGACGTTGCGCTTGTAGTCGGCCGTGCCTCGGATGTCCGATTGCGGCTCGGCGGCCTCCGCGGCCAGCCTCGCGGCGTTCTCGATCGCGGCATCGGAAGGCTCTGCTCCGCGGAGCGAGTCCTCGGCCGCAGTTGCACGCATGTTGGTCGGGCCGACGCCGGTGAGGGCGATACCGGCCTCGCCGAGGTGCCGTTGTCGAGCGTGACCTGGATCGCGACGGCGGCGGTCGCGTAGTCGCCGACCTTGCGCTCGAGCTTGAGGTACGTGCCGCTCGTCCTCGGGCCGGGGTCGGGAACGCGAGCCTCGGTGATCACCTCGTCCGGCGAGAGCGTGGTAGTGAACGGCCCGCGGAGCAGGTCGTCGATCGGGATCGTCCGTTCGCCGCTCGGCCCTTGCGCGACGACCTCGCCGCGCGCGGCCAGCATCGCGGCGCCCCAGTCGCCCTGGGGGTCCGCGTGCGCGAGCGAGCCGCAGACCGTGCCGCGGTTGCGCACCAGCGGGTCGGAGATCTGCGGTGCCGCGTCGCCGAGCAGGCGGTAGCGCTTGCGGAGCAACGGCGACGCTCGGCAGGTCTTGTGACGCACAAGCGCGCCGATCCGAAGCCCGTCTTGGACTTCGTCGCATACTCGAGGTCCGGGACGCCGTTCAGGTCGACGATCGACGACCGGGGAGGCGATGCGAAGCTTCATGAGGGGTATGAGGCTCTGGCCGCCGGCCATGACCTTGGCGTCGTCTCCCCGCTCGGCGAGTGTCCCGATCACCTCCTCGAGCGTCGCCGGTGCGAAGTAGTCGAATCTCGCGGGATACACGATCCCTCCTCCCGTCGGGCAGCAAATCCCTGGGGCCGCAGCCTCGGTGCCTCAGAGCATACGAAAGCGGCGATCCGCGCGGATTGCTACGACCGATCGCGATCAGTTGTCCGTCCGGGTCCACGGCGTGTGCGAGGGTTCGGGAATGTCGCTCGGCGAGGACGCCGTCAACTCGTCCGAGCAAGGGGTCCGCGTCAGGCCGCTGCTTGCCGACGATCTCGACTCCGCCGATCGGGTCATGCGTCTGGCGTTCGGCACGTTTCGCCGGGCTACCCGATCCCGCCGCGGCTTTCGGAGACAGGGATTACGTGAGTACGCGGTTTCGGGCCGCGCCGGACTGTGCATGGGCAGCCGAGGTCGACGGCAAAGTCGTTGGATCGGTGTTCGCGGCCCGCTGGGGCTCGTTCGGTTCTTCTTCGGTCCGCTCACCGTCCATCCCGAGCTCTGGGATCGTGGTATCGCGAGCCGGTTGCTCCGTCCGGTCCTCGAGTCGTTCGAAGGGTGGGAAGTGAGGCAGGCGGGGCTTTTCACCTTCGCGTCGAGCCCCAAGCACATCGGCCTCTACCAGAGACACGGTTTCTGGCCGGGCAGTCTCACAGTGGTGGCCGCCAAGCCGGTCGCCGCGAGTACCAACGGCCTCTACGCGCTCGTCTCGGAGGAGACCGCGAACGGCCGTGCCACGTTGCTCGACGAGATTCGCGGGCTGACGGATGCGGTCTTTCGCGGTCTCGACCTCGAGCGCGAGATCGTCGCTGCCGCTACGCAGCAGATCGGCGACACGCTCGTGCTACCCGGTGAAGACGAACTGGATGGCGTCGCTGTCTGTCACTGCGGGGCTGGGAGCGAAGCGGGGAGCGATACCTGCTACGTCAAGGTCGCGGCGGTTCGTCCGGGCGCCGGCGCCGGCGACCGGTTCGAGCGACTCCTCGACGCTTGCGAGGGGTTCGCCGCAGACTCTCGGTTGGAGCGGCTCGTCGCGGGAGTCAACACCGGCCGCCTCGATGCATATCGACGCCTGCTCTCTCGCGGCTTTCGCATCGAGCAGATCGGAGTCGCGATGCATCTCCGGCCCGGCGAGCCTGCCCTCGACACACCCGACCACTACGTCATCGACGATCTCCGGTAGTCCGTCTACACGATCTCGAGCCCGACGTAGTTCTCGGCGAGCGACGCGGCGGCGGCGTGGGAGGTCGTCACGTATCGCAGTTGCGAGAGCTGGAGTTTCAGCTCGAACGGGTCACGGTCCTCCGGGCGATGGAGCATCTGTGTCATCCACCACGAGAAATGCTCCGCGCGCCAGACGCGCTTCATGCACGTTTCCGAGTAGGCGTCGAGGCCGCTCGTGTCTCCCGAGCGGTACCAGGCGGCGAGCGCGTCTGCGAGCAAGCGCACGTCGTGGAGCGCGAGGTTGAGCCCCTTCGCGCCGGTGGGCGGCACGATGTGCGCGGCGTCACCGGCGAGGAACAGGCGCCCGTGGCGCATCGGCTCGCAGACATAGCTGCGCATCCCGGTGATGCCCTTCTCGAGAATCGGCCCCTCGGCGAGCGTCCAACCCTCGAGGCCGAGCCTCGTCTGCAGCTCGTCCCAGATACGGTCGTCGGGCCACTCTGCGAGGTCTTCGCCGGGTCGGCACTGGATGTAGAGACGACTGAGCTCCGGAGAGCGGAGGCTCAGGAGCGCGAATCCGCGGTCGTGGTGCGCGTAGACGAGCTCGTCGTTCGAGGGGGCAACCGCCGCGAGGATGCCGAGCCAGCCGAACGGGTACTCGCGCGAGAACTCGGACAGCGCGGCTGCCGGAATGCTCGGACGGCAGATCCCGTGGAACCCGTCGCAGCCCGCGATCACGTCGCACTCGAGCTCCTCGTCGCGGCCCTCGTGCCGGTACTGGATCAGCGGACGGTCGGTTTCGAGGTCGTGCACCGAGACGCCCGCCACGTCGAAGTGGAGAGGTTGATGGGTCTCGAGGCGAAGGCGAATCAGGTCCTTCACGATCTCGGTCTGGCCGTAGATGACGATCGACCGCCCGTCGGTGAGGTCGCTCAGCGGGATGCGGTGGCGCTCGCCTGCGAACTGGAGCTCGATGCCGTGGTGGACGAGACCCTCGCGCTGGAGGCGCTCTCCCGCGCCCGTCTCGAGCAGGAGATCGACGATGCCCTGTTCGATCACACCGGCGCGAACGCGCGCCTCGACGTACTCGCGGCTCCGGTCCTCGACGATCACCGTGTCGATGCCCTCGAGGTGCAGGAGATGGCCGAGTGTGAGTCCGGCTGGACCGGCTCCGACGATGCCGACCTGCGTCCGCGA
>CAVXPS010000005.1:0-109526 GCA_963763815.1 uncultured Actinomycetes bacterium
CCTCCACGTAGGCCGAGAGAACGAGGATCCCCACGTCGGGATATTCCGCCCGGATGGCGTGTGCCGCCTCGAGCCCTTCCGTCGTGTGTGTGGGTGGCATGCGGATGTCTGTGACCAGCAAGTCCGGCTCGTGCTCGCGGCATGTGCGAAGCGCCGTCACACCATCGCCTGCCTGAGCGACGACGTCGAAGCCCGAGCGCTCGAGCAGGCTGGCAAGCCCTTCTCGGAGGAGGACGTCGTCGTCGGCAATCACGACCCGAGTGGCAGGCGAGCTGCTCACCTGTGGAAGTATCCGCGATGCGGATATCTGCCACGAAGGCTCGCTGTGTGTGTTCGTCAGTCAGTAGGGCCGAGCCCGGGCGCAACCCTTCCCTCCGCCGCGTGAGCGGATCAGACTGGTGGCGTGACTGAGACGAACCAGGACGACGGTGAACTTCGCCTCGCCGAGCTCACCGGGCCTCTGACAAGGGCGAGCGAGAACGTGGATGCGCGCGAGGATGTCCAACTGCTGGCCGATGAGCAGGCGGCGCTGCGGCGCGTGGCCACGCTCGTCGCGAACGGAGTGGACCCGGGACCGCTGTTCGACGCGCTTGCCGGAGAGATCGAGGCACTGTGCGGAGCCGACATCTCCGCTGTGCTCAGATTCGAGGGCGACGGCACGGTCACGGTCATGGGAGCACACCGCGGTCCTCACAGCCGCGGCGCCCGCGTGCACCTCGATCCGGACTACGTCGTCGGTGCCGTGTACCGGACAGGTCAGTCCGCGAGCTTCGATCTGCAGAAATGCGACGGCGAGCCGCCGACGGTCGCGCGCGAGTCGGGCGTGCGCTCCGCACTTGCAACTCCCGTCCTCGTCGAGGGCGAGTTATGGGGAGCGATCACGATTGCATCGCTCGAAATTTCGCTCGCGGCTGGAACCGACAGGCGTCTCGCCGACTTCAGCGCGCTGTTCGCTACCGCAATCGCGAATGCACAGTCGCGAGAGGCTCTCGCCGCGCTGGCCGAGGAACAAGCGGCCCTGCGGCGCGTCGCCACGCTGGTCGCGAACGACGCGCCATCGACCGAGATCTTCTCCGCCGTCAGCGAGGAAGTCGCTCGCCTCTTCGACTCGGCAGCAGGCGTTGGGAGATTCGAGGACGACTCAGCGGTCGTGTATGTCGGTGTCGTGAACATCGACATCCCGGTCGGGTCACGATGGGACTTTCAGGATGGAATGATCTCAGCGGAGGTCCACCGGACTGGGCGCCCGGCGCGGGTCGAGGAACGAGACTGGCCTTCCCTTACAGGAGAACTTGGCGCGGCGGTTCGTCGGCATCGCTTCAGCTCGATGGTCGGGAGTCCCATCTTCGCCGACGGTGGGCTCTGGGGAGCAATCGTCGTGTCTTCTCAGGATCTCTTGCCGCGCGACACCGAAGAACGGCTGGAGAGATTCACTGAACTGATCGCAACCGCGATCGCCAATACCGCGATACGGCAAGCCCACGCGCAGCTCGCCGAAGAACAAGCCGCTCTGCGGCGGGTGGCAACGCTCGTTGCGCACGACGTACCGCCCGGCGCGATCTTCGCGGCTGTGACCGAGGAAGTGGCGCAGGTCTTCTACTCGAATGCGGCCGTCTTGAGATTCGAGGACGGTGCGGCGGTCGTATTCGTCGGCGCCACAAACATCGACATCCCAATCGGGACACGCTGGGAATTCCAGGAAGGAATGGCTTCGGCGGAGGTCTATCGGACGGGACGCTCGGCCCGTATCGAGAAGAAGGACTGGGCCGCCATCGGCGGGTCAGTTGGAGAGGCGTCGCGTCGCCTCGGCACGCTGTCACATGTCGGATGCCCGATCGTCGTCGAGGATCACCTGTGGGGAGCGATGGTCGTGGGTTCGACCCATAATCTCCTGCCGCCCGACGCCGAGACGCGTCTGGAAAGGTTCACCGAGTTGATCGCCACGGCGATCTCGAACGCGACCGCCCGGACCGAGTTGATCGAGTCCCGCGCCAGAATCGTGGCCGCAGGCGACGAGGCGCGACGCACGATCGAGCGCGACCTCCACGACGGAACCCAGCAACGGCTCGTCTCGCTCGCATTGGCGGCCAACGCAGCCGCGGCCGAGCTACCGCCGCAGAGCAGCGACGTTCGAGAGAAGTTCTCGCGCATCGCCGCCGGTCTCGGCACGGCCGTCGAGGAGCTGCAGGAGCTCTCGCGAGGCATTCACCCAGCCATACTCTCCGACGCCGGCCTCGGACCCGCGCTTGAAGCGCTCGCGCTGCGCTCGCCGATCGCCGTAGACCTGGAAGTAATGACAAGGGAGCGCTTCCCCGAGCCGGTTGAGGTTGCCGCTTACTTCGTGGCGTCGGAGTCACTGGCCAACGCCGCAAAACACTCGCAGGCCTCGCGCATCGACGTCGTGCTTAAGCTAGAGAACGAGGGACTGCTGCTGTCGGTACGCGATGACGGCATCGGCGGCGCAGATCCGGCTCGGGGCTCCGGCCTTGTCGGCCTCCGCGATCGGGTCGAGGCACTCGGCGGCTCGCTGGAGGCCACAAGCAAGCCTGGCGACGGGACTTCGCTCGTCGCCGCGCTCCCAATCCGGCACTAATCACGTTTCTCCGGACTGTCGAGGCTTGTGAGCTAGGAGCTCCATACCTACCGCCCGCTGAGTCAAGAGCAAGTCGTCACAAATCCCGTGAACGCGCTTGCAAGCCTTTGACGGAATCGAACCGTCGACCCCCGAACTGCTAGCGAAACAACGAGTGACCTGTTTCTGTTCGTGCGGCCGTAGTACAAGATCGTTGGCGAAAAGCCAACTTTGCAGGGAGTTTGCGTGTCGGTGCTGGGCCACGGGATTGGGCCACGGGCAGTAAGCCGGCGCCTGATCCGGCAACAAAAATGCCTGTTTGCAGGTACTTCGAGAGACGGGAGCGACGGGACTCGAACCCGCGACCTCCGGCGTGACAGGCCGGCGTTCTAACCAACTGAACTACGCCCCCGAGGCGGCCCTAGTGTAGCCGCGCGCGAGGCCCGGCCTCCGCTCCGCGTACCCTTCACCGGCTGTGGCCTCCGCCGACTGGATCGTCATCGGCGTCGTCGTCCTCTTCGGGTTCTACGGGCTCTCGCGGGGACTCGTGCGGGGGGCGCTGTCGCTGGCCGGGTTCGCTCTCGGCGCGTACCTCGGCGCGCAGATCGCACCGGCGTTCCTCGACGAGGGATCGCCGTACGCGCCTCTCATCGCGCTTGGGGCCGCGATCCTGGGGGGCGTCCTGCTCCAGACCTTCGCGGGCATGCTCGGCGGGACGCTGCGGGCGGGCATGGGCGCGGTTCCCGGTCTCCGATCGGTGGACTCCGTCGCCGGCGCGCTTCTCGGCGTCCTCGCGGGCTTCCTCATCTGCTGGGCGGTAGGCGCCGTGCTGCTCTACCTGCCGGGACAGTCGGAGCTCCGCCGGTCGGTGCAGGAATCGACGATCCTCGCCCGGATCAACGACGAGTTCCCGCCGGAGCGGCTTCTCGAGACGCTGGAGCGCGTGGACCCCATCGGAGTCGTGGTCGGCCCTCCGGCGATCGTCCCGCCGCCGGACGTTGCGATCGCGCGCGACCCGGACGTCGACCGAGCGGCTGGTAGCGTCGTTCGCGTGACCGGTATCGCCTGCGGGCTCGGGGTCGAGGGCTCCGGGTGGATCGCGCGGCCGGGTCTCGTCGTCACGAACGCGCACGTCGTCGCCGGCATCGACCGTCCCCGCGTCGACCGGCGCGGACGCGCGTCGTTCCAGTCGCAGGTGGTCGCGTTCGACGCCGAGAACGACGTTGCGGTGCTGCGCGTCCGCGGGCTTCGCGGAGCGCCACTCGCGCTCGCGGATCCCGAACGACGCGTGGCGGTCGCCCTCATCGGCTATCCGGGGAACGGCCCGCTGGCCGTCATCCCCGGGCGCCTCGGGGGCACCGGACGCGCTTTGAGCCGGGACGCGTACGGCCGCGGGCCCGTGACCCGCAACGTGACGGCGATTCGCGGTGAGGTGCGGCCGGGGCTCTCGGGCGGACCGGGCGTGGACGCAGAGGGGCGCGTGCGGACGGTGGTGTTCGCGCGGCGGCCCGAGGATGTCGGCGGCTACGGCGTGCCGCCGGCGACCGTGCGCGACGTGCTCGAGAAGGTCGGCTCGAAGCCGCTCTCGAGCGAGTGCGCGCAGTAGGCGGGCCGGGCATGCCCGGCCACTACGACAAGCGGTAGGGGCGAGGCTTGCCTCGCCCTATGTGAGGACGTCGAGCGCCGCGAGCGGCTGGCGGAACGGCGGGATGACGTAGACGCCGGCCGCGCGCTCACGCGACTCCTCGAGCAGCTCCTTCGCGAGCGCGAGCCCTTCGTCGCCCGCGTCCGCCCCGGCGTTGCGCAGCCGCGCCTGCACGTGGTCGGGCACGACGATGCCCGGGACCTCGTTGTGCAGGCGCAGCGCGAGCTGATAGCTGCGGACGTAGAAGATGCCGATGAGCAGGGGAATGGGACACGAGCGGCCGAGCCGCTCGATGAAGCGGTCGAGGTAAGCGAAGTCGAAGAGCACCTGCGTCATCGCGAACTCGGCCCCGGCCTCGAGCTTCTGCTCGAACCGCTCGACCTCGGTGTCGAGGTCGTCGGCCGCCGGGTTCACGGCAACGCCGAGAAAGAAGGACGTCGGCGCGTCGATCTCGGCGCCGTTGAAGTCCTCGCCGGCATTCATGTGGCTGATGACGCGCGAGAGGCCGATCGAGTCGACCTCGTACACGCCGCTCGCACCCGGGTAGTCGCCTGCCTCGGGAGGGTCTCCGGTTACCGCGAGCACGTTGCGGATCCCTTCCGCGTGGGCGCCCAGGAGCTGCGACTCGAGCCCGGCGATCGACGAGTCGCGCGGCGTCAGGTGCGGGATCGTCTCGATGCCCACCTGCCGTTCGATCGCGACGGACGCCATCATCCCGCTCATCCGCGCGCGTGCCCGCGGGTTGTCGTTGACGTCCACGACGTCGACCCGGCCCGACTCCTGGAGCGTCCGTGCGACCTCGAGCATGCCGCCGGGGTTCGCGCCGCGGGGAGGGTCGATCTCGACCGACACGACGAACTCGCCTGCGTCCAGCTTTCGCTGGAGCAGCGTCTCGCCGCCTGAAGGTGGCGGTGGTGTGAGCAGGATCCGCTCGCGCACGACGAGAGGCGCCGCGGGCCGCCGCTCCTCGTCGACGGCGCTCCTGATCGCGGCGATCTCGGAAGGCGTGCAGCCGCAGCAGCCGCCGATGATCCGCGCTCCGAGCTCCGAGGCGTGCGCGGCGAACTCTCCGAAGTACTCGGGCGTCGCGTGCGGGAAGACGATCCGCTGGCCGGCGAGGCTCGCGAGGCCGACGTTCGGCATCACGGCGAGCGGCTTTCCGTTTCCACGCATCTGCTCGATCGCGCGGAGCGACGCCTGCGGGCCGGCGCTGTGGTTCGCGCCGATCGCGGCGACGTCGAGCGCGCCCAACCGCTCGGCGGCCTCGCCGGCGCCGACGCCGCTCAGCGTCTGGGCGTCCTCGTCGAAGGTGAGGAGCGCGACGATGGGAAGGGAGGACACGGAGCGCACGGCGTCGATCGCCGTCGCGAGCTCGTCGAGGTCGAAGAACGTCTCGACGGTGAACAGGTCGACACCGCGGCCCTCGAGGAGCTCGGCCTGCTCCGCGAAGAGCACGCGCTCGTCGTCTCCGTCCTCCCGGGCGTCGCCGAGCGGCCCGATCGCTCCGGCGATGAAGACGTCGCGGCCGGACACCTCGCGCGCCTCGCGCGCAATCTTCACCGCCGCCTCGTTGATCCGGCGCACGTCGTCGTCGAGATAGCGCTCTGCCAGCTTGCGGCGGTTGGCGCCGAAGGTGTTCGTCTCGATGAGCTCCGCGCCGGCCCGGATGAACCCGAGGTGGAGCGAGAGGACGCTCTCCGGCGACCGGAGGTTTGCCTCCTCCGGGCAGCGAAGCCGCGGGACCGCGCTCGAGACGAGGACGCCCATGCCGCCGTCCGCGACGATCGGCGGACCGGTGCCGAGCCGCTCGAGGAACCGGACCGCCATCGCGGTTCACTCTATGGAACCGCGCTTTCGTTCGGGCCGGGCATGCCCGGCCCTACGAGTGAAGCGGTGAAGTGGCCCGGTCAACGCCGTCCGGGGGATCGGTCAAGCACGACGGGGTGACGCCCGCAGCGGGGGGTTGTCTCAGGCTACGGATCACTCACAGCGCGCGACGATGCGGCGGCCGCGCGGGTGAGTTAGCAGGGGACAGTGCGGTTCCTCACCCTTTTCGAGGAACCTGCCGGGACAGAGGAGCGGGGCCACCGGCGGCAACCCCGCTCCCAGTCCCCTCGATCCGCTCGGCGCGATGTTTGCGCTCAAGTCCGAGCGGAAACGTGCCGATACGCGAGAGTGACTCCCGACTGGGGACTGACGGCATCAGGCTCAGACGGAGAGGAGAAAGGGGCGGCGGACGACGCCGCCCTTTCTCATGCGCAAGATCAGGATTCGCTCGCGCGAAATCCTGATCGCGCGAAAACCCCTAAAGGCGGCCGCTTCGCGGCCGCTGTCGTGTCTCTTACAGGGGCGGCGCATCTGGCCGGCGCCACTCGAAGACGGCGATGAGGCAACCGCCTTCCGTCCACGAGTTGTGCCGGGTTCCCGCCTCGTAGCTCACGAGGTCGCCCGGGCCGAAGACCGCGCCGTCCGAGTCGACGAGGTCGCCCTCCAGGACGAGGAACTCCTCCATCACGTCGTGGTCGTGCTCGATCGTGACCGCGCCCGGCTCCATGCGCATCAGGTACGAGCCGACTCCGGCGTCGCGGTCGTAGCTGATCGGGAGCCAGCTCAGCTCGGGCTGGACCGGTCCTTCGAGGTCGTAGGGGAGGAACGGCGTCGTGTGCGCGTTGACGACGGTGCGCTCCGGTCTCGGGTCGGTCATGCGGGCTCCCTCAGTCCTGGTGGATGGTTCGACCTTCCATGCCGCCTGCGACCGTCACGACCTGGCCCGAGACGTGCCCGGACAGCGTGTCGGAGGCGAGCACGACGACCTGCGCGGCGATGTCCTCGGGCTGCGCGACCTTCCGCAACGCCATCGTGCGCGACGCAGCCTTCACGTGCTCCGGGTCGACGAGGCCACGTGTCATGGGCGACTCCGTCCAGCCGGGTGCGACCGCGTTGACGCGCCCGCGCGGGGCGATGCGCACGATCTCGTTCTTGAGCGAAAGCAGGAGGCCGCCTAGGACGGCGGACTTGGCTGCCGCGTAGTCCGCGTGGCCGGCCTCGCCGAAGACCCCGGCCGTCGATCCGATGAGGACGAGCGAGCCGTGGCCGATGCGCTCGACCTCGCGCAGGTAGGCACGGGCGACGAGGAACATCGTCGTGAGGTTCGCGCGCAGCGTCTGCTCCCAACGCTCGAGCGGGAGCTCCCAGACCGGGACGTCCTCTCGCGGCCACTCGCCCTGGACCTCGACGCAGACGTCGATCCGGCCGAGCGCGGCGCGGGCGTCGCCGAACAGGCGATCGACGTCGGTCTCGACGGTGAGATCTGCTTGCGCGATCGGCGCGCCGCCGACCTCGTCGGCGAGCGCGCGCGCCCGTTCCTCGCCCTGGTGGTAGTGGACGAGAACGCGCGCGCCTTCCGCGGCGAACGCCCGCACGCACGCCGAGCCGATGCCGCCGGATGCACCGGTGACGAGCACGCCCTTGCCCTCGAGCCCCGTGTCGATGCGGCGTAGGCTACTGCCGTGCGCGTCCACGTCATCTCGGACATGGAGGGCGTCGCCGGCATCGTGAAGTGGGAGCAGACCTCCGGGGGCGAAGCCCTGTACGAGGAGGGGCGGAAGCTCTACACCGAGGAGATCAACGCCGCCGTACGCGGGGCGAAGGCGGCGGGCGCCGACGAGGTCGTGGTCATGGATTGTCACGGCGCCGGGGCGGGCTGGACGTTCAACTCACTGGTGCCCGAGGATCTGCATCCCGACTGCGAGTACGTCGTGCAGAGCGAGTGGACCGAGTACACCGAGGTCCTCGAGCAGGGTTGCGACGCTGCGCTCTTCGTCGGCATGCACGCGCGCGCCGGCACGGCTCGCGGGGTGATGAACCACACGATCTCGGGTCGCGACTACCAGGCGCTCTGGTTCAACGGTATCGAGGTCGGCGAGACGGGCATCAACGCCGCGCTCTGCGGGACCTGGGGCTGCCCCGTCCTGCTCGTGACCGGGGACGAGGCGACGTGCGCCGAGGCCAAGGACCTGCTCGGCGACGGTCTCACGACGGTGGCCGTGAAGCGCGGACTGGGCGCGCTCGCGGCGCGGATGATCCCGCCCGTTCGCGCACGCGAGCTGATCGAGGCCGGCGCAAGGCAAGCGCTCTCGAACCTCGAGGCCGTGGAGCCCTGGGATCCCGGCCGCCCGTGTGAGATCAAGGTGGAGTACAAACGCACGGATGAGCCGAACTCGCTCCGCTTCCGCCCCGGGGTCGAGCGGGTCGACGACCGCACGATCGTGTCCCGTGCGGACACGTGGTGGGAGGCCTGGAAGCAGTTCTACTTCTAGGGCGTGCCGCCGCGAAGCGGCATTGACATGACAGCGGGAACCCGGTGTGATGCACCGTCGGGAAGGTCCAAACGGCGTCCGCGGCGCAACAATCCGGCGTCCGCCGACGTCAGATCCGAAGCAATTGTCAGCTAGAGGAGGGCAGATGAGGAAAGGTCTGATGGCAGCCGCGTTTGCGGTAGCTGTGTTTGCGGTCGTCGCGACCGTGGCGGTGGCGAAGCCGGCAGAGCAGGCGTCGCCTGCGCAGCTTGCGGACTGCACGAACGTGTCGCTGGGCTTCCTGGGCCCGCTGACGGGGCCCGCCGGGTTCCTCGGCCAGGAGCAGCTGTCGTGGCTCAAGTTCGGTATCCAGAAGTACAACAAGGCCAACGGCACGAGGTATGCGGTCGCCGAGGGTGACACACAGCTCAAGGCGCCCGTCGCGCGAACAGTGGCTCGGCGGTTCGTCTCCGACGCGAAGATCATGACGGTCATCGGCGGCTCGGAGAGCCAGGCAGTGCGCGTGAGTGGGAAGCTGTTCGCGGCGGCGAATCTCGCGTCCGTCTCGGGCTCCGCGACGGCGATCGACCTCACGAAGGGACGTCCCTACCGGTCGTTCTTCCGGGTCATCCCGAATGACGGGATCCAGGGGCCGGACGTCATTGCCTTTGTCTCCAGGAACCTGAAGGCGAGGAACGTCGTGATCATCGACTCGCAGGACGACTACTCGGTTCCGCTCGCAGGCGCCATCAGCCGTGGGCTCCGCGCGCGGAACGTGACCGTCTCCCGGGAGTCGGTCTCGGCCGACGACACCGACTTCTCGTCGGTGGTCGCGAACGTCGGGAACAACGTGACCGTCGTCATCTTCGCCACCCAGGTGGCGTCGGCGGCGAACACGCTCTCGAACCAGCTCCGCGAGCAGGGCAAGCGGGCGATCGTGTTCGGCACGGACGGCGCATACTCGCCGTCGCAGTTCAAGCCGAGGAGCGGCTACGTCTCCGTCTTCGCTCCCGATCTCCACTTCGACCGGAGTGCGCGGAGGATCATCGCGGAGTACAAGCGCTTCGTGAAGAACGACGAATCCGGTGCTTACGGGCCCGCGACGTACATGGCCGGCTACGTGGCGATGGACGCCATCCGGCGAGCGTGCGCGAACGGCACCGCAACGCGGGCGGAGGTCGTGCAGAAGACGAGGTCGACGAACGTCCCCTCGATCATCGGCGACAACATCCGCTTCGACGCGAAGGGTGACCTCAAGGGCGGCGGCGAGTTCGTGATCTACAAGATCACGAGCGGAAAGTACAGCCCGCTCGGCTAGTCGAAACGGCTTCGAAGCGAGCGGCCCGCCCGACGACGGTGGGCCGCTCGTCTTCGGGCGACGAACTGTGAGATAACCCGCGCGTGGACTGGGACAAGCTCGTCCAGCTCCTCGTGAACGGGCTCACGCTCGGGAGCGTGTACGCCCTCGTGGCGCTCGGATTCTCGATGGTCTACGGGATCCTGAAGCTCCTGAACCTCGCGCACGGCGACGTGCTCATGGTGGGCGCGTTCATCGGCTGGGGGATCATCGGCTGGCTCGGCGGCGCGCAGGACCCGAACGTCGCGGTGTGGCTGCTCATCGTGCTGATGATCCTCGGGGCGATGGTCGGATGCGGCTTCCTCGGCGTTGCGATCGAGCGCTTCGCGTATCGACCATTACGCCGTGCGCCTCGAATCGCTCCGCTGATCAGCGCACTCGGCGTGTCCTTCTTCATCCAGAACTCCGTCCTTCTCCTGTTCGGCGCGAACTTCCGGAGCTACGACACGTTCGACCTCGTGGACGTCGAGGTCGGGATCAGCTGGGGGCCGCTGAACGTCTGGATCATCCGCCTGATCGTCATGGGGGCGGCATTCGCGATGATGCTCGGCCTCTGGGTGCTCGTCACGCGCTCGAAGCTCGGCAAGGCGATGCGTGCGACCTCCTTCGACACCGAGGCGGCGGCGATGATGGGGATCGACGTCGACCGCGTGATCATGAAGACGTTCTTCATCGGCTCCGCGCTCGCCGGTGCCGCCGGCGTCCTCGTCGGGCTCGTGTTCGGGCAGATCAATCACTTCATGGGCTTCAACTACGGGCTCAAGGGCTTCACGGCCGCTGTCGTGGGCGGCATCGGCTCGATCCCGGGCGCCATGCTCGGCGGCCTGCTCATCGGGCTCGCCGAGGCGCTCTCGGTCGGCTACGTCGAGGACTTCACACGCGGACGGCTCGGGAGCGCATTCAGCGACCTGGTCGTCTTCCTGATCCTCGTGATCTTCATGCTCGTGCGGCCGCAGGGGCTCTTCGGGAAGCCGGACCTCAAGAAGGTGTGAGATGAGCGAGCGACCCCCCGAGCAACCCCCCGAGAGCCCCAGCATCGGCGTCGACTCGTGGGTCGCGAGCGCGGACGAGCGCCGGGCGCGCTCGCTCGGCGGCCGCATCGACGACGTCTTCAACCGCGCGCCGCCGGTCGTAAAGCTCGCTGCGCTGACGCTCCCGTTCGCGGTCTTCCCGCTCGTCGTCGAGTCCGACTACCTCATGCAGGTCGGGGTCGACACGCTGATGTACGTCCTGCTCGCGCTCGGCCTCAACGTCGCCGTCGGCTGGGTCGGTCTCCTCGACCTCGGGTACGTCGCGTTCTTCGGCATCGGGGCGTACCTGTACGCGGCCGTCGCTTCCGACTACGCGGGCCGGTACTGGGACGCGACGATCGCGATCCCGCTCATCGCGCTCGCGGTGGCGGCGGTCGGCCTCGTCGTGGGACTCCCGTCGCGACGCCTGTCCGGCGACTACCTCGCCATCGTCACGCTCTTCTTCCTCCAGCTTTACCTCGTCGTGCTCATCAACGCGTCGTTCACCCGCGGTCCGAACGGGATCTCGGACATCCTCCCGCTGAAGTTCTTCGGCAAGCAGGTCACCTCGCTCGACGGCTACTACTACGTCGCTCTCGCGATCTTCGTCATCGTCATCTCTGCGCTCTACCTCACGAACGAGTCGCGCACCGGGCGAGCCTGGCGTGCGCTGCGAGAGGACGAGCTCGCGGCCGAGCTCATGACGATGCCGGTCAACAGGCTCAAGCTCATGGCTTTCGCGATCGGAGCGGGCGTCGCGGGAATCGCAGGCGCGATCTTCGCCCCCGCCCAGGGCGCGATCTTCCCGGCGAGCTTCGACATCGTCCTCCTCATCACGGTGTACGCGATGGTCGTGCTCGGCGGCGCGGGCAGCCTGCTCGGCGTGGTCGTGGGTGCGGTTCTCATCAACGCGTCGCTCGAGGCGCTTCGCTCGCCCGACGACGCGAGCTGGCTCTTCTACGGCGCCGTCGTCATCACCATCCTCGCCCTCGCCAGGCCCTGGTGGCGAGGGCCGGCGATCATCGGCGGGACGATCGCGTTCGGCTTCGTCGTGCACGAGCTCGCCGAGCGGATCAGGCCCTCGCTCGTCGAGGGCACGAGTTTCGGCCAGGCGCGGGTGGACGACTTCGTCGAGTCGTGGGTCCTGCTGCCGGTCGACATCGTGACGCCGGATGGGCTGCCCGGCGCGTTCGGCCGGCTCGCATACATCGGGCTCGTCGCGGCCGTGCTCGGCCTCACGGTCGTGCGCAATCCGCTCTGGCGCATGCTCGGGCTCATACCCGTCCTCTACCTGGCCGCGTGCGTCTGGGAGAACCTTCTCGTCGCGCAGCCCGCGGTGGCGCGCTTCATCCTCATGGGCGCGATGCTCGTCGCGCTCATGGCATTCCGACCCCAGGGGCTCCTCGGCAAGCAGCGAGTGGAGATCATATGAGCGAACGCAGGCCGCTCCTCGAGGTGAAGGGCCTCACGCTCGCCTTCGGCGGGCTTACCTGCCTGAGCAGGCTCGACCTCGTCGTCGGGGAGGGGGAGATCGTCAGCGTGATCGGGCCGAATGGGGCCGGGAAGACGACGCTCTTCAACGTCATCACCGGCGTCTACCGGCCGGACGCGGGCGACGTCGTCTTCGACGGCGAGTCGCTGGTCGGTCTCGACCCGAACCGGATCGCGCGGAAGGGCATCGCGCGGACCTTCCAGACTCTTCGCCTGTTCCTGAACATGACCGTGCGCGAGAACGTGATGGCCGCCGCGTACGGGCACACGAAAGCCGGGGTCGTCCGCTCCGTGCTCCGTACCCCCGGGATGCGGCGGGAGGAGCGAGAGATCAAGGAGCTCGCCGAGCAGCGGCTCGGTTTCTTCGGCGAGCGCCTCGTTGGCTACCGCTGGAACCAGCCCGCGTACAGCCTCTCGTACGCGAACCGGCGCCGGCTCGAGATCGCGCGCGCAACCGCCGCGCAGCCGAAGCTCCTGCTGCTCGACGAGCCCGCCGCAGGGATGAACCCGGTGGAGACGCACGAGATCACCGAGCTCATCGCTCGGCTGCGCGAGGAGGGCGGCTACACGATTCTCGTCATCGAGCACGACATGCACGTCGTCGAGGGCATCTCCGACCGCGTGATCGCGCTCGACCACGGCGTGAAGATCGCGGAGGGCACGTTCGATCAGGTCGCCACTGACGCCGAGGTGGTCGAGGCGTACCTCGGGACCTCGGGCAAGGAGCGAACGTGAACGTAGGGACGAGGCTTGCCTCGCCCCCGAACGGCCGACCACAGCCGCTCCTCCGCCTCGAGGGCGTGAACACCTACTACGGCCAGATGCACATCCTCCAGAACGTCGACCTGGAGGTCGGCGAGGGCGAGCTCGTGTGCCTTCTCGGCGGGAACGCGTCCGGCAAGTCCACGACGCTGAAGACGATCCTCGGGATCGTCGAGCCACGGACGGGCGCCGTCGTTCTCGGCGGCGAGAACGTCACGCGCATGGCGACCGCGCACCGCATCACGCGCGGGCTCGCCATCGTTCCGGAGAACCGTCGCCTCTTCGGGCCGATGACGGTGCTCGAGAACCTGGAGATGGGCGCGTACCTGCGGCCGCGCGCGGATCTCCGGGAGGACCTCGACCGCGTCTACTCGATCTTCCCGCTGCTCGCCGACCGGAAGAAGCAGCTCGCCGGGACGCTCTCGGGCGGTGAGCAGCAGATGGTCGCGATGGGCCGAGCGCTGATGGCGCGCCCGAAGCTCCTGCTCATGGACGAACCGTCGATGGGCCTCGCCCCGATCCTCGTCGAGCGGAGCTTCGAGATCATCGCCGAGGTTCACAAGGCGGGGGTCGCGCTGCTCGTGGTGGAGCAGAACGCGAACGTCTCGCTCTCGATCGCCGACCGCGGCTACGTGCTCTCGACCGGCCGCATCGTGCTCGAGGGCAAGGCGTCGGAGCTGCTCGAGCACGAGGAGCTGCGGAAGGCGTATCTCGGGCGATGATCGGCGAGGCGATCCGCGGGCGCTTCCCGATCTTCGAGCACACGACCTACGCGAACTCGTGCTCGCAGGGAGCGCTCTCGACCGACGTCCGCGCAGCGTACGAGGCGTACCTCGAGGGCTGGGACGCGCACGGTGCGGAGTGGGAGCACTGGGTCGAGCGGGCCGAGGCAGCACGGTCTGCCTTCGCGCGTCTCGTCGGAGCCGAGTCCGACGACGTCGCGGTCACGACGTCCGTCTCCCAGGCGGTGAGCGCGCTCGTCAGCGCTCTCCCACTGGACGGCGAGCGCCGGAAGATCGTCATCTCGGAGTTCGAGTTCCCCACGGTGGGGCAGATCGCGCACGCGCAGGAGCTTCGCGGAGCGGAGGTCGTCCACGTGCAGCCCGACTCCGACGGGCGGATCCCGCTCGAGCGCTTCGCGGATGCGATCGACGAGCAGACGGCGCTCGTCTGCTGTACCGCGATCTCGTATCGAACGGGTTACAGGCTCGACGTTGCCGAGGTCGCGCGGGTCGCGCACGAGCGCGGTGCGCTCTGCCTCGCCGACAGCTACCAGGCCGCCGGCGCGATCCCGCTCGACGTCTCGGAGCTCGGCGTCGACCTCCTCACCGCGGGCACGGTCAAGTACCTGCTTGCGTCCGCCGGGCTCGCGTTCATGTACGTGCGGCGCGAGCTGCACGAGCGGCTCCTCCCGACCCAGACGGGCTGGTTCGCGGACGAGGACATCTTCCAGATGGACATCTCCGACTACTCGCCGGCGCCGAGCGCGCGCCGCTTCGACGCGGGGACGCCGCCTGTCCCCAACATCTACGCCGGCATCGCCGGGATGGACATCGTCGAGCAGTCGGGTGTAGCGGCGATCGAGGCGCATGTGACCGAGCTGTCGACCGGCCTCGTGGCCGGGGTCGGCGAGCTTGGTGCCACGGTCGCAACGCCCACGGGTCCCGGCGAGTACGGTCCGCTCGTCTGCGTGAGATCGACCGACCCGGAGGCTCTCGTCGCCGCTCTCGGTGAGGACCGGATCGTCACGTCCTCGCGCGACGCGAACCTCCGCATCTCGCTCCACCTCTACAACGTCGAAGAGGACGTCGAGCGCCTGCTGGAGCGGCTCGCAGCTCACCGGCACCTGCTGGCCTGATCCTGAACGACGAGAGGGCCGCTCTCGCGGCCCTCAGTCCTTGTACGGATCGTGCACGTCTCTACCGGCCATCGCGACGCCGAGCGGGCGCAGCGTGTGCTTCACGCGGATCGAGCCGGCGTGGGCGGCGAGGACGTCCGGCAGGCGCTTGTACACCTCCGGCGCCTCGTCGGCTCCACCGCCGACGAGCACGATGCCCTGCTCGCGCAGACGCGCCTGCACCGCAGGCCAGTCGACGACGCCCGGCTTGAGCTGCTCCTCGACCCAGACCTTCGTCACACCCGCGCCCGGATGGTCCGGGCACGGCGCGTTGGCCTCGAGGAGCCGGTCGCAGTCGCGGTTGCGGCATGCCCAACGCTTGCGCCGCCGTACGCGGCCTGCGGCCTGCGTCCGGCTCATCACGCGGCCAGCACCGTGCACCGTCGAGAAGAGCGAGTCCTCCGCCTCGGTGCCTGCGACGCCCTCGAGGATGACCGAGTCGTCGCCCATCGACCCGCCGACGAAGCCTTCCTGGCCCGGACGAGCCGGCGTGCAGCCCTTCCGGACGACCCAGTACGAGCGGCCGAAGTGCTCCTCCCGCCACGCGAAGTTGTGGTGGTTGTGCACCTCGTGCACGGCCTCGGCGCCCAGCATCTCGAGCACCTTCGACACGACGACGTCGCGGCCGGCGTAGGCGTACTCGCCGGCGAGCTCCATCGCCGCGACATATGAGTCGCCGAGCTCGGAGCCGACCTCGAAGAGCACCGGCGGCGAGTCCATCTCGCCCTCGCTTGCGCGGCCGCCGAACGGCAGGCCCTGGGCGAGGGCGAGGAAGCCCGACGCCGTCTTGTGGCCGAAGCCACGCGAGCCGAAATGCACGCCGACCCAGATCAGGCCCTCCTCGTCCTCCATGAGGTTGACGTAGTGATTGCCCGAGCCCACGGTGCCGAGTTGCGACTCCGCGAGCTGCGTGAGCTTCCGCTGCGGTGCGAAGTCGGCCGACCGGATCTTCTCCAGCACCGGATGGTCCACGCGCTCCTGCGCGGGTACACCCATGCCGAACGAGATGCGAGTCGTGATCTCGCCCATGAGCCGATCGACGCCGCCGAGGGCTTCCAGGTCGTCGCGGATGAGATCGGTGCGCGCCGCCTTGTTGCCGCAGCCGATGTCGTAGCCGACACCCGACGGCGAGACGTAGCCCTCGTAGGCGATGCCGCCGCCGATCGGCTGTGAGTAGCCGGGGTGATGGTCGGCGCAGAGAACGCCGTACTCGGCGTCGCCGGCGGTCATGCAGCGTTCGAGCTGCTCCAGGCTTCGCTCGTCGGTCGGGCCGAAAGTCTTGATGTTCACGCGTCGATCCTCCTCTTCGCATTGTCTCGCGCTCAGAGACACCGGGCGGATTCGAACCGCCGTGAGCGCGCTTTGCAGGCGCACGCCTCGCCTCTCGGCCACGGTGTCGTGTGGAAGCCTCCGAGAGGAGTCGAACCTCTGTGCCCGGGTTGGGAACCCGGTGCTCTCCCGTTGAGCTACGGAGGCAGGGAGTGAGTGCGGGCGGAGGGATTCGAACCCTCATCGACCGGTGTCTGAGACCGGTGCGTCTGCCTGGTTGCGCCACACCCGCAGGGTGGGTGGGCGCGGGCGCCCACCCGTTTCCTTCCTGTCACTCACGGAGCGACTCGAACGTCCGCTCGCGGCGATCGTACGGCTCGAACTCGGCCACGAATGCGTCACGGAAGACGCGGATCGCGATCTCGAGCGTGTCGAGCTTGTGGAGCGAGTTCTCCCGCCCCTCCGCCGTGTCGACGTCGAACTCGAGCCGGATCGTGTGCGTGCAGTCAGCGATCTCGAGCGCCATCTGCGGCTCGAAGTTCTGCGGGCAGCAGCCGCAGTCCGCATCGCAGTACGGCTCGCGCACGAGCTCGCGCTCGGACGTGTTCTCGACGTAGATGTAGACGAACGCCCCTCCGTGGAAGCCAGGCAGGTTGAGCAGCGTGCGCTCGTTGACGCGAGCGCGGTATGGCATGCCCATGTCCGTCCTTTCCAGCGTGATGCCGCTCGGTCGAGCGGCGAGGGTCAAGTCACGAAGGCGGAGACGGGGGGCCTGCGATGCGACGCAGCGCCACCGTGTCCGCGACCCTCTCGAGCTGCGTGCGCATCGGATTCTCCTTTCGTTTCGAGGGCAGGCGCCCCGCCGGGGGGTGAGGCGGGGCGCCATCGTAGTTCGCCCGCGTCAGAGCTCGCCGCGGGCGAAGTCGGAGATGAGCTGCGGCGTCGCGGTGTCGAAGCCCACGACGTCGAGCATCCCCTGGTCGGTCGGATCGGCGATCGAGAAGCCGTTCGAGACCATGCCGACCACGACCAGCCGAGCGTCGATGCCCGACGTTCGGCGGTAGTCGCGGAGCGCCTGTGCCGGATGGACGTTCCCGGCCCACGTCTCCGAGTCGGTGTAGATCACGAACGTGTCGATCTCGATGTCCTTGGCCTGCGCGTACAGCATCGGCAGCGCGCAGTCCGTGCCGCCGAACGGCAGGTCCGAGACCGCCTTCACCGCGTCGTCCAGCCGCTGCCGCGGCGAGATCGAGAGCGGCGTGATGCCGTTCTCGCCCAGGTAGTACTGGCGACGACCGCCGGCCTTCCAGCCGCGTCGACCGGCGAAGAAGCCGACGATCTCGTACTCCTGCTCGGTCGCAGCCGTCACGAGAGCGAGCGCCGCCGAGGCGTCGCGAGGCGTGAGCCCCGGAACGCCCCCGACCTGGCCGCTCTCCATCGAGCCCGACACGTCGAGCGCGAGGAGCAGACGCTTGCCCGTTGGCTCCACGTTCCCGAACGCCACGTAGAACGCGGCGTCGAGCGCGTCGACGACCTGACGCACCGGCCGCCACTCGTTCCGGCCGCGAACGCCGCGACCCGACGCGTACGTCCGGAGCGCGGCGAGCACCGCGATCGGGTGCACCCGTGCGCGCCGGATGCGATCCGCGTCGCCGAGCTGGGCGATCACGGTCGTCGTTGCGGCCGAGCCCGACTCGACGAGGCCGACGCGCGTCATCGTCGCGAGGTTCCGGATGAGCGCCGTCATCGGCATGTTCTCGAGCAGCGCGTCCCAGACCGCGGCCGCGGTCAGGTGCTCCGTCCGTACCGCCTCCCGAGGGAGCCGGTACGCGCGGACGAGCTCGGCGGTCGCTGCCGGCGTCTCGGCCGCCTGTGCCCGGACGAAGCCCTCGACGATGCGCGGGAGGCCGTCCGGATCGCCGCCGCGGACGATCCACTCGAACACGCGCGCGTGCTCGGCCGACACGTCGAGCGTCGGGTTGCGCGCGCCTACCCGCTCGGCCGGGTGAGCCAGCCGAAGCAGGTCGCGGTGCGTCACGCCCTCACGCTGGCGGTACTTCACCGCCTGGTACGCGAGTGCGTCGACCTTCTGCGCGGCGTACCACCGGCCGACCGCTCGCCGGAGCGAGCGACCCCAGCCGCGGAAGCCCTCGACGAAGGTCGCGAACTGGAACAGGTGCGTGCCCGTTCGGCAGACGAGCGGCAGCGCGTCCAGTGCCGCCTTCCGGGTTGCCTCGTCACCGGAACCGGCCGCCATCGCGAGCGCGAAGACCGCCGGATCGTTCTTCGGCGCGCGACCCTCCTGGCTCACGCGCACGATCTCGGCGACCGCGCGTGCGCCGTCCTCCGCGAGGCAGCGCTCGACCGCCGCCGCGTTCTTCCGGGTCAGCTTCGACTCGGACGCGTAGTAGCTACCGCCCTCGGAGCCGAGGACGAGGAACCGCCGAAGCTGCGTCCAGTCGTCGACCGCCCAGGCGAAGCCGCCGGCCGAGTTCGGCACCTGGCCCGAGTTCGGGATCGGTGCCCACTGCGGCACGCGACGCGTGCCGAGTCGCTTCAGGTACGACATCACGTCTCCTTTCGGTTGTCACGAGCCGCGCTCGCGCAGCTCGCGGAGCTCGGACTCGGCTGCCAGGCCGGCGCGGAAGCGCCCGAGGGCAGCGATGATGGTGTCGATCTTGTGCAGCGAGTTCTCACGGAGCTCGCGCGAGTCCACCGAGAACTCGAGGTGGATCTCGTTCTCGCAGTCCGTGATCCGCAGCTTGAGCCGCGGCGACGGCAGGTTGCGTCGACGAACCCGGCGGGCCGACGTGTCCTCGACGAGGGCGCGAACGTGAGCGCCGCCGTCGAAGTCCGGCAGGTTCAGGATCGTTCGCTCGTCGACCCGTGCTCCTCGCCGTGCAGGACGGAGCGAGGCGGGACGCCGGAGCGCGTGGAGCGTCAGGTAGGACATGGCGTCCCTCCTCTCTCGATGGTGTCCGCGGTCGTGGGGGTGGGGCGGACCTTTTGAACTGAGCTACAGGGCGGCGCGGCCGCCCCGGGCGAGACTCGAACTCGCCGCCTCCCGGCTCAGGCCGGGCGCTCTCCCGATAACCGCTCCCGTCCGGCCCGCGGAATGGGTCGAAGGAGTCTGCTGCGGTCGTGTGACCGGCCCGGAACTGCTCTACCGCTGAGCTACCGGAGCAAGGAGAGCTCCGGGCGGGATTCGAACCCGCGACCTGTCGATTCGAGTCGATAACCGGAACCTTCCGGCCCGCAGCAGTTCGTCGTCGCGGTCGTGTGATGCGATCGGCGCGCGGAGTCGAACCGCACGGGGAGCGTTGAGCTCCGACCGTCTCACCTGGATAACCGAGCCGCTCCGGCCCGCGACGAACCGTGTGTCGAGCAGGCCCCCCAGGAGTCGAACCCGGACCAGCGAGGTTGGAGCTCGCCGTGCTTTCCGTTACACCAGGGGCCTTCGCAGGATCGAGAGCGGACGGCCCGCCTCGAACGGGCCTCTCCGAAGTGGCGCTCCGGTGCTCTTCCCGATGAGCTACGTCCGCACATACGCCCGGCTGGAGTCGAACCAGCGTCCTCTGCCGTCGCAAGGCAGCGCTCGAGTCCGCTGAGCTTCGGGCGTGTGAGTCGTGCAAGGAGCCTCCGGCAGGAGTTGAACCCGCACTTCAGCCGTACAAAGGGTGCGTGCTTGCCGTTGACACTACGGAGGCGAGTCAGTGCGTCCAAGTGTCAATTTGACACTTGGAGCTTCTGATGGAGACGGCGGGAGTCGAACCCGCTCCTCCTCGGTGCAAGCGAGGCGCTCTGCCGTCAGAGCCTCGTCCCCAGATGGGAGGGAAGCGGCGTCGCACCGCTTCCCTCATGCCGACTAGAAGCGACCGCCAGAGGCGGGCTATGGGCCGCACCTCTGCTTCGATCACGGTGTGTCCGGCCTCGAGCGCGGCCGCGACGCGGTGCCGGCCGTCGCGAACGACGAAGCCGTCGCCGAGGCGGGCCAGCCGAACGGGCGGTGCCTCGCGACCCTGCTCGAGCCAGTGGCGGTAGCGCTCGACCGTTGCCGCGCTGAGGGTGCGCGCCGCCCGCTTGCTGATGTGGATCTCGGCGAGCGGAGCCCAGATCGTGTTCATGGCTCCTCCTCTCGTCGAACGATGGGATGCGGGCGGGTGGAGTCGAACCACCACAGCCAGAGGCGCTGCGGTTACAGCGCAGGGAGCTCGCCCGTGCTCAGCGCCCGCATGGAAGAAAGTGGAAGGCGGGATCGGCTCCCCGCAACCGGAGGCAGAGACGTTGCCGTCATTGGGCCTGGGCTCCGGAGCCAGCTGTTGTCCATCGACACTCCTGCCAGCGCGTGTCCGCGCCGCCACCTCCTCACCGGTTGGCCCTGGAGGCTTGTCGAAGCCAGCTGCACGTTAGGGCCCACGCTCTGCGCAGCCCTTGTTCCGTCACTTCCTCGACCCGCTCGTCAGCGGGTCGATCTTCCGAAGTAGCGCGGGTGGGATTCGAACCCACGGTCTCGAGCTCATGAGGCTCGCGAGGAAAGCCGCTCCTCTACCGCGCGTCGCGCGCTGCGCGCGCAGAAGACAGGTCTGGCCGGCTGGAGTCGAACCAGCGGTCTCCGGTTCCCAAAACCGGCGGGGTGGCCATCTCCCCCACAGCCAGAAGAGGACCCGGGCACGGCCTCGGCGGCGCCCGGGGAGGTCGACGACCGTGGAATCGAACCACGCTCGACCGCCGTATCAGAGCGGTGCCGGCCCAGCCGGCAGGCCGTCGAAACCAAGCGATGTGTCGTCGCAGCGATCGCCCGCGAAGCGGGCGCTTCAGGGATCTCCGCGCGATCGGAAACTCCGCGTTAGCGGATTTCCGATCTGCGCACCAAATGGGGCGCCGCCAGGGAATCGCACCCTGCTCCACGGGATCACAACCCGCGGGCTCGCTACTAGCCTTGCGACGCAGTCTCGCCGGGAGGAGTCGAACCCCCGTGGGCCACGGTAGGAGCGTGGTGCTCATCCGCTGAGCTACGGCGAGGAGCGCTCTCGACGGGAGTCGAACCCGCCTCACCCGGGAGACAACCGGGCCGCATCCCCAGACGCGTCCGAGAGCGTGAGGTGCCCCGAGCGGGATTCGAACCCGCGTCACCGGTGTGAGAGACCGGCATCCTCGACCGGGCTAGACGACCGGGGCAGGAAGACTCCCTCGCGCTCCGGCGGCGCGAGGCGCGCGGAGCCGGGCTTCGCCCGGCGGGAGCGCGCCGGCCGGTGCGCGAGGCTGCGACGGCTGGGGTCGAACCAGCATCTTCCGGGTAACAACCGGTCGTCCTACCGTTGAACGACGTCGCAGTGAAATGGACGCCCCGGCCCGGTTCGAACGGGCGCGCGTGGGGTCGAAACCCACTGCTCTTCTCCACTGAGCTACGGGGCGGTGACGGAGGCACCAGCGAAACGGCAGAGCACTCGAACCTGCGAACGGTCGTGACCGTCTGCGCGGTAGCAACGCGCTGCCTTGCCAGCTCGGCCATGCCTCCTGATCGAACGAAAGAAGCGGAAGGAGAGGGAGTCGAACCCCCAAGGCCGCGAGGCCCACCCGTTTTCGAGACGGGGTACCGCGCCAGTGGCAGTCCTTCCGTGCGAGTGGCTCCGGCAGGGCTCGAACCTGCATGTCCCCGGGTAAGAGCCGGGAGCTCTGCCGTATTGAGCTACGGAGCCAGGAGTGTGACCGGCAGGAATCGAACCTGCGACGCCCCGCGTTTCAGGCGGGCGCTCTACCGACCGAGCTTCGATCACAAGTGATGTTGGCGCGGCGGCGAAGCCGCCGCCTTCAGGGGTCTTCGCGCGTGAGATTCGCTCCGCGGAACCTCGAGCTGTGCAAGGAGTGGGCGAGGCTGGGATCGAACCAGCTTCCTCTTGTTTGTAAGACAAGCGCTCATCCCGATGAGCTACTCGCCCCTGAGTATCCAGGGAGGGAGTCGAACCCTCACGAGCGGTGCTCACGGCGCTCTCGACGCCGCGCGTCTACCGGTTTCCGCCACCTGGACACGAGCTCCGGGACAAGGGATCGAACCTCGATCTCCGCGTTCAGAGCGCGGTGTCCTACCGGTTAGACGATCCCGGACCGCAGATGCGTCTCCGTCCACCTCTCCGTCCATTCGCTGGGACGAGAGCTCGACGCAGTCGCATCACGTACATCTCTCAAGGGACGCTCGATCGCAGACCGAACCTCCTATGTCCATGCCACTCGCCTACCCTTCGACCCTGGATCGCCGGCCGCGGGTGTGCACTCGCGCGGGACGACGTCCTACGTGGAGGGGCTTTGGAGCCCGAGCCTCGGCGGTGGTCGTGAAATGCGCAGGCAAAAGCGAGAGCTAATGCTGCAGCGTCATTTACGCCGTGATGCGCCGAGGAGTCTTTCTCTCTCAGGCGGGGCCTCGATACGGATCTCCGTCTTCTCAAGCTGGGCATCACCTCCGTTTCGTTCTCTCGAGGGCCGCCCAGAAACAAAAAGGGCGACCCACTGGATCGCCCTCGACTGGCCTGCTATGCGGCTAGAAACCTAGCGCGCACGCCTCCCAGCGAGGGCTTCGATCGCGTTGCCGACGCGCAGCACGCCGAGCTCGTGTGAGCTCGGTCGGACCGCGACGAGCGACAGCGCGTCGATGGTGGGGTAGAAGAATTTCCTAGTTGCCGACTTCATGGCCTGCGCATGGTAGGGGAGTCGGCGATCGAATGCAAGGTATCGCGACGATTCTTAACGAACGATGTCGCAGCCCGATCGATTAAGCGCACAGAAATAGCGAGGTCGCAATTATTCGTCGGAAACCGTGTTCGGCTTGCGGGCGCGCACGATGGCGCCGTGCATGCCGTCTGCGACGGCATGGGTGAACTCCACCTCGACGTCGTCCAGACCGACGGCCTCGAGCCCGTCCCGGTACTCGCTCACCGAGAGCGCGCCCGCGACGCAGCCGACGTGGCTTCCGCGCTCCGCGCGCTCGGCGGCTGAGAGTCGGTCCTCCGCAACGACGTCGGTGATCCCCACACGCCCCCCAGGCCGCAGGACGCGCACGATCTCCGCGAGCACCCGGTCCTTCTCGGGCGAGAGGTTGACGACGCAGTTCGAGATCACGACGTCGACGCTCGCTGCGGGAAGCGGGATCGCCTCGATCAGGCCCTTGAGGAAGTGGACGTTCGGCATTTGCGCCTTCTCGGCGTTCGTCTGCGCGAGTGCGAGCATCTCGTCGGTCATGTCGAGCCCGTACACCGTGCCGGTCGAGCCGACGCGGCGAGCGGACAGCAGCACGTCGATCCCTCCGCCGGAGCCGAGGTCGAGGACGGTCTCGCCGGGCCGGAGCTCGGCGACCGCCACCGGGTTTCCACACCCGAGACTCGCCGTGGCGGCTCCCTCGGGTAGCGCCTCGCGCTCGGCGTTCCCGTACAGGCCCTGGCCGAAGAGCGTGGTGGACTCCTCGCCGCAGCAGCCGATGCTCTCGCAGTCGCACCCGCAGCCAGCTGCCGTCGGCGATGCCGAGGGCAGCCTCGGCGTAGCGCTCACGGACCTGCTCTCTCACGTCGGAGGTCATGCGTGCACTCCTTCCAGCTCGAGGATCCCGGCGGCACGTGCGACGGCCTCTCGGTCGAGCGTGTAGAAGGCCCAGACGCCGCGCTGCTCGCGGACGAGCAGGCCGGCGTCGACGAGCTTCTTCAGGTGATGGCTCACCGTCGGCTGGGAGAGGCGGAGCACCGGCGTGAGCTCGCAGACGCACACGGGCTCGGCACTGCGGGCGAGGGCGTTGACGATCCTCACCCGAGCCGGGTCGGAAAGCGCCTTGAACACTGCGGCCGTGCCCACCGCCTCCTCGTCGGTCAGGCTGGACCCGTCGAGCGGCTGGCAGCAGGCCGGGAGCGAGAGCAGTGGCAAGGCATCGACGTTCATCGATGAAGACAATGGCAGAGACATCGACGTTTGTCAATGAATGAGATACTCGCGGCGTGGATCTCGCCGAGCTCGAGCGCTTCATCGTCCGCTACAACGACGCGTGGAACGCGCACGACGTCGAGGCGATCGCCGGGATGCACGCTCACGGGATGGTCTTCGAGAACCACACCGCCGGAGAACGCGTCGCCGGCGACGACGTCCCCGCGCACATCGCGCGCATCTTCGAGAACTGGCCCGACCTCTCGTTCCGCGGCCGCAGGCTCCTCGTTCGTGATGGGCTCGTGGTGAGCGAGTGGACCGCGTCTGCGACGGATCGCGAAAGCCGCCGTCTCGAGTGGGACGGTGTCGATGTGTTCTCGTTCGAAGACGGCCTCGTCGCCCGCAAGGACGTGTATTCGGCAGCGCACCGCCCGCGCGTGCTCAGCGAGTAGCGTCTCGCCCGTGCAGGGGTACGGGAGCGCTTCCATGACCGGGAAGCTCGAGCGCGTCCTCGTCCGCCCGCCGCTCGCCGAGGACGCGGCGCGGTGGCGCGACTGCGGCTGGCGGGCAGCTCCGGACCCCGCTGCTGCGGCCGCCGAGCACGAGGTGCTGTGCGGCTTGCTGGAGGCGGCCGGTGCGGAGGTCGTGGTGTCGCGTCACGACCCCGGTAACCCCGATGCGATCTACGTCTACGACCCGGTCCTGGTCGGCAGCGAGGGAGCGGTGCTGCTCCGGCCCGGCAAGCCGGTGCGGCGCGCTGAACCCGAAGCTCTCGTTGCCCCGCTCGAGTCCGCGGGTGTGCCCGTCGCTGCTGGCATCGAAGCGCCGGCGCTCGTCGAGGGCGGCGACACGCTCTGGCTCGACGCGAGCACCCTGCTGGTCGGCATCGGCTACCGGACGAACGAGTCCGCCGTGGGCGCGCTCGAAGCGGCGCTCCCGGGAGTCGAGGTGATCGTCTTCGACCTCCCGCACTGGAACGGCGACGGTGAGGTCATGCATCTGATGTCGTTCATCTCACCGCTCGACCGCGATCTCGCGCTCGTGTACACGCGACTTGCGCCGGTGCGGCTGCTCAAGCTCATCGCCGAGCGGGCGATCGAGATCGTCGAAGTTCCCGACGAGGAATTCGAGTCCCAGGGATCGAACGTGCTCGCGCTGGGACCGCGCCGAGCGCTCGCTCTCGACGGCAACCCCGAGACGCGGCGACGGATGGAGCGGGAGGGAGTCGACGTTGTCGTGTATCGCGGCGACGAGATCTCGCGGAAAGGCGACGGCGGGCCGACCTGCCTGACCCGGCCCCTTCTGCGCGTCTAGGAGAGCGCGAAGCCGACGGCAAAGCCGAGCGCGGTGAGTAGGCCCGCCTCGCGGCCCGAGAGCTTCAGCGCCTCGGGGATGAGCGTGTCCGCGAGCATGACGAGGACAGCCCCGCCCGCGAAGGCGAGCGCGAAGGCGCCGCTCGCTGTCGGCATCGTGTCGAGGATCAGCCAGCCGGCGACCGCGGCGGCCACCGAGGCGACGACGACGGCGGTCCACATCGCGAACACGCGGCGACGGCTCCATCCCGCCTCGAGGAGGCCGGTCGTGCCGGAGAGCGATTCCGGGACGTTCGAGACGAACACGCCGACGACGACGGCGACGGGCACGACACCGCTCTGGAAGAGCGACGCCCCGAGAACGAACGACTCCGGGATGCCGTCGAGCACGGTGCCGAGCACGATCGCTTTCGCGCTCCCTGCGAGTTGTTGCTCTCCGGCCATGCTCTTTCGTCCGCCGCCGCCGCGCCGGTCGATCAACCAGTCGCCGACGTAGAACGTCAGGGCACCTAGTGCGAAGCCGAAGGAGGCCTCGGCGAAGTCCGTCTCATATGCCTCGAGCACGAGCTCGTATGCGACGGCGGCGACGAGTGCACCGGCACCGAACGCCATCGCAAGGCCGATCCAGCGCTCACGCGGGCGGGCGGCGAACACGAGTGCCGCGCCGAGCCACAGCGAGCCGGCAGTCACGAGCCCCCAGAAGGCAGCCTCCGCCACTCGCGGATCCTATGAGCCCTCGAGTGTCAGTTGCCGGTACGGCGACAGGCTGGAGACTCCGACGCCCACGAGCCGCAGCGCGCCGGGCCGATCGCGGAGCCCGCGGTCGAGGAGGCTGCAGGCGACGTCGCCGATGGTCTCGGCGTCGTCGACCGCTGCCCCGAGCGTCGTCGACCGCGTGCGAATCGAGAAGTCCGCGTAGCGAAGCTTCGCAGTGACGGTGCGGCCGGAGAGGCTCGTGCGGCGGAGCCGTTCGGAGACGAGCTCCGACAGGCGCCGAACCTCGGCATGGAGGTGCTCGCGGTCGACGAGGTCCCTCGCGAACGTGTCCTCCGCCGAGATCGAGACCTGCTCGGCATCGAGTTCGAGGTCGCGCGGGTCGATGCCTCGTGCCCGATCCCGGAGGACCTTCCCGACCGACCCGGGAAGCACAGCCCGAAGACCTGCATCGTCGAGCCCCGCGAGCGCGCCGATCGTCGCCACTCCGGCGGCCGTGAGACGCTCCTCTGCCCGTGGGCCGACCCCCGGGAGCAGGCGAACCGGGAGCGGAGCGAGAAATGCGGCCTCGCGCCCTGCCGGCACGACGGTGATCCCGGCCGGCTTCCGCCGATCCGATGCGATCTTGCACACGACCTTCGAGGTCGAGACGCCGAGCGAGCAGCCCAGGCTGGTCGTCGCTCTGACGGAGGTCTGCACCGCAGCGGCGACCGCCCGCGCGCGGCTGAAGTTGGTCGCCACCGTCGAGAGGTCGAGGTAGCCCTCGTCGAGCCCTGTGCGCTCGATGCGCGGGACGATCTCGCCGACGACTTCCCAGACCGCGCGGGAGTACTGGCTGTAGAGCGCGTGCCGCGGCCGGAGGAAGACGGCGTGCGGGCAGCGCCGGAGCGCCTCCGCGGAGCTCATCGCCGAGTGGATGCCGAACTTCCGCGCCGCGTAGTTCGCCGTGGACACGACTCCACGCCCGTGCGGGTCGCCGCCGACGACCAGCGGCTTCTCGCGCAACGCCGGATCCTCTAGCTCCTCGACCGCGGCGAAGAATGCGTCGAGGTCGAGGTGTGCGAGGATCGGCACGCCGCAAGGCTAGAGGTGCTACGTGCTGTCGAGAAAGCGGAGCACCTCGGCCGTGAAGAGGTCGGTCGCCGTGTCCATCGCGGCATGGCGCTGGCCCGGCATGACGACGATCCGGCAGTCCTGCAGCGCCTCGTCCACTGCGGCGCCGGCTTCCTTGAACGGCTCGGCGCTGTCTTCGCCCTCGAGAAAGAGTGTCGGGACGCGGAGCCGTCGAAAGCGATCCGGATCGAACTGGTACTCCCGGTTTGCGCGTTCCTCCCGGGCGATCGTGCCGGCCGCGCCCACCCGCGCCTTCCACGCTGGGAGCGAGCGTAGGTGCTCGACCTGGTCAGGCGGGAGCCCGACCACTTCTCGCATGAAGGCGCCGACGAGCTCGTCGTGCTCGCCCGCCGCCAAGAGCGCGTCCAGCTGGTCGACGACCTGCTGCGGCGACTTCACGAAGCCGAGCGGTGGCTCGTACAGAACCAGCTTGTCCATCCGATCGGTGAGGAGGGCGGCTTCGAGCGCGCAGATGCCGCCGTACGAGTGCGCGAGCACGTACACACCGTCACCCGCCCACTCGACCACCGCGGCGATGTCCTCGTACTCGCGCTCGAGCGCGTACGTCTCCCCGTCGCCGCTTCGCCCACGGCCTCGGCGGTCCAGGTTGAGCACGCAGAACCGTGCTTCGAGAGCGGGGAGCACCGGGGCCCAGCGCGTGTGATCCGCGACCGTCCCGTGAACCAAGACAAGTGGTTGGCCTTCGCCGCTTCGCCAGACGGCGATCGGCGTCCCGTCTGCGGAGACGACGAACTCGGGCTCTCGGTCCTTCGAGGCGGTCACCCCGGAGCCGAGCGTAGTCGACCCGGGGTGAAATCGTCCACGCTCTATCGTTGTCCCATGGTCGCAGCGACACCCGCATTGCCTCCTCCGGCGATCGAGCAGCCGGCGCCTTATCAGGCTTCGTTCGGGCTCGTCACCGGCGTCGCGCCCCGCGGCACCAGGCGCGTGCTCGTTCTCGTGCGCGGGAAGGAGCTCGCCGACAAGAAGCTTCGCGGTCGCCGCTTCACGCTCCGCGTCCCACTGCCGACCGGAGACGTGACCGTGAAGATCGTCACGGTCGGTAGCGGGGGCAAGCGCTCGGCGGCGACCGTCTCGAACGTCTACGGGCTGCCGACGGCGTCCCGACCTCGGGCGGTGCGCTCGCGAAACGATCCCGCTCTCTCACGCAAGCTGCGCTCGCTGCTTCGACGTTACTCGGGATCCTCGGGCGCGTACGTTCAGAACCTCGTCGAGGGCGGGGGCGCCGCCTGGAACGCGAAGGCGCGGTTCCCCGCCGCTTCGACGCTCAAGCTGGCGATCGCCGCTGCCGTCCTGACCGAGCACCAGGGCATCCCGTCCCCGGGCTCGCACATCGGCTCGCTCCTTCGCGAGATGATCGTGCCCTCGGACGACGCGGCCGCGAACGTGCTCCTCGTCTGGCTGGCCGGCTCGACGAGTGCCGGCGGCCAGCGCGTGAACGCGCTCATGAGCTCGCTCGGCATGAAGGACTCGCTGATGTACGGCGGCTACGAGACGAGGAGCCTGTCCGCACCGATCCCCGTTCGCGTCGACGACCAGCCCGGCTGGGGAGTGGGGAAGTACACGACCGCTCACGATCTTGCGACGCTGCATCGTTCGATCTGGCTCGCCGCCGGTGGGCAGGGTCCGCTCCGGCGCGGCGAAACCGGCTTCACCGCCGCCGACGGCCGCCATCTCCTCTGGTTGCTCGCGCACGTGCGGGACGAGCCGAAGCTCGACACGACCGTGAAGCGGAGCGGGGATGTCGCGGTTCTCCACAAGGCGGGCTGGATCAACGACGCGCGGCACGACGCGGGTCTCGTCTTCTGGCGGGGCGGGGTGTTCGTCGTGAGCGTCATGACGTGGCGAAGCTACGGCGTCGGCCACTCGTCCGACCGTCTCGCAGGCCGTTGCGCTCAGGTTGCGCTCGACCGCTTCCGACAACGCCCGGGATGAGCTCGCCAGTCGCCTGCGTTCTAGTCGCTACAGTTCTTGGACTAGCTATGGCGAGACGAGCGAGAGGAACATGAGCGAAAACGTGACGAAACTGCTGTTGGTACCCCTGGACGACATCGTCGTCTTCCCGAACATGAGCGTCACCCTGACGATCGACGTCGGTGACGAGGACAACGTGTTTCTCGTGCCCAAGCACGAGGACGAGTACTCGAAGGTGGGCACGGTCGCCGAGGTGACCGACCGCATCCGGCTGCCCGGAGGCGGGCGGGCCGTCGCACTGTCCGGGTTGCACCGCGGCATCGCAGGTGCGGCCGGGACGGACTCGAGCGGCCGGCTCTTCGTCGAGGTCGAAGAGCGCCCCGACAACGAGGCCTTCGACGGCAGGTTACGCGAGCTCGAGGTCGAGTACCGCGCGGTCGTCGAGGAGATCCTCGAGCTGCGCGGGGACGACGGGCGCATCGCCGCCTTCGTGCGCTCGATCAGCGAGCCCGGTGCGCTCGCGGACACCTCCGGGTACTCACCCGACTTCACCTTCGAGCAGAAGGTCCAGCTCCTCGAGGCCGTGGACGTCCGCGAACGGCTCGAGCTGGCTCTCGAGCTCCAGCGTGAGCGTCTTGCGCTGATGCAGGTTCGCCGGCGCATCCAGGACGACGTCGAGTCCGGCGTCGAGAAGCAGCAGCGCGAGTACATCCTGCGCAGGCAGCTCGACTCGATCCGCAAGGAGCTCGGCGAGGACGAGGCGTCCGTCGTCGAGGAGTACCGGCAGAAGCTCGCCGACGCCGGCATGCCCGAGAACGTCCTCGAGCAGGCGGAGCGCGAGCTCTCCCGGCTCGAGCGGATGGGCGACCAGACGCCGGAGGCCACCGTCATCCGGAACTACCTCGACTGGCTGCTCGCAGTGCCGTGGGGCAAGCGCTCGGAGGAGCGGCTCGATCCGGTCTTCACGCGCGAGGTCCTGGACAAGGATCACGCGGGCCTCGACGACGTCAAGGACCGGATCGTCGAGTACATCGCGGTCGCGAAGCTGCGCAAGGAGCGCGGCATCGAGGAGGACAAGCGCTCCGGCGCGATCCTGACCCTGATCGGGCCTCCCGGCACGGGCAAGACGTCGATCGGCGAGTCGATCGCCCGCGCCACCGGGCGCGAGTTCGTCCGCATGTCGCTCGGCGGCATCCGCGACGAGGCGGAGATCCGCGGCCATCGCCGCACGTATATCGGCGCGCTTCCGGGCCGGCTCGTGCGCGCGCTCCGCGACGCGGGGACGATGAACCCGGTGATCATGCTCGACGAGGTCGACAAGGTCGGCGCCGACTGGCGCGGCGACCCGTCGTCTGCGCTGCTCGAGGTCCTCGACCCCGCGCAGAACCACTCCTTCCGCGACCACTACCTCGACGTCGAGCTCGACCTGTCCGAGGTGCTCTTCCTCGCCACCGGGAACATGGCCGAGACGATCCCCGGACCGCTGCTCGACCGCATGGAGGTCATCCGCTTCGACGGGTACACGACCGACGAGAAGGTCGCGATCGCCCGCGGCTATCTCTGGCCGCGCCAGCGGGAGCGGAACGGGCTCCGCGAGGACGAGGTGTCCGTCTCGGACGAGGCGCTCGACCTCACCATCACGGAGTACACGCGCGAGGCGGGGGTACGCCAGCTCGAGCGCGAGCTCGGGACGGTGCTCCGGAAGACCGCAACGCAGATCGCGTCCGAGGAGGTCGAGCCGCCCGTGGAGATCGGCGCGGCGCAGGTCCGGGATGCGCTCGGCCGCCAGAAGTTCTTCCGCGAGACCGCGGAGCGGACGGCCGTGCCCGGGGTCGCGACCGGTCTGGCCGCGACCGCGGTGGGCGGCGACGTCCTCTTCATCGAGGCGACCGCGCACTCGAACGGCGACAAGCTCGTACTCACGGGCCAGCTCGGCGACGTCATGAAGGAGTCGGCGCAGATCGCGCTCTCTTCGGTGCGGTCGCTCGCCCCGCAGCTCGGCATCGACGAGGACGCGTTCGACGACCGGGCCTTCCACCTCCATGTCCCCGCGGGGGCGATCCCGAAGGACGGCCCGAGTGCGGGCATCACGATGGCGACTGCGCTCGCGTCGCTGCTGACGCATCGACCCGTCAAGCACACCGTCGGGATGACCGGCGAGATCACGCTTCAGGGGCGCGTGCTTCCGATCGGCGGCCTCAAGCAGAAGGTACTCGCGGCACATGCCGCCGGGATCACGGACATCATCCTCCCGGAGCGCAATCGTGGCGATCTCGAGGACATTCCAGCGAAGGTGCGCGACAAGATCACGTTCCATCCGGTCATGTCCATCGACGAGGTGCTGACTCTCGCCCTCGAGGAGTCGGTTCAGTCGAATGTGGCGCTGTAAGACGACGACGCCGATTCCCGAGGACGTCCGCCGCGCGGCGGGCGTCCTCGAGCGGCGCTACGCCGTCTCGATTCTCTTCGCCTCGTACCAGGGGTGCACGCGCTTCAACGAGTTCCGGCAAGCGCTCGGCGAGATCCCGCCTGGGACACTCGCGCAGCGCCTCGTCGAGCTCGAAGCCGCCGGCGTCCTTCGCCGCGAGGTGAGCGACGCCCGCCCACCGCGAGTCGAGTACGTCCTGACGACCGACGGCGTGCGCCTCCAGGTCGTGCTGGACGCACTCGTGGCGTGGGCGCGCGCTTGACGAGCGCGTAATACTTTCCAAAGTGAAGCGGCGACCGCAGCGACTCGCCGATCCCTATCGCGACCTGGACGTGATCGATTCACGTGCGCCTCGCTTCAGCCAGGCCGTGATCGGCACGCTCGCCGCGCTCGCGGTCCTCACAGGCTGGTGGTGGCTGCTCGGGCTGCTCGCAGCCCAGATCGTCGTCGGCCTCGTGTTCGGGCGGCGCTACTGCCTCCCGTGCCTCGCCTACTTCGAGCTCGTTCAGCCGGCGTTCGGTGAAGGACCGCTCGAGGACGCGAGGCCGCCGCGCTTCGCGAACCTGGTGGGAGCCGGGCTCCTGTCGGCAGCCGCGGCCGCGTATGCGCTCGGCGCAGATGCTGTCGGCCTCGGCCTCGGCGGCCTGGTCGCAACGCTCGCGCTGCTTGCGTCCGTGACGGGCTTCTGTGCCGGGTGCGAGACGTACAAGCTGGGGCACCTGCTGACCGGGAAGCGGTTCGTCTCGTGTCCGTTGCCACCGCGGCCCGCCGGTCGCGCGTGACCTCGGGCCGGGCATGCCCGGCCCCTACGTGGTGACCCGTCGCTTGTAGGAGCCGGGCATGCCCGGCTCCTGAGTCATTCGGGCCAGAAGTTGTCGAGGTACTCCGCGTCCTCTTGCGAGCCGCCCTCGACTCGCATCGAGACGATGATCAGCTCTGCGTCCTCCGGCTCGTCGTTCCAGACGGAGCGCCAGGTCTGAGCAGCGATGCGGATCGCGCTGCCCTTCTCGAGCTCGAGCACCTCGTCGCCGAGCTTGAACTGGAGCTTCCCGGACGCGACGAAGTAGACCTCCTCCTGGCTCTTGTGACGGTGGCCGTAGCCCCCCTTGCCGCCGGTGTACTGCGGCATGCGGCGGTAGGTGAAGGCGACCTGCTCCGCCTCCAGGTGCTCGGTCATCATCCGCATCTCGCCTGGGTAGTCGCCGAGGACATCCGCGACCTCGTGGAGTCGCCTGACCGTGTAGTCGCTCAAGGTCAGGAGACCCTACGCTCTAGCGGCGTCAGGCACCCGCGGTACGCCTGCCGGCTCGAGGGCTTCGTCCCGAGGTCGTATAGCGACCCGCTCTTGGCCTCGTAGTAGGCGGCCAGCTCGATTCGCGCGTGACTCCGGATGAACCTGCAGACGTAGCGGATGAACTCGGGGAAGTCGCCGCGCGCGAGGCCGAACTCGGGCAGCGCATACGGCTTGCCGTGCGCTCGCGCGAACGCGTACAGCGCCTCGTTCTTCGCCGCGGAGTACACCCCGTTGCTCGTGTACATGTCGTTGCCGACGACGTCGACGTACCGGTCTCCGGGATAGAACTTCGTCGCCGCGTTCGCCGGGATCTCAGGCCCACCGCCGCCCAGCGGGTTCCAGATGATGCGGAGCTTCGAGGGGGGATTCTCCGCGAGGTCGGTGTCACCGCCGACGAGCGGAGGAACGCCGAGCCGACGCAGCGCCGCGTTGATCGCCGTCCGTGGGCCGCCGCGGAGGATGACGTACATGCGGGCGAACGCCTTCCGGTAGGCGGCGGGCGAGTACTGCGGACCCTTGGAGGTTCCGTTTTCCCGGAAGGCCGCGTGGAACCACTTGTGATGGTTCATCTCGGACAGGAGACGGAGGTACACCAGCCCTTCGTGCACGGCGACGCCCTCGTTCAGCGCGATGAGGAAGGCATCGCCCGCCCCGTTCGCGATCTGGAGCGGCTTGATCGCCTCCCGCTCGCCCCGCGGCCCGCCCGCTCCGATGTGGACCATCGGGATGGGGCGGAGGCTCGCGAGCACGACGGGGATCTTCTTGCCGAAGGTGCGCCCCTGGTCCCAGCTGATGAACGTGTGTCGAATCGCCGAGCGCTGCCCCGTCTGACCCTCGAAGCGCCCGGGATCGCCCTTGATGCCCAGCAGGAGCGACGACACGGCAGGTGTCCCCGCTCCGCTCGGGACGAGTGGGAAGAGAGCGACGAGGCAGACCGCCGAGCACGCGAGCAGCCGACGCATCGCGCTCGTTTGTATCACGGCCCAGCGCGGAACGGCCTATGCGCCGTCGTGGATGCCGAGCCCGGTCTCCGGATCGAAGAAGTGGAGCCGGGTGACGTCCACGACGAGCTCGAGCGGCGCGCGCTCCCGTGCCTGGGTCGTCCGTTCGAGGCGTCCGACGAACGACACGCCGCCGCCGCGGGCACGCTCCGCTGCGATCCGGGTCTCCTGGTCCTCGGGGGCATCGACGACGAGCGCCTCGACGACCTCCTTCGAGCTCACCGGCGTGGCTTTGACGTTGAAGTGGGCGTACACCTCCGAGCCCATGTCCTCGCGGATGTCGCAAACGACGGACATCGTCCGCCCGTCGTGCGCCCCGCCGAGCACGGCGGCGTCCTCCAGATCCTCGGGTCGTATCCCCACCACGACCTGTCGGCCTTCGTACGCCGCGAGCGCCGGGCGCTGCTCGACCGTCGCTGGAGCCAGCCGCAGGCGGTGAGCGCCGAAGCTCACCGACGGTGGACCGTCCTCGTCGCGCGCCAGCTCGGCCAGCACAAGGTTCATCGCGGGTGAGCCGATGAACTCGGCGACGAACAGGTTACGCGGGCGCTCGTAGAGCACCTGCGGCAGGTCCACCTGCTGCAGAAGTCCGCCTCGCATCACCGCGACCCGGTCGCCCATGGTCATCGCTTCGGTCTGGTCGTGCGTGACGTACACGGTCGTGACGCTCAAGTCACGCTGGATGCGTGAGATCTCTGCTCGCATCTCGACGCGGAGCTTGGCGTCGAGATTGGAGAGAGGCTCGTCCATGAGGAAGGCCTGGGGCTGGCGCACGATCGCGCGACCCATCGCGACGCGCTGCCGCTGCCCGCCCGAGAGCGTCCGCGGCTTCTTCCCGAGCGCGTCCGTGAGCCCGAGAATGTGGGCAGCCTCGCGCACGCGCTTCTCGATCTCGGTCTTCGGAAGGCCGCGCATCTTGAGCGCGAAGCCCATGTTGGCTCCCGCGTTCATGTGCGGGTAGAGGGCGTAGTTCTGGAACACCATCGCGATGTCCCGGTCCTTCGGCGGCAGGTCGTTGACGACCTCGCCCTCGATCTTCACGGTGCCGTCGGTGATCGTCTCCAGGCCGGCGATCATCCGCAGCGCCGTCGTCTTCCCGCAGCCGGACGGCCCGACGAACACGACGAACTCGCCGTCGCCCACGTCGAGATCAAGGCTGGTTACAGCCTCGGTTCCATCGGGGTACACCTTCGTCAAGTTGTCGAGCGTGATCTCCGCCACTGAGCTCTCTCTGGAGCCTCCCCCGGGCCGTGTTTTCTCGACTGTTACCACAAAAGCACTAGGATCGAAACTGGTTCGATGGAAGCCCAGGCTGCGCGGCTGAGACCCCGCACGCGGCGTTGGCGTCGAGCTTTCGAAGATCGCCGCGTGCTCGCGCCGGTGCTCATCGCACCGGCCGTCATCTTCATGGCGCTCGTCGTCGGTGTGCCTTTCGTCTGGGCGATCTACCTCAGCTTCACGGACGCGATCGGCGGCTCGTTGAGCGGCAACTGGGTCGGATTCGACAACTTCACGAATGCATGGCAGGACGAGAACTTCCGGCGTGCGCTCCGCAACACGCTGATCTTCACGCTCGCCTCCCAGGCCCTCGTCGTGATCGGGGCGGCGGTTCTGTCCGCGTTCCTCGTCCGCGACTTCCGCGGCAAGTGGTTCGTCCGCTTCCTCGTCGTCCTACCGTGGGCAGCGCCCGTCGTGCTCTCGACGATCACGTGGCTCTGGATCCTCGACTCGCTCTACAGCGTCGTGAACTGGACGCTCGCCAAGATCCATCTGGACAACGCGGCCGTGTGGCTCCTCGACGTCACGCACTTCGAGGAGGGCGCGCAGGTGCCGCTCCAGTGGCTCGGACGGCCGAACCTCGCCCTGCTCGCGATCACGCTCGTCCACGCGTGGCGGATCCTCCCGTTCGCGGTCGTCATCTTCATCGCCGGCCGCGCCTCGATCCCCAACGAGGTCGAGGACGCCGCCAAGGTGGACGGCGCTACCGGGATCAAGAAGCTCTGGTACGTCGATCTTCCGCTGCAGCTTCCGATTGCGCTCGTTGCCGTGCTCTTCGGAATCGTCTTCACCGCGGGAGACTTCGCGGTCGTCTACATCCTCACGGCGGGAGGGCCGTTCAACTCGACGCAGGTGCTGCCCACGTGGGCGTTCCAGATCGGGATCAACTCCGGCTCCCTCGGTGAGGGCGCGGCCATCTCGCTCTACCTCTTCCCGCTCCTCATCGCCGTCACCGTCGCGATGCTGTTTTTCGCGCGAAGGGCTCAGGTGACATGACGGAGCCGACCCGATGACGTGGCGGCAGAAATCGCTGACGTACTTGGTCGTCGGGCCGTTCGCGATCGTCCTCGCGTTCCCCTTCTATCTCGCGCTCGTGACGATGTTCAAGACCAACGCCGATCTGGCGATCGTCGAGCACTCGCCTTACGTGGTCAACGACGCGGAGGGCAACTTCCACTGGGACTTCTGGAACGACGCCACGACGGAGCACGTCAGGTTCCTGTTCGAGGACACCAACTACCCGCAGTGGCTCCTGAACACCCTCCTCGTCGGCGGCGCGGTCGTCGCCATCACGCTGCTCCTCGCGATGCCGGCCGGCTACGCGCTCGCGCGGCTTGCCGGCGGGTGGGGCCAGAGCGCCGGCGTGGGCATCTTCCTCGTCTACCTCATCCCGCCGACGCTGCTCTTCCTGCCTCTCTCGCGGATCGTGACGAACCTCGATCTGAAGGACTCGCTGTGGGGTCTGATCCTCGTGTACCCGTCGTTCACGATCCCGTTCGCGACGTGGCTCCTGATGGGGTTCTTCAAGACCATCCCGCAGGAGCTCGAGGACGCGGCGCTCGTCGACGGCTGCTCCCGGCTCAAGGCGATCTACCGGATCGTCCTGCCGATCTCACTGCCGGGCATCCTCACCGTCGTCATCTTCGCGTTCTCGCTCTGCGTCAACGAGTTCATCTACGCGTTCACGTTCATCTCGTCTTCCGAGCAGCGAACCGTCTCGGCGGGGATACCCAACGACCTCATCCGGGGTGACGTCTTCTTCTGGCAGTCGCTGCTCGCGGCGACGCTCATTCCGGCGATTCCGCTCGCGCTTCTCTACAACGCCTTCCTCGACCGCTTCATCAAAGGTTTCACCGGAGGCGCATTTCGGTAAATAACTCTTCGAAAGGAGGTGCCCGTGGCGGACGTATCGGACGAGCTCGTGAAGAGCTCGGCGCTGACCCGGGAAGACCTGCTGAAGCGAGGCGCGGCGGCAGCCTTCGCAGTGGGCATGTTCGGTGCCCTGCCGGACAAGGCCCTGGGCTTCTACGGTCCGCTCAGGTTCAAGCACAAGCAGCAAGCCGGCGAGCTGCGCATCATGACGTGGGCCCACTTCGTCCCGGCCTACGACACGTGGCTCGACCAGACCTACGCCAAGCAGTGGGGCGAGGCGAACGACGTCGAGGTCAAGATCGATCACATCAACAACGCGCTGCTCTTCAGCACGGGATCGGCGGAGGTCGCAGCGCAGAGCGGTCACGACCTGTTCTGGTTCATCTCACCGCCGTCGTCGTTCCAGAAGCAGGTCGTCCCCGCCACCGACCTCGTCCAGGAGGTGACGAGGAAGCTCGGTCCGATGTCGAAAGTCGCCAAGAAGAGCACGTACAACCCGAGGACGAAGCAGTTCTTCGGCTTCCCCGAGACCTATGCGCCCGACCCGGTGCAGTACCGCCGGAGCTATCTGCAGGAAGCCGGGGTCAGCCTGAACTCCTGGGACGACCTGCGTCGGGGAGCGCCGAGGCTGAAGGAGGCCGGACACCCCGTCGGCCTGGGCATGTCGAACGAGATCGACTCGAACATGCTCCTCACCTCACTCCTCTACTGCTACGGCGGCTTCATCCAGAACGAGGAGAACAGGATCGTCTTCAACCAGGGCTCGAATCGGAGGGGCGCGATCGAGGCGCTGCAGGTCATGCGCGAGATCTATCGCAACGGCATGACCGACGAAGTGTTCGCGTGGACGGCGGCGTCCAACAACCAGGCCTTCCTTGCCGGCAGGCTGTCTGTGGCGCTGAACGCGATCTCGATCGTCCGCTCCGCCGAGAAGTCCGGCAACCAGGCGCTTGCAGACGACACCTGGCTCGCATCGATCCCGCGCGGCCCGGTCATGCGGCTCGGGAACGAGCACGTCATGGGTGTCTACGTCATCTGGAAGTTCTCGAGGAACAAGGAGGCGGCGAGGAAGTACCTCGTCGACCAGCAGCTCAACTATCGGCCGCACTTCGTTCGCAGCGAGTACTACAACTTCCCGCCGTGGACAGGGTCGATCAAGGGCGGTTTCAAGACCATCCGCAAGATGGCTGCGCAGGACTCGCACAAGCCGAAGGGCAAGTACACGGTCCTGACGACGATCGCCGAGAAGTACACGACCAACCCCGGCCACCCGGGCCATTCGAACGCGGTGATCGACGAGATCTTCAATACCTTCATGATCCCGCAGATGTTCGCCGAGGTCGCGCAGGGGAAGAGCAGCCCGGCCGAGGCGGTCAAAGCGTTCGACACACGGGCGCGGCGGATCTACGCGAAGTGGAGGGCCCAGGGCCTCGTGTAGCGCCTGAGCCGAATGACGATCCGAGGGCCCGGCACGCCGGGCCCTCGGCTGTGATGGGCCGGGTTGGAACAAAACCCCCCTGCTAATCGGGGTTTCTCGGTGCCGAGGACCGTACCGGGGGCCGCACTCTGCCGCACGAATGGCGCGAATCGCACGACTAGGCGCGCGGCCCTGGGGCGAGCGCGATCGAGCGAGCGACTTCGCGGTAGTCGGTCAGCGCGTAGACGTAGTGGTCGGCGGCGATCCGCTTGGAGTCTCCGAGCAGATCGGCTACCTCGGCCAGCGAGCCGGTGCGCTTGTAGTGCAGCGACCCGCGACGATGACGAAGCCCGTGGGGCGAGAAGTGCGGCGTTCCGGTTGCCTTGCACGCGCGCGTGATCGCCATGCGTAGGCGCGCGTCCGTCAGCTCGGGGAACAACGGCGCTCCGAGATCGCGGTCCTCGCGCGGCGGCAGCGTGGCGAGGATCGCCGCGAACAGATCGTCGGGCAGATCCAGATGCCGGTAGCGCTCGTTCTTCTCGTACGTCCACCGGACGCGGATCGCCCGCCGATGCTCGTCGAGATCGCCGACTTCGGCCGTCTCTAGCTCGGTGACGCGCGGCGACGCAGTCGTCCTCTCGAGCGACGCGGGCCAAGCACACAACCCGTCGCCCCCGGAGGCGCTGCGGTCCTTCGCGCAGGCGCCTTCGGCGGGGCAGATCCCTGAACGCGTCCCGCTTTCGCGGGCCGCACCTGCTGTCGCCGTCCCGGCGACAGGTGTCTGGCGTCGGCCAGACACCGAGACCCTGCCGCGGAAGCACGGCGTCGCGAGGCTCGGTGCTCTCCGGGTAGGCGCCTAGCATTACTCCACGTGCATGAGGCGCGTGGTCCCGGGCGGCAGGGCGCGGTCAGGAAGCAGCCAGACCGGCAGCCGCTCGACGACTGGCTCGGCGACATCTCCGACCAGGACTGGAGCGCGGACGCGGCCGAGCTCGCCGAGCAGCGACGCGCCACGCCGGTTCGCCAGGAACGGAGCACGCCGGAGAGCCACACCGAACGGGACGGCCTCGCCGTGAGCCCTGCGCAGGCTCGACCTGTCGCCACCAGCGAGGCCCGCCGCGCGGCCGTCCAACGGCGGAGGGCCGTCGCCGCACTCGTGCTTCTGCTGCTGATCGGGCTCGCCGCCGCGGCGGCAGTCCTTCTCCTCCGCGATGGCGCAGAGCCGACGGTGACACCGGCGCCGGAGTCCCCGATCGTCACGACGCCGACGCCCACGGAGACCGACCCGGTGCCGACGACGCCCTCGACGACACCCACCCCGCCGCCGGCGGCCGCGCCGAGCGAGAACGTCCCGACCTTCACGCTTCCCGAGGGCATGAAGCTCCAGCGCGGTGAAAGCGACGGCGAGAGCGACCTCACCGTAAGCACCGATCCCGAGCTCATCGCCGAGCTCCAGCGTGCTCTTACGAAAGCCGGTTACGACCCCGGCAGTCCCGATGGAACATTCGGTCAGAACACGGAGAAGGCAGTCATTGCCTTCCAGCAAGCGAACGGCGTGTCGCCAGACGGGATAGTCGGCCCTGAAACTGCGGACGCGCTGAGCAGGGCCGTCGCAGGCGGCTGACACGACCCCTAGACGAATCGCGTACGCGGGGTCCGGCCACGTCGAGAGCGGGCGCCACCAACAGTGAGTGGTTTGCGCAACGTTCGGCTCTGCCCCATCGCTCGACGAAGCCGCTGCTCACGGACGAGGTCGGCTTCGTGGTCAACGCGGGGTAGCATGGAAACCCCAGACGCAGAGCGGCGTTGAGGGCTGATCTCAGGCTCTGCGTGTTGGTAATCAACCCTCCCTCCCCCTCAACCGTTCATCTAGTCTGGGGCCTGCTTCCGGGAGGCGGCGAGCGAGAGCGCGAGCCCCGATCCTCCCGCGCGCACGCGCGCGCACCCGTAACAGAAAGGCATCAGGGTCCACCCACCCCCCGCGGGGCTACCCAACCCGAGACGAGGCGACAGCCGACGTGAGCACGACGTCGTTGCCGCCGTAGGCCGCGATGACGTCCCGCCCCGAGCGTGCCGCGCAGGCGATGCCGCAAACGAGGTTACGGATCGCGATTAGGGGGTAGCGCCATTAGCGCCGGCGACAGAAAGGAGCTTCATGGGTGCGCTCGATTCGCACATGAGGGATCGACGCGTCGTCGATCGGAGGGGAGGGCCGCCCATGAGGCGCGCAGCTCGCTTGCTCGCGGTCTTGACAGTGTTGCTCGCAGCGGTGACGGCCGCGTCGGCCGGCCCAGCGACGGCGGAGGCGCCGCCGGAGTACTTCGTCGACGAGACGAAGCTTCCGTTCGCCGCGCTTCCGGGCATCGACACTGACCGCTACTGGGGAGTCCACAACGGGGCGGGCTATCGGATCGAGGTCCCCCGCAACTGGAACAACCGGCTCGTCATGTGGGCACACGGTTTCCGCGGCTCCGGACTCGAGCTCACGGTGGACAACCATCCGCTGCGGGCGTTCCTGGCAGCGAACGGGTACGCCTGGGCGGCGTCCAGCTACTCGAGGAACGAGTACGACGTCGAGGTGGGCGTGAAAGACACGCATGCGCTCACGCAGCGCTTCAACGGAATCGTCGGGCGGCCGGAGCTCACGTACCTGACAGGCGCGTCGATGGGCGGCCACGTCACAGCGGCTGCGATTGAGCAGTACCGCCAGACGTACGACGGCGCGATGCCCATCTGCGGCGTGCTTGGCGACCACGAACTCTTCGACTTCTATCTCGACTACAACCTCGTCGCCGCAGCTCTCGCGGGCGTGCCTACGACCTTCCCGCCCGACCCGGTGCAGTGGACGACCGCCGCCGTGCCGCAGATCACGAGTACTCTCGGGGCGCCCTGGCCGAACGCTCTGACGCCGGGAGGGCAGAACCTCAAGTCGCTCACGGAGCTGCGCTCGGGCGGTGACCGACCCCTCTTCGACGCCGCCTGGCCCGCATGGGCGACGTTCCTCCTCCAGTTCGGAGCGTTGAACGGCGAGGTTCCGCGCTCGCCCGGCGTCGTCGTCGACAACACAGACGCCGTCTACCAGTTCGATTCGGATCCCGCACTCAGCCCCGCCGAGGCGGCGCTCAACGCCGCCGTGCTACGCGTGGCGCAGACCCCGGCGGGCCGGGTCGAGCACGGCGTGGCGAACGTCCCGGTCGTGAATGGGACGCCGCCCGTGCCGGTCCTGACGCTGCACGACCTCGGCGACTTGTTCGTCCCGTTCTCGATGGAGCAGGTCTACGCACGCCGGGTCGCCGCGGCGGGTCTCTCCGACCGCGTCGTGCAGCGAGCGATCCGCGGCGTCGGGCACTGCGACTTCACTCCCACGGAGCTCGTGACGGCGTTCACCGATCTCGTGCGCTGGGTCGAGGGCGGAGTGAAGCCCGCCGGCGACGACGTTCTCACCCCTGCGGTTGTTTCCGCCCCAACGTACGGCTGCGCGTTCACGACCGCGACGCGCAACCTGGGGCCGTTCACCGCCCCATGTCCCTAGTCGCACGGCCAGGAAGGCGGAGCGCTCCGCCTTCCTGGTGTCGGTTCCGCTCGCGCGCCACAGCTCACGCGTCACAGGCCAAGAGCGAGTCCCGGAGAGCGGACTGTTCTCGGCGGTGGGTCGCAGGGAGCGGCGCTGGCCGGGCGCGCCGCTCCCGCCGAAGTCGCCTGGACTACGGAATGTTCGGGCACTCCGCAGGCTGCGGCTGATCAATGCGGATCGCCGCGTTTGCCGTCCCCGGAGGAAGTGCATAGAACGCCCACAAGACCAGCGGCGTCGAACCCTCGTTCCTCATGTTGTGGACCTCGGTCGGTGGCTGCATGAAGCCTGCACCGACTGCGTACTTGAACGACGGGCAGCCCGACATCCCGTGGTAGAGGGTCCCCTCCCCCTGCGCGACCGCGACGAACGTCGGCCCCGGATGCGTATGCCAGCCGGTGTGCCCGCCGGGCGGGATCGTCAGCTGCTGGTAGGCCGTGTCGCATGCGGTGGACGTCCCGCACGTCATCATCGGCGTCACGGTCTGGTACGTGAAGCTCACCTTCTTCTTGACGACCTTGCCCTTCACGCGGACGGTCACGACCTTCGTGGCTGTCGCGGACTTCGGGACTCCAATCACGACCGACTGGGACACTGGCCCGCGAGCCGTGTAGGTGCTGACAGCGCCCGAGCCTGCCGTCGCCAACGCTTGGGCCGCAGTGAACGCAACTGCAGCACCTATCGCAACGGCAAGTAGACCTGCTACCGCCGCCCGCCGCCGACGCGCTGTGCCGGAAGCTCGCTTGATCGGAGCTTTCATCGCTCGAATCTCCCTCCATTTGCGGCAACGCATTCGCGCTCCCTATGCCGTCCCTTACGTAGCGCCGTGTCCCTCTGAGCCGAACATGCTTCGTTTGTCAAGGCGGGATCATCTATGGATTAGTGAGTCGTGTCAAGATTTTCTGCGTCGTTAAGCGACATCTTGGTGCAACATCACTTGCTCACCAGTCACTAAGCTGCGCGCAGAGGGGGTTTGCGAGTACTCAGCTCAGGGAAAGGAAGTAGCCTGACCCCTATGGCGAAGGGCTCCCGTGATCGAGACCCGGTCTACTCGCTGCACTTCAGCCAGGCAGCGGCCGAAGCCTCGTACCTGTTGAGAGTCACGAAAGAACCGCTGGTTGCCATCCGCGCTCTGTCGACGATCGAAGTCGAGGCGAAAAAGGTGTTGGCCGAGATGGTCGACGAGGCGAGGAAGGCCAACCACACCTGGGTTCAAATCGCAGAGGCACTCGGTGTCACCCGTCAGGCTGCGCAGGCCCGATTTGGGGGAAGCGACAGTGTCGACACCGCCCCCGCCCCCAGACGATCAAAGCCGGGAGGGTAGCGGAAGCACTGCGCACCCCTCCCCCTCGCGAGGTGCTCGGGCGGTGGGCCCGTCGGCGGGGGCGCGCGCGGCCTCAGTGTTCCGAGCTTCGCGCGCACGCGCGTAATTGGAAGGTGTCACACATGTCGGAGGCCGCGGGCTTGCGCTGGGGACGGAAGGGGGCATCCCCTCTAAACGCAATGCGCGACCCGGGTCCCCGTGTCGTGACCCCGCCTGATCCGGTGATATCGGACGCGCGTGTCCCATCTGGCGCGAGACGGTGACGACGTCTCTGGAGTCGGGGCGAGGAGGTTCCGACGTGGCATCCACTCCGACTTGGTCTCGGTCGCGATCGCGCGCGACGGCTCAAGCTCGGACCAAGAGCGCGCGGGTCTCCCGGGCAGCCGTGGAGAGCTCCAAGTCTTCGAACTGCTCAGCTGCCCGCTCGATGAGCGCACTCTCCTCGCGCACCACACCGATCGCGCGCATGGCGTACGGCTCGAGACAGGTGCCCCCGTTCAGGAACATGCCCGCTTCGGACTCCACCCGATCGTGATAGCCGAGCGCGACGAGCGCGTCGAGCCTTGCAGGTGTCCCAAGCAGCGAGAACCACCCGATGCCCTCCCGAAACGCCGGTGGGGTCTCGTCTATCAGCCGCTCCACGAGACCGAGGTCGCCGAGGAAGAGCGCAACCCGAAGACGAGCGGGGTTGAGAATGTCGTCGTATCCGACCATGCCGAGGCGTTCCGCTTGCTCCCTGAGCTGTCGGGCGGCGTCGGTCTCCCCCAGCCGTGCCTTGGCGGCCGCACAGAGGAGCAAGGAGAGAGCGTTCCGGACGCACGGCGTCGCGAGGTTCGCCTCGACCGCGGTCTCTACACGCTCTTGTGCGCTACCCACCGCCGACCACTCGGAGGCGAATGTCTCGACTTCGAGCGGCACCGAAACGCCGTGCATCCGGTGATGGGGAGTCAGCCTCGCCTGGGCGGTCTCGAAGAGACCCGCAAGCCGGCGGCCCTCGACGAACAGGCCCAAGACGACAGCCGGTCGAAGCACTCCGTAGTGGACATATGCGCTCCCGTGTGGATCGACACCCGCCATGAGCTCGTGACGCTGCCGTGCGAACGTCAGTGCCTCTTCGTACCTGCCTGAGGCGAGCGCCACCTCGGCACGAGCGTCGAGTGTGATCGAGCGGAGACTGTCGGCTCCGATCCGGTCTGCGAGCGCGTCGGCTTCCTCTGCAAGCTCGCCGTTCCCCTTGGGGTCGAGGAATACCTTCGCGACGAGCGCATGGACACGCGCAGGAGCCTCCGCGTCCGACAGGTCGAGGGCCTTCTGGGCAGCGTGCTCGACGACCTGGCGCGAGGGGCGGTTCCTCCACATCCCGGACCGGTTCGCAGTCTCGATCGCCAGAAAGGCATAGAGCTCCGCCAGCACCTCGCGACTCTCACAGAGCGCGATCGCGCGCTCCATGGCCACCTGGAATCCCTCACCGTCGTACTCGAGCGCCTTCGTCCTCGCGAGCCGGCGCCAGATTGCCGAGCGCTCCTCGTCGTTGTCGGCCAGCGGCAGCGCGCGCTCGAGGAGCACACGCGCGTCGTCGATCTCGTAGCGGGCCATCGCAAGCTCGGCTGCTCGTCGCAACCACCGGACTGCCGTGGAGCGGAGATCGGCGAGCACGACACCCCCCTGCGACCAGGCGAGATCGGCGTCCTCGGGCCGAACCGCCTCCGCGAAGTGATGGGCCAGGAGCGACGCGTGCTCGTCGTCTGCAGCATGACGTTCGAGCCAACGAGCGAACGTGGCGTGGAGCTCGGCACGTCGCGTCTTCGGCAGGCTCTCGTACGCAACCTCCTGAGTAAGTGCATGCTTGAAGACGTACTCGCGCTCGCCCGCGAGCGCTGATCGCGGTCGGCGCCGGATGAAGTCTCGATCCTCGAGCAGCAGCAGATCCGGCTGGACGTCCGCGAGCGCCTCGTAGAGCGGCCCCGTCCAGAATTGTCGCCCGATCACGGCCGCCGCTTGTAGCGCAGCTTTCTCCGCCGGTGGAAGCAGGTCGATGCGTGCCTCGATCAGCGTCGTGATCGAGTCGGGCGCCGCAAAACCCGCCGGTAGGGTCTCCATCGCCCAGCCGCCAATGCCGTGCTCGAGCAACCCGCGGTCGATGAGCGTTCCCAAGAGCTCCTCGACGAAGAAGGGGTTCCCTTCGGCGCGTCTCACGACGAGCTCCGTCACCTCAGAAGGGAGCTCCGCGGCCAGCAGCGCTTCCACCAGCGTGGCGGTTTCCTCGTCCTCGAGCGCCTCGAGCTGGAGCACTGTGGACCGCGAGGCTGCCATACCCCATCGCGCGCGGAGCTCGATGAACTCGGGCCGTGCCGTCACGAGCAGCAGCAGCGGAACCTGCGCATCGCGATACAGCCGCTCGAGCAGATCGAGAAGCGGCTCCTCCGCCCAATGAACGTCTTCGACGGCCAGAACGAGCGGACGCGTAGCCGCCATCTCCTCGACGAGGTCGACCCAGGCTTCCTGCAAGCGCTCGCGCGCCACCAGCGGGTGCAGCTCGTGACCGAGATCCAGGCCGAAGGTGAGCCCGAGGATCTCTCGGGGGTGGAGTCGGCGCATCAACTCGTCTGGCGGCTCACTCTCCAGTACCCCGAGTTGTTCGCGCAGCACCTCGGCGAGCGGCCGGTAGGTCACGCCCCTGCCATAGGCGAGACAACGCCCCGTTCGACGCAGTGGCTGCGGCGTCCGGTCCGCGAGTTTTTGCCAGAACTCCCGCATCAGCCGCGTCTTCCCGACTCCCGAGTCTCCGACCACCGTGACGAGCCACGGTCGCTCCGCGGCGACCGCGGCGTCGTACATCTCCTCGAGCACCGCGAGCTCGGATCCTCGCCCAACGAAGACGGAGTGAATTCCCCGAATCCCGCGCGGCCGCAGAAGCGAGAGCGAGCGAAGCAGCCGGCGACAGGTGACACCCTCACTCTTTCCCTTTGCGGCGATCACTCGAGGCTCGTCGAACTCGAAAGCCCCACGGACCGCCTGCACCGTGCGCTCGCCGACGATGATCTCGCCCGGCTCTGCGTTCTGCTCCAGCCGTGCGCCGACATTGACGGCATCTCCGGTGACGAAGGAGCTCCCCTCGCGGGCTCTGCCGACGATCACGTCCCCTGTATTCACGCCGATGCGTAACGCGAGCCGCCCGTCGAACATCACCTCGAGCCGTCGCCGCATCGCGAGCGCGGTGTGCAGCGCCCGCTCGGCGTGGTCCTCCTGCGCGGCTGGCACGCCATAGGCAGCCATGACGGCGTCGCCGATGAACTTCTCGACCGTTCCGCCGGCCTGCTCGATCTCATCGGCCATCGCGTCGTAGAACCGGTCGAGTAGAGCGCGCGTCCTTTCGGGATCCTGCTCACCCAACTCGGTGGAACCGACAAGATCGGCGAACAGCACCGTCGCCACTTTCCGTGCCTCCGCAGTGCTCACGTCACGATTGTGACCCACCGCTCGCGGATCATGCTTTGAGGCATCGCGATACAGAACCACGGAGCTTCTGCGCCAAGTGCATCAAGCGCCCGTGGTGCCTGTTGCCCCCGAGCCGTCACCCGAGAACTTCAAGCCACTTCTCGGCGGCCTCGGCCCGTTTGGGGCGGCGAGATCGCAGTCGTACCCGGGAGCGCCGGCGCAGACTTCGACTCACGATGCCGCTCGCGGCACTGATCACGCGAAGGTACCGCAGGCGGCCTCGTGTCAGATTCGTGTCAGATCAGGCTGACCATCGGGGAACCACTCAGCCCAACCCCACGTACGCAAACGGCTTGACTGTGCCGTATCGGCCTCGACTGACCCGCCGAGAACCATCTTCGACTGAATTTGCAAGCCGGGGATCGGGGTCGAGGTGCGACATGGGCCGGGTTGGATTCGAACCAACGACCTTGGGATTAAAAGTCCCCTGCTCTGCCAGCTGAGCTACCGGCCCGCCGCGCTGAGTGTAGGGACTGTCGGCGCAGCGCCAGGAGGCCTGTCAGACGGTCATTCTCGACAGCGCGTGCAGCTTGTTCGTGACGTCGAGCGCGGCGACCTTGTACGACTCCGCGAGCGTCGGGTAGTTGAAGACCGCGTCCACGAGCGTGTCGACCACGCCGTCGCTGAGCATGATCGCCTGCCCGATGTGCACGAGCTCCGTCGCTCCCGTCCCGAAGACGTGGACTCCGAGCACGCGCCTGTCCGTCGCGCCGACGAGGAGCTTCAGCAGCCCATGCCGGTCGCCGATGATCTGGCCGCGCGCGAGCTCGCGGTAGCGCGAGATCCCGACCTCGTACGGGATCGCGTCACGGGTCAGCTCCTCCTCCGTGCGGCCGACGTAGCTGATCTCCGGGATCGTGTAGATCCCGACCGGGAGCAGCTCGGCGATGGAATGCGCGTTGTAGTCGAACGCATCGCTGGCCGCGAGCCGTCCCTGCTCGGCGGACGTCGCGGCGAGGCTCGGGAATCCGATCACGTCGCCGGCCGCATATACCCGATCGGCGGTCGTCCGGTACCGGTCGTCCACGGAGATCCGGCCGCGCTCGTCGTGCTCGACGCCGATCTGCTCGAGGCCGAGACCGTCGACGGCGCCGCGTCTGCCCGCCGCATACAGCACGACGTCTGACGGGACGCGCTTTCCGCTCGCGAGCTCGGTCACCGCACCAGCCTCGTGACGCGTGACCCCGATCACTTCCTCGTTGAAGCGAAAGACGACGCCGAGCTCTCGCAGGCGGTACTGGAGCCCCTCGATGAGCTCCATGTCGCAGAACTCGAGCAGGCGTGCGTGTCGTTCGACGACGGTCACCTTCGTCCCGACGGCCGCGAACATCGAGGCGTATTCGATCCCGATGACTCCGGCTCCCACGACGACGAGCGAGGCGGGAATCCGGTCGAGGGCGAGAATCCCGTCGGAGTCGAGGACGGTCCGGCCGTCGAACTCGACGCCGCTCGGGTGCGTCGGTGTCGTCCCCACGGCGATGAGCACGGCGCCGGCCTCGAGCCGCAGCTCGACGTCCCTCTCGCTCTCCACTGCGACCACGTGTGGCTCCACGAAGCGACCCGTACCCTCGATCAGCTCGACGCGGTTGCGACGGAGCTGGTCGCGGATGACGTCCCGTTCGGTGCTCATCACGTCGCGGGCCCGGGACAGGAGGTCGTCGATCGTGAGCTCGTCCTTGAGCCGGTAGCTCTGTCCATACGCGGAGCGGTGGCTCAGGCCGGTCAGGTAGAGAACCGCCTCGCGAAGCGTCTTCGACGGGATCGTCCCCGTGTTCACGGATACGCCGCCGACTTGCTTCTCGCGTTCGATCACGGCTACCCGCTTGCCGAGCTTCGCCGCCTGGATCGCGGCCTTCTGGCCCGCGGGCCCCGACCCGATCACGACCAGATCGAACGCTGCACTCATCGGCGGGAGCGTATTGGGGTCGAAATCAGCCGGCGAAGGCCCACGTGGGCTTTCTACCACCCATGCGACACGCGGCCGCAATCAGGCGCGCGCCGCGCCGTCCTGCGACTCTGTTTCGCTTACGCACGTCCAGACGACAAAGGACGTGACCTGTGGCCAAGAAGAAACCGAAGGCCCCGCGGGTCTACCGCGATGCAGCGACCGGGCGCTTCGTCACCAAGAAGTACGCGAAGAAGAACCCGAAGACGACGATGAAGGAGCTGCGGTAGCGCGCGGCCGCGTAGCGCAGAGGCACGGTCCTCGAGCAGCGCCGCCAGCACCGGCGGGCGATCGAGCATCCAGATGTGCCCGCCGGGGAGGTCGAGCTCCCGGTAGGTGCCGCCGAGCAGCCCGGCGGCTCGCCGGCAGTGCGCGGGCGTGACCAGGGTGTCGGTCGTGCACCCGATCACGGTCGTCGAGATCCCGAGGGTCTTCACCTTCCGCATCTGGGCGCTGAGGTCGAGCCGACGCAGGGCCCGGGCCAGGCGGATCGTGGATCGAGGAGCCGCCGCGAGGTCGCGTGAGCCCGTGAGGACGTCGGCGAGCGAGTGCGTGCCCGCTGCAATCTGCCGGACGAGATCGGTCGCACTTCGCCAGACGGGCTTGCTGAGCGGCAGGCCCGCCGGGGCAATGAGCAGGAGCTCCTCGACCTGCTCGGGCACGGTCACCGCGACGAGCACTGCCAGCGCCGCACCCATCGAGTGGCCGGCGATGCGCATGCGCCCGGGCCGCCCGGCGACTTCTCGAATCGCCCAGCTCTGCAGGTTTGACAGCGAACCTCCCGTGAGGCTCGGAGGCGGGGGCTGAGGAGCGTCCCAGCCGAAGGGCAAGCATTCCGCATACGTGTGCGGCCGGGCCGCAAACCCGGGCAGGAAGACACACGAGCCGGGCTCCGCCATCCGCAGACTGTGCCACGCCCGAGCGCACGGAGCGTCCCCCGCGCGCGGATTCGTCCGTCAGGCTGCAGCACGAGCGACGGCGGGTGTATGGCGGGCCACCACCTGCGCGTAGGCGGTCCGCAGCTCGTCGAGAGAGCGAGACCACGTTCGCTCGAGTGTCGCGGCGCGCCCGGCCGCGCCAAGCCGCTGCCTGAGCTCGGGCGAGTCAGCGAGGTCGATGAGGGCCTGCGCCAGCGAATCGGGGTCGTCCGGTGCGACCAGCAGCCCGGTCGAGCCGTGCCGCACGAGGTCGACTGCGCCGCTCGCCGTGACGGCAGCGACGGGGAGGCCTGACGCTCCGGCTTCGAGGAGAACCTGACCGAACGTATCTGTCGTGCTCGGGAAGCAGAAGACGTCGGCGCTGGCGTAGACGTCGGCCAGGGCCGACCCACGAAGCTCTCCGAGGAAGCTCACGCCCGCGGCGGCATCCGCCTCGAGCTCGAGACGTGCGGGGCCGTCGCCCACGATCGCGAGGCGAAGGCCAGGGTGCATGGCTGAGGCGCGCACGTATGCGCGGAGGAGCACATCGAGGCGTTTCTCCGCGGAGACGCGCCCGACGGAGAGCAGCAGGAGGTCGCCGTCGTCGAGGAGCGCCCGCCGCAGGTCTCCTCGCCGTCGCGCCGGCGAGAACCAGGTTGCGTCGACCCCACGGCCCCACACGGTCGGGTCTCGCGCTACACCCCGCTCGACGAGGGCGTTCGCGACCGACTGCGTCGGCGCGAGCACCACCTCGCATCTCCGGTAGAACCAGTCGACCCACAAGCTCATCCCCTCGGCGACCACGAGGTCCCTGGTCAGCTGCAGCGCATACGGGCCGAGCTCGGTGTGGTACGAGCCGACGACCGGAATTCCGAGCAGCGCACCCGCCGCAAGGCCGCACGCGCCGACGGGGCCTGGCGTCGCCAGATGGATGACATCCGGAGCTTCCGCCTCGACGTAGCCGAGCACGGTGACGAGGTTCGGGAAGCGCAGCTCGATGTGCTCCGAGGTCGGCAGCGGCACCGACCACTCGGGCTCGAACGCGACGGCGTGGGCGAGAGCGGCCGGATCGGGGTGCGAGGTCACGATCCCGATGCCCGGGTCGTCGAGGTCTGCGAGCCGCCGCATCGTGCCCGCGACGCCGTTCGTCTCGGTGAAGGTGTCGGTGAAGAGAAGGGCTCGCGGCGCAGTGGGCGCGGGCCTCTCGCCGAACATCGCGGTCTCGATCTCGTGCAGGTCCCTGCGTGCTCCCGCGTGGTGATGCGCGCTCGCGAGGAACGGCGCCTGGAGCGCCCCCGCGAGGAGCAGGCGGCCAACGCGCGAGCCGGCGTCGGGCAGCGTGTCGAGGCGAATGCCGCCCGCGCGAGCTTCCTCACCGAGGATGCGAACGGCGCTTGCGACCCCGAGCGTCAGCCGGCGATGTCGCTCGGGCGCTTCGGGCGTGTCCCGGTCGAGAACGGACTCGATCGCCGACGCAGCCGGCTCCGGGAGCGTGCCACCGCCCTGCCGGTAGGCGTTGACGACGAGCGCGAGCATCGCGTGGGCGAGCTTCTCGGACGACCCGTGGCTCCCCTCCGGGCGGCCTCGGCCTGCGCTGACTTCCGCGAGGAACTCGGGGACCGTCTCGCCCTCGGCCTCCGTCCAGGTCGCGGCGATGTCGAGTGCGCTGTGATCGTCGGACCCTCCGGCGAGCGCGATGCCGCTGTGGTGCGGCTCGATGCCGTGCCTGGCCGCGAGCAGGGAGAGGTGCCCGGGGGATGCGAGCTCGGCGATGCGGCAAGCCGCCGCGTTGTGTGCGGCGGGGCGCGCGCCGTTTCTTCCTTCCCAGACTCCGAAGAGCAGCATGAGGCGCTCGACGTGCGAGACCGAGATGGGCGGCCCCATGCGGTAGAGCGGGTGCGCAAGCGCGTGAGCGAGCCCGCGGCCGACGAGGAAGGCCCGGAGCTCGTACACGGAGGGGCGACATGGCTGCAGGTCGCGGTGGTCTTCCTCCGAGAGGTTCCAGACCAATACGTGCAGCGGCAGGTCATCCTCGGGGAAGCGTGTCGTGACCTCGACGGAGAGAAAGGTGTCCGGGAGATGCGCGATCCGAAGCGCGCCCTCGACGGTGTTGTGGTCGGTGATCGTCACGAAGCGCATGCCGTGGGCGCGGCATGCGTCGTACACGCGGAGCGGCTCCGTGTACGACTCGCCGAGCCGGGCACGGCGAAGCGCGAAGTTCCCGCTGTCGGTCGAGTACCGCGAATGGACGTGCAGGTCGCACCGGTGCTGCGGCATCCCCTCTCATGTAGGCGAGAGAGCGGACGCCGCAGCCGTGTATCAGCCCATGCACACCACACTGCTACCGAACCGGTGCCGAAGATGCACCTCAACGCCGCGGATCTCCGCTCTTCGTGTCGATCTCCAGGCCGAGCGGCGTCGCGACGTCCTCCCAGCGCGTGAACTTGAAGTTCGTCGCGCCCTCGTTCGGCTCGTCGTCACCGTCGTGCGTCACGAGCAGCCCGCGGGCGAACGTGTCACCCAGGGGCAGCCCGACGACCATGGCTCCGTCGGACTCGTCGACCGCGTCCGTCGTGCCGTCGACGATCTCGAAAGTGCCGAGGAGGGCGAGCGAGATGCGGTCGTAGACGATGAACGTGGAGCTCCCCTGGCTCGACGCGAGCAGGTACCCGCGATCGCCCCGGAGTGGATAGACGGTGAGCCCCTCCGAGTCGGCGGCGAGGTACTCGCTTCCGAAGCTCGGTGCGCTCTCGTCGATCTCGCAGACGAACTCCTCCTCCTCGGGGTCGAACGTGCGCGTGTACGGCTGGCCGAACTCGCGGACGCGGTCGAAGAGCGTCGGCTGTGCGAACTTCGCCCCGTCGATGGCGATGCGCCAGATGCCGACATCCTCCTGCGCCGCGTAGAGGAAGCCGCGTTTCTGGTCGGCGACCATGCCCTCGACCTGCGGCAGCTCGCCTTCCTCCTCGGCGCAAGGCGACCACTGCCCGCTGCCGGGGAGCGTGAAGGTCGACGGCAGCGTCAGGCTGTCCACGCGCTCGAAGCCGATCGTGCCCTTCTTCTCGGCGACCAACCGCGCGAGCACGATCGTCGTACGGTGCCGCTGGCTCATCGCGACGTAGGCCGCCCCGTTCTCCTTCCACGCGGCGATCCCGTAGGCGGCGATGTCGGTGTCGCCCTCGAACACCACCGGTGGGTCGGCGACCGTCAGCTCACGGAGCGGCTCCGGCGCGGCGGCTCCTCGCGCGTCGATGTCGAAGACCCGAAGGTGGTCGAGCCCGCGCTCGGTGACGACCGCGAGATCGCGCGCCTTGCCGCCGCCGACCCTGGCGTCGTACAGGAGGTCGACGTTGTTCTGGCGCGCGTCTTCGTCCTCGTAGTCGACGAGCTGGATCGTCTTGCCGCCGAGGTCGAACACGGCGAGGCCGCCGTTCTTGAGGGTGCCGAGCACGATGCTCCGCTCGCGCTTCCGCGGATGCACCCAGATCGCGGGATCGTCCGCGTCCGCGTCCTCGTCCTCGAAGAAGGGCTCCGTCTCGAGCGTCGCCTGGATCTCGGCGGAGCTCGCGGCGAGCGCCCCCGTCGCGCCCAGGCGCGAGCACGAGCGCGAGCAGGATGGTCAAGTGCTTCATGGTCTCCCCTGTCGGTTGGTGATGACATGCGGGAGTGAATCCCGGTTCGGCCCCGCGGGCGTGTCGATGCAGGCAAGCGGGCGTGTCGGATCGGTGAACGGCGTGAGCCAGATCCGAAGCGGCTCCCCTCTACACTGGCACCCGGGCCCCCATCGACTAGCGGCCCAGGTCACAGCCCTTTCAAGGCTGTAGCGCGGGTTCGAATCCCGCTGGGGGCATATCGCGGACGCTCCCCGGAAGGATCCGAGGAGACGAAGAGCGTGGTCGCTCCACTAATCGCGCGGCTCGTCCCCTTCGCGGCCGAGGTACTTGTCGATCTGCCGGCGCTCCCAATCGCGGCCGAACAGCCCGCCGACCCCGAGAAGCACGATTCCGGTGATGGCCACGGCGATGCCGGTGCCGAGCATCGGCCAGTAGAACCAAATGCCCTCGCCGCCTTCGAGCATGTCGATGGCGAACCACATCACGCTGAGGGCGATCCAGATGCCCAGGACCGCGTAGAAGATCCGCTTGCGGCGAACGTAGCGCCGAGCCTCTTCGAGCGCCTCGGTGGAGCCCTCGGACATCACAGGTCGTAGATCGAGCGACCGACGCCGGGAGTTGCGTTGGCACCGTACGGCTCGACGTCCTCGAGGTAGCCGGGTTGTTGCTCGACGGTCTCGAACCAGGCTTTCAGGCTCGCATACGGGTGCATGTCCATACCGGCCTCATGCGCGAGGTGGCTGTAGCCGTAGATCGCGACGTCGGCGATCGTGTAGCGGTCCGCGACGAAGAACTCACGCTCGGCAAGGTGATCGTCGAGCAGGCGGAGCACTTCCTCGCCGCTGCGCTTGCGCCGGCGAGCATCGGGATCGTCCGGCATCAGGCGGCCGGTCAAGAGGCGGAACCGGAGACCACCGATGCTGGGGATGACGTCGGTTTGCTCGTAGACGAGCCAACGCATCACCTGGGCGAGCTCGAATGGATCCTCAGGCAGGAGCGGCGTTCCGGAGGCGAGATAGACGAGGATCGCGTTCGACTCGGGAAGGTAGCCGTCTGCAGTCTCGAGGACAGGCGTCGTACGAGCGGGGTTGATGCGGCCGAACTCGTCGGTGAGCGTTTCTCCGTTGAAGATGTCGACGGGGACCCGCTCGTAAGGCCGGCCAAGGTGCGCGAGGAGGAGTCGGGCCTTGTAGCAGTTGCACGACGCGGCGTAATCGAAGAGTCGGAGTCCGTCTCGCTGTGTCACCTGTCCTCCTGCACGGTTGGAATCGCGAACGGGGGAACGTCACCCGGTTCGGCTCGGAAGGGCGTGCGTGTGTGCACGATCGTCATAACGCCCGTCCGCCGCGTGCTGTGAGATCAGCTCGGACCGTCCTCACCTCTAGCCTCCGCTCGGCACCGGCTGCGGCGGGGCCGGGGGCGACGGCTCGGCGCCCTCGACGCGCATGTCGGGGAGCCAGACGAGCCACGAGGGCAGGTACCAGTTGCGCTCGCCGAGCAGCGTCATGGTTGCCGGGACGAGGACGGAGCGGACGATCGTCGCGTCGATCAGGAGCGCGACGGCTATGCCGAATCCCATCTGCTGGAAGGCGATGGTGTCGCCCATCGCGAACCCCCAGAAGACGGCGACGATGATCAGCGCGGCTCCCGTGATGATGCGGGCGGTGGAGCCGATGCCGAAGGCGACGGCGTCGTCGTTGTCTCCCGTCTGGAGGTAACGCTCGCGGATGCGGCTGAGCAGGAAGACCTGGTAGTCCATCGAGAGCCCGAAGAGGACGGCGAAGAGGAAGAGCGGGACCCACGCATCGATCGTCTCCGCCTCGCGCAGCCCGAGGAGCTCGTTGCCGATTCCCTCCTGGAACACGAGCACGAGCAGCCCGTAGGCCGCTCCGACCGAGAGCAGGTTCATGGCGATCGCGGTGGCGGGCACGACGATCGAGCGGAACGCCAGCGTGAGCAAGGCGAAGCTGAGCCCGAGCACGAACACGAGCACCAGCGGGAGCCAGAAGTTCACGGTGTCGTGGTAGTCGAGCTCCTCGGCGGTGTCGCCGCCGACGTACACCTGCGCCGCGACACCCGCGAACGTGCGCGGGACGACGTCGTTGCGTAGCTCACGCACGGCCGCGATCGCCTGCTCACCGTCCGGGTTTTCCGCGATCGGAACCGTCACGCGCGCGACCGTGCCGGCCGCGTTCGCCTCGACGACCGGCTCACCGAAGATCGGTCGGCGCTCGAGCTCCTGCTCGAGTTGGGCGAGGGCGCGCTCCACGGCCGGCCCGCGGACGTCTCCGGCGATCGCGATCTCGACCGGCTCCGTGGACTCCCTCGGGAACTCCTCCCTGAGTAGCAGATAGCCCTGCTTCGACTCGAAGCGGTCGGGCAGCGTCGCAGCACCCGAGGTGCCCGTGTCGAGCGCGAGCACCGGGGCCGCGAGCGCGAGGAGAAATCCGCCGGCGAGCACGATGCTCACGACGGGGCGACGCATGACCCGGTCGACGATGGCGCCCCAGATGCGCCCCTCCTTACCCGCCTGCTCGGCCGCCCGGCCGAAGTAGGGGATGCGAAGCGCGTTCACGCGGTCGCCGAGCAGCGCGAGGACGGCGGGGAGCAACGTCAGCGCTGCGATCACGGACACGATCCCGACCAGGATCGCGCCTGCCGCGAGGCTGCGGAAGATCGTGCTGGGGACGAGCAGGAGCCCGAGCATCGCGAGGACGAAGGCAATCCCGCTGAAGAGGACGGCGCGCCCCGCGGTCGCGCCCGCGGTGGCGATCGCGTCGTGCTGCTCCCGTCCCTGGCGCCGCTCCTCGCGATAGCGAGAGAGGGTGAAGAGGGAGTAGTCGATCCCGAGAGCGAGGCCCATCCCGATCAGCATGTTCTGTGTGAAGACGGAGAGGTCGTATGCCTGCGCCAGGAGCGCCACGAGAGCGAGCGCGACCACGATCGACGCGAGCGCGAGCATGAGCGGAACGAGGCCCGCGACGACCGCGCCGAAGACGAGCAGCAGGACGATGAGCGCGAGTGGCGCACCGAAGAAGAGCTCGCCCTTCTTCAGATCCTCGAGCGACGCGGCATCCTCGTCGGCGTCCGCCGTCCGGCCGCCGGTCACCGCCGCCCCATAGCCGGGCTCGTCATCGAGACGTTGAACCGCCTCGACGACATCCTCCACGTCGTCCTCCCCGTCGCGGCCGAGGGCAACCAGGAGCACGGTCGAGTCCCCGTCCTGCGAAACGAGGCTTCGGTCCCCCTCGCCGTACGTCACGACGCGCGTCGCCCCCGCTTCGCGCAGCTCACCCGCGAGCGCGGCGACCCGCGCACGCGTCGCAGCCGCTTCGACTCCGCCGTCTTCTGCCCTCACGACGACGACCTCGGTGATCTCCTGCCCGCTCGCCACTTCTTGCGGAAAGCCCTCGGCGAGGATCCGGTCGGCTTGCTTCGACTCGGTCGTCCTCGTGATCTCGGCCTCCCCCTCGAATGCGAGGAACATCGCCACGAGCACGAACGCGGTGACGATCGCGGTGAGCCAGAGCCCGACGACGAGCCAGGGCCTGCGGCTGCTTGCTCGGGCCAGCCTTTCGGTCATTGCACCGCATCCCCCGAGCTTCCCCCGCGCGGGCGAAGGGCGAAGCGATTGCCTTCCTCGTCCTGGAACATCGACCACCAGCCGAAGCTCTGCTCGACCGGTGGCCGGGAAAACTCGATCCCGCGCGAGCGAAGCTTTTCGTACGTCTCGGCGAGGTCGTCGCAGGAGAAGAAGACGTTCGAGGTCGGTACCAGCTCGGGCGCGCTCGGCGGGTCGCCTTGGCGCGGGCTGAGGACGAGGATCAGTCCGTTGTCCGGCGTCCGCACCTCGAGCCAGCGCTCGTCACCGTAGGTGGTGTCCTCGACGAGCGAGAACCCCAGCTTCTCGGTCCAGAACCTGAGCGCGCGGTCCTGATCCTCGACCTCGATCACGACCTTGTTCACACCTTCGATCACCTTCTGGCTCCTTCCGCTCAGGCGTTTGGCCGGCCGAGCTCGGTGCGGGCTACGGTCCGGCACACGGCCAGTTTCCGTGTGCGCATCTGCCCTTCCGTTCTAGCGGCCCCGACCCCGCTGCACATCCGCCCGGAGGCTCAACTTGCACTCCGACCGCGGGTGGAGGTCACGGCCGCCGCTCGAGCTGGTCCGCCAGGTCGCTGAAGATCGCCAGCCAGCTGCTGCTCCCGGCGCCCGAGTCGCGACCGAAGCGGACGATCACGGCGTCCGCGTCAGGCGCCACGTAGATGTACTGACCGTACTTCCCCATGGCGTAGAAGCGCCCCGGCCGGTTCACGTCCAGCCACCAGAAGTACCGATATCCGTAGTACTGCGCCGGATCAGTGGCACCTTCGGCGCCGGTCGCCGCGCGCACCCAGGCCTCGGAGACGATCCGTCGCCCGTTCAACTCGCCGCCGTGGAGGAGGAGCAGGCCGAAGCGGGCGTAGTCCACTGCCGTCGCGTTGATGCCGCTCTCCATCTTCTCGAACCCGGAGCTCTCGGAGTCGACGTTCCAGGTCGCGTCGGCCTCGGCTCCCAGCGGCTGCCAGAGCCTCCTGGCCATGAACTCCGAGATGGGCGTGCCCGTGGCCCGCTCGAGCACCAGGCCGAGCAGTAGGGGGTGGTAGTTGTTGTACTGCCACGCAAGCCCGGGCGGCCCAGCGATTCCGACCCGGTTCAGCGCGACGTCACGCAGGTCCGCTCCGTAGTACGTGTACGTGTCGTCGCCGAAGGGCCACGGAAAGCCCGCGTCCTCCTCGTAGCGGATGCCCGACGACATCGTCAACAGGTGACGCAGCGTGATCTGGCGGAATCTGGGATCACGCTCCGCCAGCTCGGGCACGTACTCCGTCACCGGATCGTCGACGCTTCCGATCAGCCCCTCGTCGATCGCGATCCCGACAAGCGTCGACACGAACGACTTCGCGACCGAGAACGACGTCTGCAGGCTCTCGCGAGTAGCGCCGTCGAGGTAGCGCTCGCGCACGACCCGGTCGTGGTGGACGACGACGAACGCCAGCGTGTCCGTCTCGCGCAGGAACTCGTCCAATCCCGCCGCTTCCCCCCGGACGACGAGGTCGGCCTCCACTCCGGCGGGGAGCGGGCTCGCGCGAGCACCTGCCTGTATCGACCGCGCCGGGAACCTGTGCTGGTCGCCCACGTCCGACTCGCGCCAGATCATCGCCCGAGCGATCGTGGAGTCGTCGGTCGCCGACCACGCCCAGGCGTACACGCCGAGCACCGCCGCGATCGGCACGGCGAGGACGGTGCATATGAACAGGAGCCACCGACGCACTCCTCAGGTGTAACGCGCGTGAACGTCCAGCGCATCCGACCCGAGGCTCGACCTGGGATCAGACCCCAGGTGGAGCCACGGCTAGTGGGCCGTCGCGCCCGGCCTGACGACGCCGTGGTCGTAGGCGAAGACGATGGCCGCGGCCCGGTCGCGCACGCCGAGCTTGCCGAAGATGCTCCCGACGTGCGTCTTCACCGTCGCCTCGGCGACGAACAGGGTGGCTCCGATCTCGGCGTTCGTCGCGCCCCGCGCCATCAAACGCAGGACGTCGTGCTCGCGCTCCGTGAGCAGCTCCAGCCGTGCGGCGTCGCGGGCCGCGGGCGCGACCACGCGCCGGTAGCGCTCGAGGAGACGCGGAGCGACCGCAGGGTCGAACCAAGCCGCGCCGCCGGCGACCGCCCGGACTGCTGCGATCAAATCCTCGGCCGTCGAGTCCTTGAGCACGAAGCCCGCGGCCCCGGCTTCGATCGCGCCCCACAACACCTCGTCCTCGCCGAAGGTCGTGAGGACGAGGACATTGAATGGCACCTGCGCGTCGCGCAGCTGCGCCGTCGCCGCGATGCCGTCGAGATCCGGCATACGAACGTCCATCAAGACGACGTCCGGCAGCGCGGCGGCCATCCCCGCGACGGCTCGGCGCCCGTCCGCGAACTCGGCGACCACCTGGAACCCGTCCGCCGGCGAGAGGATCCGCGCCAAGCCGGCGCGGATGATCGCCTGGTCGTCGACGACCGCGACCCGGATCATGGCGGCCTGGCCTCTTCCGAATCCTCGTCGCCGAGCCGCAGCGGCAGCCGGCAGCTGACGCGCCAGCCGTCCCCCGAAGGCCCGGCGGTGAACTCGCCCCCGAGAGCCGTCGCCCGCTCCCTCATCCCGATGAGCCCGTAGTGGGGTCGCCCGGGGTCGGGCGCTGCTGCGAGGAGCGGCCCGCTCGTCTCGGCCTCGAGGCAGACCTCACCGCCGGCCAGCCGGAGGTCGAGAACGGTCCGCGCGTCGGGCGCGTGGCGGGCCGCGTTCGCCAGGGCTTCCTGGGCGATCCGATAGAGGGCGACGCCGACGCCCGGCGGGATGCGCGCGAGATCCCCCCGTGTCCGGAGCTCCACGGTAAGGCCCCCCGCACGCGCCTCCTCGACGAGGGCACTGATCTCAGTTGCCGACGGCAGCGGTGCAACCACTGCCGAGTCATCCTCGCTCCGTAGCAGTGCGAAAGTGCGCCGCAACTCCTCCATACTCCGCCGACCGAGCGCTTCTGCCGAGCGCAAGGCGTCCTCGGCAGCGTCGGGATCGCGGCGCAGCACGTGTCGTGCTCCCGTGACGTGCAGCATCAGCGCGGCGAGAGTGTGGCCGACGAAGTCGTGGACGTCGCGGGCGATCCGGCGTCGCTCGTCGAGCAGCGCTTGCAGGGCGAGCTGACGGCGTGTGCTGTCGAGCTCTTCCGCCAGCTCCTCCTGCGCGGTGAGAGCGCGGCCGATCACCCACGGAAAGGCAATTCCGATGATCCAGATGCCGACCTCGACTTCGGACGGATCCTGAACCAGAGCTGTGAGCACCGGAGACGTCGCCGCCAAGAGACCAAGGCCGATCGCGGTCGCAAGCGAAGGCGACCAGCGTGCGACGACGAAGGCGAGCAGCGAAGCCTCGAACATGAGGGGCTCCAGCTCCCCGCCGCCCTGCGCCGCGACGACGGGAGCGACGACTGCGATGCACAACACCGGCAGGGGCGTGCTGGGGACGTACGCCCAGAGGGCGAAGGCTGCGACCGGGATCGCCGCCAACACGAAGACCGCGCCTTCGGAAGCCGGGTCGACCACCGCCGCAAGGCCGGCCACCACGAGCGCGAAGACGGGAACGATTCGGCGCAGCTCGTCGGCCTGTGACCAAGCTCGGCGGGCCTGGACAGCCACGGCACCGACTGTACTGCGAGCTTGCGCGCCGGACATCCTCCCGAGGTCGGAGCACGTGGGCGCGACCAGGGGCGGAGACACGGTGTTCACTTCGACTCCACACCGGATATGTGAGCAGCGGCCGGGTCGTAGCGGAAGCGGCTATTACTTTCAGGTGATCTAAGCTGATCTAAGTGCTGAGCGCTCAGCGCCTCTCCATCTATCGCGAAGTTGTCCGCTGCGGTTCGCTCGCGGGGGCGGCACGGGCGCTGTCCTTCACCCAATCGGCCGTCTCCCAACAGATCGCGGCGCTGGAGCGAGAGGCGGGCGTGCAACTGCTCGAGCGGAGCCATCGTGGCACGCACCCGACGGCGGCGGGACGTGTGCTCGCCCGACATGCGGATCGGATCGCGGCGCAGCTCAAAGAAGCCGAGCGTGATCTCGAGGCGGCAGCGGCCGGAAACGCCGGCCTGGTGCGCATCGCCGCCTTTCCCACGGTGGCAGCAGGGCTCGTGATGGGAACGATCGCGGAGCTGAAAAAGAGCGAGCCGCGCATCGAGGTGACCTTCACGATCGCCGATCCCGACGAATGCGTGTCGCTGCTCCGCGCGGGCGACGTCGACATCGCGCTCGATTTCGACTACGACCTGCTTCCGAGCGGGCTCGGTGACGACCTCGCTGTCCGGCCCCTGATCTCGGAGGACCTGCTCGTCGCGCTCCCGGTGACACACCCACTCGCGCGACGGCCACAGCTCAACCTCGCCGATCTGCGTGATGAGCAATGGATCGGAGGCGACTACGGCTGCAGCGACATTCTCAGGACTGTCTGCGCCGAGGCGGGATTCGCACCGACGATCGTCCACGAGTGCGCGAACTACGCGCTCGCCCAGGTTGAGATCGCATCCGGCGTCGGCCTCGGGCTTGTTCCTGCGTTGTTCGTTGCCAACCTCAGGTCCGACGTCGTCGCCCGCCCCGTCGCCGGTGTACGCGCCCATCGCCGGATCCGCGCCGTTCTGCGCGCCGACGAGTACAGGATGCCCGTCGTCGATCGCGTGCTCGCGTTCCTTTCGGAGTTTGCGGCCGAGGGCTCGTTCGCCGGCGAATCGCGGAACAGGATCCAGGCGCTGTCCATCGGTGACGGCAGTCTTGGCGCTGCAGCTCTCAGCGTCGTCCGCTGACCCGGTCCTGACGACTAGCTCGGACAGCCGAGCGAGCTCCGGTAGCTCTCCTCGACCGTGAGTAGCTTGCCGGCCATGACACCGCGGTTCTCGGCCATCGCGTCGGCGAGCCCCCAGAGGACCTCGGGGTAGCGGCCCTCCGCGTCCATCTCGCGAAGGATCGGCCACTCGTGCGAGCTCACCATCGCCGCCACGGCGCGCCGTACGCCGCTCGCGTCACCGGTGCGGCGGGCAGCGATCCAGCGGTCGATCCAGGCGCAGGCGACCGCGCCTGCGACCTGCGCGCCGAGCTGGTAGCGATCGCGAGCGCCGTTGCCGCTCTTCAGCGGACCCGCGTCGAAGCCGTCGGGCAGCGGCATGTCGGCGAGCATCTCCCGTACGGCCTCGGCCTGAACCGCCGGGCGCGACGACACTCTGCGGCATCGCTGAAAGCCACGTGTCGACGTCGACCTCGCGAAGCGAGGCGAGCACGGTACGGAAGGCGTTCGCGTCGGCCGCGACGCCGCGTGCCTCGAGCATGTGGTTCGCCGCGCAACCAGACGGCGACGAAGTCGCGTGTGCCGCTGTAGCGAAACATCCGGGCCTCGGCGCGAGCCGCGCGAGCAGTTCCCAAGTCGTCGAGCCCGGGGTCGGCCTTGCGCGTCGCGACGGCGTGTTCGTACAGCCGCGCCGGCAGCCACTTGACTTCGAGGTCACGCTCTCCGTTCGTGAACGTCATCTCCCCGTAGCGAACGCTGAACTCGTCGGCCCGCTCGACCTGCCAGCCGGGCTCGGAGACGAGGAGCCGCGGCGCCGCCTCGGCAACCTTGACCAGCGCCGCCGCCCAGGCCTGCTCGCCGCCCCTCCCCGAGATCGTGATGCCGAGCGACCACCGCGGCGACGATCGCGGCGGCGGCAGGCATCGCTAGCGGAAGTACGCGGCGTCTGCCGAACTTGTGCGAGGCTCGTGTGCCTGCGAGCGCCACGAGTAGGTCTTCCCTTGCCTGCCGGGTGACTTCGGAGGAGGGACCTGCGGCCGAGGGCCGCGCGCTTCGCAGAATCTCGATCTCGTCCCTCACTTCGACTCCCTCCGCGAACTCGACTCGGTCGCCATCAACTCATTCCCGATCTCGGCCAGAAGTTCGCGCAACAGCCGGCGCGCACGGTTCAGCCTCGACCTGACCGTCCCGATCGGGATGTCGAGCGCGAACGCGACTTCGTCGTACGAGAAGTCCTCCCAGGCCACGAGAACGACGACGTCACGGTCGCGCGGAGGGAGGGATGCAAGCGCCTCGAGAAGTCGGGTATGCACAGCGCGTGCTGTGAGCCGATCGTGGATCTCGTCGAGCTGGGCGACGTGCATGCCGCGCTCGTCGCCGAACCGCGAGAGCGAGTGCAGGTGGCGGCGCTCGCTGCGCCAGTGCTTCAGGAGCAGGTTCGAGGCGAGACCATAGAGCCACGGAAGCGCACTCTCGTGCAGCGGTCGAAAGCGATCGCGTTGCGCGAACGCAGTCAGGAAGACGTCGCCGGCGAGCTCGTCCGCGCCGTCTCTTCCGATGCGGCGCTCGAGGTATCGGTGGATGGTCGCGAAGTGGCGATCGAAGATGATCCCGAAGTGCTCGGGGTGCCCGGAAGCCCGAGCGATGACCTCGGCGTCGCTGCGGGCCGTATCCACCACTCGATCATTCCCGAAGCCCGCGACTCGGTTCACGCCGGCGGCACGATCAGGAAAACTACGCCAAGTTCGAATCTCACTGGGGGCATCGTCTTGTCTGCCGTTCGGAGCACAGCGCGCGATCTCGTCGTTCGGAGCGGCGACGTTCTTCTCGCGGGGACGCTACTGGTTTCCGGCGACGGGCGCCGCTCGCGGCGGTTCTCATGCACCCGGGCTCCGGGCCCTCCGACCGCGACAACGACGTCTACTTCCCGCCCATTCGGGAGCATCTGCTCGGGTCGGGCTTTGCCGTCTGCTCCTTCGACAAGCGCGGAGTCGGCGGGTCGACGGGACGCTGGCAGGAGGCGGGCATCGAAGCGCAGGCAGACGACGCACTCGCGGCGGTCGCGGGGATCCGCAGCGAAGCCGGCATCGACGTGCCGATCGGTCTCTTCGGCCACAGCCAGGGCGGCTGGGTGGTCGTCGAGGCGGCGAGCCGAAGCGCGGACGTCGCGTTCGTCGTCTCGAACTCGGGGCCGGGCGTGTCGCCCGGCGAGCAGGAGCGGTATGCGACGCGCACGCTTCTGGAGCGCGGCGGGTCAACCTCCACCGAGATCTCCGATGCGTTGCGGAGCTACGACGCGATGGTCGAGATGCTGCGGGAGAGCGTGCCGCTCGATGAGGTCCGCGGCCGGTTGTCCGCAGCCGGTCTCTCGGTTCCGGGTCTGCTCGAGCTGCCGGACGACGTGGACTGGGGGCTGATGCGCGCGCTGGTGGACTACGACCCGCGGCCGGCACTCGAGCGGATCGACGTCCCCGTGCTCGCGCTCTTCGGAGGCGACGACGCGATCGTCCCCGTCGCCGAGAGCGTCGCGGTGTACGAGGAGGCGGTGGCGCCCGAGCGCCTGACGGTGGCCGTCTTCCCCGGTGCGGACCACCGCGTCCAGGTAGGGGAGCCGCCGCGCCTGGCGGACGGCTACCTCGATGCGCTCTCGGCGTTCGTCACAGCCACGGTCGTCTGAGCGCGTGTGCCACCCTTAGGCGCGACGGGCGGTTAGCTCAGCCGGTAGAGCACCTGCTTTACACGCAGGGGGTCGCAGGTTCAAGTCCTGCACCGCCCACTGATGAGAAAGGGCCGCAAACGCGGCGCGGCCTAGGGTCTTGCGCCCGGACACGCGTATGCTCGGCCCCCTGAGATGGCGAGCGGCGAAGTCCACCGGACACAGCTCGCGCACGAGCGCACGTATCTCGCGTGGTGGCGGACTGGTTTGGCGGGAATCGCGGCGGGGTTCGCAGTCGGGCGTGTCCTGCCCGAGGTCGTCGGCGGCACGAACTGGCCGTATGTCGCACTGGGAACCGCGCTGGCGGCGTCCGGTCTGGCGGCGATGGTTTACGGGATCGTGCACTACCGGGAGCTGCAGTCCGCGCTGCGTGAGGAACGGGAACCGCACACCGGTGAGGGTTTCCTGCTGGCTCTCGCCGCGGTCGGGATCGCTGTGGGAGCGGTATCCGTCCTGCTCGTCCTCCTCGCTCCCTGATCTGGAACGCCGCGTCTCCCGATACCGGTCATGCCCACAACGGGCACGCCCGGCTCATCCCCCTCGATCTCTCGATCGTTCGCGGCGCCTGCTCGCAGGTTCAACCTCGAGTGCGTAGCCAGCGCTGGCGACGAGCTGGTCAACCTTGCGGGTGAACATGTCCGGTGCCATGCAGTGACGTCGAAGCGCTATTTCATGCGGACTCGTTACGGGACGGGGTCAGCTCCCCCAGAGCGGCCGGACCTCGATCGTCCCCATCTGCGCGACCGGGTGGCCGGCCGCTATCTCGACGGCCTCGTCGAAGCTGTCGCACTCGATGATGTCGAACCCACCGACTGCCTCCTTCGTCTCCGTGAATGGGCCATCGGTGACGATCGGCTTCCCGTCGCGGACGCGGACGGAACGGGCCCGGCGGGGCGGAGCCAGCTGGTCGCCGGTGACCCAGATGCCCCGCGCCTGGAGGTCGTCGAGCCAGGGGAAGCTCTCCTCTTCTCGCGATTCGCTCGGGTCGGGCTCGGTCAGTGCGTCCATCTTCTCCGCGTCCCAGCAGACCAGCATCAGGTACTTCATCCTTGTCGCTCCTCTCGTCGTTGGTATCGGCCTTACCTATGGGCGACGGACGCGTGCGCCCGAGATCGACATTTCGTGCACCGAATCGTTCGCCGAGGCTCGACGAGGCTCGGCTCTTCACGGCTGGCGGCCCTCGCCCTCCCAGTAGTCGACGCCACTCGTGCGCATGACGACGAGGTCGTCCTCGTCGTTCCCGGTCCAGATGGCGACCTTGTCGCTATCGGGATAGACGGTCGCCGCGACCTTGCTCACATCCGAGAACATCAACACGCGAATCGTCGAGTCGGTGTCGTTGCGCACCATGTGTGCACCGTCCGGCCCCGGCGGGAAGAAGACGACGTCCCAGGGCTCGAGCTCGTCCTCGCCGCCCGGGTGGCGCCACGTTGGTCGACCCGCGAGCACCAGGAGCCACTCTTCCTCGGGGTTCTCGTAGTGGTAGGGGCCGATCGCCTGTCTCGGCGGCAGCTCGTAGACACTGATGCCGGTCTTGGTCGCACCAACGAGCCTGCCCAGCCGCACGATGCCCGGGCGGAAGCCGTCCGGAAAGTCGGGAAAGTGTCTGAACTCGGGGTCGGCGATGTTGACTCGCCGCATGGTGACGGCTTTCATCTGCGCTCCTTCCGCTGGGTCCGACGTTCGTAGGACTGCGCAGAAGCGGCGAAATCATCCCGACGTACGGATCTTCGGGGTTTTGGTTGACACGACCATAACCGAGTGCTACGGTAAGTGTCGTGATGACCAAAACTTGTAACGAGGGACCCGCGCCCACCCCGGTGCTGCGACCCTCGCGGATCCGGGCTAGGGCTCGGATCGAAAGGAGATCACCATGCTTTCCGCGCTTCCGTTCGAGTATGTCCAGTACATCGACCCTGGCGATCGCTTCCGTCGCTCACGCAGCCGCCCGAACGGCAGTCGCGTGCGCCGCGGCAAGCCCGGTGATTCGCGTGCGTAGACGCGCGCTGTTGAAGTCCGAAACCGTCGGAGACCCCGACCTGGGGGTCGTGCTCGCGTGACCAACAAGGCGCAAGACGTCCGGGTCCCGGCGGACTACGACCCGTCGCAGTTCCCCGCCTTCGCAGTGACGGTGGACATCGTGATCCTGACGATGTCCGAAGGCGAGCTTCACGTCCTGCTCGTGCGGCGTGGTGAGGCGCCGTTTCACGGGATGTGGGCGATCCCCGGTGGTTTCAAGCGTCCGACCGAGACGTTGGACGAGGCAGCAAAGCGCGAGCTCCGCGAGGAGACCGGTGTCGATGCCGCGAGCTTGCTCACCCAGTTCGGCGCCTACGGCGATCCCGAGCGCGATCCGCGAATGAACGTCGTGACGGTCGCGTATCTCGCGGTGCTTCGCGACATCGGGGCGATCGTGGCCGGCACAGACGCCGAGGACGCTTCTCTGGTCCCGGTCTCCGACGTGCTCAACGTGAAGATCGACCTGGCATTCGACCATCTGCAGATCCTCCGCGATGCGATCGAGCGCGTCCGCGTCGAGCTCGAGGTCTCGGGCATCGCGACGGCGTTCGTGGGGACGACGTTCACCATGGCCGAGCTGCGGACGGTGTACGAGGCGATCTGGGGCGTGCAGCTCGACGCCGCGAACTTCCGGCGCAGCATCGTCGCGGAGGACGGCTGGGTGATCCCGACCGGGCGCCGGGCTCGACCCGGCCCGGGCGGCGGCAGGCCCGCGGAGCTCTACCGGGCAGGGCAGGCCTGGAGCCACGGCGGGCCGATCCATCGCCTACAGAGAGCCGACGAGAGGACAAGCTCATGAAGGCGGTTGTCCACGACAGGTACGGGCCGCCCGAGGTCCTGCGCGTCGAAGAGGTCGATCGTCCGGTGCCCAAGGCCGGCGAGGTTCTTGTGAAGGTTCAAGCGACGTCGGTGACCCGATCCGACTGCGGGCAGCGTGCAGCTGATCCGTTCTTCTCGCGCGCATGGACGGGTCTCCGTCGACCTAAGCAGCGGATCGTGGGAACGGAGTTCGCAGGAGTGGTCGAGGAGGTCGGCTCAGACGTCACCGAGTTCGAGGTCGGGGACGAGGTCTTCGGCGCCCGCTCGGGATCGAATGCGGAGTACGTCTGCGTTCGAGAGCAGGGAGCGATCGCCCACAAGCCCGCGAGCTTGAGCTTCGAGGACGCGGCGGGGGTCTGCGATGGAGCCGTCATTGCTTACGCGTGCCTGCGCCCGGCAGACCTTCGGAAGGGCAAGAGCATCCTCGTCTACGGCGCCTCGGGAGCGATAGGGACTGCAGCGGTGCAGCTCGCGAAGCATTACGGCGCCGAGGTCACCGCCGTCTGCAACACGAAGAACGTCGAGCTCGTGCGATCGCTCGGGGCCGACGAGGTCGTCGACTACCTTCGTGAGGACTTCACGAAGAACGGCAAGACGTACGACGTCGTCTTCGACGCGGTCGGCAAGCATTCGTTCAGGCGGTCCAGGCATTCGCTGAAACCCGGCGGGACCTACGTCGAGACCGACCTCGGGTTCATGTGGCACGTCCCTCCCCTCGCGCTGCTGACGCGGTGGATCGGAGACAAGCGGGTCACGATCTCGATCCCGACGTACGCGCAGGAAGTGATCGTCTTCCTCAAGGAGCTCGTCGAGTCGGGCGAGTACCGGGCCGTCATCGACCGGCGCTACCCGCTCGAGGACGTGGTCGAGGCGACGAAGTACGTCGAGACCGGGCAGAAGACGGGGAACGTCGTGCTGACCGTCACCGGTTCCGATCCGGACAGGACGCGCGCGGCCGACCGAAGCGTCGAGGTGGCGGCATGAAGGCCGTCCTCTACGACAGATACGGCCCACCCGAAGTGCTGCGCGTCGAAGAGGTCTCGAGGCCAGTGCCGAAGGACGACGAGGTTTTGGTCAAGGTGCAAGCGACGACGGTCACGCGAACGGACACGGGTCTTCGCAGCGCCGAGTTCTTCATCAGCCGCTTCTTCACCGGTCTGCTCCGGCCGAAGCAGCCGATCCTCGGCCTGGAGCTCGCCGGAGTCGTCGAGGAGATCGGTGCGGGCGTCACCGAGTTCGACGTCGGAGACGAGGTCTTCGGTGTCCGCTCGGGCGCGAATGCAGAGTACGTCTGCGTTCGGGAGCAGGGCATGCTCGCGCACAAGCCGGCCAGCATCACCTTCGAGGAGGCGGCGGCGGTCTGCGACGGAGCGGCGCTCGCGCTCGCATGTCTCCGGAAGGCGGATCTTCGGGAGGGGCAGCGCATCCTCGTGTACGGGGCGTCGGGATCGGTCGGAACCGCGGGAGTCCAGCTCGCCAAGCACCTCGGGGCCCACGTCACTGCGGTGTGCAACACGAAGAACGTCGAGCTCGTGCGATCGCTCGGCGCGGACGCAGTGATCGACTACCTGCAGGAGGACTTCACGAAGAACGGCAAGACGTACGACGTCGTCTTCGACGCAGTCGGCAAGCACTCGTTCCGGCGGTCGCGCCGCTCGCTGACGAGCGGCGGGACGTTCGTCGAGACCGACCTCGGCTTCATGTGGCACGTCCCGCTGCTCGTCCTGCTGACGCGCTGGAGCAGCAGGCGGGTCCGGCTGGGGGTGACGAAGTACAGCAAGGAGGACGCGCTTTTTCTCGGAGCGCTCCTCGAGGCGGGCGAGTACCGGGCCGTCGTCGACCGGCAATACCCGCTCGAGGACGTCGTCGAGGCGGCGAGGTACGTCGAGACCGGGCAGAAGACGGGAAACGTCGTACTGACTCTGAACGGCGCCGGTCCAACGGCTCCGGCCCAAGGAGAGGGAGTGAAGGCATGAGAGCGGTGGTCCACGACAAGTACGGCCCTCCCGAGGTCCTTCGGCTCGAGGAGGTGGAACGGCCGGTCCCGAACGACGACGAGGTCCTCGTCAAGGTCCATGCGACCACGGTCAACCGGACCGACACGCACATGCGCGCCGCCAGGCCGTTCCTCTGGCGCTTCATGCTCGGCCTCCGCCGGCCGAAGCGAAGGATCCTCGGCCTCGAGTTCGCGGGCGAAGTGGACGCCGTCGGCGCGAACGTCACCGAGTTCGGGGTGGGCGACCGCGTGTTCGGCCTCCGTTCCGGATCGCACGCGGAGTACATCTGCGTGCGCGAGGCAGGCGTGCTGGCGCACATGCCTGCCGGCATGACCTTCGAGGAAGCGGCAGCGGTGTGCGACGGCGGGACTCAGGCTCTGGCCCCTCTCGTGCGAGCCGGCGTCGGCGAGGGCACGCGGCTCCTCGTCTACGGCGCCTCCGGGTCCTGCGGTACCGCGGCGGTGCAGCTCGCGAAGCACCATCTCGGCGCCCACGTCACTGCCGTCTGCAACACGAAGAACGTCGAGCTCGTCCGCTCGCTCGGAGCGGACGAAGTCATCGACTACCTGCGGGAGGACTTCACGAAGAACGGCCAGACCTACGACGTCATCCTCGACGCGGTCGGGAAGCATTCGTTCATTCGCTCCAGGAAATCGCTTGTGCCGGGTGGCCTCTTCCTCGCGACGGACGGGCTCCACAACTTCCCGCTGGCGGTCGTCATGTCCAGAAGCGGTCGCAGGAAGGTGACGTTCGCGATCGCGCGGCCGACGAAGCAGGACGCCCTCCTCCTCAAGGAGCTCGTCGAGGAGGGGAAGTACCGGCCGGTCATCGACCGTACGCAACCGTTCGAGGAAGTCGTCGAGGCGCACCGCTACGTGGACACGCTCCAGAAGACCGGCAACGTCGTGCTCACGCTCGACGGAGTCGTCCGATGAAGGCGGCGGTCCGGTACCGCTACTGCCGGCCCGACGGGATCGAGCTGCGAGAGATCGACAAGCCGGTGCCCGCCGACGAGGAGGTGCTGGTGCGGGTCCACGCCGCTTCGGTGAACCTCGGCGACTGGTACGCGGTGACCGGCAGGCCGTGGATCGGCCGCACCGCGATGGGTCTGCGCAAGCCGAAGGAAGGAATGCTCGCCACCGACTACGCGGGAACCGTGGAAGCGGTTGGGAAGAGCGTCACGCAGTTTCGACCGGGGGACGAGGTGTTCGGCGGGAGAACCGGAGCGCTGGCCGAGTACATCTCCGGTCGCGAGGATCGAGCGATGGTGTCGAAGCCGGCGAACGTGACGTTCGAGGAGGCGGCGGCGGTACCCGTCGCGGCGATCACCGCGCTGCAGGGCCTTCGGGACAAGGGGCAGCTCAAGCCAGGGCAGAAGGTCCTCATCAACGGCGCATCCGGCGGCGTGGGCACATTCGCCGTCCAGATCGCCAAGACGCTCGGCGCCGAGGTGACCGCCGTCTGCGGCCCGGCCGGCGTGGACATCGCGCGGTCGCTGGGCGCCGATCATGTCGTCGACTACACGCAGGAGGACTTCACGCGGAGCGACGAGCGCTACGACGTGCTGCTCGACATCGCGGGGACCAGGTCGTGGTCCGAGTGCAAGCGTGTGCTGACCGCGGAAGCGAGGTTCGTCGCAGTCGGAGGGCCGAGGAGAAATCGCCTGCTCGGCCCTCTGGGTCACGTTGTCAGGGTTCGCCTGCGGGCCCTCGGGGGCAAGCGGAAGGTCGTCTTCTTCATCGCGAAGCTCACGAAGGAGGACATGCTGGTTCTGCGCGAGTTGCTCGAGGCCGGAAAGCTGACGCCGGTCATCGACAGGCGCTACGAGTTGTCAGAGATTGCCGACGCGTTCCGGCACATGGGGGAGGGACATCCGCGAGGGAAGATCGTCGTCGCCGTGTAGGACGATGGCCGCTCCACTCACTCTGGCTGCGTTCCGATCGGCCGACCGTGTTCACCACGGGACAGCTCGTACGCGAACGCTCCCGCGAGTGCCCCGGTCGCAGGGCCGACGATGTAGATCCAGAACGAGTCCCACTCGCCGGCCACCAGGGCCGGGCCGAACGAGCGAGCCGGATTCATCGACGCGCCGGTGACAGCTCCTCCGAACAGGGCGTCGAGGGCCACGGCGCCGCCGATGGCGATTGCCGCCGCGCCGCCGACCGCCCTGGTGTCGGTTGCCACGGCCATGATCACGAACATGAGGAGCGCCGTCATCACGACCTCGTAGACGAGGGCGGGCACCGAGCCGACGCTCGGCACCGTCGCTCCGAGGTCGGCAGGCGTGCCCTGCCAGACGAGCCGCAGCAGCAGCGCGCCGGCAACGGCGCCGGCCAATTGAGACGGCACGTATGAGACCGCGTCACGGACCGGGAAATGGCGGGATGCGCTGAACGCCAGAGTCACCGCCGGGTTGATGTGCGCGCCGGAGAGGTGTCCGGTCGCGTAGACCATTGCCATGACCGCGAGGCCGAAGGCAGCGGCAACGCCAATCGAGCCGAGATCGCCTCCGCGCTCGGCGTCGACGACGATCGCGCCGCAGCCGGCGAAGACGAGGACGAAGGTCGCGAGCGCCTCCGCGAAGCAGCGCCTCGCGAGCGAGGGCCTAGTCAAGTAGCTCGGAGATCAGCTTCTGCACTCGCGTGTCGAGCTCGTCGCGAATCCGCCGCACGGTCGCGAGGCTCTCTCCGGCGGGGTCGTCGAGCACCCAGTCCTCGTACTTCTTGCCCGGGTAGATCGGGCACGCGTCGCCACAGCCCATGGTGATGACGACGTCTGCAGCGCGTACGACCTCATCGGTGAGCGGCTTCGGGAACTCTTCGCCCATGTCGACGCCGAGCTCCTCCATCGCATCGATCACTGCAGGGTTGACCTCTTCACCAGGATCGCTCCCAGCCGAGCGAACGTGGATGCGACCTTCGGAGCGGAGCTTGACGAGACCGGCTGCCATCTGACTGCGGCCGGCGTTGTGGACGCAGACGAAGAGAACCTCAGGCTGCTCCTTCGTGATCAGACCGTCGGCCTGCCCAAGTGCCTTCAGCCGCTCGCGTGCGAAGCGGTGCGCGAGGACGGGCACGAAGACGTTGAGCTTCGACTCGCCCAAGAGATCGACCGACTCTGCGATGAAGCGCGCGATCGTCTCGCGGGAGAAGATCCCAGCGAACTCATCCTGGAGCGCCTCCGCTGCCTTCTCGACGTGCTGGCGGGTGATCGGGTCGAGCATCTCGGTCATCCTGCTCTCCTCGGTATCGACAGCGATCTATTTCGGGATGTTGTCGCAGTTATCGATGGCTGTCAATATGAGGCGTCATGAAGTCGATCGCCACCATCACCGCCTCGTGTCCACCACTCCTTCAAGAGCCGATCGAGCCCGCGCAGGCAGATCAGCTCGCCGCAGCCCTGAGGGTGCTCGCCGACCCGGCACGTCTTCGGCTGCTCAGCCTGATCCAGGCGCAACCCGGCTCCGAGGCGTGCGTGTGTCATCTGACGGAACCGCTCGGGCTAACACAACCAACCGTGAGCCACCACCTGAAAGTCCTTCTCAACGCGGGCCTCGTCGAACGAGAGCAGCGCGGCAGCTGGGCCTACTTCCGCGTGCTACCCGAGCCACTCGCCGAGTTGCGAGAGCTGCTCGGCTGAGCATCTCGACGAGCAGGATCGCGTGAGTGAGCTGCTCATCATCGGAGGGAGCGACGCGGGGATCAGCGCAGCCCTTGAGCGGCTCGTCGACTACTCGCAGCCCCAGCCGTCATGGTCGCCGTCGAGGCGGTGCGGGTCGGAGCCCACGACGCGAACCGGTGCTGCGCCCAGCGCCCGGATGTCCTTGCAGTCGAGATCGGGCGGAGGCGACGGGATGCAGGCGCCCGAATACGACGCGTCGCAACCCGTTCCCCCGACGACGCCGTCGCTGCTGCCGCCGCGACCCGGCACCGAACCGCGCGAGTCCACGGAGCGATAGGGGTCGAGCACGGTTCCGGGACACGCGCCCCACAGGCCGCGCTTCGCCGCCTTCGCCCTCTTGGCCTCGGCAAGGAGGCGATCGGCGTAGCGCCCACGGTCGCCGTCGTAGAAGTACGGCGCCGCAGCGCCCGCACGGACGAGCGCGACGTTGACGTTCATCGTGCCCCGCCTCACGTAGCGGAGCAGCCGGTCGTAGCGATCGACCTGGTCGAGCCTCGGATCCGCCTGGAGGAGCACAGAGCTGCCGACAGGCACGAGCCGAAGCAACGCCGTGCGCGCGGCGCGGGAGTAGCACTCGCCGGAGCCGAGCTCGGGAGTGTCGATCTGCAGCAGGCGGACGCGCTTCCCGCCGGCGATCGTGAGCGTGTCACCGTCGGCGATCGAGACGACGACGTCCGCCGGCGCTCGGCGGTCGGCGGCCGCGCCGTGGACGGCGAGCAGGCCGCACGAGCGCCAGCCAGAGCGCGATCCAGGAGAAACGGCGCCGCATGCCGCGCGGATCGTCGGCGCAGGCGCGGGCCATGTCAAGAACGGACGGTCTCACGGCGCACGGAAAAGGCGCTGACCCGGTCTATAGCCCGAACGAGGGATTGCCGATGTATTGGCACGTGAGTGCGATCAATCCCGTCTCGGCGCGGCTCATCGGCGCCATCTTCCTCGAGCGCGGCCTCGTCACAGAGGAGCAGCTCCAGGCTGCCCTTGCGCTTCAGGTGGAGACGAAGGAGCACCTCGGAGAGATCCTCGTCCAGCACTTCGGCGTCTCCCGCATCGAGCTCGCGAGCGTTCTTGCCGAGCAGTGGGCGGAGCTCGAACGCGCGAACGCGGGCACGACGCCCCCCGAGGTCGAGAAGCGGTCGCTCCAGGTCGTGCCGGACGAGAGCGCACCGACGCAGGACGCGTCCGGCGATGCCGAGCTGAGCGAGGACGCCGAGCAGCGGCGACCACTGGGCGAGATCTTCGTCGAGCGCGGGCTCGTGACGGACGACGAGCTCGACCACGCGCTCCAGATCCAGAAGGAAGGCGGCGAGAAGCTCGGCGAGATCCTCGTGGCTCAGGGGAGCATCACGCGTCTCCAGCTCGCAAGCGCGCTCGCCGAGCAGTGGACTGCGCTCCGCAAGATCCGGCCGCCGAGCTCGCCCGAAGATCTCGTGGCCCCCGCGCCCACCACGGGGACCGCGCGCGAGGTGGTCGCGTCGCCCGATGTCGACCGGCTCCGCGAAGCGGTATCCGCGCTCGAGCAGCGGCTGCGCGCGGCCGAGAGCGCCGCAGCGCGGGAGCCCTGGCGCGAGGAGATCGCCGCCGCGAGCGAGAGCATGCTGGGAACGCTGGCCGAGCTTCAGACACGGCTCGAGGCGACGGCGACGCGCGACGAGCTCGCGCCCGTAGAGGAGCTCCGCACGCGCGTGCACGAGCTCGCGAACCGGCTCGAGGAGAACGCCACGAGCGAGCGCCTCCAGGATGCGGATCTCACGCGGCGGGTCGAGTCCGCAGCCGAGGCGGCCGAGGCCGCGAAGTCGAGCCTTGGCGGCGCATTCGAGTCGCTGTCGCTCCGTCTCGCGGACGTCGAGTCGCGCGTCCACGACCGCACGGAGCTCACGGCGCTCCAGCAGGAGGTCGGTGCGCTCGCCGACCGCATCGGCGACCTGGGCGCTCAGGATCGCGACTCCGAGAACGCGGCCTTGCGGGACGAGGTCAAGCGCCTCGCCGACGAGGTGAACCGTCTCGGCGGGGCTTCTGGGGAGCTGGGCCCCGAGCTCGTTGCCCGCGTAGACGCTCTCACCGTCCGGATCGACGACATCGTCCCGGCGCTGCGCGCGGTCGAGGACGCTGCCTCGAACGACGATCCGAGCGCCGTCGAGCGCGAGCTGACGGCCCTGGCCACACGGCTCGAGGCACTCGAGAACGCGGGCTCGGAGATCGCAGAGATCCGCGGCTCGCTCGCAGAGCTCCATGCGCAGCCCGCGGTGGACTCGGTGCTCGCCGAGCGCCTTTCGCATTACGGGGCTGCTCCCGACCAGCTCGCGGAGCTCCGTGAGCGTCTCGAGCAGGTCGAGCACCAGAGCACGGAGGCGGCCGACCGCAATCCGGCTCTCGACGAGCGGATCGAATCGCTGAGTGGGCGCTTGCAGGAGTTCGAAGCCTCGGGCACGACGGACGAGCTGCTCGAGCTCCGTCGCGCCGTCGAAGCGATCGCCGCGAGGCCAACCGGCGATCCCGCGCTCGCCGAACGGGTGGAGCGCATCGCCGATCGGCTCGACGCCGCGCCCTCGTCCGAACAGATCGAGGAGCTGCGTGCGCGGATCGAGGCGCTGGCAGCGCGGCCCGCCGGTGATCCTGGGCTGTCCGATCGAATCGAGCGCATCGCGGACCGGCTCGACGTCGTTCCGTCGGCCGAGCAGCTGCACGAGCTCGCGTCCCGACTGGACGAGCTCGCGGCTCGCGTTGGCCAGCCGCCCGAGGGCGTCGCGGAGCTGCGTGCAGAGCTCGCGAGCCTCGCCTCGAGGCCGGTCGCCGATCCCGCTCTCACAGCACGGCTCGACACGCTCGCGAACCGACTCGACCAGGCGGTCTCGGCCGACGAGGTCGCCGACCTCCGGTCTCGCCTCGACGAGCTCGCGTCGCGTCCCGACACGCTTCCCGACGGCCTCGACGAGCTGCGCGCACGGATCGAGCAGCTCGCCTCACGGCCGGCGTTCGATCCCGCGCTCGCAGATCGCGTCGAGCGGATCGCAAGTCGCATCGACTCGCTCCCCTCGACCGAGCGCCTCGACGAGCTGAGCTCGCGCCTCGCCGAGCTCGCCTCTCGCGCGAGCGAGTCGGCGGAGGGCGTTGCCGAGCTGGAGACTCGGATCGATGACCTCGCGTCGCGTCCGGCTCGGGACGAAGCTCTCGCGGAGCAGGTCGTAGAGCTCTCCCGCCGCCTCGACGAGATCGCCGCCTCCACACGCAAGTTGCCGAAGCTCCGAGCGCATGTCGACGAGCTCGCCGAGGTTCGCAAGCTGGTCGAAGACCTCGCTGCGAGGCCTGGTGGCGATGAGCTGGCCGACGACCTTCGCCGGTCCATCGAGCGGCTCGGCGCACGTGTCGACGCCGTCGAGGAGCTCGCCTCCGAGCCGCGAGAGCTCGACCACGAGCCGCGCTTCAAGGCGCTCGAGAGCAAGCTCGAGGAAGCCGCCGTCCGCGAGGCGGGCATCGGCGACGCGCTCGAGCACGTGTCCGCGCGCATCTCGGCCGTCGACGAGCTGAGGAGCCGGCTGGACGAGCTCGCCGATCGCGTCGGGGCCAGTGAGAGTGCTCAGGGCAAGGGCGTCAAGAAGTCCGACCTCGCGTCACTCCGCGCCGAGCTCACCGACCGGCTCGAGGCGCTCGACCAGCGCGTCGCGTCGTTCGCGGCCAGCGTAGATGACGTCCGACAGGCGACGACCGGCGAGCTCGACGACGCGATCGCAGCACTGCGCAAGGACGTCGAAGGTCGTGCCGCGGACGTCGACGGGCGTGTCGCCGAGACAGAGCGTGAAGCCGTGGCGCTGCGCGAGCAGCTCGAGCGCTTGCTCGAGGCTGCGGAGGCCAAGGACGCCGAGCGCAAGACCGCCGAGGTCGACCTCGAGCGACGCATCGAGGAGCTCTCAGCGCGGCTCGCCGAAGCGCTCGCGACGCCGGAGACCGGCGATGCGACCGCGCTCGACGAGGTGCGTTCCGAGCTCGCGTCCCTCGCGAAGCGACTCAAGAGGTCGGACAAGGAGACCGCGGAGGCGCTCGCGAAGCTGACGACCGATCTGGAGGGCGTCGCGCAGTCGAGCCTTGATCTGATCGGGCACGTCGAGCGCGGAGGGGCGGGCGACAGCTCGGAGCTCGACTCGCGGATCGACGGTCTCGAGCGCCGCATCGAGGCCGACAGCGCGCGGGCGGACGAACAGGTTCGGGCGACCGAGGAAGCGCTGCGCGAGGGCCTCGCCGCGCTGGGCGGCCGTCTTGCCGAGACCGAGTCGAGCTACATCGAAGCCGGCGATGCACTGCGTCGGTCGATCGAGCGCCTCGGCGCCGCGATCGTCGAAGCAGACAGCTTCGCTCCCGAGCATGTTCCTGCCGCCGCTCCCGCCGACGAGCCGCAGACCGGCCCGTTCCTGGCTTTCGTGCCGAGCGGAGGGGGCTACGGCCTCCGCGAGCTCGAGGGCACCGTGCCGGCGGTCGGCTCCTCCGTCTCGATCGCCGACGGAGACGACGACCTGGTCGTCACGCGCATCGGACGCTCCCCGCTTCCGCTCGACCGCCGGCGCTGCGTCTATCTCGAGCGGAGCAGCGTCACAGCGTCGTCCCTCGACCGCGTCCCTTGAAGGAGTGACGGTGCAGCCGTGCGGCGGCTCCGATAACCGTTTCGTGGGAAACCTCGCTGCCTCCGCGCCTGGCCGGGCGAGGGCGCCGGGGAGCGTGTGATGAGCGCCATTCCTGACACGACTCTCGGTCGCCGCTCGATCGGTGAGATCCTGCTCGAGCACGGGTACGTGACCAAGGAGCAGGTGGACGAGGCTGTCGCGGTGCAGGCCCAGACCGGCCGTCCGCTCGGCCAGATCCTCGTCGAGGCCGGGACGATCACGCGGCTCGAGCTCGCGAGCGCGCTCGCCGAGCAGTGGTCGGACTCGGGCGCGCCGATCGCACCTCCTGTGGGGCTCTCTCTTTCCGGCTCGGTCCCTGTTCTCGAACAGTTCGAAGGCCCTGCGGCCGCGGCTCCGGTCACGGTCGACCCGGAAGTCGTCGCACGCTTGGAAGAGGTCGAGGTGGCGCTGCGGAGCCTGGAAGCGGACGACGCGAACGGCCCGCTTCGCGCTGCCGTCGATGCCATTGCAGAACGAGTCGATGCGCTCGCGGCGGACGACGGAGGAAATGCCCCGTTCGAGGAGCTGCTGACGGCGGTCGCGGACCTCCGGGAGCGACTTGCGGCGACGGCGCAGGTTGCGGAATCGGCGCTCCAGCGATCCGACGACGTGGCCTCCGACATTGCATCCACGCTCGAGAGCACGAAGGCAGGGCTCCGCGAGGAGCTCGCCACCTTCGCGGAGCGGATGTCCGTCTACGCGGCCGGTGAAGACGTCGAACGCCTGCGCGAGGTCGTCGCGGCGCTCGCGCAGCGGCCCACGCGTGACCCCGACCTCGTCGCGCAGATCGAGGATCTGCAGACGGTGGTCGACGCGCTCGGGGAGCGCCCGACGCGCGATCCCGATCTCGTCGGCCAGATCGAGGACCTGCAGGCCGTCGTCGAAGCGCTGAGCCAGCGACCGACCCGCGATGTCGAGCTCGGCACGCAGGTGGACACGCTCGCGCTGCGCTTCTCGGAGCTCGGCGACCGCCTCGACGTGCTCGGAGCGGCCGTCCAGAGCTTCGCCGGTGACGCCGACGCGGTCCACGACCTCCAGCGCGCCCTCGCCGATCTCGCCCAGCGTCCCGTTGTCGACCCGGCGTTCGAGCGGCGGCTCGACGAGCTGACGCGGATGTTCGACGAGCTCGCTCAGCGGCCCGTCGGCGATCCGGCCGCGGAGCGACGCATGGACGCCCTCGCGACCGCGCTCGACGAGCTGGGCACGACGATGCAGGCGCTCGCGGAGCGGCCCGTCGGCGACCCGGCGCTCGACGAGAAGCTCTTCGAGATCACGACCCGCCTTGCCGAGCTCGAGCGTGGCGACGCGCTCGACGACCTGCGCGCGCGAATCTCGGAGCTCGCCGAGCGTCCGGCCGTCGACCCGTCGTTGCTCCAGCGGCTCGCCGAGCTCGAGACGAGGATCGAAGGCCTTCCGGGCGACGAGGTGCTCGAGAAGCTCGAGGCCGGCGAGCGCTCGCTCGGTTACCGGATCGACGGCGTCATGGCGCGCGTGGACGAGGTTGCGACAGCAGTCGAGCAGGCCGGCGAGCAGACGAGCGAGCCCGGTGTCTCGCGCGAGGCCTGGGAAGAGGCCGTCGCGCTGCTCAACTCGAGGATCGAAGCCGAGCGTGAGCTCGGAGCGCGACTCGCCGAGCTGGAGGGGCGGGTCGCAGAGGTCGCGAGCGCTGGAGGCGGCTCAGGCAAGGCAGCGGCCGCGGATCCGAAGCTCGCGAAACAGGTCGCCGCGCTCAGCGCACGGCTGGACCAGCTTGCAGCGGGTGGTGTGCCCGTGGCTCAGGACGGCGACGGCTCCGGCGAGGCGCCCACCGGGCCGACTCCTGCGACGCTCGAACGGGACGTCGAGCACGTGCTGATGGCCATCGAGCGGCTGTCGGTGCACCTCGGCGCGCACGAGCGTGCGCTCACAGAGCTCATGGGCCCGAACGGGGTCGGCGCTCAGATGCGCGAGCTCACCGCGCGGGTCGGGGATCTCGAGACGTTCGGCGGCGGCGGTTCGGGCGAGGGAGGCGGTGACGGCGGCCACATGCGAGCCGAGCTGGGCTCGCTGATGCGCCGTCTCGAGGAAGCCGAGACCTCGCAGAAGAAAGACCGCGAGCGCGTCATCGAGCAGCTCGAGAAAGCCGCCGGCGCGATCGACTGGCGCCTCCAGCGCCTCGAGTCGGTCCGCACCGACGAGCCGACCTCGTAGGGCGAGCGCTGCGTTGCACCGAGGGCGACGCAAGCGTCGCCCCTACGAAATCGGCGGCCGATCCACGGTCGAGGGCCGGGCATGCCCGGGCCCCCTACGACTTCGAATCCCGCGCGCGTCGTAGCGGCCGGGCATGCCCGGCCGGAACTACGACCTGGTTCCGACGCGTAGGGGCGAGGCTTGCCTCGCCCGGAACCGACGCGGACGGTGCGGCTACCAGCCGGCGGGCGGCACGACGTACACGGCCGTGCCGAGACCAGGCAGCTTGTCCACGACGAGGTTGCCGAGCGGCGTGACGGTGCGGCCGTCGGCGAACACGCGCAGCTTCCTTGCGCCGATGCCCGGCACCGTGAAGGACGCGGTCACCGGCGAGGTGGACGTGTTCACGGCGATGACGTAGAGCGCCCCGTTGTGCTTGCGAACCCCGACCCGCACGGGCTGCTGCGGCGACCAGGTCGCGCTCGCGACCTGTCCGAGCAAGGCGGGTGCCAGCGAGAGGATCTCGCGGTTGACCTGGCGTACCTCGTTGCGGATGTCCTCGGCCCAGTAGTCCGGGAAGTAGCCGATCCCGCGCGCGCCGCCCGCGATCGCGAGCCACGTCTCGGCGCGGACGACGGCGGGCGTCGGGTCCTCGTTCGCGCGACAGTGCTCCATCGGGCCCGCCTCGATCCACTGGAACGTCGGCTTGCCCTTCGCGAGCTGGACGAGCTCGCGCTGCATCCAGTACACGTTGTCGATCTGCGCGAGGCTGCAGCGGACCTCGACCGGGTACGTGTCGAAGCCGATCACGTCGGCCGTCTGGAAGAGCCCCGGGTAGATGTCCTTCCCGTGCGGCCCCGCCGCGGCGTTCACCGAGAACTTGTCCGTGAGCGTGAGGAATGTCACCCGGCCGTCGGCTTTCGGCGACGGGAGCTTGTCGGCGCCACCGACCGATACGTCCGCCTCGTCCGGCAGGTGCCAGCCGAGGTGCGACGGGCCTGACTCACCAGGGTTGTAGGCGTCGGTCGTCGACGCGGCGCGGCCGGCGAGGTTCGTGAACTGGGCCTGCGTGTCTCCGCAGCTCACGCCGAGGAAGAGGTTGATGCCCGCACCGATGCTCGTCGGGAAGTAGGTCGGGCACTGGCGCCAGACCATCCGGGGAAAGACGGGGACGCCGTTCACGCGCAGGGGAGCCGAGGAGCCGGCGGGCGGAGCGATGGTCGGGCCGGGCGCAGCAGGGGCGCTCCCGCCCGCGACCTTGGGAGGCAGGGCCGGGTTCAGGATGAACGGTGTGAGCGATCCGGAGCTCGTGTTCTCGAGAGAGGGGGCGACCGTCGCGGAGAGCGAGTGCGGCCAGGGATCCGTGCGGAACGTGCCGCGATCCTCGCCGCGCTGCCCGTTGCGGAAGCGGGCCTGGACCCGGTAGCGGTACGTCGTTGCCGGCTCGAGGCCAGCGAGCGTGGTCTTCTCGGTCGAAGGCCCGCGCGTCGTGCTCGTCGGAGACCAGATGCCGTAGCGGTCGTCGGCGCCGACCTCGACGACGACGCGAGCGGCGTCGTCCACCTTCCAGCGCACGACCGCCGAGAACGGTGCGGTGTTGACGCCGACCACGGTTGGCACCGGAGCCCGGGCGGCCTGGACGCCGCTGGATGCGACTGCGATGGACGCCCCCAGGGCAAGCGTCAGCAAGGCCGCAATGCGTCTCAGCATGCTGAGACTTTCGGCAGCGGCGCCGCGCTGGGGCGTCCCTCGAACGAGGGAAGGCTCTATCCGGCGAAGTGGCGTGTCTCGGCAACGGCGCGCCTGGCTTCGAGCTCGTAGGGGTTCTTCGCGTAGCGCGTCGTCGTCCACGCGCGAAGCACGTGCCAGCGACGCTGCTGCCCCTGCCAGATGTGGCAGAGCTCGTGCGTGAGCAGGTCGTCGGAAGGATCAGGCTTCTCGACGACGATCGTCCTCCAGAACGCGTACCCCGAGTAGCGGCGGAAGCCGGGGATGCGGAAGAACCAGGGCGCCACCACCACGCGGACGCGGTGTACGTCGACCGGGGCCGCGTAGTAGTCGAGCGTGTCGAGCCTCGCCTTGGCGCGCGCGAGCGCGGCGTGACGGTCAGCCAAGTGCGGGCGTGAGGACCATGATCGGGCTTCCGTCCTGTGCCGAGTCGTACTGGTAGTAGTAGAGCCGGGGCCGCGTGATCCGCTCGATCGTGCTCTGTTCCTCCGCGGGTATCCCTCCGATGTCGGGTACCACCGGTGCGGTGAGCGTCTCGGACAGCGGCCGGGAGAGCTCGCGTCCGACGTCGGACCGCTCGAGGAAGACCGACAGCGGCGGCTGCTCGTTCGAGCCAGGCGGCAGGACGACCACGACGGATCCGACGCCTTCCAGGTATCTGAAGCTGTAGAGCGCAAGCTCGAGGGCTTCGCGGCGCAGGAGTGAGAGGCGTTCAGGCGTCGGAGTCCCTTCGCCGATCGCGCAGGCCCGCCCGCCCGCGCCGCAGAGCACGAACGACACCGTGTTTGCGGCGTCGACGACCTTGACGTCGTCCGCCTCTGCCTGACCGCGCGAGGTCTGCGGACGAACCAGGATCGCGCGCATGCGCACGAGCGTCCCATCGGGGGCCGGCGCGGACGGTGGACCGGCCACAGCCGAGACGAGCTGGTTGCCGCTCTCGAGCCGGTATGCCCGGGAGACGTGATCCGCGATCTGCGCGCCGCGGCGCTCTGCACTGCCGACCGGCTGCCAGTCGGACCACGGAGGCGCGGGCGCCGGGCTGCCACGCCCGACGAGGACGATCGTCGTCCCGATGGCGGCGCCGGCGATCGCCGCGAGGATGACGTAGAGGACGGCGAACCGGCCGCGGTAGGCCGTGCGTCGGGCGCGCTCCGAGCGGGACGGCTCGGCCGCCGGCAGTGCAGCGCGAGCGGGCTGCGTTGCGGTGGCCACGTCGGCTGCGCTGCGATTCACACCGTCCTGCCGCATCTGCTCTCTCACGGTGCGGGCCACGCGTTCTTGTCCGCGAGGTCGACCTGCGGGATCTCCAGCTTCGAGCCGTCGAGAAGCTCGAGCAGCTCGTCGCCGAACAGCTCACGGCGCGCCTGGAGCACTACGGCGATGTGCTCGACGGCGTCGCGGTTCGCGAGCACGAGATTGTGCGCTGCGACGTACGCCTGCCCGAGCAGCTGGGCCACGATCGGCCGCTTGTCGGGATCGGAGAGCACGCCCGCGATCGGGTTCGCGTCGAACGGCCCGCCGCCGCTCGTGCGGTTCATGATCCCGTAGCCGAGCTTCTCGAAGCGCTTGAGGATCCGCTCCCGCGCTTCCTCCTCGGTCTCGCCCTTCTCCGGCGTCACCTGGAACGGCTCCGGCCCCATGGCCGATGCTCCGACCATGTACGCGGCCTGCGCAGTGACGCTCGCGACGTCGCCGCCGACGCCGTTCGAGTTCTCGCCGTAGAAGACGCGCTCCGCCGCCATCGCCCCGAGCGCCCATACGAGCCGCGCGAACTCCTCGCTGCGGAAACGGCTGAAGCGCTCCTCCTTCTCGAGGGCCTGATGGTGACCGAGTGCGCTGCCCCGCATCCGGATCGACAGGCGCGTGGACTCGGCGCCCTTCAGGTACGCGTGCCCGGCGGCCGCGTGCCCGGCCTCGTGGATCGCGACGGCACGGCTCTCCTCCGGGACGTAATCGACGCCGACCGCCGTTCCTGCCTCGAGCGTCGTCATCGCGTCGACGAGGTCGTCCCACGCGAACGCCTCGCGTCCCGAGTGGTGCGCGATGGTGAGCGCCATCGAGGTGACCTGCTCGATCATCGCCGGCGAGTAGCCGTTGGTGACGCGGGCGATCTCCTCGCGCCGGTTCGCGCTGTCCAGCTCCCGGTCGTGCGCGACCTTCCCGATGTACAGCTCGAGGATGTCGAGGCGATCCTGTTTCGTCGGGGTCCGGAACCACACGTGGCGGCCCATGCGGCCCGGTCGCGTGAGGGCGGGGTCGAGGCGCTCGACGGGCACGTTCGTCGCGCCGATGAAGTAGATCTGCTCCTTGCGCGGGCGGGCCCCCGGGATGCGCAGCGACCGGCCCCGGAACCGGCGCGGAACGATGTAGATGCCGTCGAGCAGCGTGTTCGTCTTGTTCGTGAAGAACTTCTTGAAGAAGGGCGGGTTGTCGATCCCGTCCATGACGACGAGCAGCTGGTTGAGTGCGAGCGAGCCGCCGCCCCCCATACCGCCCGGGAAGATGAAGTTGAAGAGGCCGTTCGCACGCTCGTGCCAGCCGGAGGCGACGGCCTGCGGTGCGCGCTCGGCGAAGAGCCGCTCGCGCCACTGGCGGCTCTCGAGGACGAGGTCGCCGGACGGGTTGAGCGCGCCGTTCGGCCCGTACCAGAGGAGCTCGTGCACGTTCACGGGCCCATGCGTCGCCCCCATGCCGCCGCCGAAGCCGGGGTTGAGCACGTTGCGGCGCATGCCGACGGCGTCGATCTCGTCGATGAACACGATGCATTGCCCGCCCCACTTCTTCGCGAGCCGCTTCGCGCGGCGGGCGAGGACGCGGACGACGATCGCGTCGATGCCGATGAACGTCGCGGCGAAGCCCGAGCCCGGAATCGAGACGAACGGCGAGTTGAAACCCGTCGCGAGCGCCTTCGCGAGCATCGTCTTGCCCGTTCCCGGCGCGCCGAGGAAGAGCAGGCCGCGCTCCCGCTTGCCGCCCGCGCGCTCGAACGCCTCGCCCGACTGCCAGATCGCGACGACGCGGCGTACCTCTTCCTTCGCCTCCACCTGGCCGCGCACGTCGTCGAGCTTCACGCCCCATTCCGCGTCACCCGGCTCGAAGGCCTGGATCTGCGTGAGGTTCATGATCAGGAGCGGCCCGAAGAGGATCGCGAAGTTCATGATCAGGTAGAAGGGGAAGATCACGAGCAGGGGCAGGACCTGGATGAGGAGCCCCGAGTTCACGAGCATGACCAGCGGCAGGACGATGATCGCGACGACGATCGCGGTCTTCACCCAGAAGCGCCAGAACCAGACTCGCCGGCGCGCGACGACGTCCTCCTCGCGCAGCTGGGGGCTTTCGAGGCCGAAGAGGCTCGGCCGCGGGATCACGCGGTGGAAGAGGAGGTCGACGAGCCCGCGGAAGACGACGACAGCCGTGAGCGCGGCGAGGATCGACCAGAACCACGACCAGCCTTGCGTCTGGTTCAGCCAGACGACGATCGCCGGGGCCGTGAGCAGTGCGACCGCAGTAGCGGCCCAGGTCAGGCGGCGCCACTGACCTGCGAGCTCGGATGAGAGCTCGCTCTGCCGGAACCCCGAGAGGTCCTGCGCCTCGGACGCCATCGAGTCTTCCGACGCCGATTTGGGCCGCTAGTTGGCCGCGCATCGAGTACGCCGGGCATGCCCGGCGCCGACACGCACACGGTCGTAGGGCGTGGCTTGCCTCGCCCTCGGTGTTGGCGGCTGTCAGGGCGAGGCAAGCCTCGCCCCTACAGGTAAGGTCGCGGCCATGAGCCGCGCAGTCCTGCACACGAGCGAAGGCGACGTCGAGCTCGAGCTCTTCCCCGAGGAGGCACCGACGACGGTCGGGAACTTCACGAAGCTCGCCGGGGAGGGGTTCTACGACGGCATCACGTTCCACCGCGTCATCCCCGACTTCATGATCCAGAGCGGATGCCCGCGCGGCGACGGCACGGGCGGGCCCGGCTACGAGTTCGAGGACGAGTTCAACGAGCACCGCATCGTGCGAGGCGCGCTCGCGATGGCGAACGCCGGCCCGAACACGAACGGCTCGCAGTTCTTCATCGTCACCGCTGCGGAGGCGTCCTGGCTCGACGGGAAGCACACGGTCTTCGGGCAGGTGGTCTCCGGGCAGGATGTCGTCGACCGCATCTCGCTCGTCGAGCGCGATGCACGCGACCGGCCGCTCGAGCCGATCCAGATCGAGTCCGTCGAGCTCGACTGAGTCACGCCCGTAGGGACGAGCTGTAGCTCGCCCCTGCGTCTAGGCTGCGGGCGCGATGGATCTGGTCGGCAAGACCGCGATCGTCACAGGCGCATCGAGTGGCATCGGTGCGGCGACGGTTCACAAGCTGCGCGACGCCGGCGTGCGGGTCGCGGCGGGCGCGCGACGGGTCGAGCGGCTCGACGCGGACGTCGCTCTTCCGCTCGACGTGACCGACGAGGCGAGCGCGACCGCGTTCGTCGAGCAGGCGGTGGCCGAGCTCGGCGGCGTCGACATCCTGTTCAACAACGCGGGGCTCGCTCTCGGCCGCTATCCGTTTACGGAGTCGACCGTCGAGGACGAGGAGACGGTGCTGCACACGAACGTCGACGGTGTGCTGCGGATGACCCGCCTCACGCTTCCGCACCTGCGGGACGGCGGCCACATCGTGTTCATGGGCTCCGTCGCAGGACGGCAGGCGTACCAGAACGCCGCCTCGTACGTGGCCTCGAAGTTCGGGCTTCGTGGCTTCGTGTACGCGCTCCGTGAGGACCTGCTCGGAAGGCCGATCAGGATCACGACCGTGGACGCCGGCCTCGTCGAGAGCGAGTTCTCGCTCGTGCGCTATCGCGGGGACGAGGACGCGGCGAAGGTCGTGTACGAGGGCGTGGACCCGGTGACGCCGGACGAGGTCGCGGACTGCATCATGTTCGCGCTGACCCGCCCACTGCACGTGAACGTCGACGAGATCGTCGTGAAGGCGCTGGCCCAGTCGAGCGGAGCCCGGATCCTCCGCCGGGAGAGCTGACGCGTGCTCACGATCCTCGAAGGCTCGACGTTCTGCGTGAGCGACGACCTCGGCGACGTCGCGGGCGAGACGACCGGGTTCTTCGCCTGGGACACACGGTTCCTGTCGCGGCTCGTGCTGCGCGTCGACGGCGCCCGGCCGCTTCCGCTCTCGGCCGGCCGCCTCCAGCACTTCGCCGCCGCGTTCTACCTCCGGAACCCGCGCGTGGACACGTTGCCCGGCGACTCGCTCTCGATCGCACGGCGACGCTTCGTCAGCACCGGCCTGCAGGAGCGGATCGCGGTGCGGAACGAGAGCATGGAACGGCTCGCCTTCGAGCTCTCCCTCGAGCTCGGCGCCGACTTCGCGGACATCATCTCCGTGAAGCAGCACGACTTCGCTCTCGGCGACCCAGAGCACGCGCCGGTGCTGCCGCCGCAGGCCGAAGCGCGGGAGGGCTCGAACGGCGCGCTGCTCTTCTCCGAGCCGAACGGCGACGCCCGCACCCGCGTCGTCCTCTCCCGGCCGGGGCAGCTGGTGGACGGGCGTGTCGTGTATCCGCTCGAGCTCGAGCCGCACGAGACCTGGGAGCTGCGGCTGGACGTCCTTCCCTCCCTCGACGCCACGGACGACGAGACGGCGCCCGCCGTCGAACGGCTCGACGACGAGATCGAGACGATCGGCGACGTCGTCGAAGCGTGGATGCTCCGCGTCCCGAGGCTGCGCGGCGGCTGGGAGTCGTTGCGCCGCGCGTTCGACCAGTCCATCGCCGACCTCGCGGCACTCAGGATCCGGAGCGGCGAGGAGCGGAGGCCGCACTTCGCGGCCGGCATGCCGTGGTTCATGACCGTCTTCGGGCGCGACACCGCGATCACGTCGCTCCAGACCGTGCTGCTCGGCCCCGAGCTCGCCGTCGGCGCACTCGACGTCCTCGCGGAGCTTCAGGCGGACGAGACCAATCCTGCGATCGACGCCGAGCCCGGGAAGATCGTCCACGAGGTGCGATACGGACGGGCGGCCGAGATCTGGTTCAACCGCTACTACGGCTCGGTCGACTCGACCCCGCTCTTCCTCGTCCTCCTCGCGGAGGCGTTCCGCTGGACTGACGACACCGCGCTCGCGACCCGGCTCAAGGGCCCCGCGCTTCGCGCCCTCGAGTGGATCGACCGTTACGGCGACAGCGACGGCGACGGCTTCGTCGAGTACTCGCGCCAGACCGAGCGCGGCCTCTCGAACCAGTCCTGGAAGGACTCCGGCGACTCGCAGCGGTTCCACGACGGGCGACTGGCGGAGCCCTCGATTGCGCCGGTCGAGGTGCAGGGATACGTGTACGACGCGAAGCTGGGGCTCGCCGAGATCGCGCGCAAGGCCTGGCGCGACGCCGAGCTCGCCGAGCGGCTCGAGCGCGAGGCTGCCGAGTTGCGCACGCGCTTCAACGAGGCGTTCTGGGCCCCCGAGCGCGGCGGCTTCTACGTCCTCGCGCTCGATGGGCAGAAGCAGCAGGTGGACTCGCGCTGCTCGAACATGGGCCATCTGCTCTGGAGCGGGATCGTCCCGCCGGAGCGGGTAGACGCAGTTGCCGACCAGCTCATGTCGGAGACGCTCTGGTCGGGGTGGGGCATCCGGACGATGGCGAGCGACGAGGCGGCCTTCAACCCGCTGAGCTACCACAACGGGACTGTTTGGCCACACGACTCCGCGCTTGCGGCCTGGGGGCTCGCCCGGCACGGGCACGTCGAAGCAGCACGCAGGGTCGCGCGGGCGTTGATCGAGGCCGCCGGCCACTTCAGCTGGTCGCTGCCCGAGGTGTTCGCAGGCTTCGCGCGCACGGAGACACCGTTCCCGATCGCGTACCCGACCGCCGCCCGCCCGCAGGCCTGGGCGGCCGGCACGCCGATCCTCCTCGTTCGCGTGCTGCTCGGGCTCGAGCCCGACCGCGCGCATCAGCGACTGGTGACGACCGTGGAGGACGAGCTGCCCAGCTGGCTCGACGGGCTGCGGCTGGAAGGCGTGCGCGCGTTCGGCCGGTCCTGGACTGTTGCCGTCGAACGTGGGAATGTGACGATCTCCGAGGGACCCTGATGAGAGTCGGAATCGTCTGCCCCCCGTGGTTCCCCGTGCCCCCCGAGGCGTACGGAGGAACCGAGCGCGTCGTCGCGCTTCTCGCCGACGGTCTCGTGGATGCCGGCCACGACGTCACGCTCTTCGCCTCCGGCGACTCGAAGACGCGGGCGCGGCTCGATTCCGTGTTCCACACGGCGCCGAGCGAGTGGATCGGACACACGTTCTGGGAGCTCCAGCACACGATCTTCGCGCTGGGTCGCTCGGAGGAATTCGACGTCGTCCACGATCACACCGGCCTCATGGGCCTGGCGCTCGGCGGCCTCGTCGAGGTGCCGTTCTGCCACACGGTGCACGGGCCGCTCGACGGTCAGCCCGGCCGTCTGTACGAAGACGTCGTGGCTCTCGCTCCCAGGGTGAAGCTGATCTCGATCTCGATGAATCAGCGCAAGCCCAAGCCGGACCTGCCGTGGATCGCGACCTGCCCAAATGCCCTCGACCTCTCCGTGTACCCGTTCCGGCGCAAGCCGGGAGGCGACTACATGCTCTTCCTCGGGAGGATGAGCCCGGAAAAGGGCGCGCATCGCGCGCTCGCGGTGGCGCTCGAGACCGGCATCCCGCTGAAGATCGCGGCGAAGTGCCGTGAGCCGCTCGAGATCCGCTACTTCGACGAGTTCGTCCGCCCGCACCTCGGCGGCACCATCGAGTACGTCGGCGAGGTAGGTCACGCCGACAAGGTGGAGCTGCTCATGGGCGCTCGTGCCCTCATCTCCCCGATCGACTGGGAGGAGCCGTTCGGCCTGATGATGATCGAGGCGATGGCGTGCGGGACGCCCGTGCTCTCGACGCGTCGAGGCGCGGCCCCCGAGATCGTCGATCATGGCCGCACCGGCGTCCTGGTCGACAACTACCGAGAGATGGAGGATCCGGCGGTGCTCGAGCTGGCTGACGCGCTCGATCCCGCCGTGCTCCGACGCGAGGTCGAGGAGCGGTTCTCGCCGGAGCACATGGTCGCGGACTACGTCGCCGCGTACGAGGCGACGATCGCGCGCGGGGGGCGCCACCGCGGGCGCCGCCGGCCGTGACGCTCCGCTCACCGTACGACCGCCAGATCTTCCGGCTGGCGGTTCCCGCGCTCGGCGCGCTCGCCGCGGAGCCGCTCTACCTGCTGGTGGACACGGCGATCGTCGGGCACCTCGGCCGGTCGCAGCTCGCGGCGCTGGGGATCGCAGCCGCGATTCTCGGCAGCGTGTTCGCGATCTTCAACTTCCTCCAGTACGGGACGACCGCGCAGGTCGCGCGCGCGGGAGGCGCGGGCCAGGCGGAGGTCGCGCGGCGGCTGGGAGCGCAGGCGGTGTGGCTCTCACTGGGGTTCGGGGTCGTCGTCGCAGCGTTGGTGGCCGTCCTCGCCGAGCCGCTCGTCTCGCTCATCGGCGGTGAGGACCAGGCCGCGGAGTACGCGGTCACCTATCTCCGCATCGCCGCGATCGGGCTTCCGGCCGCGTTCCTCGCGCTCGGCGGTCAGGGGTACCTGCGCGGGGTGCTGGACCTGAAGACGCCGCTCGTGATCGTGCTCGCCGCGAATGCGGTGAACGTCGTGCTCGAGGTGCTCTTCGTCTACGGGTTCGGATGGGGCATCGAGGGCTCCGCCTGGGGGACCGCGATCGCGCAGCTCGGCATGGGCGCCGCGTTCGTCTACGCGATCCTGCGCGGCCTGCACCGGGCCGAGTTGCTGCCGCAGCTCGCGCTCGCGCGCCGCGTCCTCTCGCTCGGGAAGTGGATCTTCCTGCGCACGGCCGCGCTCATGGGCTCGTTCCTGCTCGCCGGGGCGGTCGCGACGAGATTCGGCGAGGCGTCGATCGGTGCTCACCAGGTCGCGTTCCAGCTGTTCATCTTCCTCGCGCTCGTCCTCGACTCGATCGCGATCGCGGGCCAGATCATCGTCGGCCGTGAGCTCGGCTCGGGCCGGCGGGAGGACGCCTACGCGGCAAGCGCGCGGATGATCTGGCTCTCGGTCGCGCTCGGCGGCGTCTTCGCCGCGCTCATGCTCGTCCTCTCCGGCGTGCTGCCCCGCATCTTCACCGGTGATACGGCGGTGCTCGACGAGGCCGCGCTCCTCTGGCCGCTCTTCGTGCTCATGCAGCCGCTAAACGGGGCCGTGTTCGCGCTCGACGGGATCCTCATCGGCGCGGGCGACGGGCCGTTCCTCGCGATCTCGATGGCGATCGCGTTCGTCGCCTGCGCGACCGTGCTCGTCGCGACCCTCGCGGAGGACTGGGGGATCCGCGGCGTGTGGGCGGCGCTCGTCGTGCTCATCCTCGTGCGCCTGACCGCGATGACTGCACGCTTCCGCCGCGGCCGCTGGCTCGTCACGGGCTGGGCGTCGTAGGGGCGAGGCTTGCCTCGCCCTGATCCGGTGCCGGACGGAGCACGAGGATCTCGCCGGGGCCGTGGACGAGCATCCACGCGAGGTCCTTCGAGGAGAAGCCTCCGTGCCCCGGGGCGGGCGCGGGCACGACGATGCGGTCGAACGACTCGACTCCCCAGAGGCGCTGGAGCGCGTCGATCGGCGAGCGGCCTCGCTCGATACGCGCGTCCACCGGGACGCGCGCACGCCGAGCAGCCAGCTCGACGGCTTCGAGAATCGGCATCGCCCGGGAGAGCTCGCTTTGGTGAACTGGTGCCTCGAGGCTGAACTCGAGCGGGACGACGAGGAGGTACGCGGGTACGAGCACCGCGTCCTCGGCATGGGCGATCCGGAGGGCCGCGTCGAGCACCGCCTCGTCGAGCTGACGGTCGGTGAAGGGGACGAGCAGGCGCGGCTGCCCTGGCCGAGCGCCTTCCGGTTTTCGGGCCGGCCACAGTCTCACGTGCGCAGCTCGTCCCGGAGTGCCCTGTGTGCCACGACCCGGATGTCGATCCCCGGCAGCTCGCGGATCATCCGCGACACGAGCGACCCGCGCGTGATCTCGACCCAGCGCCGCTCGTCGGGAGTGCCCACGAAGATGTAGGTCGACCCGCGCTCCGCGGCGACTTGGCGAATCGTGTCCACGAGGTCGGTGCCCTCCTCCTCCAGGAAGTGGACGCCGAGGATCGAGGCCAGGCGCCGGAGCGCTGCGAGCTGCGTCGCCTCCTCGGGGCCGAGCTCCTGCCCGGGACGGCGCATCCAGAGCGCGTCGATCTCGCCGCCGAGCCGCTGCGACGAGCGCCAGGCGCGGCGAAGAACCCGCTGGGAGCGAGGCTGCGGCTCGACGAGCGCGAGCACCCGCTCGCCGACCGCCTGCTTGCTCAAGGGGTCGAGCACGGCAGTGGGCGAACCACCGCGTCGATGCTCGACGTCCTCGGCCACCTCCCGCAGCGCCAGCTCCCGGAGCGCCGACAGGTTCTCCTGGCGGAAGAAGTTGAGCAACGCGCGCTCGGCCTGCCCGCCCGGGTAGACCTTGCCCGCGCGGAGCCGGTCCTGGAGCGCCTCGGGTGAGAGATCGACGAGGACCACCTCGTCGGCGTCGTCGAGCACCCGGTCCGGGAACGTTTCCCGCACGCGCACGCTCGTGAGCTCGAACACGGCGTCGTTCAGGCTCTCGAGGTGCTGCACGTTGACCGTGGAGATCACGTCGATCCCGGCGTCCAGGATCTCGTCGATGTCCTGGTAGCGCTTCTCGTTCCGCGACCCCGGGGCATTCGTGTGCGCGAGCTCGTCGACGAGCGTGATCTCGGGCGCGCGCCGGATCACCGCGTCCACGTCCATCTCGTCGAGCTCGAGCGCGCCGTGCTCGACGCGGAGCCGCGGAACCGTCTCGAGGCCCTCGGCGAGCGCGGCCGTCTGCGGCCGGTCGTGCGGCTCCAGGTAGCCGATGACGACGTCCCTCCCTTCGGCCTGAGCCTGCCGGCCCTCCTGCAGCATCCGGTACGTCTTGCCGACGCCGGCGGCCATGCCGAGGAGAATGCGATACCGCCCGCGCATGGCCGGGAAGTTACGCGCCGAAGACGTTGTGGACGAGGAGGTCGATCAGCTTGATCCCGATGAACGGCAGGATCACGCCGCCGACGCCGTAGATGAGGAGGTTGCGGCGGAGGAGCGCCGTCGCGCCGATCGCCCGGTACTTCACGCCGCGCAGGGCGAGCGGGACGAGGGCGGGGATGATGAGCGCGTTGAAGATGATCGCGGAGATGATCGCGCTGTAGGGCGTCCCGAGGTTCATGACGTTGAGCCTCTCGAGAGGTCCGTCTTCGCCCGGGCTCACTGCATACGTGGTGGCGAAGATCGCCGGCAGGATCGCGAAGTACTTGGCGACGTCGTTCGCGATCGAGAACGTGGTCAGTGACCCGCGCGTGATCAGGAGCTGCTTGCCGACCTCGACGATCTCGATGAGCTTCGTCGGGTTCGAGTCGAGGTCGACCATGTTCCCGGCCTCCTTGGCCGCCGTCGTGCCGGTGTTCATGGCGACGCCGACGTCGGCCTGCGCGAGCGCGGGAGCGTCGTTCGTCCCGTCGCCGGTCATCGCGACCATGCGCCCGCGTCCCTGCTCGTCGCGGATGAGCTCGAGCTTGCGCTCGGGCGTCGCCTCGGCGAGGAAGTCGTCGACGCCGGACTCCTCGGCGATGACCGCTGCCGTGACCGGGTTGTCGCCCGTGATCATGACCGTGCGGATCCCCATCTTCCGCAGCTCGTCGAACCGCTCGTTCATGCCGCCCTTGACGATGTCCTTGAGGTGAACGACGCCCAGCACGAAGTTGTCCTGGGCCACGACGAGCGGAGTGCCGCCGGACTGGGCGACGCCGTGGACGATGACGTCGAGCTCGTCCGGCACGCGGCCGCCGTTTTCGGAGACGAAGCGCTTGACGGCGTCGGCCGCGCCCTTGCGCAGGCTCTTGCCGTTCATGTCGACGCCGCTCATGCGGGTCGAGGCGGAGAAGGGGATGAACGAGTGGTCGCCGAGCTCCTGCTCCCGCAGGCCGAACCGCTCCTTCGCGAGCACCACGATCGACCTGCCTTCGGGAGTCTCGTCCGCGAGGGAAGCCAGCTGCGCGGTCTGAGCGAGGTCGAGCTCTGCGACGCCACTCACCGGAAGGAACTCGGCGGCCTGGCGGTTCCCGAGCGTGATGGTTCCTGTCTTGTCGAGGAGGAGCACGTCCACGTCTCCGGACGCCTCCACTGCGCGGCCGGACATGGCGAGGACATTGCGCTGCACGAGTCGATCCATCCCTGCGATGCCGATGGCCGAGAGCAGGGCGCCGATCGTCGTGGGGATCAGGGCGACCAGGAGGGCGATGAGGACGGTCTGGGAGAGCTCCGTGCCGGCGTAGATCGCGAAGGGGCGCAAGGTCACGGTCGCGGCGAGGAAGGTGATCGTCAGTCCGGCAAGCAGGATGTTGAGCGCGATCTCGTTCGGGGTCTTCCGGCGCTCTGCACCCTCGACGAGGGCGATCATGCGGTCGAGGAACGACCGTCCAGGCTCCTGCGTGACCTCGATCACGAGGCGGTCCGAGAGCAGCCTGGTGCCGCCCGTCACCGCAGAGCGGTCGCCGCCAGCCTCGCGGATGACCGGAGCGGACTCGCCCGTGATTGCGGACTCGTCCACGGAGCCGACGCCCTCGATGATCTCGCCGTCTGCCGGGATGACCTGGCCTGCCTCGACCACCACGATGTCTCCGCGCCGCAGCTCGGGGGCCGGTACCTCCTCGAGCCCGCCGGTGTCCGAGCGCCGGAACGCGACCGTCGCGGTGCGCGTCGCGCGCAGCGCATTGGCCTGCGCCTTGCCGCGTCCCTCCGCGATCGCCTCCGCGAAGTTCGCGAACAGGACCGTGAGCCAGAGCCACAGCGCGACGGTGCCCGTGAACCAGAGCGGCTCGCTGTCCTCCCCGCTCCCGAAGAGGTCCTTGAAGAAGATCGCCGTCGTGATGACGCTTCCGATCTCGACGATGAAGATGACGGGATTGCGGAAGAGCGTCCGCGGGTCGAGCTTCACGAACGAGCCCCATATCGCCGCGACGACGATGTCCTTGGAGAAGATGCTGGTGCTCGGCTTCGTCACGTGACCTTCCTCACTGGGCTTCCTCGTCGAGAGCAAGGTTCAGTTCGAGCACGTTCACGCCCTCCTCGCCGAAGATCCCCAGGAAGCGGCCGTCCGTGTTGTCGTCGATGAGCTCGGCGACGCGGTCTGCGGACAGGCCTCGTTCCTCAGCGATTCGAGCCGCCTGCAGGCGGGCGTTCGCGGGCGAGATGTGCGGGTCGATGCCGGAGGCCGACGTCGTGACCGCGTCCACGGGAATGTCACCGATCTCGAGGCCGGGGTTGTACGGCGCTTCGAGTGCCAGGATCGCGTCTGCGCGCTCCTGCACCGCGGTCGCCAGGTCGGGGTTCGTCGGTCCGAGGTTGGCAAATGTGGTGGCGGCCGCGTTGTACTCGGGCGCAGTCGCGGAAGGCCTCGGATGGAAGTACTCGGCCCTCGTGAACGCCTGCGCGGCGAGTCGCGAGCCGACGACGGTGCCGTCGCGCTCGACGAGGCTCCCGTCGGAGCGGCCCGGGAAGGCCACCTGCGCGAAGCCGGTGAAGAGCAACGGGTACGCGAGTCCGAAGACCAGCGTCAGGACGATGACTGCGAGTACGGACCGGACCAGGGTCTGCATCAGGAGAGCCCTTCCACAATCGGCCCGAGCGTGAGCGCCGGGAAGATCATCAGGCCGGCGGTCAGGATCACGACGCCGACGAGCAGGACGGCGAACGTCGCGCCGTCCGTGCGGAATGTTCCCGCGGACGGCGGCGCGGTCTTCTTCGCCGCCAGCGCGCCGCCGAGCGCGAGCGCGGCGACCAGCGGCGCGAAGCGGCCGAGCCAGAGCGCGATGGAGCCGACGAGGGTCGAGAACTCGGTCGCCCCATAGCCGGCGAACGCGCTCCCGTTGTTGTTGCCCTGCGAGTCGTAGGCGTAGAGCGCCTCGGAGAACCCGTGCGCGGCAGGGTTGAACACGGATGCGAGCCCGCGGTCGGTGACGATCGAGATGGCCGTCAGGACGAGGACCATCGTCGGGACGAAGAGCGCTCCGACCGCTGCGAGCTTGATCTCCCTGGCTTCGATCTTCTTGCCGAGGTACTCGGGCGTGCGCCCGACCATGAGCCCGGCCACGAAGACGGCGATGACGATGTAGAAGAACATCCCGTAGAGGCCCGAGCCGACCCCGCCGAAGATGACCTCGCCGGTGAACATGTTCACGATCGGCACGGCGCCGCCCGTCGGCGTGAGCGCGTCGTGGCCCCCGTTGACGGATCCGTTGGATGCGTTCGTCGTCGCTACCGCCCAGTTCACGGTCGACGCGATCCCGTAGCGCACTTCCTTGTCGGAGAAGTTGCCTCCGCTCGACCCGTCGCCGGAGGTGATGTTCACGCCCGAATCGCGCAGCACCTGCGAGCCGTGCTGCTCCGCGGGCAGCGCGATCGCGATTCCGATCGCGAACATCGCCACCATCGCGCCATAGATGGGCAGCGCCTGGCGGCGCGCTCCGATCATCCGGCCGAACATGAAGACCTGCGCCGCGGGAATGAGCAGGAGCGCGAGCATCTCGAGCAGGTTCGTGAACGAGTTCGGGTTCTCGAACGGCACCGAGGAGTTCGAGTTGTAGTAGCCGCCGCCGTTCGTCCCGAGCTGCTTGATCGCGATCTGCGTCGCGGCCGGGCCGCGCGCGATCGTCTGCTCACCGCCCTCGAGCGTCGTCGCGGTCGCCGCGGAGTCGAACGTCTGGACGACGCCCTGCGAGACGAGGATCAGCGAGAGGACGACTGCGAGTGGGACGAGGATGTAGACGAGCGACCGGTAGAGGTCGACCCAGAAATTCCCGAGCGTGCCCGCCGAGCGCCTCGCGAAGCCGCGGATCACGGCCGCGAGCACGGCCATACCGAGCGCGGCGGAGACGAAGTTCTGGACCGCGAGCCCGGCCATCTGGCTCAGGTACGACATCGTGTACTCGCCGCCGTAGTACTGCCAGTTCGTGTTCGTGACGAAGCTCGCGGTCGTGTTCATCGAGACCCACGAGTTCACGCCGGGGAGGCCGTCCGGATTCAGGAAGAGGTGACCTTGGAGTCGCAGGAGGAGGTAGAGCAGCACGGCGAACACGCCCATGAACACGAGCGCGGTCGCCGCATATGCCTTCCAGGTCTGCTCGGCGTCCGCTCGCGTCCCGACCAGCCGGTAGAAGCCGCGCTCGGGCGCGGCGAGCCAGCGGGGGACGCGAAGCGTGCCCGAGTAGACGCGCGCCATGTAGATCCCGAGCGGATAGGCGAGCACCGTCAAGAGGACCGCGTAGATCGCGATCTGCGTGATTCCGTTGCCGGTCACAGCTTCTCGCCGCGGAAGAGCACGTACACGAGGTAGGCGAACACGAGCAGCGAGACCACGAGGCCGAAGACGTCGCCGGCGGACATCAGGCCCGGTCCAGGACCACGATCAGCGCGAACGCGACCGCGAAGCAGAGAACGGCGATGACGATGCCGAGGAGCTCGACCATCAGCGTGAGTCGAGCGCCTCGAGCGCCGCGTCGACGTAGAAGGGGAGCGCCTCGATGCGACCGTGGTCGTACAGCGGGCCCGTGCCGTCGGTCAGAAGGTGTTCTACGAGTAGGACTCCACGCGCTGCGACCGGCTCCTCGAGATCCGCGAGACGGTCACCGAGGGCGCGCAGCCGGTCCGACTGCTCGCGAACGGCGGCGAAGTTGACCGGGGAGGCACTTGGCGCGTGGCGGACCTCCGCGTCGCGCACGACGTCTCGGAGCGTGCCGGCGAGCTCGAGCCGGTTCTTCGGCGTGGCGAGCTCGGCGGCGCGCCAGGAGTGGCGCAGCGACGGGGACGGAGAGAGCAGGATCTCGCGATCGGCAGCTCTCCGTGCTGCTGCCAGCTCCCGGCGCGCCTGTAGGCGCTCGACCGCTTGGCGAAGCCCACCGAGAAGGGGGAGCTCCCGGTGCGAGGACGTCGCCGTCGGGACGAGGTGTGCCATGCAGGCAACGTACGACGATGCCTCTGAGCGAGTGCTAAAGGTTCCCGGCTGGCCCCTAAGGGTGCTCTAAGGATTCCGGCTCGACCAGCCGGTAGCCGGCGCCGGGCTCGGTGAGGATGTAGCGCGGGCGCGCCGGGTCCGGCTCGAGCTTCCGCCGCAGCTGCGAGACGAACACGTGCAGGTAGCTCGACTCCCGCTGGTATGCGGGTCCCCAGACCGCCTGCAGGATGGCCTTGTGCGTCATGAGCTTCCCCTCGTTCTGCGCCAGGACCCGCAGGAGCTCGAACTCGTGAGGTGTGAGGTGAACGGGCTGCCCGGCCATGCTCACCGAGCGCTTCTCGAGGTCGAGCTCGAGCTCGCCGATCGTCAGCGTGGGCTCCGCGCGGGCCCGGCGCGCCGCAGGGCTGCGCGCAGGCGGGCGAGGAGCTCGCCGATCGCGAACGGCTTCGTCACGTAGTCGTCTGCTCCGGCATCGAGCGCGGCGATCTTCTCCGCCTCGTCGCCCACCGCGGAGACGAGGATGATCGGGGCCTCGGTCCAGCGGCGCAGCTCGCGAGCGACCTCGGTCCCGCGCCCGTCGGGAAGCAGCAGATCGAGGATGATCGCCTCCGGCGGCTGCAGCGCCGCGGCGCTCAGCGCCTCCTCGGCCGTTGTCGCGGTGTGGACGTCGTAGCCCGCGCCGCGGAGGTTCGTCTGGAGCGCTCGAAGGAACTGCGGCTCGTCGTCGACGACGAGCACGCGCTGGCCTGTTGTCATGCTGTGACCGGCGCAGGAAGCTCGACGAGCGGCAGCGCGAGACGAACGACGCGCCCTGTCCTTCGCGCGTCTCGAGCCAGAGACGACCGCCGTTCGCCTCGGCGAATCCGCGCGCAATCGCCAGTCCGAGCCCCGCGCCGGGCTCCTCGGGCCGCCCGGCGACACGGTGGAAGGGCTCGAAGACACGGTCCCGCTCGTCCTCCGGGATCCCGGGGCCCGTGTCGGTGATGCGGATGAGCACGTCCTTCCGGGTCATCGTGAGGCGCACGTGGACGGACTCGCCGGCGGGTGCGTAGCGGAGCGCGTTTTCGAGCAGGTTGACGAGCGCGCGCTGGACCTGGGTCGCGTCGACGCGCACCGGCGGCAGGTCGGGGGGCGCGCTGACGGTGACCCGCTCGCCGCCGCCGAGCTCGTCGAGGGCCTGCGCGACGAGATCCTCCGCTGCCCAGAGCTCGGGCCGCGTCTCTGCGGCGCGCGCCTGAAGCCTCGAGAGGTCGAGGAGGTTCTCGACGAGCCGCTTGAGACGCATGTGCTCGACGCGGATCGTCTCGAGGAGGGCGGTCCGATCGTCCTCCGTCAAGGCCAGCTCGCCACTCTCGAGCCCGTCGAGCGCCTGCTCGATCGTCGCCAGAGGCGTGCGCAGGTCGTGCGAGACCGCCTGGATCACTGCGGTCTTGATCGTGTCGCTCTTGCGCAGGGTCTCGGCTTCGAACGCCTCGCGGGTCAGGGCCTCGCGCTCGCGCGCGACGGCGAGGAGCGAGGCGAGGGCAGGCAGGAGCCGGCGCCGGGTCGCGAGCGCGGGCTCCTCCGTCTCGGGCGTGTAGAGCGCCCCGACCGGGCGACCGTCGACGGTCAGGTCGTACGGCGCCTCGTGCGCGGGCGTCCGTGCCTTGTCGCCGAGAACGATGCGTACGGTGGAGACGCCGAGGACCGATGCCGTTCGCTCCTCGATCCGGCCGAGCTCCTGCTCGAGACCGGTTCCGCCGAGCAGCTCGGCGGCGATGTCCGCGAGCAGTGCCGCCTCGCGCTCGCGCTGCTCGGCCTCGGCACCGCGGCTCCGGTAGCGCGAGGCGAGGCTTCCGACAACGATCGCAGTGACGACGTACACCGCGAGCGCGAACCAGTTCGACCGGTCCGCGAGCGTCAGCGTGTAGATCGGCGGCAGGAAGAAGAAGTTGAAGGCGAGCATGCTCGCGATCGCCACCGGTATCGCGACGACAGTCCCCCAGAAGACGGCGATCGGGAGGACCGCGAAGACGTAGAGGACGCCGAGGCTCAGGACTGGGACGAATCCGTCGAGAGCCGCGATCGCGCCGGTGACGACCGCGACGGCCAGTGCGCCGGCGGCGATGCCGACGAGCGGGTGTGTGAGGGTGGTTCGTCTCACCCGGTCGGGAAGGGTACGCCCGTCGCCGAGACTGCGCATACGCTGCTTCCGTGAACGTGCTCGGCGGTGACCTCGAGCCTTGCTCCTTCGATCCCGTCACCGGCTTCTTCCGGGACGGCTACTGCCGCACCGAGGGCTCGGACCCCGGGTTCCATGCGGTGTGCGCCGTGATGACCGAGGAGTTCCTCGAGTTCTCCGTGTCGCGCGGGAACGACCTCGTGACGCCTCAGCCGCAGTGGCTCTTTCCCGGACTCGAACCGGGCGACCGCTGGTGCGTCGTCGCCGCGCGCTGGGCCGAGGCTCTCGAGGCGGGGTTCGCGCCCCCTGTCGTGCTCGAAGCGACGCACGCGTCGGCGCTCGAGTTCGTCTCGCTGGCCGATCTCGAGGCTCACGCCTTGCGCGAATGACCTTCGGGCGCGACGCGATCCGTCTCTACGGGAGCCGAGCCACGCTCGCTTCGCGGCGCTTACGCCAGTAGCGCTCGATGCCGCGGAAGTGGTGCCAGAACGGCGCAGCACGGTCGTAGTCGTCGACCAGCTCGGCGTCGATCTGCTCGACGTCGAAGCGGGCTGCGGCGACGAAGGTCGCTTCGTCCATCCCGTTCTCAATGCGTGACGACCAGCGCGCGAGCGTCTCGCGAAGCGCTGCCAGATGGTCCTGGACGTCGTCGAAGACGCCGAAGTGGATGAGGGCGAGGCGGCCTGGGGTGCGTGCCTCGATCTCCGTGATCGTCTGCTCCCATGCATCGAGATCGAACTCGGGGGGAGGGCACGGGGCCGTGACGAAACGCCCGGAGCCCATCCGAACGCCGGCGGCGTCTCCGGCATAGAGGATGCCGTCCGAGTCGAGATATGAGACGTGGTGCCACGCGTGACCCGGAGTCGCGAAGCAGTCGAGCCCGAGGACGCGCTCACCGACGACGTGGACGTTCTGCTCGGGGATCGGCGCCAGCTCGCCCCAGAGCGCATCGAAGGCGTTGCCGTACAGCCGCCGCGCGGACGACTCGAGCTTCGCCGGATCGATCAGGTGCGGCGCACCGACCTCGGAGACGTGCACCTGGAGCCACGGGTGCTCGCGCACGAGCACGCCCGCTGCTCCCGCATGGTCGAGGTGGATGTGCGAGAGCAGCAGATGCTTGACCTCGGAGAGGTCGAGGCCGCGCTCGGCGAGCCCGGCCTTGAGGTGGGCGATGCTCGTCGTCGGCCCGCAGTCGAAGAGCGCCGGGCCGTCGTCGGTCTCGAGCAGATACGAGCCGACGATGCCCGGCGCTTGATGGTGCAGGTCGATCGGGACCGGCGTCACACCCCGATCTTAGGAAGCAGCGTCCCCGGAGGGCCGAGCAACTCGCGCCGTGCTAGCGGCCGGCGAGCGCCGCTTCGAGGTCCTCCATGAGGTCCTCGGCGGCCTCGAGGCCGACCGACAGGCGGATGAGGCTCGGGGGGACGGCGAACGGCGCCTCCGCGGTCGAGGCGTGGGTCATGCGCGCCGGTAGCTCGATGAGGCTCTCGACGCCGCCGAGGCTCTCCGCGAGCTTCCAGATCTTCGTCCGCGCCACGACCGCCGCCGCCTCTTCCTCGCTGCCGAGAGTGAACGAGACCATCGCGCCGAAGTTCCGCATCTGCCGCACGGCAATGGCGTGGCCCGGGTGCGAAGGGAACGCGGGGTAGAGGACGCTCTCGACGCCGGGATGACGCTCGAGCATGGCTGCGATGGTCACCGCGTTCTCGCACTGTCGCTCCATCCGCACCGCGAGCGTCTTCACCCCGCGCAGCACGAGCCAGCAGTCGAACGGACCCGGCACCGCGCCGAGCGACTTCTGGAGGAAGGCGAGCCGTTCGGACAGCGCGTCGTCCGAGGTCGCGACGAAGCCGCCCACGACGTCGGAGTGGCCGCCGAGGTACTTCGTCGTCGAGTGCAGCACGAGATCCGCGCCGAGCGCCAGCGGCTGCTGGAGGTACGGGCTGGCGAACGTGTTGTCGACGACGACGAGGGCACCCACGGCGTGGGCCGCTTGGGCCGCTGCGCGGATGTCGACGAGGTTGAGGAGCGGGTTCGTCGGCGACTCGAGCCAGACGAGCTTCGTCTGCTCGGTGACATGGTCGGCGAGCCCGGTCGAGATCTCCTCGGGCGTCAGGAACGTGAAGCGATAGCCCTTCGGCTCGTAGACCTGCGAGAACATCCGGTAGATCCCGCCGTAGACGTCGTTCACGGAGACGACGTGGTCGCCGGGCGAGATCAGGTGCATCAGCGTCGTCGCTGCGCCCAGCCCGGAGGAGAACGCATGCCCGTGCGCCGCGCCCTCGAGCGCGGCGACGACCTCCTGGAGCGCCGTTCGCGTGGGGTTCCCGACGCGCGCGTAGTCGTAGCCCTTGTGGACGCCGACCGCGTCCTGGACGAACGTGGACGTCTGGTAGATCGGCGTCGTGAGCGCGCCGGTCGCCGGGTCCGGCTGCTGCCCGACGTGCACGGCCTTCGTCTCGAACTTCACCGCGCGATGCTACTTCGACCCCGGTGTCAGACACCGGTGTTTCGTCGTACGGTGCGCTCGTGCCTCGAGCGGACACGTCGTCTGGCGGAAAGCGCAGATGTGAGCGGGTCGGGGCTGTGGAAGCACTTTCGCAAGGTTGTTGCGAAAGCCCCTTGACAGAATCAGTGTCTGACACCGCTTTCGATCGAGCGGGCGCCGAGGAACGTCGCGAGGCTCGCGAGCGCCTCCTCGAGACGTGACGTGTCGCCCCACGCGCCGAGGAGCTCGAGCGTTCCGGTCTTGCGATCGAAGCGCGGCTCCGCGCGGCCGACGAGCTCGTCGCCGACGAGCAGCGGCAGGACGTAGTAGCCGTACTCGCGCTTCGCCTTCGGGACGTACATCTCGAGGCGGTAGCGGAAGTCGAAGAGCGCCTCGGCGCGGTCGCGGTCGTAGATCAGCCGATCGAAGGGGGACAGGAGCGTCACGCGGTCCGCCACCGGCGCATCGGTCACGTCCGGATGCGCTTCCCAGCCGACGCGAGTAAGCCAGACCCCTCTCGCGCGCGCCCGCTTCTCCGCGATCAGCCGCTCGGCCTCGCGGAGCGAGACCTTCTCGGTCTCGGGGTACCAGCGCACGCCGAGATCCCAGAGCCTCTGCCCGTTGCGCCGGCCGGCGACGGCGACGACGCCCCTGCCGTGGAGGATCTCCAACATCACCGCGACGCTGCGATTCCCGTACCAACCGTGCGAGGTCCACGTTCGCACCGCGTCGCCCTCGATCTCGCGCGAGAGCATCGGCCCCTTCTCCTCCAACTCCCGGAGAACGAAGTTCCTGAATCGCCGGTTCGTCGCGAGGAACTCGGCGGCCCTCCGCTCGTGTGTGTACTTGCCGCGTCGGCGGCGCATGCGCGCCTGCACGAGGGGCAGATCCTCGATCGGCCAGACATAGGCGTTCCACTCGAAGAGCTTCCTCTCGTCCCAGAGAAGCCGATCGAGCTCGGCCGGGTCGTACGGACCGAGCCGGCTCCACGGTACGAGGTACTGCGGCGGAGCGATGGTCGAGATCGGGTCGATCTGGAGGAGCCCGAGCGTGCGCACGGTCTCCAGGAGGCTCGTCGCGGAGCCGTCGAGCAGCTGTGCACGCACTGCGATTCGCCGCGCCTCCTCCGTGGAGACGATCGTCCCAGCACGATGGTTTATCGCACGACTCGCTCGAGTCCGGTGATGCGTCGCAAGCGCTCGAGCGCACGGTCGAACGCATCGTCGAGGGCGGTCGAGCGACGCACTCCCGGCTCCAGGTGGAACGCCTTCACCGGCAGCGCGCCTTCCTTGCGGTCCGACTTCAGGTCGGCGCGGCCGACGATCCGGTCGCGCCACAGGAAGGGCAGCACGTAGTAGCCGTATTGCCGCTCGTGCGCGCGCTTGAAGATCTCCATGACATGGTCGAAGCCGAAGACGCGGCGCACGAAGCTGCGATCCCAGAGCAGGTTGTCGAATGGTGAGAGGAGGACGGCAGCCGACGGCGGGGGCGGATCGAGGGAGGCGCCCGCTGGCACGAGGACCGGAGCGCCCCCGTCCTCGACCGCCAGCCGCTCGAGGACGCCCGCGGACACGAGCTCGTCCGCGACCGGCCTGATCCGCGCCGCGCCGCCACGCATGTCCCAGTGGTTCGAGACTCCGGCATCGGTCAACGCTCCCCGTGCCACGACGGCGCGCCGGACGAGCTCCCGCAGCCGCGTCTCCGGGTCGGGTACGGGCGCGTCGAGCATCTTCCGCGGAAGCACGCGCTCGGGCAGGTCGTAGAGCCGCTGGAACCCGTTCACACGGCCCGCGATGACGATCTCGCCGCTGTTCAACAGCGCCTCGAGCACCTGCTTCGCGGGCTTCCAGCTCCACATGCTGTCGCCGCCGCCCGTTCCCTCGAACTCGCGCGACATCAGTGGTCCTCGCTCGCGGATCGCCGCCCGCACCTCCTCGGCCAGCTCGGGGTACCTGCCCAGCACGTCGCCCCGCCACGGATGGTCTCTCGTCATCGAGAAGCGGTAGAGCGGCCAGTCCTCGACGGGGATGAAGCACGCCTTGTGCGCCCAGAACTCGAACACTCGCCCCTCCCGGAGCAGGCCCGACAGGGTCTGCCGCGGGTAATCCCCGACCCGCGATCCGAGGACGATCCGGTGGCTTCGCTCGAGTGCCGTGATCGAATCGATCTGGATGCAGGAAGCGCGCCGGATTGCCTCCTCGACTTCGCGCGGCGTCCCTCGTCGGGCACGCCCCGTGTACCCCTGCGCCCCGATCGTCAGACGGCGGAGCGCAGTGAGTGAGATCGACCGCATCGGGGAATGATCGTAATCGGATGGCGGCTCAGGAGTCGAAGGCGGAGCGGCTCGACCGCGAGCTGATCGAGCTCCTGAACGAGATCCGGGTGCTCCTCCCCGGCGTGCAGGTGCTCTTCGCGTTCCTCCTGACGGCGCCGTTCGCGACCGGTTTCGAGGACGTCACGGAGTTCCAGCGCGACCTCTACGCCGTTTGCCTGCTCGCGGCCCTCGCAGCGACCGTGTGCCTCGTCGCGCCGACGACGTATCACCGCATCCAGTGGCGGCAGCGGGACAAGGAGGTCCTGCTCGAGAGCGGGAACCGACTGGTGCTCACGGGCTCCGTCTTCCTCGCGATCTCGCTCACGTGCTCGATCCTGCTCGTCGGGGACTACCTCTTCGAGCTCTGGGTCGCGGTGCTCGCATCGGCGCTCACGGCCGTCGCCTTCGCGGTGCTCTGGTACGGGCTGCCGCTTGCGCGTCGCACGGGCGTGGCCGACTAGTCCGGGACGCGATTCTCGAGGATCGCCTGGAGGCGGCCGGGGTCGATGTTCCCACCGGAGACGATGCAGACGACCCGACCCGAACCACCCGCACCGGCGAGGGCTGCGGCGACGGGAAGCGCCGCGGCGCCTTCGGCGACGATCCGGGCCCGCTCGAGCAGCAGACGCACCGTCGCCGCGGCGGATTCCAGCGAGACGACGGCCGAGCCGGAGATGAGCTCACGCGCGTGCTCCCACATGGCCGGGAGCAATCCGCCCGAGCCGGCGCCGTCGATGAAGGACGGCGTGAACTCGACCGGCGTCGCGACCCCGCCGTTCGCGAGCGCCCCGGTCACCGGCGCTCCGCTCTCGGGCTCGCAGACGACGACGTCGGTGGCGGGCGACAGCGCCTGCAGCGCGCTCGCGATCCCCGTGGTGAGGCCGCCCCCGCCCCACGGGACGAGCACCGCATCGATGTCGTCGAGCTGCTCCACGAGCTCGAGGCCGATCGTCCCGTTGCCCGCGATCACGGGCGGGTCACGCACCGGGTGGACGAAATACCCCTCGACACCTTCCCCGAGGTCGCGCTCGCTGTCGGCCTCGACAGCCGCCCACCACATGTCCCAGGGGATGCGGACGATGCGCCCGCCGAGCCGCTCGACGGCGGCCAGCTTCGAGGGCGATGCGTTGTCGGGCACCACGATCGTGGCCGGGACGCCGAGCTGCCGGGCCATCCACGCCACTCCCTGGGCCATGTTCCCGGTGCTCGTCGTCACCACGCCCGCGGCGAGCTCGGCGCGCGGCGCCTCGAGGATCGCGTTCCCGGCGCCGCGCAGCTTGAACGAGCCGATGGGCTGGAGGTTCTCGAGCTTGAGCCAGATCTCCGGCTCGGCCTCGTCGAGGTGGAGCCGCACGAGCGGCGTGCGGACGATCGTGTCGCCGAGCCGCGCGCGGGCGCGCTCGATCTCCGCCAGTGGGATCAGAAGTCGACCTCCGAGCCGACACCGCGCTCGCGCGCGCGCCGCACGACGAGCTCGGCCGCTGCGTGATCCTCCACGGCGAGGCCGAGCGACTTGAAGACCGTGAGCTCGTCCTCGTGCTCCCGCCCGGGATGCATCCCGGCGAGCACCTCACCGAGCTCCGCCTTGATGTGCTCCGGCCCGACGGCCCCCTCGGCGGCGGCGATCAGGTAGTCACCGGCCTCGTTCAGGCACGACTCGCGGCGATCGGCGAAGAACGAGGACTTCGCGACAGTCTCCGTATCCAGCTCGCGGGCAGTCGGGATGCTCGACCCGACCGCGTTGACGTGGGCGCCTGGGGCGAGCCACCGCTTCTCCACGATCGGCTCCTTCGCGGCCGTCGTCGTGCAGACGACCTCTGCGCCGAAGAGCGCGGCGTCTACGGAGGGCGTCACGGTTCCGCCGACCTCGCCCGCGAGCTCCTCGGCCGCCTCGAGCCTTCGAGCCCAGATGCGGATCTCCGGGTCGTCCAGCACCGCTCGCATGGCATGGACATGGCCGCGGGCCTGAGCTCCCGCGCCGAGGATGGCGACGCGCCGCGCGTCCGGGCGAGCGAGCGCCCGGGTGGCGACGCCCGAGACCGCTGCGGTGCGGATCTCCGTCACCGGAGACGCGTTCATGATCGCGACCAGCTCGCCGGTATCGCCGTCGTGCAGCAGAACCCCGCCCATGTGAGTATCGAGGCCGCGTGACGGATTCCCGGGCACGACCACGATCTCCTTGAGCGCGAACGACGGCGCGCCGCCGCCGCGGTAGCTCGGCATCAGCCCGAAGAGGTTCTCCGCACCCGGCGGCCGGGCAATCGAGCGGAGCGGCTGGAACAGCTCTCCGCGAGCGAGCGAGACGAGCACCTCCTCCATCGCCTCGATGCACGAAGCCATGTCGAGCAGCTCGCGGACCTCGTGCTCGGAGAGGACGATCACCCGAAGAACCCTCGCAGATGGTCGCGCTCCTCGGGAGCGAGCTCGAGAGCGAGCGCCTCTCGAACGGGCTCCAGATGCTCCACGCGCGTCGGCCCCACGACGACGGCGCTTATCTGCGGGGTCGCGAGCAGCCACGCGAGCGCGAGCCCCGCCATCGACACGCCACGGCCGAGCGCCTCGCGCTCGAACGCCTCCAGCGCGTCGAACGTGCCGTCGGTCGCGTAGCGGAGGTACGACTCGGGGCGCTGCGTCATGCGCGAGCCCTCGGGATACGTGTCGCCGCGGCGGTACTTGCCCGTGAGCCAGCCGCCGGCGAGCGGTCCGTACGCTTCGTACGCGAGCCCGTGCTCGCGGCAGACCGGGAAGACCGTCTCGGCATCGCCGTCGTCGAGGAGCGAGAACGAGCTCTGCGCGACCTCGTAGCGTGCCAGGCCTTCGAGCTCCGAGAGCTCGACTGCCTCCGCCAGCTGTTCCGCCGTGAAGTTGGAGGCGCCGATAGCGCCCACCTTCCCCGAGCGCACGAGCTCGTCGAACGAGCGCAGCGTCTCCTCCTGCGGCACGTCAGGGTCGAACTCGTGCGCGAAGTAGGTCGCGACCCGCTCCACTCCGAGCCGAGCGAGGCTCGCGTCGATCTGCCGGTGGATGCGAGCGCCCGCGAGTCCGCGGTCGCCGCCCTCCTCGACCGGGTTGAACGTCTTCGTCTCGACGGCGACCGCGTCGCGCACCTCGGGAGGCTTCGTCGCCAGCCACTCGCCGATCCACGTCTCGCTTCGGCCTCCGCCGTACGCGTCGGCGGTGTCGAAGGTCGTGATCCCGAGCTCCCACGCCGCGTCCATGATCCGGAGAGCCTCGTCCCTGGCGATCCCCTGGCCGAAGAACGCGGGCGCCGAGCCGACGCCGCCGAAGTTCCCACAGCCGAGGACGACGCGCGAGACCGAGACGCCGCTCCGCCCGAGCTCGCGCCGCTCCATCCTGGGCTCCATCTAGGCGGCCTCGACGGCAGGCACGGGACTGCGCGGGGCGATCCGCGTGAGCACGAGCACGCCGAGCAGCGGACCGAATGCGCAGACGACGAACACGCCGTCGTAGCCGACCGTCGATGCGATCGCCCCCAGGCTGAGCGAGCCGACGAGAAAGCCGAGCTCGGTGAACGCCGTGAACGTGCCGACGACGGCGCTGCGCTCGCCGGCCGGCGCCGAGTTCACCGCGAGCGTCATCAGCGACGGGAATGCGAGCGCGTGCCCGAAGGCGACCACCATCGCGCCGACGAAGAGCCCGGCGGGGACGTTCCAGAGGCCGATGGTCAGCAGCCCGGCCGACAGCAGGACGAGCGCCACGCGCGACGTTCGCTTCGGTCCGAGCCGGTCCGGGACCTTCCGCGCGACGATCCGCGTCGCGACGATGACGGCCGAGAAGACGAGAAAGACGGCGCCGGCCCCGTCGAGGCCGAGCTCGCGCGCGTAGAGAGCGCCGAAGGTGCCGAGGGCGGCGAATCCGAGCACGGTGAGGGTCAGCACGAGGCCGGGCCCGATCGCCGCCGGGTGGACGAGGCGCGGCGTGACCGAGCTCTCCCGAGGCCCGCGTGCAGGCGCCGTCTCCGGGAGCGTGAGCCCGATGAGCCCCGCGAGGAAGCAGCAGGCCGCGGCGAGCAGCCACACGGCATCGAAGCGATCGTCGCCGAGCACGAGCTCCCCGAGCAGCGGGCCGAGCGCGAGGCCGGCCCAGAGCCCGAGGCTGTACAGACTCAGCGCCTCGCCGCGGCGCGTCGGCGGTGCGAGGTCGGTGACCATCGTCGCCAGGCCGACGAGCATCAGCCCCTCGCCGACTCCGGTCAGCAGACGAAGCCCGACCAGAGGCGCGAGCGAGTCTGCGAACGTGTACGCGGCCACGCTGGCGGCCGCGATCAGCGCCCCCGAGACGATCAGCACGCGCCGTCCTCTGCGGTCGCCGACGCGCCCGGCATACGGCTGGGTGAGGAGCAGCATCGGGCTCACTGCCGCGACCACCAGCGCGACGCCGAAGCTGCCCGCCGCCAGCTGGTCGTCGGCGTACACGGGCAGGATCGCGAGCAGCATCCCGATCGAGAGGCACGCCGCGAGCTCGGCGAGCACGGCGAGGAGGAACGGTCGCGTGAGCACGCGGTCGGACGACACCGTCCGAGTCAACCAGAAGCCGTAGGGGCGAGGCTTGCCTCGCCCTCTGTCATCGGGCGAGGCTTGCCTCGCCCTCCCTCAGTGCCGGACGAACTCGAGCGTCAGTCGCGCACAGGCGCCGTCGAGTCCCGCACGACCAGCCGGGTGCCCATCACGAGCCGGAGCAGATCGACAGTCTGCCCCTCGATCATGCGGGTCAGGAGCGTGACCGCCATGCGGCCGATCTCTTCGAAGGGCTGGCGTACGGTCGTGATCGCGGGCACGGTGATCCGCGAGATCGTTGCGTCGTCGAATCCGACCACCGAGAGGTCCTCGGGAACGCCGATGCCACGCGCTCGTGCCTCCTGCAGAACGGCGACCGCCATGTCGTCGTTGCACGCGAAGATCGCCGTAGGCGGCTCCGGGAGGTCGAGCAGCTGGGC
>CAVXPS010000006.1:0-12469 GCA_963763815.1 uncultured Actinomycetes bacterium
CAGTCCCCGACTAGTCGACCGTCGCGTCACGCGCCGGAAACGGCATACAGGCGCCACTCGCCCGGCACGCCCTTGAGCTCGTGCGAGCCGCGGTTTTCGAACTCGAGGCCCGACCCGGTCTGGGATTTGTCCCGAGCCGTCACCGGAGTAGCGTGGTCGGGGTCAACAGAGAGGGAGGTACCCAATGGCCAGCGACCGGATTCGGCTGCTGCTCATCCACGGCGCCTGGCTCACCGCGCGGAGCTGGGAGAATTTCGCCGACTACTTCCAGAAGCGCGGGTTCGACGTCTCCGTCCCCGAGTGGCCCCGCAAGGAGGACGACGTCGAGGAGCTGCGCGAAGCGACCGGCGAGCTCGAGGGCCTCGGCCTGACAGAGATCGTCGACCACTACGAGGCGCAGATTCGAGCGCTCGACGAGCCGCCAGTCCTCGTCGGCCACTCGTTCGGCGGTCTCATCGTCGAGCTGCTGCTCGACCGTGGGCTCGGACGCGCCGGCGTGGCGATGAGCCCGGCACCGCCGAAGGGGATCCTCGTGCTCCCGTTCTCGTCGCTCAAGGCCGCATCTCCCGCCCTCGCGCATCCGTCGAGGTGGCACGGCGTCGTCCCGCTGACGCTCGAGGAGTTCACGTTCGGATTCGTGAACACGTTCTCGCCCGAGGACGCGGCGGCGGCCTACGAGCGCTACGCCGTCCCCGAGACGGGTCAGATCTTCTACGAGGCCGGCTTCGCGAACTTCCACCTGAACCCGCCCACCGAGGTGCACTTCTCGAGCGACGATCGCGCCCCACTCCTCATCGTCGGGGCCGACCAGGACAACACCGTGCCGGCGTCGCTCTCCAAGAAGCAGTACGAGAAGTACGGGAAGTCGGACGCGCGGACCGACTACATCGAGTTCGCCGGCCGCCCGCACCTGATGATGGCCGCGCCAGGTTGGGAGGAGATCGCGGAGTCGATCGACAGCTGGCTCGACGGAGTACTCGAGGCCTCGGTCGCGTCGTCGGCGTCGCGGGGTGCGTCGACGTAGTCTGAAGAACCGCGATGGCGGTCTGCACCCACCTCGACACGATCCAGGTAACGGCGCTGCCCTCGTCGATCGAGGGCTGCGCCGAGTGCCTGAAGACCGGCGACAGGTGGGTGCACCTGCGCATGTGCATGACGTGCGGGGCCATCGGCTGCTGCGACTCCTCGCCGAACCGGCATGCGAGCCGGCACGCGCGCGAAGTGGACCATCCGATCGCCCGCTCGGCTGAGCCGGGAGAGGACTGGAGCTGGTGCTTCGTCGACGAGGTGGCCTTCGTGGTCGACTCGAGCGGCGCAGTGTCGTGAAGCAGGGGGAGCTGCCCGAGCTTCCCCTGAGCGGGTGGGAGGCGACGAAGAACACGCTGCATCTGTGGGCGCAGATCGTGGGCAAGGTGCGGATGACCTCGACCGCCCCTCGCAACCACTGGTGGCACGTGACGCTGTACGTCGACGTGCGCGGGCTGACGACGCGCCGGATGCACTCGCCGTCCGGCGCCACGTTCGAGATCGACTTCGACTTCGTCGACCACCGGCTCGTCGTCAGGACCAGCCGCGGGGAGCTCGAGTCGTTCGACCTCCACGACGGGCTCTCGGTCGCGGCCTTCGACGAGAGCCTGCATGCGGCACTCGGCCGCCTCGGGCTCGACGTCGCGATCCGCGAGGAGCCGTTCCGCATCGCGACGACGACGCCGTTTCGCGAGGACGCCGAGCATGCCGCCTACAACGCCGACGCCGTCGAGCGCTTCTGGTGGATCCTCGACTGGACCGACTCCGTGCTCGAGGAGTTCGCCGGCTGGTTCTGCGGGAAGGAGAGCCCCGTCCATCTCTTCTGGCACGGGCTCGACCTCGCGCTCGCGCGGTACGGCGGCAAGCGGGCGCCGGCTTCGGCCGAGCTCGACGCGGTCAACCGCGAGGCGTACTCGCACGAGGTGATCGCGTTCGGGCTCTGGGCGGGCGACGAGAACCTGCGCGAGCCGACCTTCTACTCGTACACCGCGCCCGAGCCGCCGGGCTTGCGCGAGCGGTCGCTTCGTCCCGACGACGCCCGCTGGATCGAGCAGGGCGCCGGCTCGCTCGCAGTGCTTCCATACGAATCGGTCAGGACGTCTCCCGACCCGCGATCGACGCTGCTTTCCTTCTTCCAGAGCGCCTACGAGGAAGGGGCGACGCTCGCCGGCTGGGACCGCGCGGAGCTCGAGTCGGCGTGGTGCCCGAGCCCGCCCGAGCTCAGCGAGATGTTGGGCCGCGCAGGCTGATGCAGAAGACGCTGACGGTCGTCGGCCTCGGCGGCTCGGTCGCCGCGCTGTCGAGGAGCCGCGCCGCGTTACAGGTGGCGCTCGACGGAGCAGCGAGCGCCGGCGCCGCGACCCAGCTTCTCGACCTGCGTGAGCTCGCCCTGCCGATGTTCAACCCCGAGGACGACAGGCCGACCGAGTCCGCAACCAGGCTGCTCGAGGCGTGTCACTCGGCGGACGGAATGTTGTGGAGCAGCCCGCTGTACCAGGGGACGATCTCCGGCGCGTTCAAGAACGCGCTGGACTGGATGCGCCTCCTCGAGGGCCGGGATCCGCCGTTCCTCCACGACAAGGTGATCGGTCTCGTCTCGACCGCCGGCGGGACGCAGGGACTGCAGGCGATCAACACGATGGAGTTCGCCGTCCGCGCGCTCCGCGGCTGGGCCGTCCCCTACGTCGTTCCGGTGGCGACAGCGGCTCGCGTCTTCGATCCCGAGGGCCGGATCCACGACCAGGCGGTCGAGCAGCAGCTGAAGATGCTCGGCGGCGAGGTCGTCCGCGCTGCGCAGCGGTTCACGGCCGATCACTCGCTCCACCGTGCGAGCGAATGCCAGAAGGCAGCTGAGCGCGTCGCGGCCGCGGCGTGACTCGAGCGGGAGCGGGAGCCCGAGCCGACGAGCAGGTGGACAACAGCGACGAAGCCCGGCCGAAGGCCGGGCTTCGTCGTGTCTGCGATGGTCGCCGCCTAGCGCAGCGACGGCATCTTCCAGTGGCTGTTGCGGGCCCGAACCGCGGACTTCTTCTTGTTCTTCTTCGCGGGCTGCCCCGCGCTCCCGCCCAGGGGGTCGTCGCCGATGGTCGGGATGAACCTCGGCGGGACCCGAACCTTCGTAGCCTGCTCGAAGTCGTAGGCGAGGCCGATCAGGTCCGGCTCGGCCCAGCGGCCGCCGATGAAGGTGATGCCGATCGGCAGGACTCCGTGATACCCAGCCGGCACCGTGATGTCCGCATAGCCGGAGACAGCCGCCGCGGACGAGGAGCCGACGAAGTTCGCGAAGCCGTTCGTCGCGGCAAAGTCGCCGCCAGCCGGATCGTCGCTGGTGACCCATGCCGGACCGTTGGTCAGGGCGATGATCGCGTCGAGGTTGTTGCGGGCCATAGCCGCGTCGACCTCGGCCTGGACCGGCGGTGTCACACCCGCGCGAAGCAGCGCGCAGGCGGCGTTGCGTCCGCCGGTCGCGACGCCCGCCGCGAAGATGGCGCTGTTCCACGGCCCCTCGAGCTCGGGGTGCGCCACGTTGAACGCGAGCAGCCCCGCGAGGGTCTGCGGGTAGGGCTGGCCATCGACAGGGTTCGTGCCGGAGACGTACGTCTCGAGGTACGTCTGGATGTCGGTCTTGAACTCGCACGTGAGTGCGTCGCCCTCGAACTCGGTGGCCGAGAGGTCGATGTCGGTCGATGGAGGAGTTCGGCGGTCGATCACGGTCGCGCCTTCGTCCTCGAGTGCGTCGATGGTGTCGTCCAGGATCGGCTCGACGATCGCCGCGGTGGAGGGGCCGAACGTTCCGACGCGCCAGACGCCGATCCGGGCGCCCTTGAGCGCCTTCTTGTCGAGGAACCTCGTGTAGTCACGGAAGGCATTGCCGACCTGAGCGGCGGTCGCGGCGTCGTCCGGGTCGACGCCGGTCGCGGCGCCGAGGAGTACCGCAGCGTCGGTCACGTTGCGGGCCATCGGGCCGGCCGTGTCCTGGTCGGCGCTGATCGGGATGACGCCTGCGCGGCTCCAGAGCCCGAGTGTCGGCTTGATCCCGACGACGCTGTTGGCGCCGGACGGGCAGACGATCGAGCCGTCCGTCTCCGTGCCGACGGCCGCGACCGCGAGGTCGGCAGCCGCGACGACCCCGGAGCCGGAGCTCGAGCCGCACGGGTTGCGATCGAGGACGTAGGGCATGTTCGTCTGGTCCCCGATCCCGCTCCAGCCGGACGACGACGGGCGAGGACCGGAAGTTCGCCCACTCGGTGAGGTTTGCCTTGCCGATGATCAGCGCGCCGGCGGCGCGGAGCTTCTTGACGAGGAACGCGTCGCGCGGGCTGCTGCCCGCGAGCGCGAACGAGCCGGCTGTCGTCGGCATGCCGGTGGTGTTCACGTTGTCCTTGACGATGATCGGGATGCCGAGGAGCGGGCGACGATCGCCGAAGAGACGCCGCACGTCGGCCCGGATCGCGTCGAACAGAGCGCTCTTGTCGACGGTGATGACCGCGTTGAGCTTCGGATTGAGCTTCTTGATCCGATTCAGATAGAACAGGGTGAGCTGGACCGACGTGAGCTTGTGGCGGTTCATCAGCTTCTGGAGCTCGGGGATCGTCGTCTTGTCGACGTCGATGCCCCTGATGGTCGTCGAGTTGTCGTGCTTGCCGTGCTTGCCATTGCCAGAGGCGATCGGCGCTGCCGCGCCGGACATCACCCCGAGCACTAGTGCCAGGACGGTCGCCAGTACGACGGAACGCCGAAGTCGGCTGCTCATCGTGACCTCCTCGATCTCGTGGAGTGGGACGCCTGCGCCGAGTCGGCGCGGCGGTCCAGCTCGTCCCCGGACGTCAGGACTTCGATCTCGCCCATATCGCTCTCCCCTCTCTGTCGCGTACTGGGCTGACACCCGGTCCGCTCAGGGAAGCGACCCCCCTCGCCTCGCCGTTCGCACGGTGGGAACAAGCGACGTTCCCTGCGCGAAGCCGGAGCGCCGAGCCTAACGAACCAAGTGCGCGATACGCGTAGATTGCGCCGTGTGAGCTTCGCCGTCGCAGCCGACGCCTACGACCGGTTCATGGGCCGGTACTCGGTGCCGCTCGCGCCGCTGTTCGCCGACTTCGCGGACGTCGGCGCCGGGCAGCGGGTGCTCGACGTCGGCTGCGGCCCCGGTGCGCTCACGGCCGAGCTGGTGGCGCGGCTCGGGCCGGATCACGTCTCGGCTGTGGATCCCTCGGAGCCGTTCGTTGTCGCCGCTCGAGAGCGGCACCCCGGGGTCGACGTGCTCATGGCGTCCACCGAGGACCTGCCGTTCTCGAGCGCGACGTTCGACACCGTCCTCGCGCAGCTCGTCGTCCACTTCCTAGCCGACCCCGTCGCGGGACTGCGCGAGATGGCGCGCGTGACCCGGAATCGGGGTGTCGTCGCGGCCTGCGTCTGGGATCACGCCGGCGGCACGGGGCCGCTCGGCATGTGCTGGGAGGCGGCGCACGCGCTGGATCAAGACGTCCTCGACGAGGCGCGGCTCCCCGGAGCTCGCGAGGGTCACCTCGCCGAGCTGCTCGAGGCAGCGGGGTTGGAGGAAGTCGAGGACGGCGTTCTCACCGTGAGCGCCGAGCACCCGACCTTCGAGGACTGGTGGGAGCCGTTCACCCTCGGCGTCGGCCCGGCGGGCGGTCATGTCGCGAGCCTCGACGCGACGCGTCAGGCCGAGCTCCGCGAGCGCTGCCGTGAGCTGTGCCCGGAGCCGCCGTTCGTCCTGACGTCGCGCGCGTGGGCGGCCCGCGGTCTCGCGTAGCGCGCTGCTAGCGTCCGCGGGGATGGAGCGCTGGCATCTTCCCTCGATCGCAGCGGACGGGAAGCGCGAGCCGCGCGTCCTCTTCTCGCGTCCGGACTGCCGCGCGGTCGTCCTCGACCTGAACGAGGGCGACGAGCTCGGCGACCATCGCCTGTACGAGCACGCGGTGGTGCAGGTCGTCTCCGGCCGCCTCGGCCTGGCGCAAGCGGGCCGGGAGGTCGAGTGCGAGGCGGGGATGCTGATGACCTTCGAGCCCGGCGAGACGCGCAGCGTCCGCGCCCTCGAAGCGTCGCGACTTCTCCTGCTGCTCACGCCCTGGCCGGGAGCCGGCCATTTCCACGACGCCGAGGACGCCGATCCCGCACGGATGCCGGCCAACGCGACGGTTCCGCCGCTCGGCGTCGATTAGAGTCCGCCGAGATCCGGAGCGGAAGGAAGGGCGGGATGGCGGAATACACGATCGTGCGGCTCGAGGAAGTGGACGACGTCCTCGGCGACTATCCCGGCGAGATGCGCCTGCTCACGGCCCATCTCGACGCCGAGCAGGTCGCGTTCACGTACCGGCGGATGCCTCAGTTCACGGGCGGCAAGGGGTCGTACGGCCATCGGCACAAGACGCAGGAGGAGATCTACTTCGTCGCCGCGGGGACGCTCCAGTTCAAGCTCGGTGACGACATCCACGAGCTCGGCGCGGGCTCAGCCGTGCGCGTGCCGCCCGAGACGTGGCGGTCGGTATGGAACGACGAGCCCGACGACGCGGAGCTCTTCATCATCTCGACCCGGATCGAGGACGCCCGCGACGACGCCGAGTACCTCGAGAACTTCTGGGCGGAGGACTCGTAGGGCATTTAGCTCTCTCTAGCGGTCTGCGGCAGTACGCGGGCTCGGCGGCAGCGGGCACGAGACGAACCGGCGCCCGGTGAGCAAGTAGCCCAGCTTGAACGCCTCGCAGCCGGCGCAGAATCCGGTCGCCGACGCGAGTAGTGCGAGCGCCGCGACGAGCGCGCCGAGTACGGTCCCGAGGGTGCTCGCTCCCGCGAGGTAGGCGATGGTCGCGGCCGTGAGGAAGACGACGCCGACCATGTTCGCGAAGCGCGGAGGGCGGGCATCCTCGAGCGGGCCTTCGCCGAAGCGGGGCTGCACGAGCTCGAAGTACGCGAGGCAGGGCAGGCAGTAGCGGCGGCCGACCGTCAGGCCGACGACGAGCTGGAGTGCGAGGAGCGCGAGCAGCCACCACCAGCCGGTGGCGACGGCCAGCGCGGACAGGAGCCCGACGACCGCCTGATTGAAGCGAGGCGCGCGCGAGTCGATGACGTCGAGGTCGCGGTACGGGTCGGCGAGTCGCTTCACTTTGGGAAGTATTACCCCAACGCGTCCGGTCCGGGGTCTGGCTTCAGCCAGACCCCGGGGTGAGGTTGTCGTCCAACCAAGACCGGGGTCAGGCTGAAGCCTGACCCTGCGCGAGGATTCAGGCCGACGACGGCAGCTGGCCGTCGGGCGTCATCTCGTCGACGACCTCGGGCACCGCCTCGGCGAGCTCGTCCGCGGCTTCGACCTGCGTGATGCCGAGCTTGCCCGCGATGCTCGCGACCGTGTCGCTGCCGAGCGCGCGCTCGATCTGGTCGCCGGCGACCGGCAGGTTCTGGCCCTTCGCGATCCAGCTCGATACCTGCTTGTCGAGCCCGCTCTGGCGGAAGCGCTCCGTGAGGCTGGACAAGTCCCAGTCCTCGATCAGCTGCTTGACCTCGGTGGTCATGGGCATTGCATTCCTTTCCTCGAGTGCACTCGAGAAACGAGTTATCCGCTCAGGCACGTGCCCAAACCGCGAGCGCGTCGACAAGCGTGCGCAGTGCGAGCCCCTCCGTGGTCAGCACGTACTCGACGCGCGGCGGCCGAGCGTCGGTCACCTCCCGCCGGAGAACGCCGGCCTCCTCGAGCTCGACGAGCCGCTGCGTCAAAGTTCCCGGCGGAATCTCGCCGAGCACCTGTCGGAACTCCGTGAAGCGCGTGCAGCCCTTATGCGACGCGTACAGGATCGAGACCGCGTAGCGCCGCTCGAGGAGGTCCGCGACGCGGCGTACCTCCTCGGGAACCGGCTCGTGGGTCTTACAGCGCCACATTCGACTCCACCTGCCCGGGCTCGAGCGCCAGGGAGATCACCTCGTCGATCGAGATGACCGGGTGGAAGCTGACCTCCTCGCGGACCTTCTCGGGGATCTCGTCGAGATCGGCCCGGTTGCGCTCCGGGATGATGATGTCGGTGATGCCGGCGGCGTGGGCCGCGAGCACCTTCTGCTTGAGACCGCCGATCGGGAGCACGCGCCCCTGGAGCGTGATCTCGCCCGTCATGCCGACGGTGTGCTTGACCGGCCGGTCGGTCAGGAGCGACGCGATCGCGGTCGCCATCGTGATCCCGGCGCTCGGGCCGTCCTTCGGGATCGCGCCCGCGGGCACGTGCACGTGGAACGCGCGGTTGTCGAACGCGTCCTCGTCGATCCCGAGCTTCGCGGCGAGAGCGCGGACGCTCGAGATCGCGATCTGCGCCGACTCCTTCATCACGTCGCCGAGCTGCCCGGTGAGGACGAGCTTGTCGCCGTCCTTGTGGGACGTGGCCTCGATGAAGAGGACGTCTCCGCCCGTCGCCGTCGCGGCCAGGCCCGTGGCAACCCCGGGCACGGCCGTGCGCTCCGCGACCTCGCGGAAGAACCGCTGCCGGCCGAGGGCGTCGCGAACCGCCACGGCGTCGATCTCGACCGGCGGCTCGACCTCCTCCGACGCGATCTTGGTCGCCGTCTTGCGGAGCACCGTGCCGAGCTCGCGCTCGAGCTGGCGGACGCCCGCCTCGCGCGTGTACTCGGTGACGACGAGGTCGAGCGCGTCGTCGGAGATCGAGACCTCGTCCTCGCGCAGGCCGTTCCGCTCCCGCTGGCGCGGCCAGAGGTAGCCCTTCGCGATCGCGACCTTCTCGTCGGTCGTGTACCCGTCAAACCGGATGACCTCCATCCGGTCGAGAAGCGGACCGGGGATCGTCTCGGCCATGTTGCCGGTGGCGATGAAGAACACCTGCGAGAGGTCGAGCTCGACGTCGAGGTAGTGGTCGCGGAACGAGTGGTTCTGCGCCGGGTCGAGCACCTCGAGCAGCGCCGACGAAGGATCGCCGCGCCAGTCGGCGCCGACCTTGTCGACCTCGTCGAGCATGATCACGGGGTTCATCGTCCCGGCGTCGCGGAGCGCCCGGACGAGCCGTCCGGGGAGCGCACCGATGTACGTGCGGCGGTGGCCGCGGATCTCGGCCTCGTCGCGAATCCCGCCGAGCGACATGCGCACGAACTCACGTCCCGTCGCGCGGGCGATGGACTCCCCGATCGACGTCTTGCCGGTGCCGGGCGGGCCGATGAGCGTGAGGATCGCGCCCCCTCCGCCGAAGGCGGGGTTCCCGGGCCGGGCGCCGGCGGCTTCGCCGTCGGCGCTACCAGCCACGCGCTTGTCGTCCTCGACGCCGCGCTCCTTGCGCAGCTTCGCGACGGCGATGTACTCGACGATCCGGTCCTTGACGTCGTCGAGGCCGGCGTGGTCGGCGTCGAGCACCTCGCGCGTGTGCTTCGGGTCGAGCCGCTCTTCCGAACGCTCGTTCCACGGCACCGCGAGCAGCCAGTCGAGGTAGTTGCGGATGACGGTGGCCTCCGGGGTCTGGTCGCCCATCCGCTCGAGCCGCGAGAGCTCGCGCTCGGCTTGCTCCAGGACAGCCTCTGGCATCCCGGCTTCGGCGATCTTCGTCCGGTACTCCTCGACGACGGAGGCCTCGTCCTCGCCGAGCTCCTTGCGGATCGACTCCATCTGGCGGCGCAGGATGTACTCGCGCTGCTGCTGCTCGACGCCGGACTCGACGTCCTCCTGGATGCGGCGGCGCACCTGCATGAGGGCGAGGCGCTCGCGCTGCATCTCGAGCGAGAGCTCGAGGCGCTCGCGAACGTCGACGGCCTCGAGCAGCTGGACCTTCTGCTCGAAGGTCAGGTCGGGCGAGTAGCCCGCCGTGTCGGCCAGGGCGCCGGGATCGCTGATCGAGCGGACGAAGGCCGCGATACGGCCGTCATCGCCGCGCAGCTCGAGGATCTCCTCGACGACCGCGCGGTACTCGGTCTCGAGCTCGCGGATCCGTCCGTCGACGGTCTCGTCGTCGGGGTGCTCCTCGACGTCGACGAACAACCGGCCCTGGCTGTCGCTGCCGGCCGCTCCCGCGATGCCGCGGAAGAGGCCGTTCAAAGCGACGGCACGCGCTCCGCCGGGGAGGCGGATCCGGTCGGTCACCTCGGCGACGGTGCCGACCTTCGCGTACTCGTCGTCGTGCTTGGGGACGAGCAGCACGCGCTCCTCGTCGCCGACTTCGACGGTGAGGGTGACGCTCATGTTGGGGAAGACCACGAGGTCTTCCAGGGGGACGAGCAGGAGTCTGGTCGCGTTCGTGCTCACGATCCTCGCTTTCGGACGTAGGTTCGTCAGTCGTAGTTAGTCCGAAAAGTGTAGCGAGTCGGTTTCGGGCTCCGTCGAGGCTCTTCAGCGCTCGATGCGACGGAAGCGGTGGAGCGCCAGCGAGGCGGTGCGTCCGGCGAGGCGATCGGACGAGGGGCCGGCGCCGCTCGGGCTCCACGTCATGACGCCGGCGACGAACACGCCGCCGCTCCAGAACACGAGCCCGGTGTCGTGCCGCGCGTTCTGGATCCAGCCCGCCTTGTGCAGGACCGAGACGCCGGCGGCGCCGCCGAAGGAGCCGTCGAGCTTCGGCGTGTCGCGAACGTGCGCGAGGAGCCAGAGGAGGTAGCGCGCGTCGTCGGGCGTGAAGCCCGGCTGCTTCGCGCGCAGCGGCCCCTTGGCCTCGGACGCGAGCCAGACCGCGCGCCACAGCTGGGACATGTCCCACGCGGTCGTGTACTTCCCGACCCCGAAGTACGGCTGGTCGTCGACACGGACCGGGATCCGTCCGGACGGCGTCCTCGTGACCTCGTAGCCCCCGTACATGATCGAGTCGACGAGCCCGATCGAGCGCATCATCGAGTTCACGCGGGCGGAGCCGGCGCTCGTCGAGCCGGCCATCCAGACCTCGACGAGGTTCGCGGCCTCGTCGTCGGAGACCAGGATCATCTTCCGGAAGAGCCCGTCGACGTAGGAGCCGCGCGCCGGGATCCCCGAGTGCCCGGCGAGCGCGGTGACGGCGATCGCGAGCTTGAGGGTCGACGCGGCCGGGAAGCGCGCTTTCGCGTTCCACGCCGCGCCGTGCCCGCCGGTCAGGCTCTGGACGTAGAAGGAGGAGGTTCCGCGGAAGCGGCTGGTGTTCTGTCTGAGCGTGCGCCCGAGCGCCGGATCCGCGCGGGCGCTGACGATGCGGGGCCGCGCGGCCGCCGGGAGGCCGAACACGTCGCGCACGAGGCGGCTCGAGCTGCGTCCGTCGTCCGCGATCGTCGTCACGCGCACGGATTGGTCACCGAGCGGAAGCGGGACGCGGAGCCAGAAGCGGCGCCCGGAGACGAACCGCGCTCCGACGACCTCTCCCTTGACCGTCACGACGACGCGCCGGGTCCCGATGGCGCCGAGCCCGGTCACGAGCCCGTACGACGCCTGCCGCGGGGCGGGCTGCTCGATCGCCGGAGGCGGGAGAGGGGGAGCGTCGACCACGGCTCCACCTTACGCCGCGCTCAGAACGTCGGGCAGGCTTTCTGCCGGCGGAGCACCAGCGTCACCCGCAGCACGAGCGCGGCGCCGGCGACGCCAGCCACGTCGACGAGGATCAGCGGAACGTCGCCGATCGCCACGCCGTACGCCAACCAGATCGAGTAGCCCGCGAGTGCGAGCACCCGCACGGGGATCGACACCTCGCAGGCGCTCCCGAGGAGCGCGAGCCGACGAGCCTGGACCAGCAGCGACATCGCCGCGATCAGCCCGACCAGCGTGCCGGCGCTTCCGAGAACCGTCGTCTCCTCCATGCCCATGCACCGAGCATGGACGAGGCGGCGCCAGCCGACATCGGTAGGTCTACCTATTCGTCCGCGGACGAGAGCAGCCCGTGCTCCATGGCGAAGAACGCGAGCGCGGGGCGGCTCCTGACGCCGAGCTTGCCGTAGATGTGCTGCACATGATGCTCGGCCGTGCGACGCGAGATGACGAGCGTAGCCGCGATGTCCGGGTTCGAGAGCCCGCCCGCCACCAGCCTGAGGACCTCGATCTCGCGCTCGCTGAGTCCCGCCGGCCGCAGGTCGTGCGTGCTGGGTCGCGCCTGACCCGCCGTCTCGAGCACGGCGGCGACGCACTCGCCGTCGAGCTTCCCCGCACGGGCGTCGCGAACGAGCTCCTCGGCCGCCTGCTCGGCCGACAGCCGGGCACGATGCGGTCGATCCTGCGTCATCGCCTGGAACACGTCCGCTGCAGCGAGCACGCGAACGGCGACCGAGAGCTCCTGCGCACGCGAGGCACGGTGGTAGCCCGACCCGTCGAGGCGCTCGTGGTGCATGCCGGCGAGCGGCGCGAGCCGTTCCAGGGCGCCGGACGTCGCCAGGACGCGCTCGGAGTGGTACGGGTGCATCCGCACCTGCTCCCACTCGGCAGACGTCAGCGCCCCGGGCTTCTCCCAGATCGCGTTCGTCACGGCCAGCCGCCCGATGTCATGCAGGTGAGCGG
>CAVXPS010000007.1:0-651617 GCA_963763815.1 uncultured Actinomycetes bacterium
ATCGCATTCGTCGCCACGCGCGGAAGCAATGCGCCACCGCTGCTGCTCGAGGCGGCGCGACGGCTGGCGAAGCTCGATCCGAGCCTTGCCTGCGAGACCTATCTGGACGCACTGTCTGCGGCGATGTTCGCGGGGCGATTCGCTGGACCAGGCGGAAGCGTGCTGGAGGTAGCCCAAGCCGCGCGCGCCGCGCGCGCCGCGCCACCGCCGCACGCGCCGCGCGGGTCCGATCTTCTGCTCGACGCTTTGGCCACGTTGTTCACCGACACCTACGAGTCTGCTGTGCCGATCCTCCGGCGGGCGCAGGCCGCATTCGGCACCGACGAGCTCGCGATCGAACAGCTGCGTTGGCTATGGCTGGCGACCATCGCGTCAGTCCAACTATGGGACGACACAGGATGGGAGACGCTGTCGGAGCGGCACGTTCGACTCGCCCGTCGGACAGGAGCGCTTGGTGACCTCCCGCTAGCCCTCACCCAGCGGGTGTACATGCATCTCCTTGCGGGCGAATTGACGGCGGCGGCGTCGCTCGTCGACGAGATCGACGCGGCAACCGACGCAATCGGTGGCACCCTAGCCCCCTACGGCAAGGTGGGACTTGCTGCGTTACGTGGACGCGAGGTTGAGGCCGTCGACCTCATCGGCCGCACTCGTACCGAGATAACGCGGCGCGGCGAAGGAATCGGAGCCTCGGTCGTCGATTGGGCCGAGGCGGTGCTCTACAACGGCCTCGCCCGCTACGAGGACGCCCGCTCCGCGGCGCTGCGGGTCGTCGAGCACCGCGACCTCAACCCAACGACATGGGTGCTGCCGGAGGTGATCGAGGCCGCCGTCCGTGCTGGAACACCCGAGCTGGCGGCGGACACCCATCGACGCCTCGTGGACATGACCAGGGTGAGCGGGACGGACTGGGCCCTCGGCCTCGCGGCGCGCTCGGAGGCGCTCTTGGTGGAAGATCAGCGAGCCGAGGAGCTTTATGTGGAGGCGATCGAGCGCCTCGGCAGAACACGAATCAGGGCGGATCTGGCGCGCGCTCATCTCCTCTACGGCGAGTGGCTGAGACGTGAACGCCGACGCCTTGATGCACGCAGGCAATTGCGGACGGCACACGACCTCTTCTCCGACTTCGGGATGGAGGCCTTCGCCGAGCGCGCACGCGTCGAGTTGGAAGCGACCGGCGAGCACGCCCGCAAACGCACCGACGAGACGAGGGGCGACCTTACCCCCCAAGAGGCGCAGATCGCCCGCCTCGCCCGCGACGGCCTCTCGAACGCGGAAATCGGCGCGCGGCTCTTCATCAGCAACCACACGGTCGAGTACCACCTTCGCAAGGTATTCGCCAAGCTCGGCATCAACTCGCGCACCAAGCTCGCACGGGCGCTGCCGCCCGAGCCGGGCGGGCCGCTCCCAGGACCGAGCCGCCGTCCATCGTGACGACGGTTCCTATGCCGTAGCCGTTCCGCACCAGGCAGAGGAAGGCCTCGGCGACATCGCAGACCCCGCCTGCCCCACCGGCGGGGAGCCCTTGGGCGTCGAGAGCTTCGCGCTCGCGCTGTCGGACGAGCAGCTCCTCGCCGGGAGCGCGTGTGACCATCCCGAGAGCATGCGACTGCGGTCACCTACTACGGGTTTCCGGGATTCGATGGCTCGACGACACGACCACGATGTCGCCTGATGCGAGTACCCGGAGGAGGAAGACGATGACAAAGGATCTCGGTGTCTGGACCGCGGACGACTGCGCCTTGGTGCTGATCGACTACCAGAAGGAGATGTTCGAGGTCATTCGCTCGGAGACGAGCGCCGACCTCGTCGAGACGCACGTCCGCCTGCTGGCCAAGACGGCGAAGGCGTTCGACGTGCCGATCGTGCTCACGACTGTGGGCGTCGGCGCCGGCTTCAACGGGCCGACGCTTCCGTCGATCCTGTCCGAGCTCGACGGGATCGAGCCGATCGACCGGACGTCGATGAACGCGTTCGAGCACGAGGCGTTCAGCGAGGCGGTGAGGGCGACTGGGCGGAAGCGACTGATCATCGGTGGGCTCCACACCGAGATCTGCCTCACGTTCGCGAGCGTTCAAGCCTTGAAAGACGGCTACGACGTCATGTATGTGACCGACGCGGTCGGCGGCCGCTCGCAGGTTGCCCATCGCACCGCTATCGAGCGTCTCGCGCACGCCGGCGCGGTGTCGACGACGGCGTTGGCCGTGACCACCGAGCTGTTCCGCGACTGGGCAGGCCCGCTCTACCAGCCTGCTCTCGACACCATCTACTGGTACTTCCGCGAGATCCCGAAGCTCACGGACGACGTCGGTGTCGCGGATGCCGAGAAGGGCGCCGCAGCAGCCTACGCCGAGCAGGCTGCCGGACAAGCGCACTGATGCCGGGGAGGCTCCCAGGCAAGGTCTGCATCGTCACTGGCACGGGCGGGAGCATGGGACGCGCGACCGCCCTGACGTTCGCCCGCGAGGGTGCGATGGTCGTCGGCTGCGACGTAGCGGTCGAGCCCGCGGAAGAAACACTCGAGCTGGTCAAGGCCGCCGGCGGCGAGATGGTGTCGCTTCAGCCTTGCGTCCTCAGCGATCCGGCCGAATGCGCGCGACTCGTCGAACTGGCGGTGAGCCGGTTCGGCCGGATCGACGTGCTGTTCAACCTCGCGGGCAGGTCGCACTTCGGCCGGATCGAGAGCGTCACGGACGAAGAGTGGGACGCCGCCCGCCGGGACGAGGTCGACCTGATCTTCTACCCGACGCGTGCGGCCTGGCCTCATCTGATCGAGAGCCGCGGGGTGGTCGTGAACATGGCCTCGCTGAACGGGCAGCTCAGCTTCAAGAGCCTCGCATCGCTGTCGCACACGACGAACAAGGCGGCAATCATCGGGATGACGCGCCAGCTCGCGATGGAGGGAAGCGAGCACGGCATCCGCGTCAATTCGATCTCGCCGGGGTTGATCCAGAGCGGGGCGACACGAGCCCATCTCGACGAAGGCGTGGGCGGGTTTGCCCGCGAGATGCTCGATAGGACCCTCTTGGGCCGTCTAGGCGAGCCGGAGGACGTGGCGAACCTCGCGCTGTTCCTCGCCTCCGACGAAAGCTCGTACATCACGGGCATCGACGTCGTCATCGACGGCGGCATGAAGGTGTGGTGACACACCCGATGCCGACCGACAGCGCCTACGCGCCGTCGGCGTCCGCGACCCGGCGGCACGCGCCCGCTTTCTGGGTCGTCGCGTTCGCCTTCCTCATCGTCATGGCGTTCGCGACGCTGCCGAGCCCGCTTTACGGGCTGTACCGGGAACGCTACGGCCTTTCCGCGTTCACGATCACGATCGTCTACGCGATCTGGGCTGCCAGCACGATCGCCGCACTGATCGCTGTCCCGTTCATCGCCGAGCGCATCGGACGCCGTGGCGTGATGCTCGCTTCGGCGGCGATGATGATGGTGGCCGCGGGCGAGCTCGCTGCGTGGAAGGCGTTGCCGGGGCTGCTGCTCGGTCGCCTTCTCACCGGGGTGTCGGTCGGATTGGCCGCCGGCACGGCGATCGCCTACCTGATCGAGCTCCGTCTCCGTGCAGATCCGACTGCGCCGCCGGGCGTCGCCCGGACGATCGGCACGTCGGTGAACGTCGGCGCGCTCGGAATCGGTCCTCTCGTCGCCGGCTGCCTCGCGGCGTGGGCGAGTTGGCCACTCACATTGCCTTACCTAGTCTGGATCGCGCTCGGAGCGGTCGCGTTGGTCGGCCTCGCGTCAGCGCCGGAGACGGCTGCGCCGGGGGCACAACGGACGCCGTTTGCGGTCAGGCTTCCCGTGGCGGCCGGCGCGGCGACGCTTGCCGCCTTCGCGGCCAACGGGCTCTTCGCCGGGCTGTCCGGGCTGTTCCTCGCCACCACGTTTGACCGTCCGTCGTACGCACTTGCGGGCGCGACGCTATTCATCGTCTTCTCAGCTGGAGTGCTGTCGCAGCTTTCGACGGCAAGGCTGCGAGCGTCGAGCGTGTTCGCACTCGGCACGATCTCGATGCTCGTCGGTCTCGTCTTTCTCGTGGCCTCTGTGCGCCTTTCGACCCCGAGCCTTGCGCTCTTTCTCATCAGCGGGGGCCTGATCGGTGCGGGCGCGGGCGCCGTCTTCAAGGGGACGACCGGCCTCGTGCTCGATGGGACGGCACCCGAGAACCGCGTGGCGATGACCGCGCAGTTGCTCATCGCCCTCTTTGTCGGGCTCTCCGTTCCGGTCATCGGCGCGGGAGTCGCGCTCGACCAAGGTGCAAGCGCGCCTAACACCGTGCTCGGCTTCGCCATCGTCGTCGGGCTGGGAGTGGCCGCGGCCGGATGGGGGCTGCTCGGGCGCAGGCCGAAGAGCTCGCCGCAGGCCGCATGACTATTGGTTTCCCGGATTTGCTCGCCCGCCCTCAGAGGCGCTACGGACGACAACGAGGCCGCGACCACGGCCGAACGCCTGATCCAGGCCGCCGGGTTCGAGCCGTTCAGGGTCGGGGTCGCCGCTGCGTACGGATCGAAATGTCGGGCGGCGACCTGCACCAGTACGGCTCGAACGGCGAGTTGCTCGATCTCGACCAAGCACGCGCTGCCATCAACCCAAAGGAGGTGCCCGAATGAGCACACCCGACACGACAATCGACACGTCCGCACTACCCGACTACGCGCCGGTCCCGCGGTCGGCGCTCGGCCCGGCGCTCAACGAGCAGGGCTACTACGTCGGCCGCGTCGAGCGGAACCTGTACTGGGTCACCGACGGCACCTACCAGTCGGCGTTCCTGACCACCTCGGACGGCATCGTCCTCCTCGACGCGCCGCCCACGATCGGGAACAACATCCAGCGGGCCGTGGACGAGATCGCCGCCGCCAACGGCGTCAGCAACAAGGTCAACTACCTCATCTACTCCCACCACCACGCCGACCACGCCGGCGCTTCGTTCCTCTTCGACAAGAACGTGACGCGCATCGGTCACGAGGAGACCCGGCGGCTGCTGCTGCGCGACGACGACCCGGCCAGGCCCCCGAACGAAGAGACCTTCCAGGACCACCGCACCCTCGAGATCGGCGGCGAGCGCATCGACCTGGCCTGGCACGGCGCCAACCACTCTCCCGACAACATCGTCATCCACCTTCCCGACCACGACACGCTGATGCTGATCGACATCGTCAACCCAGGTTGGGCGCCGGTCTACATCGCGAACCTGACGGAGGACATTCCCGGCTACATCGAGGCGCCGGCGAACGCGCTCGCCTACGCGTGGAAGCACTTCATCGGCGGCCACCTCGGCCGGCTTGGCACCCGCGACGACGTGACGTTGCACCAGCAGTACATGGCCGACATCTCCGAGAGCTCGAGGAAGGCGATCGACACCGTCGATCCCACGCGGTACTTCGTGAAGTACGGAGAGAACACGTGGGCGGCGGTGAAGGGCTACCTCGACGAGGTCACGGCGCTCGCCGCCGCACCCGTGATCGAGAAGTACACCGGCGTGCTCGCGGCGGCCGACGTCTTCACCGAGAGCACGACGTTCTGGGTGATGGAATCGATCCGCCTCGACCTCGGCTACGGCTCGCAGGTGCATCCCTGATGGCGAGCCTCCCGGTACGCGATCCGGTCGGCGATCACCTGCTCACGCCGCAGAATTCGGCGCTCGTCCCAACAGAAGGAGAGCTCGCCGACGCGAGAGCGGACGTCGTCGCGCTGTTCCAGGACGCGGGCTTCGCCGCGATCGACCTCGGCGAATTGGCAACAGGCGGCGCGATGCAACAGATCCACCACCCGCTCGCCGGCGTCAACCTCATCCGACTCTAAAGGCCAGCTAGAGCACCCGAAACCAACCCAACCGAAGGGAGATCCTCCGTGAGCACCGAGCAGCGAGAGAACCTCGACGCAATCCTGCGACAGTCAGCCTTCCCCGTCGACAGCGATGTCAACGAGCAACGGCGGCTGCTCCGAGAGTTGCTATCGGCGCAGCCGCTGCCCGCCGACGTGACCGTGACCGCAGCCGCCCTGGGCGGTGTCCCAACCGCCGAGATCACAGTCGACGGAATCGAACCTCGCCACCTTGTTCTTTACTTCCACGGCGGCGTGTACGTGATGGGGGACGCCTACCTCGCCGCTGACCTGGCCTCGCAGGTCGGCCGGCGGACGCAGGCCAAGGTCATCTCGGTCGACTACCAGCTCGCCCCCGAGCACCCGTATCCGGCAGCGGTCGACGACGCCCTTGCGGCCTATGAAGCCCTCCTGCACAACGGCATCGCCCCTTCGGACATCGCCTTCGCGGGAGAGTCCGCCGGCGGCGGGCTCGCCATCGCCACCCTGGTCAACGCCCGCGATCACGGGCTGCCCCTGCCAGCCGCGGCCTTCGCCATGTCACCATATGCCGACCTCACCCTGGCCGGGACGACCATGGAGACCAAGCGCGAGGTCGACCCGCTGATGAGCCGAGAAGCACTCCGAGTCCGAGTCACCGACTATACGTCAGGACAAGACGCCGCTCTTGGCCTCATCAGCCCCGTGTTCGCCGACCTGTCCGGCCTGCCGCCCCTGATCATCCAGGCCGGAACTCACGAGGTTCTCCTCGACGACGCCGTCCGCCTCGCGCAACAAGCCGCCACCGCCGACGTCGAGGTCACCCTCGACATCACGCCTGGGGTGCCGCACGTCTTCCAGGCCTATTACCCGATCCTTGACGAAGCGGCCGCGGCGCTGGACAGAGCCGGACAGCTCCTGTCGGCGCATCTCGCCGGTGCAGAACGCGTCACCGGAGCGCGAAAGGCAGAACGCGAGCTGGCCTCATAACCCAGAGGTCTAGGGTTCAAACCAGCAGGTAATCCACGGTGGAGTCGATGTGCGACCAGGCTCAGGGAATGGTAAGCGGACAGCTGACCGAGATGTGGTGGGCGCTTGGCGTGAACGTGCCGGTGCCGATGTGCCCATTCGTCGCCGCCGACCTGTACCGCGACCCGCAGCAGCGTGACCCGCGAGTGCCCGTCAGTCCCAGAATGTACCCGTCTCGTACCCGCGGAGAATCAAAATCTCGCCATCACGGGCAACATGACATCCCCATTTGCAGGGCTTTTGTGCAAGCCCTCTGACGGACTCGAACCGTCGACCCCCTCCTTACCATGGAGGTGCTCTACCGACTGAGCTAAGAGGGCGAGACGGCCAGTCTAGCCGCGCTTCGAGAGCTGCACTTCCTGGCAGCGGAAAGTGCAGGGAGGAGGATTCGAACCTCCGAAGGCTGAGCCAGCGGGTTTACAGCCCGCCCCCTTTGGCCACTCGGGAATCCCTGCGCGGCGGGCAATTGTAGCCGCGCTCCGGCGATCTACGATCCGCCCATGGAGCGCTTCGACGTGCTCGTCGTCGGGGCCGGGCCGGCGGGGTCGGCGACGGCGCTGCGGCTCGTCCGCGGAGGAGCGAAGGTACTGCTCGTCGATCGTGCGCGCTTCCCGCGCGACAAGCCGTGCGGCGGCGGGCTCACGGGCCGGGCTCTCCGCCACGCACCGTGCGCGGTCGATCCGATCGTCGAGCACGTGGTCGACCGTTTCCGGATCCGGCTTCGTTACGGCTGGAGCTTCACGCGGGCTCACCCGCGGCCGCTCGTGCTCATGACGCAGCGGCGCAGGCTGGACCTCCATCTCGCCGAACAGGCGGCCGCTGCCGGGGCCGACTTCCGCGACGGTGTGCGCGTGACCGAGATCGGCGCCGACGACGAGGGGGTCGTGGCCCTGGTCGACGGACGGCCGGTGCGGGCGGACACGCTCGTCGGCGCGGACGGCGCGAACGGGATCGTCGCGCGCTCGGCCGGCCTCGGGGACGGGATCGTCAACGGCGTCGCGCTCGAGGGGAACGTCCCGTATGACGCCGTCGACCATGCGGCGCTCGACGGGACTGCCGTGGTCGAGCTCGGCGTCGTCCCCGGCGGCTACGGCTGGGTGTTCCCAAAAGGCGACCACGCGAACGTCGGAGTCGGCGGCTGGGGGAGCGAGGGCCCTCGCCTCCGCGCACACATTGCCCGCCTGACGGACGCGCATCGGATCGACCAGGCCGCCCTCCGCGACCTCCGCGGGCACCGGCTGCCGATGCGCCGGCTCGGGTCGACCCCCGCGCGGGGCCGCGTGCTCCTCGTCGGCGACGCGGCGGGACTCGTCGATCCACTCTCTGGTGACGGCATCTACGAGGCGTTCGTCTCGGCCGAGCTCGCTGCGCACGCGATCCTCGAGGGCGACCTCGACGCGTATCCCGTTCTGCTCGCGACCGCGCTCGACCACCATGCGAGCGCATCGTGGGCCGCGAAGCGTGCGCTCGACCGGAGCGCGGCGGCGTGCTTCTGGGCCGCGCGTTCGCCCGGTGTCTTCGGCGTCGTCGCCGGGCTGCTCGCCGGCGACGTCCATCATCCGAGCGAAGCGCGCGGCCTCGCCCGCCCACCGCTTCGCGCGCTCGCTCGCCTCGCGGCGCGCGGCGCCGCTCCCGGCGCACCGTCCTAAAGACTGCCGCTCCGACTGCCGATGGTTGCGAGGCATGGAACTCATTCCCGTGCTCTCGCAGGCTGTCGAGCTGGGCGCCTCCGACGTCCACTTCAAGCTCGGCCAACCGCCCGTCGTCCGCATCGACGGCGAGCTCCAGCTCATCGCCGATCACCCGCCGATGAACGAGTCCACGCTCGAGGAGGTGCTCTACTCGGTGACGGCGATCGCGCCGCGCCGCCGCGAGCTCTTCGAGGAGTCGGGTGAGCTCGACATCGCGTACTCGCACCCGACCCTGCCGCGGTTCCGCGTCAACGGCTTCCGGCAGCGCGGCTCGATCTCGTTCGCGTTCCGGATCATCCCGAACACGATTCCCGGGTTCCATGAACTGAACCTTCCGGCGGGCGTCGTGCGGCTCGCCAACGAGCACCGCGGACTGATCCTCGTCACGGGTGCGACGGGGTCGGGCAAGACGACGACCCTCGCCGCGATGCTCGACCACATCAACCGGACGCGCCGGTTGCACATCGTCACGGTCGAGGACCCGATCGAGATCCTGCACCCGGATCGCGGCTGCATCGTCAACCAGCGCGAGGTCGGCCTGGACACCGCGAGCTTCGACCAGGCGATCCGCCGCGTCCTGCGCCAGGACCCGGACGTCATCCTCATCGGCGAGCTGCGCGATGCCGAGTCCGCACAGGTCGCCCTGCAGGCCTCGGAATCCGGTCATCTCGTCTTCTCGACCCTGCACACGCTCGATGCCGCCGAGACGCTCGGCCGGCTCGTCGAGTTCTTTCCGGCAGCGAAGCACCAGCAGATTCGCTCGATCGTCGCCGGGACGCTGCGCGGCGTCATCAGCCAGCGCCTGCTCCCGAAGGCGGACGGAGGGCGCGTTCCCGCCGTCGAGGTGATGGTCGCGAACGCACGGATCCGCGACCTCATCCAGGAGAACCGGCCGGACGAGATCACCGATGCCGTCGCCGACGGCGAGTACTACGACATGCAGACCTTCCACAAGTCCCTGATCGAGCTCGTCCTGGCAGGCGTGGTCGAGCGCGAGGTCGCAGCCAACGCCGCTTCGAACCAGCACGACTTCCTCGTCGCGCTCGAGCATGCGCTCAAGGAGCGCCGAGCGCAGCAGGCCGAGCAGGACGCGGCCGCCACGGATGCCGAGCGACCGCCCGCACTCGTCCCCGGAGCGGGGAATCTCCGCGTCGCGAGCGCGGACGACCTCGCGTCTGCAGCGGGATGATCGAGGCAGCAGTCGTCCTGGCGCCGGCCCTGGCAGTCGGGAGCTTTCTGAATGTCGTCGTCGCACGGGTGCCCGAGCGGCGCTCGCTCGGCGGCCGTTCCGGCTGCCCGACCTGCTCGGCGCCGATCGAGTGGTACGACAACGTGCCGATCGTCTCGTACATGGTTCTCCGCGGGCGTTGCCGGAGCTGCCGCACCCGCATCTCGCCTCTCTATCCCGCCGTCGAGATCGCCACCACGCTCCTCGTCGTCGCCGCGTTCTGGCGCTTCGGGCTCACCGCGTACGGCGCGCTGGCTGCCGCGTTCAGCGCGGTGCTCGTTGCGCTGTCCGCGATCGACCTGAAGCACCGGATCGTCCCGAACCGGATCGTCGTCCCCGCCGCGGCCGTCACCCTCGTCGCGCACACCTTCATCGATCCGAGCCTCGAGTGGACGATCGCCGCCCTTGGCGCGGGCTCGTTCTTCCTTGCAGCGGCTCTGGTCTACCCCTCCGGCCTGGGCATGGGCGACGTGAAGCTCGCGCTCCTCCTCGGGGCGATGTTGGGGAGGACCGTCACCCTCGCGATCATGTTCGGGCTGGTCTTCGCGCTCGTCCCCTCCGTCGTCCTCTTCGCCCGCCACGGAACGAGGGCGCGCAAGATGGCGATCCCGCTCGTGCCCTTCCTCGCGCTCGGAGCGCTGGTCGCCCTGTATTGGGGGACTCCCCTTCTTAGGGGATACACGTCCCTCATCGGCTGACCCACTCTGAGAGCCGGCTCGGGATCAAGTACCTACCTGCGGCGGTCGATATGCCTCGTGACGTGAGCAACACCCATGGCTTCATGCGGCGCTTCCCGCGCCTGCGCGGCGAGGGCGGCTTCACGCTGATCGAAGCCGTGTTCGCGATGGTCCTGTTCGCGGGCCTCGCAGCGGCCATGGCCGGTCTTCTCACGTCGGCAATCTCGGCGAACAAGCTCTCGCGCCAGCGGACGATCGCGGATCAGGCGGCGATGGAGCAGATCGAGTCCATTCGCCGACTCGACTACGAGGACGTCGGCATCGTCCTCGGAAACCCGCCCGGCACCGTGCCTCCGACCACAGCGGTGAACGTCACGGGCCTCGACGCGACCATCACCGTGCAGATCCGGTACGTCGACGACCCCACGCCGACGAGCTACGAGACGACCGCGAACTACAAGCGCGTCGTCGTGTCGGTGCGGCGCGACTCCGACAACAAGCTGCTCGCGCGCGAGGTCACCTACGTCGCGCCGACGTCGAGGACGCCCTTCGGCGGCGTGAACCTCGCGATCGTGCAGCCGCTCGTCATCGACTACGGGCTCAACGTTCCGGTCGAGAACGCCACGGTCGACCTCCTCACCGGCCCGAGCGCACCGAGGAGCGACCTCACCGACGTCAACGGCAAGGTCTCCTTCCAGAAGCTCACGCCCAACGCGACGGCGAACTGTCCATCCGACTGCTACGACCTCGTCGCGTCGCTGAGCGGCTACGTCATGCTCGACTCCCCGCAGCGGGTCAACGTCGGACCGGGCCAGACGGCGACACCGACCCTCCAGATCTACCGCCCCGGGACGATCAACCTCGACCTCCGGAACGGCGCCGGTGGCCAGTTCACCGGCACCACGTTCGTGAAGCTGACCTCGGCTCGCAACGGCGCCACGCAGACCTTCAGCGTCACCGGCGGCACGGCCGCGATCACGGCCGTCGCCGGTGAGCCGATCGTCCCGAGCGTCCAGTACACCGCCGAGGCGTGGACGACCGGGACCCCACTGTGCGCGAGCCCGGTGACGCAATACGTACCGGACGACTACCCCGACGTCCTGAGCTCGACGTTCACCCTCACGATGGGCAACTGCCCGTCCGGGACCGTCGCCGTCACGGTGAACTGGCCGGCCAGCATCCCGGCCGCAGGCGCGACGGTGATCCTGAGCGGGGGCCCGTACTCGCTCAACCCTGTCACGGGGACTACCAACTTGACCGGACAGGTGACCTTCTCGAACGTCCCCTCGGGGGCCGCGCCGTACACGGTGCAGGCGTCGCACTCGAGCCAGACGGCGTCCAACTCCTCCGTCGTCGTCACGACGGGGCAGACGACGAACGTCACGCTCGCGCTGACGGGTGGATCGCTGGTCGCCCAGGTTCGTTGGGCTGGTTTTGCCGTCAGCGGCGCCACGGTGGTCGTGACCGGCGGGCCCGCTTCCGTCAACCTCACGCAGACGACGCCGGCGAGCGGGAACGTCACGTTCGCGGGCCTCCCGCCGGGCGGCGGGTACCAGGTGCAGGCCACGAGGTTGGGCCAGACCACGACGCTGACCAACGTCACCCTCGCCGCCTCGGGGACGACCGTCACGGTCAACCTCCCGACGACGACCCTCGTCATTCATGTCCACAACTCGTCCGGGGTCGACCAGGTGGGGGCGAACGCCCGCGTCAACCTCGGCCCGGTTGGTGGGTTCACCCTGACGACGACGACCGACGGGAGCGGCAACGCGACGTTCACGAACGTCCCGCGGGGCACCGGCTACCGGATCAGGGCCTGGAACTGCGCGGTCGGGAGCCCGAGGTCGGTGAACCTCACGGGTCAGACGATCAACACCGCGCCTACGACCACGATCACCGTCACCTACAACTCGAGCACCTGCCCGCCGTGATGACGATGCGACGACTCATCCGCGACGAGAGCGGCTTCACGATCGTCGAGATGCTGAGCGCGATGACGATCTTCGGGCTCGTGCTCGCAGCCTTCTCGATGGTGATGAGCTCGACGATCCGCCACAGCGGCGAGGTCGAGCAGCAGACGAACATCCAGGTCGAGGCGCGAAGCGCGATCACGACTGTCTCGCAGGAACTGCGCCAGGTCTATGACGGCGACGACGACGTCACGACGTCACCGATCGAGGCGATCTCTGCGAACCAGGTCACGTTCCTCACGCCGGACAGAGCTGCTCCGTTCCACCTGCGGCGCGTGACGTATCGGCTCAACGCCGGCAGGTTGGAGCGCGCGTTCGTCACAAGCACCGACACCGATGGCTATCCGTGGAGCGGCCTGGCGACCCCCACGGCCTTCCGGACGGTCGTGCGCGGCGTCGTCAACACGGGCACGGGCGCCGAGCGGGTCTTCGTCTATCGGGATGCAGACGGCGTCGAGACCGCAACGCGCACCCTCATCCAGACGATCGACGTCAAGCTCGTCGTCGCCACTCGGACGGCTCCTTCGAAGAAGTTCACCTACAAGTCGAGCGTCACCGTGAGGGGGGAGTCGTGAGCATCCGAAATCGCCTCGCGCAGGAGCAGGGGTTCGGCATGGTGCTCGTCGTCCTCATCGGCGCGATGCTGACGTTGGTCGGCGTCGTCCTCATCGAGCAGGTGCGCGGTGAGTCGGACCGCAGCGTCCACCAGGTCTACGGCGGCACGTCGTTCCAGGCAGCCGAGGCCGGCATCGACGACTACGTCTCGAAGCTCGTCGACGACCGCCTCTACTACCTCCACTACGTCCACCCCGGCGAGGCGACGCGCCAGACGGGGGCGACGACCGTCGCAGCGGGCGGTGCGTGGACGGGCGTCCAGACGTGGACGTACCCGAACGGCAAGGACGCATGGCGGAGAGTCCCGCTCGGATGTGCCTCGACCGATCCCCAGTGCTACGAGTACAACCTTCGCGTCTACTCGCCCGACGCGACGTCGAAGTTCGTGCGCATCGTCGCCGCCGGCCGCAAGGTGGGCGCGACGAGGGATGTCCGCGTGATCGAGACCTACGTCCGCCCGTCTTCGCTGGCCGACTACTACCGCGTGGTCAACGGCAACGTGAGCTGGGGCACCGGCGCGATCACGAACGGCAAGATCTATGCGAACGGCGACATCACCCACGACGGGACGGCGACGGCGGACATCTTCGCCGAAGGCCAGATCGGCGGCTCGGTCGTCATGCAGAACGGCGCTCTGCGCTACGACGTCGACACGAACCCGGACATCCGCTCGAAGATCAAGAACCCGATCGACTTCACGAGCTTCCTGACGTCCTTCACCGACATCGAGCGCGCCTCGCAGCTCGCCGGGGTCTATCTCAACGACGCGGGGAACGACGCGTGGCGGCTCACGTTCAACTCCGGGGGGACCGTGACCGTCGAGGCGTGTGACCAGACGAGTGGACAGGACGTCGCGGACGCGGTGCCGACGTGCACGACGCACAGCACACCCGCCGTTCCGGCCAACGGCGCGATCTACGCGGTCCAGGACGCGATCGTCCAGGGCGTCGTGAAGGGACGCGTCACGGTGGCTTCCAACGACGACATCGTCGTGGCGAACAACATCAGCCGGGTCGCCGTCGGCCAGGACGTCCTCGGCCTCGTCGCGAAGAACAACCTCTACGTCGCGAAGTACACGCCCGATCCGTTGACGTGGGACGCCGGCGTCATCGCGCAGACAGGTACCTGGAGGGCACGCGACTGGACGGGCATCAACAAGAGCCTGATGACGTTCCGCGGCATGGCAGCGACGGACGACGGCGGAAGCTTCGCCGGCATGTTCGACATCCGCGACTACGGCTACGACGAAAGTTTCCTATGGCTCCCGCCGCCCTGGTTCCCGGTTGTGGAGGACGCCTACACGGTGCTCTTCTTCCGGGAGCTCCCCTCCGGCACCTAGGGGCGCCCTCCAGGCCCCGTTTCTCATGGGATAGGCGCCCTCTGCCGATAACCCATGGTGAGGGATCCCTATGACCTTGAAGCCTTCTGGACGACTGCGGGCAGCGAAGGCACTCGGTAGCGATCCCGAGGCTGACGCGGCTGCCGAAAATGGCCGCGCCGGCGGCAGCTTCGCGACGCTCGCCGATCTCGTCGCCGACCTGATCCGCCCGATCGAGATCATCCCCAGCGACCGCCTGGCCGCGGCGAAAGCCCGCGCAGGTGTCGGTTCCCTCGCCGAGGCCCTGGCCGACGAGGGTCACGCGCAGTCCGACGGCATCGGTCGCTCGCTCGCCCGCCGCCATGGTCTGCCGTTCATCGATCTCGAGGATCAGCGTCCGTCCGGAGACGCGATCGAGCAGATCCCGCTCCGAGCGCTGAAGCGCGTCACCGCCATCCCGGTGTCCCTCCAGGACGGCCGTCTTCTGGTCGCGCTCGCCGATCCGGCCAACATCCTCGCCGTCGACGAGCTCAGGCTCGCGACCCGTCACCACCTCGATCTCGCGATCGCCGGGCGCGACGACATCATGGCCGAGCTTGCGCGGCTCGAGCGGGCGTCCGAGGTCTACGAGACGCAGTCGGCGCTCGAGGAGTTCGAGGTCATCTCTGAGGACGACGGGGACGATCTCGAGGCGGAGGACGGCGTCTCCGACGCGCCGCTCGTCCGGCTCGTCAACTCGATCGTCATGCAGGCCGCGAGCGACGGCGCCAGCGATATCCACTTCGAGCCGCAGGGCGACTCGCTCGTCGTCCGGACGCGGGTCGACGGCGTTCTCACCGAGCAGCAGCGCATCCCCAAGCGCATGGCCGCCGGTGTCACGACGCGCCTCAAGGTGCTCGCGAAGCTCGACATCGCCGAGCGCCGGAAGCCGCAGGACGGCCGCATCTCGCTCAACGCGACCGCGGTCGGCCGCCTCCTCGACATCCGCGTCGCCACGCTGCCGACGGTCGAGGGCGAGCAGGTCGTCATGCGCCTCATCGACAAGTCCCGCTCGACGCCGACTCTCGAGTCGCTCGGGCTCTCGGAGACGATGCGCGGCCAGATCTCCCAGATCATCCGCAAGCCCACGGGCGCCCTGCTCTCGACGGGGCCGACGGGCTCGGGTAAGTCGACGACGCTCTACGCGTCGCTCGCCCAGATCAACCGGCCCGAGATCAACATCATGACCGTCGAGGACCCGGTCGAGTACCGGCTGACGGGCGTGAATCAGGTCCAGATCAACGTGAAGGCCGACCTCACGTTCGCGTCGGCGCTGCGCTCGATCCTGCGCTCGGACCCCGACGTGATCATGGTCGGCGAGATCCGGGACGCCGAGACCGCGAAGATGGCGATCGAGTCGGCTCTCACCGGCCACTTCGTGCTCTCGACGCTGCACACGAACGACGCGCCGGGCGCGCTCACCCGGTTGAACGAGATGGGTGTCGAGCCCTTCCTGACGGGCTCCGCGGTCAGCGCGATCCTCGCGCAGCGCCTGGCACGGCGCCTGTGCACGAACTGCTGCGAGATGTACGTCCCGACCATGGACGAGCTCCTCGCAGCCCGGATCGCCCCCGAGACCGCCCAGGCGCGCGAGGGCATGGTCGTCTACCGCAAGGTCGGCTGCCCGCGCTGCAACCGGACGGGCTACAAGGGCCGCATCGGCATCTTCCAGCTCCTGATCATGAACGATGAGCTCGAGTCCCTGGCTGCCGCGAACGCGACGCGCGACGAGATCGACCGCGCCGCCTTCGCTGGCGGCATGCGCTCGCTCTGGGACGACGGCATCGCGAAGGCCGCCGCCGGGCTCACCTCGGTCGAAGAGCTCGCCCGCGTCGTCTCCCAGTAGGGGCGAGGCTTGCCTCGCCCGTGATCGAGGGCGCGTAGACGCAAGAGAAAGGGCGCGGTCTCCCGCGCCCTTTCGCGACACAACGCTCTGCCGTGTCTAGCAAGTGTTGGCGACCGGAGCGGTGTCGACGCCTGGCCCCGTGTACTTGTGGGGGTTGTTCGCCGCACCGGCACCGCGGCCGTTCGCGTCGGCCTGGATGCAGTAGCCGGTGCCGCCGCCCAGGACCTGCACGACGTCGAGCGAGACGGCCTGGTCGATCAGCTGCAGCGCCGGGAGATCCATGCCGGCGTAGGTGCCGGTCGGGCTGTCGGCGTAGTAGGCCTCGACTGCCGGGATCGCTGCCCGCACGTTCGACGCCGCCGACCGGTTCTCGGCGCGCTCCTTGAAGCCGAGGTAGGACGGGACGGCAATCGCGAGCAGGATGCCGATGATGACGAGGACGACGAGGAGCTCGATGAGCGTGAAGCCCGACTCGTCGCGCTGAAGGCGCGTTCGCGCCGCGGTGATCAGATCCATGGAGATCTCCTTCGAGGTTGGCGGAACCACATCCGCAGAGATCGGCCGCTCTCGCACGACGCCACAGCCCTCGGGTGGGTGAGGTTGCCTGAGCGAGAAGGTGAGGAGAGGGGGAGTCGTCTACTCGACGACTTCGCAGCTCAGGTACTCGAGCGCGAGCAGCGCTTCGTCCACGAACCGCCGCGCGTAGTCGGCGTCCGGGAACTCGAACGGCCGGGCGATGCCGGCCTCGCCCGGTGGGCGGTTGACGGGCAGCACCTCGGTCTCGACGACGACCGAGCCGTCGTCGGCGCCCAGCGCCCGGAGCCTGGCGACGACGCGGCCCTCGCGCCGTACCTGATAGGCGTAGAGCTCTCTGCGGAGCAGGGCCTCGGACTCAGGGGCTGCGGCCGCCGCAGACCGACCGTTGCGGCTCATCGCCGCGAGGCGCCTGCGTTGTGCGCGGCCTGGGCGACGAGCTGTCCATCGCTCGAGGCAGCGCCCTCCAGCCGCGTGACGATCCGGCCGGGGCGGCGGACGACGACGACGGTTGGGGTGTTCGTGGTGCCCACGAACGTCTGCACGGCGCGCGCGCTCTTCTCGTTGAGCACGTTCACGGGCAGGAAACCGGCGCGGGCATTCTTCGCGCCCGCTCCGGCCGCTACTGCTGCGGCGCGGTCGGCGGGGGCATTCCCCTGGTACAGCGAGACGACGACGACATTCGAGTAGCGGAGCTTGTTCGCAACCTTCGGTGGGAGACCCGGCAGCAGCGCGAGCGACGGCTTCGGAGCGGGCCGTGAGCTCGGCTTCGGAGTGGCAGGCGTCTGGGCCGGGGTGCTCGGGCTGCCGGTGGTCGGCGCCGTCTCGCCGCCGCCCAAGAAGCATCGGGCGTGCGACGAGGAAGAGAAAGGCGAGGAGAAGAGCGCCGCCCATGACGGCGAGATAGCGAGTCGAAGGCAGGGGGATGGTCGTGTTCATAGCCCTCTCGTTATCGGCAGTGACTGAGGCATGCTTTACCCTCTCCGCAAGAAGAAGGGGCGCGGTCTCCCGCGCCCCTTCGAGTGCCGCACAGAGCCTGCTACTAGCAGGTGTTCGCGACCGGAGAGGTGTCGACACCAGGCCCCGTGTACTTGTGGGGGTTGTTCGCCGCGCCGGCACCACGGCCGTTCGCGTCGGCCTGGATGCAGTAGCCGGTGCCGCCGCCCAGGACCTGCACGACGTCGAGCGAGACGGCCTGGTCGATCAGCTGCAGCGCCGGGAGATCCATGCCGGCGTAGGTGCCGGTGGCGCTGTCGGCGTAGTAGGCCTCGACTGCCGGGATCGCTGCCCGCACGTTCGACGCCGCCGACCGGTTCTCGGCGCGCTCCTTGAAGCCGAGGTAGGACGGGACGGCAATCGCGAGCAGGATGCCGATGATGACGAGGACGACGAGGAGCTCGATGAGCGTGAAGCCGGACTCCTCGCCGCGGAGGCGCTGCTGCGCCTTCTCGATGAACCGCATGGAGAACTCCCTTCGGAGTGGGTAGAGGGGTGCCACGAAGCGCACCATCGGCAGAGGCCCCATGTCGATCCTCCCCACATCGGGTGATCTCTGGGTGATTCAGTCCCTCAACTTGGGGGACGGTGCGTCCGGACCGCCCGCCGAGCGCCTCGCGCGTCGCACGTAGGAAGAAGGCCGGCCCACTCTCAAGCCGCGGCGGCCCGGTGCCGATAGACGGCGACGTGGAGATGAATCCCACAGCCGCGGTGCCGCCTCAGCACGCCGTCAACACGTCAGGGTCGGGGCTTCCGCTCTCGATCGACGTGCTCCTCGAGCGCTCGGTCGAGCTCGGGGCCTCAGACCTGCACATCACTGCCGGCTCGAAGCCGGTCGTGCGCGTGCACGGTCACATCGAGGCCCTCGAGGACTTCGACATGCTCGATCCCGAGACGACGCGGCAGCTCATCTATCGGATCACGACGACGGAGCAGCAGAAGCAGCTCGAGCTCAACCGGCAGCTCGACTTCGCGTACGGCGTGCGCGGGCTCGGTCGCTTCCGCATCGGCGCCTACTACCAGCGCGAGGCGCTCGCTGCCGCCTTCCGGATGATCCCCACCGAGATCCGGTCGATCGAGGAGCTCGGCCTGCCGCCGGCGCTGCACGAGTTCACGACGAAGCCGCGCGGCCTCGTCCTCTTTACCGGCCCGACCGGCTCGGGCAAGTCGACCTCGCTGGCTGCGCTGATCGACGAGATCAACCAGGCGCGCCGCGACCACATCATCACGATCGAGGACCCGATCGAGTTCCTGCACCAGCACAAGAGCTGCATCGTCAACCAGCGCGAGATCGGCGGCGACGCGGTGGGCTTCGCGGAGGCGCTCAGAGGCGCGCTCCGCCAGGACCCGGATGTGATTCTCCTCGGCGAGATGCGCGACCTCGAGACGATCTCGACCGCGCTGACTGCGGCCGAGACCGGCCACCTCGTCTTCGCCACCCTGCACACCCAGAGTGCGCCGAGCACGATCGACCGCGTCATCGATGCGTTTCCCGCTGCGCAGCAGAGCCAGGTACGCATGCAGCTCGCGAACTCGCTCCAGGGCATCGTCACGCAGACGCTCCTGCCGCGCGCCGACGGCACCGGGCGTGTGTGCGCGCTCGAGATCCTCTTCCTGGACGACGCGATCCGCAACCTCATTCGCCAGGGCAAGATCGAGCAGGTCTACTCGTACATGCAGACGGGCACGCGGCGCGGCATGCAGACGATGGAGCAGTCGCTCGCGGAGCTGATCGAGAAGCGCACCGTCGCCGTGTCCGACGCGCTCAGCCGCTCGAGCCGTCCCGAATCGCTCGTCGCCGCGCTCGAGCGCGCCGGCATCTCCGTTCCTGCCATGCCGACCGAGGGTGCACCCGCGGCAGCGCCGAACCTTGGCGCGTCGCTGCGGGTCGCCGGGAGCTAGCTGCCATGTCCTTCTGGGAAGACCGCTTCGTCAATCGCCCGCACGCCGGGGCAGTTCCGCCGAGCCCGTACACGGTCCAGCATTCGAGCCCGGAGCACTCGAGCATCCAAGGTGGGGCTCCGGAAGGATCCGCCTATCCGCAGCTCCCGTCTCCGGACGACGAGCGCGCGTGGGGCAGCGAGACGACCTCGGACGCCGACGAGGCCGTCGAGCTCTCCGAGCCCGAGCCCGCCGGCGTCGCGGACGATGCGAAGCTCACGGATGTGCATGACGAGCCCGTCCAGGAGGACGAGCCCGCCGATGAGCACGCGCGCAAGGGACTCTTCCGGCGACGCAAGCCCGTCGTCGAGGCCGAGGCCGCCGAGGAGGCAGTGGAGGAAGACGACTCCGCGCTCGAGGCCGTCGACGACGGCTCGGAGAGCGATGTCACCGAGCCCGAGACCTGGAGCGTCGTCCCCGAGCCCGTGGCCGACGACGAGCAGGAAGAGCTGTCGGACCCGTCCGAGGACGAGCCGACCAGGAAGCGCGGCTTCTTCCGCCGCCGCAAGCAAGAGGTCGTCGAGCCCGAGCCCGAGTTCGTCGCCGTCCACGAGGACGAGCCCGCGCTCGAGCCGGAGCCGGATCTGGAGCCCGAGGCGGAGCCCGAGCAGGACGACGAGCACGAGCCGGCCGCCGAGGAAGGGGACGACGAGCTCGCCGCCTCGGCCGACACGTTCGAGGCTCCGGTCGAGGAGCCGAAGCCCCGACGCAGTCTCTTCCGCCGCCGCCAGTCGGAGCCGGCCGCCGTCCCGGTCGACGAGGACGGCGACGCGAGCACCGTCGAGGACGACTCGTTCGAGAACGTCACGTACTGGAGCTCGGAGCTGACGTCCGACATCGAAGAGCCGGCCGACGAGCCCGAACAGGATTCGGACCCGGCTGTCGAGGACACCGATGCCTTCGTCTTCGGCGAGGACGAGAGTGCGACGGACGATGGAGCTCCGGACGCCGAGCTTGCGGCAGAGCCCACGCCCGATCCGACGCCCGAGCACGAGCTCGTCGCCGAGTCGACCGACGAGGCACCCGCGGTGGACTCGTTCGAGGACGCGCCCGCGTCGGTCGAGGTCGAGGTCTACGCCTCCGACGACGAGCACACGCCCGTCCCCGACGACGTCGCCTTCGAGCCCGAGCCTACGTACGAGCAGGAGAGCGCAGTCGAAGACCAGCCGGCCGAAGAGCTCGATGCCGAGGAGCCCGCCGTCGTCGATGGCGAGCACGAGCCCGAGCCCGCGCTCGAGGAGTGGCACGGCGCCGACGAGTCACTGGAGGACTACGAGATCGACTCGGCGCGTGACGAGGTCGTCAACGAGTCTGTGCCCCTCAAGCGACGGAACGGCGGCGGGTCGCGAGGCAAGAAGGTCGTCGGCCTCAAGGTCGGTGCGTCACAGATCGCCGCGGCCGTCGTGTCCGGAAGTGGCGAGCGCCCCGCGCTCGTCGACGTCGCCCGTCGTCCGCTCGAGCAGGGCGTCGTCGTCGGCGGCGAGCTCCGCGACCCGGAAGCCCTCGTCCGCGCGTTGAAGACGTTCTTCAAGGAGGCCCATCTGCCCGTCAAGAACGTCCGGCTAGGGCTCTCGTCGAGCCGCGTCGGCGTCCGGACGTTCGACATCGCAGGCGTCGAGGACGATGCGCGCTTCGACAACGCCGTTCGCTTCAAGGCGCACGAGGTGCTGCCTGTCGCCGCGCACGAGTCGGTGCTGGACTACCGCGTCGTCGAGGAGCGGTACACGGAGACCGGCGAAGTCGTGCGCCGTGTCCTGCTCGTCGTCGCACCCCGCGACCAGGTCGAGCCGTACATCGAGGCATGCCGCCAGGCAGGCATCCGCCTTGCGGGCGTCGACCTCGAGTCCTTCGGCCTCCTCCGCACCTTCGTCCCGCCGTTCGGCTCCCGCAGCCGGACCGAGGACAGCGCCACGGTCGTCGTTGCGATCGGACACGAGGCGTCGACGCTGCTCGTGGCAGGCGGCGGAATCGCCGAGTTCACCCGCGTGTTCGACTGGGGCGGCGGCGCCCTCCAGACGGCGATCGCGGACGAGCTCGAGGTGCCGCACATGGAGGCGGCGACGATCCTCACGCACCTGTCGCTCGACGGTCCGGGCCGCCACCTCGACTCGCTCGATGCCGACACGCGAAGCCGTGCTCTCGAGGCCGTCCGGACGAGGCTGACGCCGTTCGCCCGCGAGCTCGTGAGCTCGCTCCAGTTCTACCAGACCCAGCCGGAATCGCTCGGCATCCGCGAGATCCTGATCACGGGCGGCACCGCCCACCTCGAGGGCCTTGCGGACTCGCTCCACCAGATGATCGGCGTGAACGTGAGCGTCGGCGATCCACTTGGCCGCGTCGACGTCCAGACGGACATCCCGCCCGCGCTCGACGCCACGATCGGATCGCTCGCGGTGCCCATCGGGCTCGCCATCGAGGACGAGGCCGGCCGCTCGGTCAACCTGCTGCCGAAGGAGGCCCGCCAGACGCGCAAGCCGCCGAGGCTCCTCGCAGTAGCCGGGCCGCTCGCAGCCGCCGTTCCGCTCGCCGCGTTTGCGTTCATGTTCATGCAGGCGAGCGGCACCGCCGGCGACCGCCAGGCCGAGCTCGAGGTGGTTCGCGCGCAGATCGAGGCGCTGCCCGAGCCGACGAAGGCGAACATCGACCCGGCGCTGGCCGGCGAGCAGGCTTCCCGAGCGACCGCCGTCGCGCAGATCCTCGGCGGCCGACTCACCTGGGAGCGGGTGCTCGGAGATGTCTCGCGCGTGCTTCCCGAAGGCGTCTCGCTGACCGAGTTGGCGGCAACGGCGCCTCAGCCGGCGACGCCGACGCCCGAGGTCGCGGCCACGTCCACGGACGGGGAGTCGGCGACGCCCAGCACGCCTCCGCCCGCGCCGGTCGCCGCGCCGACCACGCCGACCGGCGTCACGATCACGGGCTACGCGCTCGACTACGCGACCATCGCCCGGACGCTCGCCCGCGTGCAGGCGGTTCCCAGCCTCACGAACGCCGAGCTCCAGAGCGCGACCCCGAGCACGATCGGCAAGAAGCGGATCATCGAGTTCACGATCGTCGCCGCCCTGGCGACCCCCGGAGGTGCCCAGTGAGGACCAACGTGAGCAACAGGACCGCCCTCGTCGCGGGCGGAGTGGCGTTCGTCCTCGTTCTGGCTGCGCTCTGGTTCCTCGCAGTCTCGCCGAAGCGGAGCGAAGCCTCTGAGGCTCGAGGGCGACGTGGCCGCCGCGCAGGCCGAGCTCTCGCAGCGGAAGGCCGATCTCGCGCGTCCGTCTGCGGCTGTGACCGTGCGGGCAAGCGATGTGTTCCGGCTCGCCAAGGCGCTGCCCGAGGACGCGAACGTCGCGGCCGTCATGCTCGACGTCGATCGGCTCGCGAAGCGTCACGGCCTCACGCTCGAGGGCTTCCAGCCGACGGCGGTGATCCCGGTCACGGGCTACTACGCGCAGCCGCTCACGTTGACGGTGCAGGGCCGCTTCGGCTCCGTGTCGCGCTTCCTGGGCGACTTGCGGAAGCTCGTCACCGTGAAGAAGGGCCGCCTCGTCGTCAACGGCCGCCTCTACTCCGTGACCGAGGTACGGCTCGCGAAGCCCGAGGGAGACAACGTGCAGTTCCCGATCGTTCGCGCCGGCGTGATCCTCAACGCGTTCGGCGTGCTGCCGGGCGTCCCGCCGACCATGACGACCACGACCCCCGAAGGTGAGACCACGACCCCGTCCTCGGACGGTACCTCCGCAGCAGGAGCGACTCCGTAATGGCCGCGACAACGCATGCACAAGTGAAGAGCCGGAAGCAGCTCTACATCGTCATCGGCGGCGGCATCGTCCTCGCCATCCTGCTCGCGATCCAGTTGCCGAAGTTCCTCGGCGGTGGATCCGAGGCAGCGCCTGCCACGACGAACGACGCAGTACCGACCGCGTCGCCGACTCCGGGCGCCACTCCGACCGGTAGTCCGGTCGCGGTCGCGGCGAGCGGAGCGGTGCTCGCAGGCGTCAAGATCGTGCCCGGCGTCGTGGTGAAGCCCGGCGAGGGGCAGCTGGCCTCGTTCAGCCTGTTCGGAAGGCGTGACCCGTTCGTCCAGGTCGTGAAGGACACGCCGGGCGCGTCCGGCTCCCAGGACGGCGAACCGGTGGGCGTCCAGGTCTCGGGCGGCGGCGGTGGATCTGCCGGTGCCCAGGGGGCGGCGGGCTCTGGAGCCGTCTCGGGCGGCAGCAGCGGCGGCGGCCAGACCGGGTCGGTGTCGAACCCCTCCGGGCTCACGAGCGCGACGATCTGGATCAACGGCTCCGACGAGGCAGTCGACGTCAAGAAGCGCTTCCCCAAGGCGGACCCCACTTTCGTCCTCCTGAGCCTGAAGCCGAAGGCTGCTCAGCTCGGAGTCGTCGGCGGCGCGTTCACGGGCGGCGGGGCGATCACCCTGAAGATGGGGCAGACGCTGACCCTCGTGAACACGGCAACTGGAGCGCGGTACACGCTCCGGCTGCTCTACACCGGCTCCCAGCCCGAGCAGGTGCAGCAGTTCACCCAGGCTCAGGACTAGCCGAGGACGCGTAGCCCGAGCATGCCGAACTTCGCATACAGCGCGATCAACGCCCAGGGCGTCGAGCAGAGCGGCGAGATCTCGGCGACCGACCTCGCCTCGGCGCGCGACGCGCTCCGCGGCAGCGGGCTCCTCGCCGACTTTCTGCAGGAGCTGAAGGCACCGGCGCAGGCCGACTCGCGACGCGGGTTCATGGGCCGCCGGAAGAAGGTCAAGGCGAAGTCGCTCCAGATCTTCTCGCGCCAGTTCGCGACCATGATCGAGGCCGGCCTGTCGGTCGTCACCGCGCTCGTCGTGCTCGAGCAGCAGACCGACGACTCGGCGCTCGGCGCCGTCATCGCCGACGTCCGCGAGCGCGTCGAGGGCGGCGCCTTCCTCTCCGAGGCGATGGCGCAGCATCCCGACACGTTCAACCGGCTGTACATCGCGATGGTCGAGGCGGGCGAGGCGGCGGGCGTGCTCGACACGGTGCTCGACCGCGTGGCGACCCAGATCGAGAAGGAGCAGAAGATCAAGCGCCGCGTGAAGGGCGCGATGATCTATCCGATCGTCGTCCTCTCGTTCGCGAGCCTCGTCCTGGCCGGGATGCTCATGTTCCTCGTCCCGGTCTTCACGAAGATCTTCGACTCGCTCGGCGGCGACCTGCCGACATTGACGCAGTACGTCGTGAAGGCGTCGAACGGGCTGCGCTCGTACTGGTTCATCATCTTCCCGCTCATCGGTGCCCTCATCTACGGCTTCTCGCGCTGGAAGAAGAGCGAGTCGGGCCGGAGGGTCTGGGACCGCTTCAAGCTGCGCGTGCCCATGACGATCGGCCAGGTCGTGCGCAAGGTCTCGATGGCCCGCTGGTCGCGCACCCTCTCGACCCTCATCGCCGCAGGCGTGGACATCGTCAAGGCGCTCGACATCACCGCGCAGACCTCCGGGAACTGGGTGGTCGAGCACGAGACGTCTCGGCTGCGCGTCCGGGTGCAGGAGGGCGCGACGATCGCTCAGCCGCTGATCGAGAGCGCCGTCTTCCCGCCGATGGTCTCCCAGATGGTCAAGATCGGCGAGGAATCGGGAGAGCTCGAGAAGATGCTCGGCAAGGTCGCGGACTTCTACGAGGACGAGGTCGACGCCTCGATCCAGGCGCTGACCTCGATCATCGAGCCACTGATGATGATCATGGTCGGGATCATGGTCGGCATCATCGTCATCGCGATGTACATGCCGATGTTCAAGCTGCTCACGCTCATCGAGTAGCTGCTGCTCGAGGCTCGACCGAAGGGCATCAGCCGATCAGTTGCTCATGGGAGGATCGACCTATGGGAGGGGTAGCTTCCCCTGACCGTCGGTGCAATCGGCGAGGTAGAGGGCGGTGCCGAGATCGCCCGTCCAGAGCGAGTAGCGGCCGCGCCCGTCGCCCGACCGGCTTTGCTCCACCTGGCCAACGGCGTGCATCGCGAACGCGCGCGCTCGGGTGAGCCACCGTTCGTCGCCTGTGCGCTCGAACAGCGCGAGGAAGGCGTATCCGTTTCCCGCCGTGCCGTGGCAGAGGCCTGCGCCCTTCTTCAGCGGCCCGGCCCGCCACGTCAACTCGCCGCCCGCGCTCGCAAGCTCCTCGTCCAGAACGGGGGCGAGCGTGGCGACGATCCCCGGCGCGCCGTGACACCACTGCGTGCGGATCTGACCGTCGCGGTGCCCGTTGAGTTGTCGCATCCCCGCATATGGCAGCCAGTTGACGACCCCATCCTCCTCGACGGCAAAGCGCTGGAGCGTCTCCGAGACGGCGGCGGCATCGCCGAGCGCGAGCACACACCCCGCGAACCCGTGCGCCGGGCCGAGGCAGCGGCTGCTCTGCCCGTTCAGCCGCTGCGTCCACAGGCCGTCCGCGTCACGTCTCCCGTGCAGCCACTCGATGCTCGCCGTCACGTCCAGCCCGAGCTCGCGACCGGCGAGGATCGTGCCGGGACTGCCCCACATGAGATCGCAACGCTCGTCCCGCTCGTTCGCAGCGATCAGCTCCGACAGCCGCTCCAGATTCGCCTTTGAAGGCGCGAGCGTCTGGAGAACGAGGCGAATTCCCACCTCGCCGTTCCAAAGGCTGCCCTCAGTGTTCTCGCCCGGAAAGTCCGGGCACGCCTCGGTCGAACGCTCGAGATACGGGACGTAGTCACGTCGTAACTCCACGAGGCCGCGCCGTGCGAGGCGGTGGAGGGCGCCCACGACTCCCGCCCCACCGTCGTACACGTTCCGGAACCGAAGAGACGGATCCACGCCTTCGAAGAGGTCTCGCGGATGCGTAGGCCAGCCTTCTTCGAATGCACTTTCCGTGTCGGCAACAACGGCGGCGATCGCCGCCCGCACCCTCGCAGCGCTCCACGATTCGTCCGTGAGCGCCTCGTGCGCTTCCGGCGAATAGAGCATCCGGCGAGTCTATGACGCGCGGTCCTCTCGCTGATTCAAGGGTCGCGGTGTGGCTCTTGCGCTCCTCTTTCGGTGAAGCTCGGCGGGGTGGGGAACCTCGGCGTCGTACCTCGAAGCGGGCGGAGGGCGTGCAGCTGAAAGCGAAGGAGGACGGCCGAGACAACCACGAACGCCACGATCCCACCGATCACCTCTGCGGTCTGTGACGCATCGGCGACTCGCAGGAGGAGCGCGACGATTGCAGCCGCCAGCGCCGCGTCCACCGTCGCGACGATCGTCGGCGTGTTGACCAGGAAGTGGGCCGCGAACCACTTTCTGCTCAGCCCCTCGAGCATGTACGTGGCTATCACGCCTCCCTCGTCGTCGTGGTGACCGGTAGTGAAGTAGCGCTCCAGGCCAGGCTCGATCTCCAGGTAGGCGTGTCGTATCCGGTTCATCGCGAGGACGAGCTGGAACTCTTCGGTGTTGATCTGCACCAGCCGCGCGTAAGCCAGAAGGCCAAGCAGGAACACAACGGGCAGCAGCACGAGCGCAAGCGTCGCGGTCTGCCGTCCGAAGCCCGTCGCGTCGGCTAGTAGCGCCAGCGCGATGATCGAGGCCGAGAGAACCGTCAGGAAGACCGTCGCTCGGCTCATCGCCTCGTTCCAGATCAGCGACCGAGACGCGATCAGGCTCCAGTGCTCGGTCGAGAGAAGCGCGGCCGCTTGTGGCCCCAGCCCCGGCTCACTCGTCTCTGCCCCGGATTCAGGCCGATGCAGCTGACTCATCGACCCGTTCGTCCGGCGCGAGTGCGCGCTGTATGAAGTCGTCGATCAGGTCGACGAGGCGCTTGAACGTCTCATGGCCGTCGTGCATCCATTCGCTGTGGCCTGCACCTTCCAGTAGGTGCAGCTCTCGAGGCTCGCCGGCGAGCTCGTAGAGACGCTTCGATTCCGCGGGTAGGTAGAGGTCGTTGTCAGCGCTGTGGGCGAGGAAGAGGGGTCGAGGCGCGATGCGGGCCACGAGGTGCTCGACCGAGAACCGCAGGAGCTGCTCACTCGAGTGATACGTCACCGGAAACCCGAACCCGGAGTCCTTGTACAGCTCCGTCTCGACGTAATGGCGCGTCGAGCCCTGTAGGCGCACGAGATCGAAGGCGGGGAGGAGCTCCGAGCGGCCGTGCTGCAGCCGCTCGAGCGCGGTCGGTGTCGAAGCGGTCGACGAGAGCGGCCCAGGACGCGTCGTCGTGGAGAGCGCGCGTCGTGCGAAACCCGTCAGCGAAGCCGTTCAGGGAGGCGACGGCCGCCACGCGCGGGTCGTCGGCGGCCTCGGCGATGACAAGCGCCCCTCCCATCCCCCAGCCCAGGAGGACGACAGTCCGCCATCCGCTCTCGGGCCGACTGCTGGCGTAGTCGACCGCTGCCCGAATGTCCTCGACCTGCTCCGTTGGAACGAGTCGTCCCCGCTCGCCGTCGCTGAAGCCGAAGCCGCGGTAGTCGAAGGTCAGGCAGGCGTAGCCGCGGGGGGTCAGTGCGCGTGCGAAGCGCGCGGGCTGAAGCGCCTTCAGCCCGAGGTATCCCGAGCACGGAATGACGACGACCGACGAGCGACCCGAGTCGGGCAGCCAGAGATCTCCGTCCAGCCTGTGACCGTCGCTGAAGAAACGAACCGACTCGCGCCCGCTCATCCCGCCCCTCGCGCCGCGTCGCCAGAGTCGGATGCGCCGCCGAGAGCGTTCGAGAGCTCTGCCGCCATCTCGACGAGGCGCGGTCCAGCAGCGGATAGGGCCGTAGCTGAGCGGAACTTCGGGCCTGAGACGTTGAGTGCGGCCGCGACGCGACCATCGAAGTCGAAAACTGGCGCTGCGATGCCGACGAGGCCAGGCTCGAACTCCTCGTCCGAGTAAGCCCAGCCTCTCGCTCGCTCGCTTGCGAGACGCGCGGCGAACTCGTCGAAGCTCTTCGGCCCGTTCGGACCCGGCGGATCGAATTCGACCTTCGCGAGTAGCGCCTCCACCTCCTCGTCGCTGTGTCGGAAGAGCAGCGCTCGCCCGGCCGATGCGGAGTACACGTACGGGTGGCTGAGGCCAACCCACGACTTGGGCTGCAACGTGTGTGACGAGGACTCGGACATGATGGTCAGCACCTCTCCGCCGTCGAGTACGGACAGGTAGGCCCGCTCTCCGAACTCTTCGGCCAACCGGCGCAGGAACGGCACGGCCGCCAGCCGGAGCCGCGGCCGGCCAGCGCGCGCCGCGAGCGCAAAGACCCGCCAACCGAGCCGGTACGCCCGCGTGGTCGGGTCGCGATCCACCAGCCCCAACTCGGATAGCACCTCCAACGTCCGCGATACGCGGCTGATCTCGTTGCCGGTCAGCTCGGACAGGCGTTTCACGCCTAGACCACCAGCGTCGAGCGACTCGTCGTTGCCGAGCGTCAGGAGCAACGCGGCCGCTCGTCGAACTGCGACCGACGGCTCGCGCTCTCGCTCCATTCTCCGATCGTAACAAGCTCCGGAGACTTCGCAAACGAGCCTTCAAGAATTCGCAACTCCACTTGCGCAAGTGCCACGAAGGTGGAAGGATAAGAGACCGATGCGTATCGAGTCGATCGAAGCGCACGCTGTCGCGGTGCCACTGTCCGCTCCATCCGCATTCTCGACGCGAACGGTCGAGGAACGGCAGTACGTGATCGTCCGAGTGGTCGCGGAGACGGGCCTCGACGGTGTCGGTTACACGTATGCGGGGGACTCGGGTGGACTCTGGCTGCGGGATGGAATCGAGCAGCTGCTCGCTCCGCGGTTGCGTGGCACGAGCGTGCTCGCGATCGAGGAGAGCTGGGAGCGGATCTTCGGGGACCTGCTCCTGCTCGGGCGTCGAGGGGCCCTCTTGCGCATGTTGAGCGCGGTCGAGATCGCCGTCTGGGATCTCTTCGCAAAGAGCGCGGGCGCGCCGCTTCGCTATCTGCTCGGCGGAGTAGATGACACCGTCTCGGCCTACGCGAGCGGCGGGTATTACCGAGCCGGCGATCCTCGAGACAACGTGACCGCCGAGATCGAGCGGTACCGCGAGCTCGGCTTCACCGACTTCAAGCTGAAGTTCGGTGGCCTACCTCTCCGTGAGGATCTCGAACGAGTCGCAACCGCGAGGCGTGCTCTCGATCCGAGCGCTCGCCTCGCCGTGGACGTCAACAACGCCTGGCGCACACTCGGGCAGGCGCTCGAGGCGATCGCTGCTCTCGCCGAGTACGACATCTGGTGGGTGGAGGAACCCTTCGCTCCGGACGACATCGCCAACCACGCTCTGCTGACAGCCCACTCGCCGATCCCGATCGCGACCGGTGAGATCGAGGCCACGCGCTGGGGCTTCGGTGAGCTGGTCGATCGGCGCGCCGCCGTCATCCTGCAGCCCGACGCCTGTGTGATGGGAGGTGTCAGCGAGTGGTGGCGAGTCGCCACACTCGCGGCAGAAGAGTCCATCGCAGTCGTTCCTCACTGGCACGCCAACCTCCACGCTCAGCTTGCTGCGGCGACGCCGAACTGCCCTGCCGTCGAGTACTTCGCCCTGAGCGAAGACATCTACAACTTCGAGCGACTCGTCGCCAATCCGCTCGCCGTCGCCGAGGGCCGCATCGTCCTCGATCAGACACCCGGAATCGGCGTCGAGATCGACTGGGAGGCCGTCGACTGGTGGTCGATCCCGTCTCCGACGACGGCATCACGACAGCACCGAACCAACGGTAAGGGCTTACTGGGAACGGATGGAAGAGGCTCGAATCCACCGCGCGTCGTGTCTCCGGGCGAGGCGCAAGCGACGGCTTCTCGCACGGCAACCGGTCCACTCGTGGAGTAGGACGGCGCGCGACGGATCGCGGAGACCGAACGTCGGCGTAGGAGTCCGACGGCCAGGAGGACGAACGAGTCGGCATAGTGCTGCAGCGTGATCGTCGCGCGAGGCACCGAGACCGTCTCCGAACGCGGCGTGCTCGCATGCGGACATCCTCAGGAGGTGGAAGCTGGTCTGAGGATGCTCGAAGAGGGCGGAAATGCCGTTGATGCGGTCGTCGCTGCAGCGTTCACGGGATTCGTCGTCGAGCCCGCGAGTTGTGGGCTCGGAGGCTACGGCCACATGGCTCTGTTCCTTGCCGAGAGCGGCGATCTCGTTTCCGTCGACCATTACGTCCGCGCTCCGGCGCTGGCCACTCCGGACATGTTCGAGGTCGATCTCCCAGAGCACGCGACGTACTACGGCTGGCCGCGGGTGCGCGAGCGACGCAACGAGTGGGGCGCGATCTCGGTTGCGGTGCCGGGCGCAGTCGCGGGACTGTGTGCGGCGCAGGAGAATTTCGGGAGACTTCGGCGCCAGCAAGTCCTCGCACCCGCGATCGAGGCCGCCGAGGCTGGGCTTCCGATCACGTGGGATCTCGTTCTCGCGATCACGGCCCGCATGGAGCAGATCGAGGCCTTGCCTGCCGCGGCTGCCCTGCTCCTGCGGGGCGGGCGGCCGCCGATCTTGCCGGAGGACGGCGCCTCACCGGTGGACGGCATCGAGAGAATCGAGACGGCGAGCCTGGCTCGGACGCTGCGTGAGATCGCTGACAAGGGACTGGAGGGCTTCTACGCCGGCGCGGTTGCGGAGAGCATCGTGCGCGAGGTTCGCGCTGGCGGTGGGATTCTCAGCGCCGAGGATCTCTCGGAATACCGGCCGAGAGTCTCGGTTGAGCGGGGCGGGTGGTATCGCGGCCTGCGCTACTCGACGGCCGGTGATGCGCTCGGCTACGAGGTCTTGAACATCCTCAGCCAGTTCGAGGTGTCCGCGCTCGGTTCGGGGAGCTGGGAGTTCCGGCATCTGATGGCCGAGGCTCTCGGGCATGCATTTGCGGACAACATGCAGCATTACAGCGATCCTGCTTTCGGGCCGAGCGCGGCTTCAGGACTTGCGAGCGAGCGATTCGGCGCAGTTCGCGCGGCCGACATCAGACTCGACCGAGCGGCGTCGCGGCCGATCGCCGCGGGCGATCCCTGGCCGTTTGCGGGCGCGGCGCAACCGGACGAAGTCGGTGATCCGTCTGCCGCTGGGCTTGCCGGCACGAGCCACATGGCAGCAGCCGATAGCGAGGGAAACGTCGCTAGCGTCATCACCTCGATCACCTCGCCTTTCGGCTCGCTCGTGTTCGTGCCTGAGTGCGGCTTCTTCCTGAACAACGCCATGCGCAACTTCGACCCACGCGGTGATCGAGGGAACAGCATCGCACCCGGCAAGACGCCGATCTTCGCCGTGCCGGCGATCGCGGCCGAACGTGACGGCGTCGGGGTGTTCGCCGCTGCCGGAGCAGGGGGATACCGGATCGCGAGTGGGGTCCTCCATGCCTTCGTGAATCACATCGACTTCGGGATGCATCTCCAGGCGGCCGTCGACGCTCCCCGTGTCCACTGTCAGGGCGCCGAGTCGTTCGTCGACAGCCGCATTGCCGACCACGTCCAGGCCCGGCTTGCCGAGATCGGACACCGCGTCGTCAGCCAGGAGGAGGTGCCGGCACCGCTCGCGTTCGCGCGCGTCGGGGCCGTCGCACGAGACAAGGCGACCGGCGAGCTGTCCGCGGGTGCCGGCCCGGGCTCGAACACGGCTGCCGGCGCGCTCTGAACGATGGCCGCGGGCCGCTTACGGCTCACGTCCTCATCGCGGCCGGGTCGAGAAGGCCGAGTTGTGCGGCGACGGGCTCGATGCTGAGCTCCATCAGAAACTGGAGCTCATCGGTCGGCTCGTACTCCTTCATCCGGTTGACAACAGCCGACTTGGCGCGTTCGGGCTCCGTCCAGTCGGCACCGGACACCCCGTCGACGAACAGCTCGATGTACCGGCGCTGCCAGTCCCACATCTCGGGCCCGACCGGACCGCCGTGGCCGACGTAGTAGACGGCGTCTTTCGGGAAGCGCGCGCGCAGCTTCTCGATGTTCGCGAGCCATTCGACGTAGAAGCCGTCGGCGAGGTAGCAGTGCCTCCGGTCATAGATCTGGTCGCCGAGAAAGACGATCTTCTCGTCGTCTCCGAGCAGCCATGGACTGTCGTGCGGCGACTCGCTCGGGCCGAGATCGATGACCGTGAACGTGGCGTCGTCGAAGGTCACGCTCTGCCCGTCGGCGATAGGGGTGTTCGGGAAGATCCGCGTCGCCGGCCATTCGTCGCCGAACATCGGGCCCAGGATCTGATCCTTGATCGCGTCGTCGGCCTCGATCGAGTCGATCACTCCCTGCGGAGCGATGATCGGCACCTCGTCTCCGGCGACGATCTGCCCCAGCCCGGCGTAGTGGTCGGGATGCGCCTGCGTCACGAGGACGGCGCGTAGCGGCTTACCGATGCGCTCGAGGCCGTCGCGCATTGCCTTGCTCGCCGAAACGGTCAGCAGCCCGTCGACGGCGACGACTCCTGACGAGGTCTCGACGAGGTAGGCGTTGACGAATGCTCCCTCGTGCTTCTCGGGGAATCGGTGGATGGTCGGTTTGCTCATCATCTTTCCTCCCAAGCTGGAGTTCCGAATCGAGGACCTGGGCTTACGCGGCGTCCTCGAGACTTCCGAAGTCGCGGGGCCGCTTCGGCTCGTCCCTGCGTGCCTCCGCCGACCCAAGACCCCGCGCGTCGTCGTGCACCAGTCGTGCAAGCGCGGCAACGTCATAGCGCTCGAATGCGCGGATGTACCTGCGGAGGACCTCCCTCTCTTCCTCGTCGATCCAGATCGGCGCGTCGGCGGTGAGCGCCCTTGACTCGAGAGTCGCACGGGCGCGCTGCAACGCGCTGTTGACGGACGCTTCGCTGGTTCCGAGGAGCTCTGCGACCTCCCGCGCTTTCCACTGCAGCACCTCCCGGAGAATCAGCACTCCGCGCTGCCGTGGTGGGAGGTAGCGGAGCGCGGCGGCGAGTGCGCGCTCGACCGCCTCGCGCGACTCCGAGATGTCCGCCGGGTCGCCGGACGGATCCACACGGCCGTAGGGTCGTTCGATCCAGGTGACCTCCGCCAGCGCGCCCGACGCTCCGGTGATCGGTTCGTCTGTGGGAGCGAAGTCCGTCGGGCGCGCGCCGCGCTTTCGACGCTCGAGCATGTCGATGCACACGTTCGTCGCGATGCGGTAGAGCCAGGTCTGAAACGTCCCGCGCCCCTCGAACCGGTGGAACGCGTGGAGGGCGCGGACGAACGTCTCCTGGACGGCGTCCTCGGCGTCGGCCGAGCCGAGCTTCCAGTGGCAGTACCTCGTGAGTGCCACTCGATGCTCCTCGAGCTGATCGGTGACCGCCATCGCGGCGGGATCCGACGGCCTGGAGCGTGATGCCGTGAGGTCAGGGCTCGTCGGATCCGCGCTCGGCCACGCCATCGAGGGTCACGATGGAGGCGGCACAGACGAGACGGCTAGAGATTCGCCTGGTGACGAAGGGTCGTCGCTGCGAGGGCCCGTACCTGACGCGGAATAGATCGCAAGGTTAGTCCGTTATCTTCGCAAGTCTAATTGCGTAGAGGTGCGTGGGGGTGTGAAATGCGCGCTGGATGCGGATCGACTCGATTGCCGCCATCGAGAGGGACGAAGGCAGACTGGTCATCGGCAAGGACTGCTGCGTCAGGTCGCGCCCACCGACTGTCACCTGTCGCTATCGCAACCGATTCGCGGCCCGCGGTCACGTTCGTCTTCTCCATCGACGCCGTGCTCCACTGCCGCTTCGCCATCTCGCCGCTGGGCGAGGTTGTGCGGGCTGCCCGCGCGATCGCCGGCTCTGTCCGCAACACGTCCCACTTCCGGTGGCTCAGAGAGAGACGCGACGTCGTGCAGCGACTCCATCGCGATCACGATCTCGGGCTGCTTCTCGCACTCCTCCCTGATCCAGGGCACGTACCCGATTTTCTCGTTGCTCCGCCGGCCACGCATTTCGCCGATGTCGACGAGGAGCTGGAGCGGATCCGACAGACGCCTGCGCGAACGGCGCGCGCAGAGATCGAGCGAGCGCTCGACGGGCGGCATGTCGACGACTACACGTTGCGCACGCTTCGCTCCTCGGGCGCGACTGCTCGCGTAGCCGACGCGCTCGACGCGACCTGGAGGATGCTGGTCGAGCCCTCGTGGCCGATGGTGCGAGAGCTCCTCGAACGAGATGTCGCCTACCGCGCGCGGCGCTTGGCGGAAGGAGGGATCGCCCAGCTGTTCGAAGATCTGTCGCCCGTCGTGACGCTGGACGGGCACAGGCTCCAGATCCGGCAACACACGGCGGCGAACGTCGAGCTCGACGCAAGAGGACTCCTTCTCTCTCCGTCCGCGTTCGTCGCGCCACGGGTGGCCGTCACGCTCGAACCCCCCGTCATTGTGTACCCGGCCCGCGGGACGGCCGCCCTCGTCGGCCAGGGCCCGGTCGCATGCGGGAACGCCGCGTCACGTCTACTCGGTGCGACCCGTGCCGAGATCCTGACGCTGCTCGCCGAGCCGTCTACCACGACGACCCTCGCGCACGTCCTCCGTCGCTCTCCGGGCAACATCGCCGATCACCTCGTCGTCCTGCGAGAAGCGGGCCTCGTCGCACGGCGGCGTGCGGGCCGACGCGTTCTCTACTGGCGAACTCCGCTCGGTCACGCCACGCTGGGCCGGCAAGGAGCACCGGCCGCGTGAGGCAGCTGGGTCAGCACCCGGGGAGAGTCACCCGACGATTCGCCGCACGACGAATTCCTTGTGGCCGGACCGGCCTCGACGCCAGCGTTCGGTCGTACGACATGAACGGAGGGACATGAGGAAGCTCACCGCTGGTCTGTTCGTGACGCTCGACGGCGTCGTCGAGTCTCCGGAGAGATGGCCTGCGCGCCACGTCGACGTGGGCGTTGACGAGGTGCTCGCGCGCGCCGCGGCGCAGTCCGACGCGATCCTGCTCGGCCGGCGTACCTATCAGGAGCTCGCCGAATACTGGCCGAGGCAGAACGGCGGCCTGCCGATCGCGCGCTACCTGAACCAAACGCCGAAGTACGTCGTGTCTTCCACGCTCGAGGTTCTCGACTGGGCCAACTCGAACCTCTTAACCGGCGACGTCGCCCAGGAGGTCACGAGGCTGAAGGAGCTGCCCGGCAGGGACATCCTGGTGATCGGCAGCCCGACGCTCGTCCGCTCGTTGCTGCGAGATGGCCTCCTCGACGAGCTCGCGCTCATCGTGTATCCGATCGTTGCGGGTGGCGGGAAGCGGCTCTTCGAGGACCTGAGCTTCGGGACCGCTCTCCGGCTCGTCGACTCGCACACCTTCGACACCGGCGTCGTCTCGTTGACCTTCGAGCCGCGGATGCTGGCAGCCGCAGCGTGAGGCTCTCGACAGGGTCTCTCGCTGCTGCCAGCGCCCGCCACCCGTGGCGGACGCTCGGCGCGTGGTATCTGCCGCGCTGGCTCGAATGGATCCCACGGCTGCAAGTCGAAGCGCCGAGCTCACGTGCCGGCTCCGGCCCCGCGATCGAGTCGAGTCGTGGCTAGCGAGAGCGCAATGACCAGCATCGACGTGCGTGCTCCGGTGGTGGGGGCGGCCGAGATCGAGATCTCGGCCGAACCGGAGCTCGTGTGGGACGTGTTGACGGCGTTCGAGCGCTGGCCCAGCTGGAACCCGGACATCGAGTCGATCACGATGCGACGGAGACGTCGCCGCAGGCTCCGAGTTCCGCTGGAAGGCTGGTCCGGGGACGATCTCGTCGACGATCGAGGAAGTCGACCCGCCACGTCAGATCACCTGGACGGGCAGGACGCTCGGCATCCGAGCGATTCATGTCTGGTGGCTCGAGCCGTCCGACAGTGCGACCACGGTGGTGACCGAGGAGTCGTACGAGGGGCTCGTCGCTCGCGTCTTTCGCCGTCCGCTCCAGAAGGCGCTCGACCGTGCGCTCGACAACGCGCTCCGGCACCTGAAGGCCGAAGTCGAGCGGCGAGCCGCGCGCAAGGAGGCAACGCGCTCATGAGCTCTCGATTCCGCGACCCCGTCCCCGAGCCCGACCAGGAGCCGACGCTCTTCGAATGGGCGGGGGGCTCCCCTGCCCTGACCAGGATGACGCGGATCTTCTACGGCAAGTACGTCCCCGAGGATCCGCTCCTCGCCCCGCTCTTCGCGAACATGGCGCCTGATCACCCGGAGCGAGTCGCCGCCTGGCTGGGCGAGGTGTTCGGCGGGCCGAAGGCCTACAGTGACCGGTACGGCGGCTACGAGCGGATGGTCTCCCGGCACCTGGGCAAGGCGCTTTCGGAGGAGCAGCGCGCACGCTGGGTCGAGCTTCTCTGCAAGTCGGCGGACGACGCCGGGCTCCCCACCGATCCCGAGTGGCGCGCCGCCTTCGTCGCCTACCTCGAGTGGGGCTCGCGGCTCGCGCTCGAGAACTCTCAGCCGGGAGCACACCCGCCACAGCGCATGCCGGTGCCGCGTTGGTGGTGGGTCTGCGATGCGAAGCCGGGGTCGCGCGTGTCGGCGCTCGCGCCCGAAGAGCCCGAGGCGTCGCTAGAGCGTCCCGCTGCCGACGAGCCGATCTCCTTCGACGAGCACATCAGGCCCTTGTTCCGTGAGGTCGATCGACGATCGATGCGGTTCGCGTTCGACCTCTGGTCGCACGACGACGTGGCCGACAACGCCGAGGCGATCCTCGGCCGTCTGCAGGCCGGGACGATGCCCTGCGACGGGGCCTGGTCGGCGGAGAAGGTCGAGACCTTCCGGCGCTGGGTCGAGTCGGGGAGGCCGACGTGATTGTCGGGCGCGGTGCTGTGAGGCGCCTCCGAGCAAAAGGAGCAATCAGATGTCAGGCGCGATCGACGTCCTGAATCCCGACAGACCGAAGCGCGTCGTCATACTCGCCTCCAACCCGGCGGTCTCCGAGCAGACGGGCTGGCCGATCGGATTCTGGTGGGCGGAGCTCACGCATCCCTATTGGGAGTTCGTCGAGCACGGGTACGAGGTCGACGTCGCGAGCCCCGAGGGCGGGAAGCTCGAAGGCGACAAGTGGTCTGATCCCCGCGACAAGAGTGGATACTCGGCCGACGATCTGATCTCGCTCGGCTTCATCAACTCCCCCGAGCACGCGAAGCTCGCCGCCGAGTCGAAGCCCCTCGCCGAGGTCCGGGTCGACGACTACGACGCGCTGCTGGCGATTGGTGGGCAGGGTCCGATGTACACGTTCCACGGGAACGAAGCGGTGTACGGCCTGCTCCGCGACTTCTACGAGGCCGGGAAGCCTGTCGGGGTCATCTGCCACGCGACCTGCGCACTCCTCGAGACTCGTATCTCCGACGGGAGCCTGCTCGTGGAGGGGAAGACGTGGACCGGCTTCGCGGACTCCGAGGAGGACTACGCCGACGAGTTCGTGGGACAGCGGATCCAGCCGTTTCGGATCGAGGAAGAGGCCAAGAAGCTCGACGGCACGAACTTCATCGTCTCGTCGCGCTTCAAGTCGCACGCGGTTCGCGACGGTCTCCTGATCACCGGACAGCAGCAGTACTCGGGAGCCGCTGCAGCCCGCTTGCTGATCGAGGCGCTCGGAATTTGAAGCGAACGGCCACCGACGGAGCGGAGCGAGGAGATGGGCGTCACGGTGAACGAGAAGCAACTCGATACGCCCCCGGAGGACGATCCTCGCTCGGCGTTCGTCTACCAGGAAGCGCTCCGCGGGCTCTTGCAGCAGCAGGGCGCGATTCAGAGCCTGCAGGCGCGAGCGGCGACCTTGATCTTTGCGGCGTCCTTCGCGAGCTCGCTGTTGGGCAGTCAGGCGCTGGCGGACGGCCTGGGTGCCTGGGACTGGATCGCTCTCGGGTTGCTGTTCGCGATCGGGGCACTGGCGGTGCTCATGCTCTGGCCCTACTACAACCTCACGTTCCGCTTCGACCCCGAGGATCTGCTCGCCCGCTACGTCGACGTCGCCGACCCGCTTCCGATGGCGGCGGTTCACCGGGAGCTCGCGCTCCAGATCAAGAACGACTGGAAACAGAACGGCCGTGTCGTGCGACGCGTCCGCGAGGCACTTCAGGTCGCGTTGATCCTGCTCTTGCTCGAGATCGCGGCGTGGCTCTTCTCGATCGCGGAGCTGTCCGTCTAGCGGGGCCGCATCGCGGCCTTGGACAACTGCTGCCCTGACTCAGGGTGACAACTAGGAAGGAGAGAAGACCAAGTGACTCAGCAAATGACGGATCACAGAGTCGGAACTCGTGAGGAATGGCTCGCCGCACGCGAGCAGCTCCTCGTCCGCGAGAAGGAGCACACCAGAGCTCGGCGACGAGCTGGCACAGCAGCGTCGCGACCTGCCCTGGGTGCGAGTCGAGAAGGAGTACCGCTTCGATACGGACGACGGTGAAAAGGGCATTGCGGACTTGTTCGACGGGCGATCCCAGCTGCTCGTCTACCACTTCATGTTCGGCCCGAGCTACCAGGCCGGCTGCCCGGTGAACTCGTCGATCGCCGACACCGTCGACGGTCTGCTCCCGCACCTGCACGCGCGTGACGTGACCTTCGTGTTCGTGTCACAGGCGCCGCTCGAGAAGCTGCAGGCCTACAAGCGCCGCATGGGCTGGAGCTTCCCGTGGGTCTCGTCTGCGCACACCGACTTCAACTTCGACCTCGGCTTCTCGCACACGCCGGAGCAAGGTCGCGAGGTCGTCGCGGCGATGATGGGAAGCGGAGAGCTGCCGCCGATCGTCGAGCAGAACGCCCGCTCGTGCGGCACCGACGCCGCCGGTTATGTCACCGAGAGCCCCGGGTTCAGCACCTGGGTGCACGAGGACGGCTCCGTCTATCAGTCGTACTCGACGACCTGGCGTGGACTGGAGTTCGTCATGGGCTACTACCCGATCCTCGACCGAGCTCCGAAGGGCCGCGACGAGGGCGAGGCGTGGCAGCTCTGGCTCCGCCGGCACGACGAGTACGACAGCTAGTGCCCCGCATCGATCCGGCATGACAGTCGTCCCTGATTGGGGTGGGCTACAGAAGCGAATCGAGGGCGAAGTCGTGCTCCCCGGGTCGCCTGACTACGACGCGGTGCGAAAGCCCTTCGTCGCACGGTTCCAAGGCGTGCGCCCGCAGGCCGTCGTGCTCTGCGAGAGCTCCAACGACGTCGCCGAGGCGCTGAGGGTCGCTGTCCGATCAGGACTGCAGACGGCGACGCGCAGCGGCGGGCACTGCTTCGCGGGACGATCTTCGAGCGAAGGAATCGTGATCGACGTCACCCCCATAGGCTCGGTCTCCGTGTCGGACAGCGTCGCCACCATCGGTGCCGGCGCACGGCTTGGCGAGGTCTACGCCTCGCTGAATCAGCGAGGCTTGACCCTGGCTGCCGGCTCGTGTCCTTCGGTTGGGATCGCGGGCCTCACGCTGGGCGGTGGACTCGGGATCCTCGGCCGGAAGTACGGCCTGACCTCCGACCAACTGCTCGGAGCCCAGATCGTGCTCGCCGACGGCCGCGTGGTGGATTGCGACGCGAGCCGCGAACGTGAGCTGTTTTGGGCGCTCCGCGGCGCGGGCGCGGGCAACTTCGGGGTGGTCACATCGCTTGTCTTCCGTACGCATCCGGCGAGCCCGGCGACGAACTTCCATCTGACCTGGTCGTTCACCCATGCGGCAGCCGTGATCGAGGCTTGGCAAGAGTGGGCGCCGGGCGCGCCCGACGAGCTGTTCGCCAGCATGTTGGCGACCGCATCTGCAGATGTCGACCAGCCCCCCACGATCGATCTGTTCGGCTCGATGCTCGGGAGCGAATCCGACACGACAGAGCTGCTCGACGAATTCCTCGCCCGGGCCGGCGCCGACCCCACCTCGGCGTTTCGCCAGCACATGTCCCGCGAAGAGACGACGCGCTACTGGGCTGACCTCGCAGTCACCGATCGGGACGAACCTGAGCCTTCGCAGCACGAGTTCCTCTTCCTCAAGTCCGAGTTCTTCCGAGCGACCCCTGCCCACGGAAGCGATCAGGCAGGTGCTCCGGAACCTTGCGGACGAGCGACTTCAAGGCCAGTCCCGCGAATTGGACTTCGCCCCCTGGGGCGGCGCTTACAACCGCGTCCGCGACGACGCCACAGCCTTCGTCCATCGCCGCGAGCTGTTCTCACTCAAACACGCCGCCACCGTCGACGCCGCCTCCTCGAACGAGACCAAAGCCTCCGCCCAGCGCTGGCTGACCGAATCATGGAAATCAGTGCGGCCCTGGGGGTCCGGGCACGTGTTTCCGAACTTCCCCGACCCAACCCTCGAGGACTGGCAACACGCCTACTACGGGAGGAACTACGACCGGTTGCTGAAGGTCAAGCGAACCTACGACCCGGACAACGTCTTCCGTTTTCATCAGTCCCTCCCGGGCATGGCATGAATAGTTCCCGACCGTCCCGCTCTTCGGCTGCACCGGACCCCACGGATCCCCGCGAACCCGAAGCCGCCGCGGGGCCCGGAAGCGGCCCACGCGGGCAAGTCCCGCTCAGGCTCCAGCTGACGGGTGGAAGCAACGTGGAGTGACACCCGCACACCAACCGGCCCTAAGCTGCGTCGATGGCCGGCGTAGCGTTCGACAACGCCGAGCTCGCTCGCCAGCTCGCAGACATGCGCGAGCAGCAAAGCGCGATCAGCGGTGTTCTGCGCGCGGTCGCCCGCAGCGCTGGGATCCAACCCGTTCTCGACGAGATGGTCGAAGCCTGTGAGCGCCTGTGCAGGGCCGACTACGGTGCTCTCTACCTGCTCGAGCACGGGCTCCTGCACGCGGTCGCGCATCACACGGACGCTGAGGGTGCTGAGTGGGACAGACAGCATCCGCACGCTCTCGACCGAACGACGGGCGCGGGCCGAGCGGCGGTGACACGTGAACCGGTCCACATCCCGGACATCCGTGAGGATCCGGAATACTCATACGGCGGGCCAACGGAGTACTACCGATCGTTGATCGGCGTCCCGATCATGGTCGAGGACGACCTCATCGGCGTCGTCGTTCTCGTCCGCCGTGAACCGCAGCCGTTCACCGACGAGCACATCGCACTCGTGCAGACGTTCGCCGACCAGGCGGCGATCGCGGTTAGGAATGCGCGTCTGATGGAGGCGGTCGAGCGGCAACGCACGGAGCTCGCCCGGTTCGTCTCCCCGCAGGTGGCAGATCTCCTCTCCAGCAGGGACGGTGAGCAGCTCCTGGCCGGGCATCGGGCCTATATCTCCTGTCTCTTCTCGGATCTACGCGGCTTCACCGCCTTCGCCGAGACGGCCGCCCCAGAGGAGTTGTTCGACGTCCTGCGCGATTACCACGCCGCGCTCGGCGAGCTGATCCCGAGGTTCGAAGGGACGTTGGAGCATTTCGCGGGCGACGGAGTGATGGTGTTCTTCAACGATCCCGTCGTCGTCGCAGACCACGAGCTCCAGGCCGTTCGGTTCGCGGTCGCCGCTCAGGAGCGGTTCTCAGAGCTGGATGACGTCTGGCGCAAGCGCGGAATCGAGCTCGGGTTGGGTATCGGGATCGAAGCGGGCTACGCGACGATCGGGCGAATCGGATTCGAAGGCCGTTACGACTACGGCGTCCTCGGACCCGTGGCAAACCTCGCCTCGCGACTCAGCACCCAGGCGGCTGCGGGCCAGATCCTCGTCGGCCAGCGCGTTTTCGCGGCCGTGGAGGCCACGGTCGAGACGGTGCCCGCCGGCAACCTCGAGCTCAAAGGCTTCGCCCGCCCAGTCGCTGCGTACGAGGTTCGCGGGCTCCGCTAGCGGTCAGTCGTACGAGAACGGTGTGGTCTACGTCGCCTACCGACCGCAGTCGCACGAGTAGGACACATCGTCGAACCACGCGGGGCCGACGGTGCCCGCCGCGCGGAGAAAGATGCCGACGTAGGCTGCGCCCGCGGGTGCGATCCCGCTCGCGCGTAGCCGCTGCCAGCCGCGCGCGCCACAGCGGAGCGACGGCGACTGGGCCCCGGCGACCGAACGTCCGTCGCTAGCGAACCAGCGCAGCGCTACGCGTACTTCGCCGCAGCGCGAGCCGGAGCGCGCGAACGCCGTCAGCGTCGAACGGTCACCCGGCCTGGTCCCCGGATCGGGCGGCGCGATCGCGAACGCCGCATCCGGCCCGGTCCCGCCGCCGGCACCGTCGATCCGAGCCGAGGCGCGGCCCGTCCGCGCGCTGTGCGCATCGCGCGTGAAGGCCGCACCGCGCGTCCTTCGGATCCGCCACAGCGCCGGCACCGAGCGGCCGCGCTCGTCGCGAACCGCCTGCTCGAAGCCGCTGTTGAAATCGTGCAAGTGGACACCGGAGAAGATCGTCCGTAGCGCCGCAGCGGCGGGCTTCGCCACCCCGGAGACCCGGAAGAGCCCGAAGCGGTACTCGCGGGGGTTGCCGTGCACGCCGGGGTCGTCGGGCGGGATCGCGTCCGGAGCGAAGTCGGAGAGCACCCACGGCGCAATCGCGGGCAGCCCGAGCCGGCGCGCGACGGCGTCGAGCGAGCGGAGGTAGTACGCCTGCTGCGCCTCGCGCGCGGACGGCGACGCGGGCACGCCCGGAAGGATCTCGTACGGAATCGCCGTCGAGTAACCGGTCTCGCCCACGCGCAGCGACAACGGAGCGACTGCTGCCTTCGCCGCGTCGAGGTGCCCGGCGGCGAGCTCGGGCCGCCAGTAGAAGTGCGCGGAGTAGAAGTCGGGCTGCGCGGTGCCGAGCTCGGAGCGGAGCAGACGGAGGTCGCGCGCGGCGTCGAGCGCAGGCACCGAGACCGTGACCGGTTTCCCGGTCAGCTCCCGCACGTACGGGATCAACGCGGCGGCCCACCGGGCGGCGCCCGCGTCCTGCGGCCGAAGCTCGTTCTTCAGCTCCACGAACGCGATCCGCTCGTCTCCCGCATACGTGGAGAGCAGCGCCGCCGCCCAGCGTCGCGAGCCGGCGACGTCCGCGTACTCGTGCCACCAGTCGAAGAGGGTGAGCTCCACACGCAGCCCGTGACGCGCGGACATGTCGACGACACGCTCGAGCCGCGCGCGCATCGCGGCGTCCGGCTCGGGATAACCAAAGACGCGGGTGGGGACGATCACGCGGACTGTGTTCGCGCGGAGCGCCGCGACCCGCTCGAGGTCATGGTCGATCGCGTCGGGGTCGAAGCGTGTCCACATGAGTGTCCAGCCGCCGCGCGCGGGGAAGTAGCTGATCGAGCGCACGTCCTCCGGCACACGCAGGTCGTCCGCCGGCGCCGCGGGCACGGCGCCGCCCTCCAGTAGCGCGACGAGCGCTACAGCGAGGACGAGGGACGAGCGGAGGCGCACGCGCGCCGGATCCTACGGCTCGTCAGCAGACGCCGCTGCGCACGAGAACGAGTACCGTCGCGAGGGCGACACCTGAAGATGTGCCGGTCGGTCCACGCTCACAGCTTGGCTCAAGCCGGGACGGAAGGGGCTTCGGCTTCGGCGTTCCTGAGGTACTGGTGCACGAAGGCGATCGCCATGCTGCCCTCGCCGACGGCCGCCGCGACGCGCTTCACGGGACTGAGCCGGACGTCGCCGCAGGCAAAGATCCCGGGCACGCTCGTCTCGAGCAGGTACGGGTCCCGGTCGAGCCTCCATCGTTCCGCGGTGCGGACGTCGGCGCCGGTCAGCACGTAGCCCTTGGGGTCGAGCCCGATCTCCGGCGGCAGCCACCCGGTCTCGGCGTCCGCCCCGATGAAGATGAAGAGAGCGCCGGACTCGAGGCGCGTCCTCTTCTCCGACGCGTTGTCGACGACGTCGATTGCCTCGAGCGAGGTGTCGCCGTGTGCGGCCGCTACCTGCGTGCGATAGAGCACGTCGACGTTCGAACGGGCAGCGAGCTGGTCGACCAGGTAGCGGGACATGCTCTTCTCGAGCGTGTCGCCGCGGTGGATCATCGTCACGGTCCGGGCGTGGTTGGAGAAGAACATCGCGGCCTGGCCCGCCGAGTTGCCGGCCCCGACGATGTGGATATCGAGGCCATGGGTGTTCGACGCCTCGCTACGTGCAGCGCCGTAGAAGATCCCCTGACCGGCGAGCCCGTCGAATCCCTCGATCGAAAGCCGGCGCCACGATACGCCGCACGCGAGGATGATCGTCCGAGCCCGAAGGACATCGCCGCCGTCGAGATGCACGTTGCGCGTCGCCGCATCGATCCGCTCGATCGACCGCGTGACGAGGATCTCGGCGCCGAGTCTGCGCGCCTGCTGGAGCGCCCGGCTCGCGAGCTCGTCGCCCGACACGCCGGAGGGAAAGCCGAGGTAGTTCTCGATCCGAGAGGATGTGCCCGCCTGGCCGCCCGGCGCCTCGCGCTCGACCACCATGGTTCGGAGTCCCTCGGACGCGCCGTACACGGCCGCGGCCAGGCCCGCGGGGCCCGCGCCGACGATCACCGTGTCGTATTCCGCGGCGGCGGGCTCGGTCGCGATACCGAGCAACTCCGCCGCGCGCCGCAAGTGCGGTCGGACGACGGTCTTGCCGTTCGTCACGCGAATCGCGGGATAGTCGCCCTCGGCGGGCAGTACCCCCGACCACTGCCTTGCGTCCTCCGGAATGTCGGGCTGGAGCCACTTGAACCTGATCTGGTTCCGGTCGAGGAAGCGCCGCAGCTCGGTGCAGGAGGCGTCCCACCGGTGGCCGAGGACGATCGCCCGATGGGGCGTCGACTCGGAGATGCGGCTCTGAAGTCCGCGAGGGCCGCCGAGCCGGTTGCTCGCCAGGAGGCCCACCTGCTTGCCAACCTCCGGCACGACGGCTGCGAGGGCGTGGTAGTCGTGCGGCTCGATCCGGAAGACGCGCGACGCCTCCGCTGCCCGGAACCCGGCGGGGTGCGGCAATCCGAGCGTGATCGAGATCTCCCCGAGGACGTCACCGGGCCGCCGCTCGCCGATCACACGCTCCACGCCATCGACGAGCTTGACCGCTTCGATCCGACCCTCGAGCAGTCCGAAGAGTGCGGGCTCGTCTCCCTCGTGAACCGCGTACTCGCCGTCGGCGAGGCTTATGTCGGCCGCGACGCGACAGAGGCGCTCGCGATCGGACGACTCGAGCACCGCGAAGACCGAGACGCTCCCGAGCTCTTCCGGTGTCACCATATGCGCGACCGCGGCGCCCGGTCCGAGCGGACCGCGACTCACGACGCTCGAGGCGTCGACGGGCACCTCGTCAGCCTGAGCAAGCTCCTGCTTCGTCCCTCTCGCCACGGCGACAAACCTACTGCGTCGACGACCGTCCGGCGTGGCCGGGCTCCCTCGATGCTGTCGTCGCTCGAAGCACGACGGTGTCTGGGGTTGGCACACGTGTACTACGGTGTCCCGCATGACCGCTGCGGCGACGGCGCCCGAGGTCACGATCGTCCCCGCCAACGAGGCGAGCTGGGAGGATCTCCAGGCCGTTCTCGGCACGCGCGGCGATCCCTACAGGTGCCAATGCCAGCGCTACAAGATGCAGCCGAAGGAGTCCTGGGCCTCCTTTCCCGTCGAGGAACGCGCCTTCCGGCTTCGCCAGCAGACCGACTGCGGGCACCCGGAGTCGGACACGACGACCGGTCTCGTCGCCTACCTCGACGGCGAGCCCGTCGGCTGGTGCGCGGTCGATCCGCGCAGCGCCAACCCGCGCCTCCTGCGGAACTGCCGCGTCCCCTGGGACGGCCGAGCGGAGGACAAGACCGACGACACCGTCTGGGCCGTGACCTGCTTCGTCACCCGCGCGGGCTTCCGGCGTCGCGGAGTCAGCTACGCGCTCGCGCGCGCCGCCGTCGACTTCGCACGTGAGCGCGGCGCCCGTGCCCTCGAGGGTTATCCGATGATCACGCAGCCCGGGCAGGAGATCACCTGGGGGGAGCTCCACGTCGGCAGCCGTAGCATCTTCGCCGCCGCGGGGTTCGCCGAGGTCAGTCGGCCCACGACGCGGCGGGTCGTGATGCGGATCGACTTCTAGGCTGGGCGCGGTTCGCCCGGGAAACTGGATCTGGCGCGTCGGTGCTACCCGCGCCGCAGTCGTTCCGCGAAGCCGACGTTCGGCGCGTGGATGTTGAGCATGCGGAGCTCGGACTCCGAGACATTGCGGAAGCCGTGCGTGACTCCCGGCGGCGCTGCGACGAAACTTCCGGGCCCTGCCCGAAAGACATCGTCGCCGACCTGGAACTCGGCCTCGCCTGCGAGCACGTAGAACGAGTCCACGAAGTCGTCGTGCGCGTGCGGATCGACGCCCTCGAAGTCGGGGCCGAAGCGCAACTCGACGATCTCGAACTGCGGAAGCTCACCGAGGATCCGGTGGTGGCGCTCCGGGCGCTCGACCCGCTCGCCGCCGTCGGGGCCGAGGGCGACGATTCCGTCCACGCGGCAAGTATGCAACGCCGGTCTTCGCCGGGCTCTACGCCGCGACGACGGCGGCGTCCACGCCTGCCTCGTGACAGTCGCGGCAGCGCGCCTCGTACTGCTCGGCGGCGCCGACGACGACCGTCTCGCCGGAGTACGGCGCGGGGACGCCGTCGACGAGCCGCTGCGTCGTCGTTGCCGGCCCGCCGCAGCGGTGGCAGACGGCCTGCAGCTTGTCCACGAACTCGGCGTGGGTGAGGAGCTCGGGCATGGGGCCGAACGGGAGCCGGCGGAAGTCCTGGTCGAGCCCGGCCGCGATCACACGCGCGCCGCCGTCGGCCAGTTCGAGCGCAGCCGCGACGACGGTCGGCTCGAAGAACTGCACCTCGTCGATCCCGACGACCTCGAGGCCGCGCGCTCGGATGAGGAGCTCGGAAACGGACGACACCGGGACGGCTCGCATCCGGATGCCCGCATGGCTCACGACGTCGCCGGCGTCGTAGCGATCGTCGATCGCAGGCTTGAAGATGATCGCGCGCTGGCCGGCAATCTCGGCGCGGCGCATCCGCCTGATCATCTCCTCGCTCTTGCCGCTGAACATCGGCCCACAGATGACCTCGAGCCAGCCGCCTCGCTGTGGGGGGATCCGGATCACGGCCGCGATCCTACGGACGCGACCGGTCGGAGGGGCCGTATGGGAAAAGCCCTGTAACGAAGCGGTAATGAGGCTTGCAATCGGGTGTCTTCCATGGCACTTCGTCTCCATGCGCTTCGCGCTGATCGCGCGTCGGACGACGCCTACCAACGAATCCATCGCCGCCGCCGACGTCCCCGGCGTGCGCTGGGAGCTCATGACCCCGGAGGAGGCGCTCGACGTCCTCGCCGCCGGTGACGTCGCGCTCGGCAGGCTCGACGTGCTCCCGACCCTCGACGGCATGGACGACGGCCTCTGGGCGCTCGGCGCGCTGGCCGCGCGCGGGGTGGTCGTGTTCAACGATCCGCCCGCGCTGCTCGGTGCGCACGACAAGTTGCTGACCGCCCGGCTGCTTCGGAGGGCCGGAGTCCCGCACCCGCGCACGTGGCACGTGCGGGACGGGCGTCCGGCGCCGGTTCCGAAGCTCCCCGTCGTCGTCAAGCCCCGGTTCGGGAGCTGGGGGAGCGAGGTGCACCTCTGCGACGACTACGGCGCGCTCGAGAGCGCGCTAGCGGGCGTTCGGGAAACGAGCTGGTTCCGCCGCCACGGGGCGCTCGTCCAGGAGCTCGTGCCGCCGAGCGGTTACGACCTCAGGATCGTGCTCGCAGAGGGCCGCATCGTGGGCTCCGTGTTCCGGATCGCAGCGCCAGGCGAGTGGCGGACGAATGTCGCTCTCGGGGGCGTGCGCCGGCCGGTCACCCAGCCGCCGCGGGATGCCTGCACGATCGCGATCGCCGCTGCAGCGGCCACCTGCGCTTCGCTCGTCGGCGTCGACTTGCTGCCGGACGGAGAGAGCTGGACCGTCCTCGAGTTGAACGGCGCCGTCGAGCTGACGAGCGAATACGCATCCTGGGGAGACGTGTTCTCCGAGATCGCGTTCGTGCTCGGAAGGGCTGCGCTCGACCGGCTTGCGGGTCGCGCGGATCTCGCCGCCGACATCGCTTGAGTACTGCGTTCGCGCCTCGACACGCTGCTACACTCTCCCGCGCGCGGCGGCGTAGCTCAGTTGGTTAGAGCAGCGGAATCATAATCCGCGTGTCGCAGGTTCGAGTCCTGCCGCCGCTACTCGAGTACACCTGCACCACCACCTTAGTCCCACGCTGTAGTCCTTCACCTGGAACCGAGAGAAGAATGGCAACCGGAGTCCGAGTCGCGATCACGCTCGCCTGCACCGAGTGCAAGCGGCGCAACTACCAGACGCAGAAGTCCAAGCGGAACACGCCGGACCGCGTCGAGCTCTCCAAGTACTGCCGCTGGTGCGGCCGCCATACCGCGCACCGGGAGACGCGCTAGATGGCTCGCGAGACGCGAAGGCAGCGGCGCGCCGCCAGGGCCGCCGCGGGTGAGGCCGCCGCAGGAGGTCGCCGGAGCCGGCAGGCTCAGGTGCGCCCCGCACAGCAGCCGGTCAAGCAGCAGACCGGTCGCAAGGAGACGAAGCAGCGCGGCCAGTTCGTGCGCGAGTCGTACGCGGAGCTCCGCAAGGTCGACTGGCCGACCCGCCGCCAGACCTTCCAGGGAGTCGTGGTCGTGATCATCGCGTGCACGATCGTGGGGGCATACCTTTGGGGCCTCGACCAGATCTTCCGCCCGCTCGTCGACCGCGTCCTGCTCTAGGGGAAGTCGATGTTCTACTGGTACGTCATCAACACCTACTCCGGGCACGAGAACAAGGTGAAGACCAATCTCGAGCACCGGATCATCTCGATGAACCAGCAGCCGAGCTTTCGCCGCGTCGTCGTTCCGACGGAACAGGTGATCGAGACCAAGGACGGGCAGAAGGTGCAGATTGAGAAGCGCGTCCTGCCCGGCTACGTGCTCGTGAACATGAACATGACCGACGACTCCTGGACGGTGGTCAAGGGCACGCCCGGTGTCACGGGCTTCGTCGGCGCAGGAACGAAGCCGGTGCCGCTCTCGCAGCCCGAGGTCGACCGCATCCTCCATCACGGAGCACCCGCGGGCGCCCAGGCGCAGAAGGCAATGGTCGAGTTCTCGCTCGGCGAGTCGGTCAAGGTCACGTCGGGGCCGCTCTCGGACTTCGACGGCGAGATCGTCGACGTGAACCCGGACGCGCAGAAGCTCAAGGTGCTCGTGGACATCTTCGAGCGCCAGGTCCCCGTCGAGCTCAGCTTCGACCAGGTGAAGAAGATCGATTAGACAACGTGTAGGGGCGAGATGTATCTCGCCCCTACGAGGAAAGGCACATGGCAAAGAAGGTTCTGACACTCATCAAGCTCCAGATCCCCGGCGGGCAGGCGAACCCTGCACCTCCCGTGGGGCCTGCGCTCGGCCAGCACGGCGTGAACATCATGGAGTTCTGCAAGGCGTTCAATGCGCAGACGGCGCAGGAGAACGGCCGCATCACGCCGGTCGAGATCACGGTCTTCGAGGACCGCTCGTTCACGTTCATCACGAAGACGCCACCTGCTGCCGTTCTGATCAAGGAGGCGCTGAGCCTCGAGAAGGGATCGGGCGAGCCGAACCGGGAGAAGGTCGGCAGGCTCTCGAAGTCGCAGGTCCGTGCGATCGCGGAGACGAAGATGCCCGACCTGAATGCACGCGACGTCGACGAGGCGATGAAGGTGATCGCCGGGACGGCCCGTTCCATGGGCGTGGAGGTGGACGCGTGAGCGGCCACGGCAAGCGCTATCGGGACGCGCTCGAGCAGATCGACCGCGAGCAGGCCTACTCGCCGCTCGAAGCGGTGAGGCTCGTGAAGAGCACCCAGGCAGCGAAGTTCGACGAGACCGTCGAGGCGCACTTCCGGCTCGGTCTCAACGTCCGGCATGCCGACCAGCAACTCCGCGGGACGATCATGCTGCCGCACGGCATCGGCAAGGACGTGCGTGTCGCCGTGTTCGCCGAGGGCGAGAAGGCCCGCGAGGCGGAGGATGCAGGCGCCGATGTCGTCGGTTCGGCAGATCTCGCGACGAAGATCGAGGAGGGCTTCCTCGACTTCGACGTCGCGATCGCGACCCCGGACATGATGGGCACGGTCGGCAAGCTCGGACGCGTGCTCGGCCCCCGCGGGCTCATGCCGAACCCGAAGACGGGCACGGTGACGTTCGACATCGGCAAGGCCGTGCAGGACGCGAAGGCGGGCAAGCTCGAGTACCGGACGGACCGCGGCGGCAACGTCCACGTCCCGATCGGGAAGAAGAGCTTCGAGGAGCGCGCGCTGCTCGAGAATTACGCCACGCTGATCGAGGAGATCGTCCGCGCGAAGCCGTCCGCGGCAAAGGGGCGCTACATCCGCCAGATCACGCTCACGACCACGATGGGGCCTGGGATCCACGTCGACTCGACGAAGACCCGCGACCTCGTCGAGGAGCTCGACGGAGCGGCACCCGCAGAGGCAGCGGCGGAGGAAGCTACAGTTTCGGCCTAACCACCGACGAATCCCGCCGAAGACAGCCGGCAGCCGCCCGTAGCTTGAGCCGCGAGGCGTCGTAGGTCCGGCCGAGGCTGGTTCTTCCGAGTGCGCATCGTGCGCCGACGATCGAACCCGCCTCGTGCGGGTTTCGTCATCTCGGAGGAACCAGATGCTGAAAACGGAGAAGGAACGGATCGTCACCGAGCTGGCCGCCGAGCTCAGCGCGGCGGAGACGCTGCTCGTCGCGGACTACCGCGGCCTCACGAACAAGCAGCTCGAAAGCCTGCGTGACGTGCTCCTCGAGCACGGTGCGCGGTTCCGCATCGTCAAGAACACGTTGACGAGGCGTGCGGCCGAGCAGGCGGGAGCCGATGCGCTCCTCGTCATGCTCGAAGGGCCGACGGCCATCGCGTTCATCGAGTCGAGCGGCGACCCGGCCGCGGTCGCGAAGGCGCTCGCGGCGACGGCGAAGGAGACGAACGTCCTCGAGCTTCGCGGCGGGATCCTCGAGGGGAGGACGCTCTCCGGCGCCGAGGTCGCGCAACTCGCGACGCTGCCGCCCTTGGACGTGCTCCGCGGCCAGCTCGTCGGTGCGATCGTCGCGCCCGTGACGCAGCTCCTGGCGCTCGTCTCGGCCCCACTGCGAGACCTGCACGGGCTCGTCGAGGCGCGGATCAAGCAGCTCGAGGAGCAGGGCCAGGTCGTGGACGAGGCGCCTGCGTCCGAAGCCGCTGCGCCTGCGGTGGTCGAGGAGGAGCCGGAGGCCGCGGAGGAGGAGGGAGCCGCGGAGTCGCTGGCGAGCGACGAGCCGGCGGTGGAAGCAGAGGCAAGCGCAGATTCAAACCAAGGCACGAGCTCGGAGGACGACGGCCCGAGCTCCGAAGACACACGTGAAGGCGAGGAGGCCGAGTAATGGCAACTGACGTTTCGAAGGTTCTCGACACGCTCGGGAAGATGACGGTGCTCGAGCTCGTCGAGCTCAAGAACTCGATCGAGGAGGAGTGGGGCGTGACCGCCGCCGCTCCGGTCGCGGTCGCGGCGGCAGGGCCCGCCGGCGGTGACGGGGCAGCGGCGGCCGAGGAGGAGAAGGACTCCTTCGACGTCGTCCTGACCGGCGCCGGGGACAAGAAGATCCAGGTGATCAAGGTCGTGCGCGCGGTCACCGGTCTCGGGCTGAAGGAGGCGAAGGACCTCGTCGACGGCGCCCCGAACGCCGTCAAGGAGGGCGCCCCGAAGGAGGAGGCCGAGTCGATCAAGGCACAGCTCGAGGAGGCAGGAGCAGCCGTCGAGCTGAAGTAGGGGCGAGATATATCTCGCCCTCCGGGGCGAGACTTCCCTCGTCCTCACGTCTGCGGAGCGGGGTCAGACCACGAGTCTGGCCCCATCCGCTACAATCCCCGAACGCATTTCCACCCGCTCCGAGGCGGTTGCGGTGGAGTGCGCTCGTGCGCTATCCTTCGGGGTTCCGCCGAGCTTCGCCCGTCCAACCCTGCACGCAGTTACTAGAGGGAGTCACATTTGAGCAGCGTTGCTGTCGCGCCTCGCGCGCGCAAGAGCTTTTCGCGCCTGAAGCATGTCCTCGACCTCCCCAACCTGATCGACATCCAGAAGGCGTCGTTCGATTGGTTCATGGAGCAGGGTCTCCGAGAGACGATCGACGACATCTCGCCGATCGAGGACTACACAGGCACGCTGGCCGTCGAGTTCGGAGAGTACGAGTTCGGTGACCCGCAGTTTTCCATCCAGGAGTGCCGTGAGAAGGACCTGACCTACCAGGTCCCGCTCTCGATCACGGTCCGCTTCGTCAACAAGGAGACCGGTGAGATCCGCGAGCAGCGGGTCTTCATGGGGGACTTCCCGATGATGACGCCGTGGGGCACGTTCATCATCAACGGCACCGAGCGCGTCATCGTGACGCAGCTCGTGCGCAGCCCCGGCGCCTACCTCATGGAGCCGAAGGACGCCACGAAGCAGGTCTTCATGGCGAACCTCATGCCGTCCCGCGGATCGTGGCTCGAGGTCGAGATCGACAAGAAGGGCCTCGTCTTTGCTCGCATCGACCGCAAGCGCAAGCTGCCGGTCACGACGCTCCTTCGCGCGTTGCCGACGGGCGAGCGCTTCGAGGAGCTGTTCGGAGACATACTCCCGGCCGACCGGCTGGAGGAGTTCCAGGTCGACGCCTCGACGAACGAGAAGATCCTCGACCTCTTCGGTGGTTCGATGTTCATCCAGAACACGCTCGACAAGGACCCGTCCACGCGTGAGGACGAGGCGCTGATCGAGGTCTTCAAGAAGCAGCGGCCGGGCGAGCCGCCGACGCTCGAGAACGCGAAGAACCTCCTGCGTGGCCTCTTCTTCGATCCGAAGCGCTACGACCTGACGAAGGTCGGCCGCTACAAGCTCAACCAGCGGCTCGGGCTCTCGGTGCCTGAGGACGTGCGCGTCCTCACCCCGGCGGACATCCTGGCGCTCGTCCGGCGCCTGGTCGACCTGCCGACGAAGCTCGGTCTCGTCGAGGACTCGAAGGACTACGCGGCGGACGGCGCGCAGCTCTCTCGCGATCCGATTCGCGGCGAGCTCGACGAGTACGAGGACTTCGGCAACCGCCGCCTGCGGACGACCGGTGAGCTGATCCAGGAAGCGTTCCGCGTCGGCCTCTACCGCATGGAGCGCGTCGTCCGCGAGCGGATGACGACGGAGGACGTCGACACGATCACGCCCCAGACGATCATCAACATCCGCCCGGTCGTGGCCGCGCTGAAGGAGTTCTTCGGCTCCTCGCAGCTCTCGCAGTTCATGGACCAGACGAACTCGCTGTCCGGGCTCGCGCACCGCCGTCGCCTCTCGGCGCTCGGCGCGGGCGGGCTCACCCGCGAGCGCGCGCCGATCGAGGTGCGCGACGTGCACCCGACGCACTACGGGCGCATGTGCCCGATCGAGACGCCCGAGGGACCGAACATCGGCCTCATCGGCTCGCTCGCGTCGTTCGCCACGGTCTCCGAGTTCGGTTTCATCCAGACGCCGTACCGCGTCGTCAAGGCCGGGAAGGTGACGGACGAGATCATCTACCTCGACGCCGCCCAGGAGCGCCAGTTCACGATCGCGCAGGCCTCGGAGCCGATCGATCCGAAGACGGGCAAGTTCCTGCACGAGCAGGTGCTCTGCCGCTCGAAGGACGGCGAGGCCGTCATGGCCGCGCCGAAGGACATCGAGTACATGGACGTGTCACCGGCGCAGATCGTCTCGGTCGGGACGGCGCTCATCCCGTTCCTCGAGCACAACGACGCGAACCGCGCGCTCATGGGCGCGAACATGCAGAAGCAGGCGGTGCCGCTCATGATCCCGCAGGCGCCGATCGTGGGCACCGGCCTCGAGTTCCGGGCAGCGGTGGACAGTGGCGACGTCGTCCTCGCGCGAAACGACGGCTCGGTCGTGGACGTGGACGCCGAGCGGATCGTGGTCGAGGGCCGCGGGACTCGCGACGAGTACCCGCTGACGAAGTTCATGCGCTCGAACCAGGGCACGATCATCCACCAGAAGCCGGTCGTGACCCTCGGCGACAAGGTGAAGAAGGGCGACGTCCTCGCGGACGGCAGCTCGACCGACGGTGGCGAGCTCGCGCTCGGCGCGAACCTGCTCGTCGCGTTCATGCCGTGGGAGGGCTTCAACTTCGAGGATGCCATCGTCATCTCGGAGCGGCTCGTGAAGGACGACGTGCTGAGCTCGATCCACATTCACGAGTACGAGATCGACGCGCGCTCGACGAAGCTCGGCGACGAGGAGATCACGCGCGACATCCCGAACCGCTCGGAGGAGTCGCTCGCGAACCTCGACGAGCGCGGCGTCGTGCGCATCGGCGCGGACGTGGACGCCGGCCACCTGCTCGTCGGCAAGGTCACGCCCAAGGGCGAGACCGAGCTGACCGCCGAGGAGAAGCTGATCCGCGCGATCTTCAAGGAGAAGGCGCGCGAGGTCCGCGACACCTCGCTCAAGGTTCCGAACGGCGAGGGCGGCAAGGTCATCGGCGTCAAGACCTTCTCCCGCGACGCCGGGGACGACCTCCCGCCGGGCGTGAACGAGCTCGTCCGCGTCTACGTGGCGAAGAAGCGCAAGATCGCCGAGGGCGACAAGCTCGCGGGCCGGCACGGCAACAAGGGCGTCATCGCGAAGATCGTCCCCGACGAGGACATGCCGTTCCTCGAGGACGGCCGCGCGGTCGACGTCGTGCTCAACCCGCTGGGCGTGCCGAGCCGGATGAACATCGGCCAGATCCTCGAGACTCACCTCGGGTGGGCCGCCGCACATGGCGTCTTCGAGGACGGCGATCCGGTGAGCACGCGTGCGCCGATCAACGCGCCTGACCCGCGGGCGGTCGCGACGCCCGTCTTCGACGGCGCGACGACGCAAGACGTGGACGACGCGCTCGTCGAGTGGTCGCGCGCGATCGAGGGCGCAGTGCAGATGAAGGCCGACGGCAGCGCTGCCGCCGGCGAGCGGAGCTCCGGCAAGGTGACGCTCTACGACGGGAAGACGGGCGAGCCGTTCGCCCAGGACGTCACCGTCGGCTTCATGTACATCCTGAAGCTGCTCCACCTCGTGGACGACAAGATCCACGCGCGCTCGACGGGCCCCTACTCGCTCGTCACGCAGCAGCCGCTGGGCGGCAAGGCCCAGTTCGGCGGCCAGCGCTTCGGCGAGATGGAGGTGTGGGCGCTCGAGGCCTACGGAGCCGCGTACACGCTGCAGGAGATGCTCACGATCAAGTCCGACGACACGATCGGGCGCGTCAAGGCGTACGAGGCGATCGTCAAGGGCGAGAACATCGCCGAGCCGTCGATCCCCGAGTCGTTCAAGGTGCTGCTCAAGGAGATGCAGTCCCTGGCGCTCGACGTGCAGGTGCTGTCCGACGAGGGCCGCGAGGTCGAGGTGCGCGAGGAGGACGACGAGCTCCTGCGCGCGGCCGAGGAGCTCGGCATCGATCTCTCGCCCGGCTCGCTCCAGGCCGCGGCCCGCCAGCCGACGGCCGAGGAGGTCGAGGAGGGCGGGGAGCGCGCCGACGACGGTGGCGAGCTCGTGGTCGCAGCCGACGAGGAGCTCGGTGACGTCGAAGGCGAGGCCGTTCCCGCCGGCGACGGCGAGGTTCCCGAGCTGGCGGATGTCGAGGACTAGGGCGAGACAAGCCTCGGTCCTACAGACGAGGCAAGCCTCGCCCCAACAGAAGAAGCGACGAGACCAAGGAAAGAGGCGCTAGCACACGTGATCGATATCAACGACTTCGACGCGATCCGCATCGGGCTCGCATCGAGCAAGCAGATCCGCGACTGGTCGTCCGGCGAGGTCACGAAGCCAGAGACGATCAACTACCGCACGCTCAAGCCCGAGCGTGACGGTCTCTTCTGCGAGCGCATCTTCGGCCCCACGAAGGACTGGGAGTGCTACTGCGGGAAGTACAAGCGCGTCCGCTACAAGGGCATCATCTGCGAGCGCTGCGGCGTCGAGGTGACGCGGCAGAAGGTTCGCCGCGAGCGGATGGGGCACATCGACCTCGCGGCGCCGGTCTCCCACATCTGGTTCTTCAAGGGCGTGCCGAGCCGCATCGGATACCTCCTCGACATCGCCCCGCGCGAGCTCGAGAAGGTGCTCTACTTCGCCGCCTCGATCGTCACGGCGGTCGACCGCGAGAAGCGGCAGGAAGACCTCGCCGATCTCGAGGACAAGGTCGCCGGCGAGAGCGAGCGGATCTACCTCGATCGCGACGAGGCGCTTTCCGCGCTCGACGACCGCCTCGGCGCGGCGCCGCGACTACTTCGCGGCCGGCAAGGAGCGCAACTTCGACGAGGACGACGACTTCTGGACGCGCGGCCTGTCGAACTGGGCCGAGGAGGCGGCGCTGCCGACGCTCGAGGAGATTCGGAGCCTCGGGGGCGGCGTGTTCGTCCAGCTCGCCAAGTCGATCTCGAACGAGGACCCGCGGCGCGTCCGCGAGCTCGTCCGCCAGACCGCGACCCGTGACGACCGCCGGCTCGCGCCGCGTGAAGTCGAGTCGGTCGCGGCTGCGGCGATGCAGATCGTCTCCGCGCTCGAGCCGCTCCGGGTGGAGCTCGAGAAGTCGTCCGGCTCGAAGAAGGGCGCAGTCACGAAGCACCTCAAGCGCATCCAGGAGGCCCTGCTCGACGGCTCGGAGCTGAACGAGGAGGACGCGGCACTCGCCGAGCCCGTGGACAAGAAGAACCTCGAGCGCGCGCGTGAGGTCGGCAACGGCCTGCTCGCTGCCGTGCTCGAGACGGTCGATCCGGAGGCCGACGCGGCCGCGGTGCGCGAGCTCGCGTACGACCTCTGCCTCGTCGAGGGCACGCGCAAGGAGGACCTCGACGCGGTGGCGCAATGGGCGCTCAAGGTCCGCGAGATGGCGGCGGACATCGACGTCCGCCGCGAGGACACGCGCGAGGCCGCGGTCGACGCCGTCCGACGCCTCGAGCAGACGTGGCTGCTCTTCAAGGAGCTCGAGCCGAAGATGATCGTGGGCGACGAGCAGATCTTCCGCGAGCTCAAGGACCGGTTCGGGTCGCCGTACGGCTTCGGCGTGTACTTCCGCGGCGGCATGGGGGCCGAGGCGGTGCGGGATCTCCTGCGCGACCTCGACCTCGACGAGGAGTCGCTGACGCTCCGCGAGGTGATCAAGACGTCCAAGGGCCAGAAGCAGCAGCGCGCGATCAAGCGGCTCAAGGTCGTCGAGGCGTTCATCAAGTCCGGGAACAAGCCGGAGTGGATGGTCCTCGAGGCCGTTCCGGTGATCCCGCCGGAGCTCCGCCCGATGGTGCAGCTGGACGGCGGCCGCTTCGCGACGAGCGATCTGAACGACCTCTACCGCCGCGTCATCAACCGGAACAACCGGCTGAAGCGGCTGCTCGACCTCGGGGCGCCCGAGATCATCGTGAACAACGAGAAGCGGATGCTCCAGGAGGCCGTCGACGCGCTGTTCGACAACGGCCGGCGCGGCCGCGCGGTCACGGGCCCGGGCAACCGCCCGCTCAAGTCGCTCTCGGACATGCTCAAGGGCAAGCAGGGCCGCTTCCGGCAGAACCTGCTCGGGAAGCGCGTGGACTACTCGGGGCGCTCGGTGATCGTCGCCGGGCCGAACCTGAAGCTCCACCAGTGCGGCCTGCCGAAGCTCATGGCGCTCGAGCTCTTCAAGCCGTTCATCATGAGCCGGCTCGTCGAGCGGAAGGCCGTCCAGAACATCAAGGCGGCCAAGAAGATGGTCGAGTCGATGATCCCCGAGGTCTGGGACGTCCTCGAGGAGGTCATCGCCGAGCATCCCGTGCTCCTGAACCGCGCCCCGACGCTCCACCGCCTCGGCATCCAGGCCTTCGAGCCGGTGCTGGTCGAGGGCAAGGCGATCCAGGTCCACCCGCTCGTCTGCCATGCGTTCAACGCCGACTTCGATGGCGACCAGATGGCCGTCCACCTGCCTCTCTCAGCAGAGGCGCAGGCGGAGGCGCGCGTCCTCATGCTCTCGGCGAACAACATCCTCTCGCCCGCGAGCGGACGGCCGCTGGCGACCCCGACCCAGGACATGGTGCTCGGGGCGTACTTCCTCACGTACTGCACGCACGATCTGCTCGCGACGACGTCGGAGAAGATGGCAAAGACTCTCGGCAAGAAGGGCCTGCGCCGGTTCCGGACCGAGGAAGACGTCGAGCTCGACGTCGAGGCGGGTCAGGTCGGGTACCAGGAGCCCATCGAGTACATGTGGCGCGGAGAGCGTCTGCTGACGACGCCGGGCCGCGTGATCTTCAACTCCGAGGTCGAGCGGGCGCTCATCGAGGCCGGCGTCGGGGACGTCGAGAACCACCCGTTCCTCAACAAGACGCTGTCGAAGCGCGAGCTCGACGGCTTCATCGGCGATCTCGTCGAGCACTACGGCCCGAACACGATCGCGGCCGCCCTCGACATCATCAAGTCGCTCACGTTCCGCTTCGCGACGCGCGCCGGGATCACGATCTCGAAGAACGACATCATCGTTCCGGAGGAGAAGGAAGAGATCCTCGCCCGCTACGAGGCCGAGGTCGCGACCGTCGAGAAGGAGTACGACCGCGGCCTGATGACCGAGGAGGAGCGGCACGAGCGGATCGTGGCGATCTGGACCGAGGCCACCAACGAGGTCGGCGACAAGATGATCGAGACCCTCGACGAGGTGAACCCGATCTACATGATGGCGAGCTCGGGAGCGCGTGGATCGTTCAACCAGATCCGCCAGCTCGCCGGCATGCGCGGGCTGATGGCGAATCCGAAGGGCGAGATCCTCGAGCGCCCCGTCAAGGCGAACTTCATGGAGGGCCTGACGGTGCTCGAGTACTTCATCTCCACCCACGGCGCCCGTAAGGGCCTCGCCGACACCGCGCTCCGCACGGCGGACTCGGGCTACCTGACGCGGCGTCTCGTCGACGTCTCGCAGGACGTCATCGTCCGCGAGGAGAACTGCGGAACCGAGGACTCGATCGAGCTTCTCCTCATCCTCGACGGCTCGCCCAACAAGAGCGTGGCCGGACGTGTCGCGTCGGTCGACGTCCACAAGCCGATCAAGGACGGCAAGCCGGGCAAGACGGTGATCGTGGCGAAGAACGAGGAGATCAACATGAGCAAGCTCCGCAAGCTCGTCGAGGAGTTCGGCGAGTACGCGGATACCGCGACGATCCCGGTGCGCTCGGTGCTCAAGTGCCGCAGCGAGTACGGGATCTGCCGGCTCTGCTACGGCACGTTCCTCGCGACCGGCGGCATGGCCGAGATCGGCGACGCGGTGGGCATCATCGCGGCGCAGTCGATCGGCGAGCCGGGCACCCAGCTCACGATGCGCACGTTCCACACGGGCGGCGTGGCTGGCCAGGACATCACGCACGGTCTCCCGCGCGTCGTCGAGATCTTCGAGGCGCGCAACCCGAAGGGCGCCGGGACGCTCGCGGACGTTGCAGGGAAGATCGACATCGACGACTCCGACCGCACGATCAAGGTCACGATCAGCCCGACCGAGCTCGACGAGGACGGCGAGCTGCCGACCCCGAAGGAGTACTCGTTCCCGCGGCGCACGCGGCTCAAGGTGACGAAGGGCCAGCTCGTCGAGCTGGGCGACGCCCTGAACGAGGGCTCGCTCAACCCGGGCGAGCTGCTCCAGCTCCGGGACTCGACGACGACGGAGCTGTACCTCGTCGGCGAGGTGCAGAAGGTCTACAAGTCGCAGGGCGTCGAGATCCACGACAAGCACATCGAGCTGATCGTTCGCCAGATGCTGAAGAAGGTGCGCGTCGAGACGAACGGCGACACCGAGCTCCTGCCGGGCCAGCTTGTCGACCGGGTCGTGCTCGAGCGCGAGAACGCCCGGGTCAAGAAGGAGAAGGGCGAGCAGGCGACGTTCGAGCCGATCATCCTCGGCATCACGAAGGCGTCGCTCGCGACCGAGTCGTTCCTGTCGGCCGCCTCCTTCCAGGAGACGACGAAGGTGCTGACCGACGCGGCGATCGAGGGCAAGATCGACCGGCTGAACGGTCTCAAGGAGAACGTGATCATCGGCAAGCTCATCCCGGCCGCGACCGGCCTCAAGCAGTACCGGAACATCGCGATCGAGCCGACCGAGCCGCTCCCGGTCACGTTCCAGCATCCGGAGGCCGAAGCGGAGCTGCTCGCGGCGCTCGAGGAGATCGGCGAAGGAGACGGCTTCGATCTCGATTCGCTCGGCCTGGGCGCCCTCGACGGCTCGGCGCTCGACGAGCCCGCGCTCGAGGCCGGCGCAGCCGAGCTCGAGCAGGCGCCCGAGGAAGAGTAGGTCGCTCCGCAGCGCAGCCCGTTGCTGGGGAGAAATCACCTGCGTGTCGAAGGGTCTGGTGTGAGCCAGACCCTTCGCTCCTTGCCGGGCTTTTCCTCACGTGTTTCTGCTACCTAGAGTTGCCGTGCGCCGCGTGCTCGTCCTCGTCTGCTGCCTCGCGGTGCTTCCGTGGGCGCTCTCGTCGTCCGCCGGCGCGTCCGCGAGGGCGATCTCGTGTGGAGTCGCGGAGGAGCAGCCGGTGTGGATCGACTACGTCGACGGGACCGTCGTCTTCTGGCGGGAGCGGTTCGGACGGCCGGGCCTCGTGCTCGCCACCGGCGGCCCCGGCCTCGGCACGGAGATGCGCGCAGCAGGGGCGGCGACGATCCACTTCGACCTCTACCTGAAGCGGCGCGTCGGGACTCCGATGGATCCGATGGATCCGTCCACGATGGAGAAGCGCGCCGACGGGCTCTTCGAGTACGCAGTTGAGGTCAGCGGATGCAGCCAGCCGATGATCGCCCTGAACGAGCTGTGGGGCGCCTCCGTGCCGACGCCGTGGACGGCGACGACCGAGCGGTACCGCTCGAACGTCCTCCGCTTCCTCCAGCGGCTGGCCGAGCGCGGCGCACGCCCGGCGCTACTCGTCTCGAGCACCCCCACGACCGGCGGCGAGGCTGCAGCCTGGTGGCGCGCCGTCGGCCAGGTCTCGGACATCGTCCTCGAGAACTACTGGAACGCGAACGCCATCTCGCGCGCGGGGCCGATCGAGGGGTCGCGGATGCTGCGGACCGACTTCCGGCGCTCGGCGGCGACGCTGCTCGCGGTCGGTGTTCCGTCGTCGCGCATCGGGCTCATGCTGGGCTTCCACACGACTCCCGGCACCGGAGGTCGCGAGGGCCTGAAGCCCGCCGAGAAGTGGTACGAGGTCGGCAAGCTCCAGGCTCTCGCAGGGCGCCAGGTCGCCCGCGAGCTGCGGCTCGCGCACGTCTGGTCGTGGGGCTGGACGATGCGGACCGAGGCAGGCAAGGATCCGGACAAGACCTACGCTGCGTGCGTCTGGCTCTGGTCGCGAAACCCGGCGTTGTGTGACGCGCCGGGGATCATCGGGCCGAAGTTCGACACGGACGTGCGCATCGGACAGATCGACCTTCCCGCCCGGGTTCGCTGCAAGCTCGGCTCGAGCGTGCTCACATCCAAGAGCGTCAGCACGCTGCAACGTCTCACCCGCGACTGGGAGCTCTCGCTGACGGCTCTCGTCGTGCGTCGGATCGACGCCGAGCAGACCGAGGTCAGCGCGGACGACATCCTTGCGGCCGAGCGACGCGTCGTTGCCTCCCGTTTCGGCGGGAATCGCTCTGCCTATCTGGCGGAGCTCGCGGAGGCACGCGCGGGCGCCGCCGTCGCGCGCGGGATCCTGGGGGACGAGCTTCGCCGCCTCGACCTCATGAGCCGTTTCCGTGTCCCCTCGCCGAGCCCCTCCGCGGTGCAGCGCTACCTCTCGACGCACGCCTCCGTCCTTGCGCGCGAGCTGAGCGTGACGCCGGCTCCGAGCTGGCTGCCGAGCGGCAGCGGCTACGCGCTCGCGACCTCGGCGCCGAGCGAACTGTTCGAGCTTCCGACGGGACGCTCCCGACAGGTGAGAACCGTCGAGGGAACGTTCACCGTCAGAGCGCTCGACGATCCCACTCCACTCGAGACGCTTCCGCTTCAGCTCGCCCGGCCTGCAGCCGCCCGCGAGCTCGTCTTCGCGAGCCGTGCGACCGCATACGCCGACTGGTCGCTCCGCAGGCAGCGGGGAGTGGAGAGCCGGCTCGTCTGCCAGAAGGACCGGCTGCCGGAGATCGGCGTCGTGACGCTCTCCAGCTTCCTCCCGTTCCTCGCGTCGAGCGAGACCGCGTAGGTCGCCTACCGGCGGCCGGCGGTGACGACCGTGTCCCGGCCGGAGCCCTTCGCCAGGGCGAGCGCAGCATCGGCCCGGCCGAGGAGCGCGGCCGCGTCGTCGAACGTCATCAGCTCCGCGACGCCCCCTGAGACCGAGAGCGCACCTGCGTCGTGCAGCGGTCGCTCGCGAAGGTCGGTCTGGAGCCGTTCGAACAGGCGCTCCGCGTCGCGATTGTTGCCCTTCGGAACGAGCACGCCGAAGCGACCGCCGCCGATCCTGCACGGCAGGTCCTGCTTCCCGCACGCGATCCGGAGCCGGGCGGCGATCTCGGCCAGGACGGCATCGGCGGCGAGGTAGCCGATCTGTGCGTTCAGGGTCGTGAGCCGGTCGACGTCGAGCATGATGAGCGCGAGCGGCTCGTCCGCTCGCCGGGCGCGACCGATCTCGCGGTCGAGCAGCGCGTGGAACGCCTGCCGGTCGTAGAGCTCGGTCAGCGGATCCGTGTCCGGCACTGGATCGGCCTCGCGCAAGGCGAGCGTTCCCTCGAGAGCCGGGCGGGTATCGGCGACGACGTTCTCGAGCGAGGTGATGTCGGGGTCGCCGAAGCGGCGGTCGGGCGAGCGCGTGAGCACGGCGAGCATTCCGGGCTCGTTCGGCGACTCCAGGAGCGGAACCGCGAGGCCGTAGCGGATCGGCGACGAGCCGGGCGGCCCGTTGGCCTCGCCGTTGAACGAAACCTGGATCGCACGTGCGCCGCGGTAGTCGGGCACGCCGAGCCGCCCGACCTGAGCTGCTTCGTCCTCGGAGAGGCCGACCGTCGCGAGGATCGGCTCCTTGCTCGAGTCCGCGACGATGGCGACAGCGGCGTCGGCGGAGGTGTGCTCGCGTGCGACCTCGAGCAGGCGCATGACGTTGCTCTGCTCGAGCGGAGGGGAGGCGGGCTTCTTCGGCTCGGCGATGGCCGCGAGGATCCTGTCCGCAAGCGGTGTGACCGCGTCGTTGAGCGTCTGCGCAAAGTCCGCGAGCCGGTCGTCATAGCGCTCGAGCATCGTCGACACGACGAGCTCGTGACGGCCGAAGAGCCTACGGATCGCGATCGCGAACAGGACGATGCAGACGGCCGCCAGGACGACCGACAGGGTGTAGGCGGCGATCGTCATCTCGGTCCCCCTCGTCTCCGGGTCACGGCGCACTAGTAATAGCGCCCGCATCGGTCGGACCCCTCCGTCCCGGCGGGCCCCGGCCGGCGATGCCGACTGACGCCCTCGTTATCGTGATCCGCCGAGTTGGATCCCGCAGGCGCCACCTCCTTTCCCACACCGCTCGCGGGTCCCTCGAACGGCAACCCGGAACCTGTCCGCGGGCTCGTGGGCGCCGGGAGCAACGGCTCCGCAGTCGCACCGTCGGGCTTCGGCGACGATCCCGCGGCCGTCCGTGTCGGGCGTGCGCGACTGGACCTGGCCGAGCCCGTGCGCCTGCCGGCGGAAGGCAGGCTGTCCGCATCGACGCTCGCGATCTTCGCGGCTGCGGCCGGTGTCGTCGCGATCCTGCTCGGCGGCTGGGCGTTCGTCGCCGGTCTGAGCGGTGACGGCGAAGGCGTCGCGGGCGCGGAGTCCGTGCCGTCCGGATACGAGGAGGCGCTCACGCTGCTCACGGCCCCGAACGTCGAGCGGCTACCGCTCCGTGGCTCGGTCGGACGGATCGTCCTCGCGATCCGCCCCTCGGAGGCTGCTGCGCTGGTCGTGAACGGCCTCGGCGAGGTGGAGCCGGGATGGGCGTATCAGGCGTGGGTGAGCAAGGCGGGCGCGATCACGCCCAGCTCGGCGGCGCTCTTCTCCGGGGACGAGGCGGTCGTGCCACTCGCTCTCCCCGTTCCGCCGGGCGCGACGGTGGCGGTCACGCTCGAGCCCGAAGCCGGCTCGTTCGCGCCGACGCGCACGCCGAAGCTCGTCGTCGAACGCCCGGCGTAGGGCGAGCTATCTCTCGCCCCTATGAGCGGCTTCCGCCCCCGCGGAAGATGTCGACCCGGTCCTTGCCGAGGTCCTTCGCCCGGTAGAGCGCGCCGTCCGCGCGTTCGAAGAGGCTCGCGGCCGTGTCGCCGTGCTCGAGCTCCGCGACTCCCGCCGAGACCCGCAGCCGGTGGCCTTCCGGGCCGAGAGACGTTCCGCGCATCGCGTTGTGCACCCTGCGGTAGAGCTGGTCCGCGTCGACTGCGCTCGACTCGGGGAGGATGACCGCGAACTCGTCGCCGCCGATCCGGCATGCGACGTCCACCGAACGCACGGCCTCGCGCAGTCGCTCGGAGGCTTGCGACAGCACGCGGTCGCCCGCGAGGTGGCCGATCTGGTCGTTGATCGTCTTGAAGTCGTCGAGGTCGAAGACGATCAGCGCGAGATTCCGCTCGTAGCGCTGGGCGCGCTGCACCTCGCGCCGGAGCGTCTCGTGGAAGTAGCGCTGGTTGTAGAGGCCGGTGAGCGCGTCGGTCTCGGCGAGCTTGCGCGCTTCTCCGTAGCGGCGTGCGTTCTCGATCGCCGGCATCGAGCTTTCGGCAAGGCTCTCCGCCTGCTCGATCTGGGAGGAGTCCGGCTCGTGGTCGCCGCGTCGCCAGAAGAGCGAGAGGGTCCCGATCGGGCGCAGCTCGCGGCCGACGAGAGGGATGAAGACGCCGCCGCGGATCAGCGCCTCGTCGGGGAGCTCCTGGTCGCGGCCGTAGCGGTAGCTGACCGTGATCGTCCCGGAGAGCGCTCCGGCGACGCCCGACGTGGGCGGCTTCGCTGCCTCCTGCGGGGTCATCCCGCGCGTGGCGACCGCGGGCGCTCCTCCCTGGCTCTCGACGACCATCATTGCGGCGTCGATCCCGGTGAGGTCCATGGCCGCGTCGAGGACGCGATCCATGACCTCCTCGAGGTCGATCGACCCGCCGAGCTCGCCGAAGAGCCGGTTCCGGCGCGTCTCCCGCTCGGCGCGGTCGAGCGCCTCGGAGAGATCGTGCGCCATCTCGTCCATCTTCGTCCGCATCTCGTCCACGGCGCGGACGAGCTCGGTGCTCTCGGGGGGCGGCGCTGCGCTGCGCCGCCTCAGGGCGACGAGTACGAGCACCGCCACCAGGGTGGCAGCGGCGATGACGATCACCGCAGTTGTGGACAAACCGAACCCTTCCTCCTGCGAGCCCCGGATCCGCAGTGACCGGGGCTCGTTCCGACGCCGTTCGTAGGGGCGAAACATGTCTCGCTCCTACAGTCCGGCGCACTGTACTTCGTCGTCGAGCTACCGGCCATGTCTGCGAAGGACGGTACGCGCTCCTTCTCGCTACCGGATGCGCTCACTGCACGTCGTTCGTGGCCAGCGCGACCACGACCGTGCCCAACCCGGCCTGGCTCGCCCGCTCGAGGGCGTGCTCGGCGCGCTCGAGGATTCCGGACGCGTCGTCGCCCGACGCGAGCTCGGTGATGCCGGCGGACAACGCGAGACGGTCGAGATGCGTCGCGGGATCGCTCTCGAGCGAGGCCTGGAGCGCGGCGAAGACGCGCTCGGCCTGCGGGCTGCCGGAGGCGGCGAACAGCGCCGCGAGCTCGTCCGCTTCGATCTGGATGCAGACATCACCGGCTCCGAGGACGTCTCGCAGGCGCGCTTCGACCTCCTCCAGCACGCGCTCGGCAGCGGTCGTGCCGTGCGCCTCCTCGATGCGCCGGATGCCGTCCACGCGGACGACCAGCAAGGCCAGCGGCCGCTCGAGGTGCCGGGCGTGGTCGACCTCGCGTGCGAGGCGCTCGTCGAAGGCGGCGCGGTACGACATGAAGGGCGTCTGCGGAGGCTCGATGGGCAGGGGGGCAACCTGGAGCGGCTGCGTGTGGGTCTGGCCGACTGCTGCGAGCGCGCGGGCGTCGAGTGCCGCGCTCGACTCGTCCGGCCGCCACTCGACGAGCCCGGAGGCGAACGTCAGCTGGCGGGCCGTCCGGAGCGACGTCCCGGCCGCCTCCTCGATGAGGCGGCCGTAGAGCCGGCGCGCGGGGTCGCCCGCGGTGTCGGGCAGCACGATGCCGAACTGCTCGGTGCGGCGCCGGCAGACCACGTCGGTCGCACGGGTTGCGCTCACGAGGAGCGACGCAAGTTCGCGCAGGGCGACATCACTCTCTGGGCTGCGCGTGGCGTCGCTCGAGTCCTGGCGCTCGTCGCGGCTGAGAATGAGGAGCGAGAGCGGCCTGCCCGTATCGCGAGCGCGGCTCACTGCCCGCTCCAATTCGACCTTGTACCCCGACGGCGACCGGAGGCCCGTGACGGCGTCCGTGAGCTCACGTTGTGCGTCTGCGAAGCGGCGCGCGGCCGCGAGTGCCTGCCCCGCCTCCGCGGCCAGCGACTCGAGCGCCTCGACGTGCTCCGGCCCGAACACGCCCGATGCAGGTGCGTATGCGGCGAGCGTCCCGGTCTCGCGACCGTGCTCGACGATCGGGACGACGAGCGCGGACGTCGCAGGGTCCGGCGTATCGGCCTCGCCGGGCCGGTACGACCAGTTGATCGTCACCGCCCTGAACGGCCCCGTAGCGCGAGCGAGCGGGGCTTCGAGCGACGGTTCGCCTGCGACGGCCCCGAACTCGGCGCTCCGCGGCTCGCCCCCGGGCCCCCGGACGTGCACCGCTGCGGCGTCCGCACCCGTTCGCGCTGCAGCCTCGGCAGCGATTCTCCGGAGCAGCTCGTCGAAGTCCACGGTGAGCTCGAGGTCGTCCACGACCCGCGCGCGGACGCTCTCGGCTCGCTCGACCACCCGCTCGAGGCTTGCCGAGATTGCGCCGAGGTGCTCGTCCAGCTTCGCGAGGACGCCCTCGAACCGCCGGTCGGAGCGGTCGCGGATCGTCCGCGCCGCCAGCAGCGCGAGGGCGAGCGCGAGCACCGCCGCGCAGGCGGAGATAGCCGCAACCGCAGTCTCCGTCGAGTCCAGCTTCGCCCCTCCTCCCGCTCCTCCCGACGCACTGTAATCGGGAACCGGGGCAGCGCCAGCTCTCCCGTTCGAGCCGCGTCCATGGTCCGGTTCCGGGCGTTCTTTGCTACCATCTCGCGGCTTCGGTCGGCGGAGGCGCTGTCTCTCCGCCTGCCTTTTCCTGAGAAGTCCGCGACCACCCCCTAGGAGTAGCGTGCCCACCGCCAATCAGCTCGTGCGCAAGGGCCGGAAGGCCCCGCAGTCCAAGACGAAGACCCCGGCGCTCCGCGGTGCCCCGCAGAAGCGCGGCGTCTGCACGCGCGTGATGACGCAGACTCCCAAGAAGCCGAACTCGGCGCTCCGCAAGGTCGCTCGGGTGCGGCTGACGAACGGCATGGAGGTCGGCGCGTACATCCCCGGCGAGGGCCACAATCTCCAGGAGCATTCGGTCGTCCTCGTCCGAGGAGGCCGCGTCAGGGATCTTCCGGGCTACCGCTACAAGGTCATTCGCGGCGGTCTCGACTCTTCGGGCGTACAGCTGCGACGCCAGGCCCGCTCCAAGTACGGCGCGAAGAAGCCCTAGGGACGACGTATGCCTCGCCGCGCTGAAGTCCCCGTCCGCCAGCCCGACGCCGATGCCGTTCACGGCTCGGTGCTCGTCTCCCAGCTCGTGAACCGCATGATGGTCGGCGGCAAGAAGTCGATCGCCGAGTCCATCGTCTACGACGCGCTCGCCATCGCGGCCGAGCGCACCGGGAAGCCGGAGCTCGAGGTGCTGGAGGGAGCGGTCAAGAGCGTGACGCCGGTGCTCGAGGTGCGCTCACGGCGCGTCGGTGGCGCGAACTACCAGGTTCCCGTCGAGGTGCCGCAGCGCCGTGCGCGGACCCTCGCGCTGCGCTGGCTCGTCCAGGCCGCGCGCGATCGACGCGAGAAGGGCATGCCCCAGAAGCTCGCCGGCGAGCTCCAGGATGCGCTCAACCAGCAGGGCGGCGCGTTCAAGAAGAAGGACGACATCTACCGGATGGCGCAGGCCAACAAGGCCTTCGCGCACTACCGCTGGTAAGGCGGGGCGGACGATGACCACCGTTGCCACAACCGTCGCGCTCGACCGTGTCCGGAACATCGGGATCATGGCGCACATCGACGCCGGCAAGACGACGACGACCGAGCGGATCCTCTACTACACCGGTCGCACCCACAAGATGGGCGAGGTGCACGAGGGCGCCGCGACGATGGACTGGATGGCGCAGGAGCAGGAACGCGGCATCACCATCACCTCGGCGGCGACGACCGCGTTCTGGCGGGACTATCGGATCAACATTATCGACACGCCCGGGCACGTGGACTTTACTATGGAAGTCGAGCGGAGCCTCCGCGTGCTCGACGGCGCCGTTGCCGTCTTCGATTCCGTTGCCGGAGTCCAACCGCAGTCCGAGACGGTGTGGCGCCAGGCGGACCGCTACCGCGTTCCGAGGATCGCGTTCATCAACAAGATGGATCGCACAGGCGCGAACTTCGACGCGGCCGTCCAGTCGATGCGCGACCGGCTCGGCGCGACCGCGGTGCCCATCCAGCTCCCGATCGGCGAGGAAGACGCGTTCTACGGAATCGTGGACATCGTGGAGATGAATGCGATCGTGTACACGAACGCCCTCGGCACGGAGTTCGCGATCGAGGAGGTCCCGGCCCAGCTCCAGGAGCGCGCCCAGGAGCTGCACCACGCGCTCATCGACGCCGTGGCCGAGTTCGACGACGAGCTGACGGAGACGTACCTCGAGGACGAGAGCGCGGTGATCCCCGAGATGATCCGGCGCGCGCTGCGAGCGGGGACGCTCGCCGGCAGCGTGACGCCCGTGCTCCTGGGCTCGGCGTTCAAGAACAAGGGCGTTCAGCCGCTCCTCGACGCGATCATCGACTATCTCCCGAGCCCGGTCGACATTCCCCCGGTGCAGGGCGTCGATCCGAAGAGCGCCGGCGAGGCGACCCGGCCGCCCGCGGTCGAGGCGCCGTTCTCCGCGCTCGCGTTCAAGGTCATGACCGACCCCTACGTCGGAAAGTTGACGTACTTCCGCGTGTACTCGGGCCAGGTGAAGGCCGGCGATCGTGTCCTCAACACGACGACCGGGAAGACGGAGCGGATCGGCCGCATCCTCCAGATGCACGCCAACCATCGCGAGGAGCGCGAGGAGATCGCAGCCGGCGAAATCGCCGCGGCGGTCGGGCTGAAGTTCACGACCACCGGGGACACCCTCGCCGTCGACTCGGCGCCGATCGTGCTCGAGTCGATGACGTTCCCGGATCCGGTCATCTCCGTCGCGATCGAGCCGAAGACGAAGGGCGACCAGGACAAGCTCGCCACCGCGCTCCAGCGGCTCGCCGAAGAGGATCCGACCTTCCGCGTGTCGTCCGACGAAGAGACCGGCCAGACGATCATCGCCGGCATGGGCGAGCTGCACCTCGAGATCATCGTCGACCGCCTGTTCCGCGAGTTTCGCGTCGAGGGCAACGTCGGGCGGCCGCAGGTCTCGTACCGCGAGACGATCGGGCAGCCGGTCCAGAAGATCCAGGGGCGCTTCGTCCGGCAGACAGGCGGCTCGGGCCAGTACGGCGACGTCGTCATCAACCTCATCCCGCAGGAGCCGGGCGAGGGCTACGAGTTCGAGGACAAGATCGTCGGGGGCAAGATCCCGCGGGAGTACATCAAGCCCGTGGACGAGGGCATCCGGGAGGCCATGAGCTCGGGGATCCTGGCCGGCTTCCCCGTCGTCGACGTCAAGGTCGAGCTGGTGGACGGCTCGTACCACGAGGTCGACTCGAGCGAGCGCGCGTTCAAGATCGCGGGCTCGATCGCCTTCAAGGAGGCGATGAAGCGCGCGAAGCCGCGTCTGCTCGAGCCGATGATGGCCGTTGAGGTCGTCACGCCCGAGGAGTACGTGGGCGACGTCATTGGTAATCTGAACGGCCGGCGAGGTCGGGTCGAGCAGCTCGAGCCGGTGGGTGGGTCGCAGTCGGTCCGCGCGAGCGTCCCGCTCGCGGAGATGTTCGGCTACGCGACCGACCTGCGCTCCATGTCGCAGGGCCGCGCCACGTTCACCATGCAGTTCGATCGTTACGAGGAGGTCCCGGCGTCGATCGCAAGCACGATCGTCTCGGGCGACGGAGGAAAGGACTAACGGCAATGGCAAAGCAGAAGTTCGAGCGCAGCAAGCCGCACGTCAACGTCGGCACGATCGGTCACATCGACCACGGCAAGACGACGCTCACCGCTGCGATCACGAAGGTCCTCGCGGAGTCCGGCACCGCGACCGAGGCGACGTCGTTCGACGCGATCGACAAGGCGCCCGAGGAGAAGGCGCGCGGCATCACGATCAACACGGCTCACGTCGAGTACGAGACCGAGAACCGGCATTACGCGCACGTCGACTGCCCGGGCCACGCCGACTACATCAAGAACATGATCACGGGCGCCGCCCAGATGGACGGCGCGATCCTCGTCGTCTCGGCGGCCGACGGTCCGATGCCGCAGACACGCGAGCACATCCTCCTCGCGCGCCAGGTCGAGGTGCCGTCGATCGTCGTCGCGCTCAACAAGGCGGACATGGTCGACGATCCCGAGCTGCTCGAGCTCGTGGAGATGGAGGTACGCGAGCTCCTCTCCAAGTACGAGTTCCCGGGGGACGACATTCCGGTCATCCAGGTCTCGGCGCTCAAGGCGCTCGAGGGCGATCCCGAGTGGACGCCGAAGATCCTCGAGCTCATGGCGGCCGTCGACTCGTACATCCCCGAGCCGGTGCGCGACGTGGACAGGCCGTTCCTCATGCCGATCGAGGACGTGTTCACGATCACCGGCCGCGGCACCGTCGTGACCGGCCGCATCGAGCAGGGCAAGATGACAGTCGGCGAGGAGATCGAGATCGTCGGGATCCATCCCGATGTCGAGAAGACCGTCATCACGGGCCTCGAGATGTTCCAGAAGACTCTCGACTACGCGCAGGCCGGCGACAACGCAGGCGCGTTGCTCCGCGGCATCAAGCGCGAGGACGTCGAGCGCGGCCAGGTGCTGGCGAAGCCCGGCAGCATCACGCCGCACACGCACTACAAGGCCGAGGTGTACGTCCTCTCGAAGGACGAGGGCGGGCGCCACACGCCGTTCTTCAACGGCTACCGGCCGCAGTTCTACTTCCGGACGACCGATGTCACCGGCTCGATCAAGCTGCCCGAGGGGCAGGAGATGGTCATGCCGGGAGACAACACGAACATGGAGATCGAGCTCATCCAGCCGATCGCCATGGATCAGGGGCTCCGTTTCGCGATTCGCGAGGGCGGCCGCACCGTCGGCGCCGGCGTCGTCACGGAGATCATCACGTAGGAGCCGGGACTTCCCGGCTCCTACACGGAGACACATGGCACAGCAAAAGATCCGCATCCGGCTCAAGGGCTACGACCACCAGCAGGTGGACCGCTCGGCGTCCCAGATCGTCGAGACGGCCCAGCGCACCGGCGCGACGATCACCGGGCCCGTGCCCCTGCCCACCGAGAAGAACGTCTACTGCGTGATCCGAAGCCCGTTCAAGGACAAGGACTCGCGAGAGCACTTCGAGGTCCGCACGCACAAGCGGCTCATCGACATCCACAGCCCGACGCCGAAGACGGTCGACTCGCTCATGCGGCTCGACCTTCCCGCCGGCGTCGACATCGAGATAAAGCTGTGATGCCGCTTCGCGACATCACAGCGGGCGAGGCAAGCCTCGCCCCCACGGGAGCCGTTCGGTGAAGGGAATCCTGGGACGCAAGCTCGGCATGACGCAGGTCTTCGACCCGGAGACCGGCGCCATGGCCGCCGTCACCGTGATCGAGGCGGGCCCGTGCCCGGTCGTGCAGGTGAAGACCGTGGACACGGACGGCTACGACGCGGTCCAGCTCGCGTTCGACCCCGTCGCAGAGCGCAAGCTCGCGAAGGGCGAGATCGGCCATCTCGCGAAGGCCGGCGTCGCGCCGCACCGCCACCTCGTCGAGATGCGCGGTCCGAGCGGCCTCGCGGTCGGCGAGACGGTCACGGTGGAGTCGTTCGAGCCCGGCGAGCCCGTGAAGGTCTCGGGACTGTCCGTGGGCAAGGGGTTCCAGGGCACGATCAAGCGGCACGGGTTCACCCGCGGCCCGGTCACGCACGGCTCGCACAACGTCCGCGCCCCCGGCTCGATCGGGGCGTCGGCGTACCCCTCGCGGGTCTTCAAGGGAATGCGCATGGCCGGTCGTATGGGCAATGCGCGCGTCACGCAGCCAGGCCTCGTCGTCCACGAGGTGGACACGGAGCGCAACCTCCTGCTCATCCGGGGCTCCGTTCCCGGGCCGAAGAGCGGGATCGTGGAGATCAGGAGCGCCCACTAGTGGCTGCGCCGAAGGCACCCGTGCTCGGTGGGAAGGCGAAGGAGGTCTCGCTCGAGGCCTCGGTCTTCGCAGCCGACGTGACGCCCCATCTCGTGCACGAGACCGTGCGCGCGGAGATGAACGCCGCGCGCGCCGGGACTCGCGGCGCGAAGACGCGTGGCCTCGTCGCCGGTGGTCGCGCCAAGCCGTGGCGCCAGAAGGGCACGGGCCGCGCCCGCGCAGGGACGTCGCGCGCGCCGCACTGGACCGGCGGCGGCGTCGCCTTCGCGCCCACGATGCGCAGCTTCGAGGTGAAGGTGAACCGGAAGGCGCGGCGTGCCGCGCTCCGCGGCGCCTTGAGCTCGCATGCCGGCAACGGCTCGCTTGCGCTCGTGAGCGGCGACTCGTTCTCCGAGCCCTCGACGAAGCAGGCGGTCTCGCTCCTGGGCGACTGGGACGGACAGCTGCCGACGCTCGTCGTCGCCACCGAGGACGAGGAGATGCTGATCAAGTCTTTCCGCAACCTCGAGCGGGTCGTCGTGACCGTGCCGGCGGAGCTCGAGGTCGCCTCCGTCGTCTGGGCGCGCTCGCTGCTCGTCAGCGAGGCCGCGTTGCCGCTCGTCCTCGCCCGCGCGGGCGCCGAGAACGGTGAGGAGGCTACGGAGTGAGCCTGCACCCGAACGAGGTTCTCATCGCACCCGTCGTGTCGGAGAAGAGCTACTCGCTCATCTCGGACCGGAAGTACACCTTCCGCGTGCACGAGAACGCCCACAAGACGCAGATCCGCCAGGCCGTCGAGCAGTTGTTCGAGGTCGAGGTCGCGAACGTGAACGTCGTCAAGGTGCAACCGAAGCCGAAGCGCCGCGGAACGACGCGCGGGCGCCGGCCGGGCTGGAAGAAGGCGATCGTGCAGCTGAAGGAAGGCCACGAGATCGAGATCTTCGAGGGGGCATCCGTCTGATGGCCCTCCGCAAGTACAAGCCCACGAGCCCGGGCCGCCGCTTCATGGCGACGTCAGGCTTCGAGGAGGTCACGAGGTCCGAGCCGGAGAAGTCGCTCGTCGAGCCGCTCGGCAAGAAGGGCGGCCGGAACAACCGCGGCCGCATCACGACCCGCCACCAGGGCGGTGGGCACAAGCGGCAGTACCGGAAGGTCGACTTCAAGCGGACGAAGGACGGGGTGCCCGCGAAGGTGGCCTCGATCGAGTACGACCCGAACCGGTCGGCGCGGATCGCGCTCTTGCACTACGCCGACGGCGCGAAGGCGTACATCCTCGCCCCCTCGCGGGTGCGTGTCGGCGCCAGCGTCGAGTCCGGGCCCAACGCGGACATCAAGCCGGGGAACGCGCTCCCGCTCGCGAACATCCCGACGGGAACGCTGGTGCACAACGTCGAGCTCAAGCCGGGGCAGGGCGGCAGGATGGCTCGCTCCGCCGGCTCGTCCGTGCAGCTCGTCGCGAAGGACGGCGACCACGGCGTCCTGCGGCTGCCCTCGGGTGAGCTCCGCCGCGTCCTCCTCACCTGCCGCGCGACGGTGGGCCAGGTCGGCAACACGGACCACGGCAACGTCGCGAGCGGCAAGGCCGGACGCAGCCGCTGGCTCGGCAAGCGCCCCACCGTTCGCGGCTCGGCGATGAACCCGGTCGACCATCCGCACGGTGGCGGCGAGGGCAAGTCGAAGGGAGGCCGTCACCCGGTCACTCCGTGGGGCGTCCCGACGCTCGGAAAGCGCACGCGCCGCAAGCACAAGGAATCCGACCAGCTCATCGTCCGCGGCAGGCGTCGCGGCAAGGAAAGGAAGCGCTAAGTCGTGAGCAGATCGTCGAAGAAGGGGCCTTTCGTCGAGGACCGGCTGCTGAGCCGGATCGAAGCCATGAACGCCGCGGGCGACAAGCGGATGATCCGCACCTGGTCGCGCACGTCCACGATCTTCCCCGACATGGTCGGGCACACGATCGCGGTCCACGACGGCCGCAAGCACGTCCCCGTCTTCGTCACGGAGCAGATGGTCGGCCACAAGCTCGGCGAGTTCGCCCCGACGCGGACCTTCCGTGGCCACTCGGGCGACAAGACCACCCAGATCAAGAGGAAGTGATGGCGACGGCGACCACAGACGACCGCATGACGGTGCGCGCACAGGCGAAGTGGGTTCGCATGTCGCCGCGCAAGGCGCGGCTGGTCCTCGACCACATCCGCGGGCGCAGCGTGCCCGAGGCAAGGACGATCCTCGCGTTCACGCAGCGCGCCGCCGCGACCGAGATCGAGAAGGTGCTCCGCTCGGCGGTCGCCAACGCCGAGGCGAACCACGGTCTCGACGGCGACGAGCTCGTCGTGCAGTCGGCGTACGCGGACGAGGGCCCGACGCTGAAGCGCTGGCGCGCCCGCGCGCGCGGTCGCGCGAACCGGATTCACAAGCGCACCTGTCACGTCACGCTCGTGCTCGCCGAGCAGGAGGCTCCCGCAGCCCGGCCGAAGCGCCGGCAGCGGGCCGCTGCGACGGAAGCTCCGGCTCCGGCGGCCGATGCCGGGACCGAGGCTGCTGCCGAGGTCGAGACCGAGTCGAAGCCGAAGGCGAAGCCCAAGGCGGAGCCCAAGACTGGGCGCCGATCGCCGGCGAAGAAGCCGGCCGAGAAGAAGGAGGCCGTCAGCTAATGGGCCAGAAGGTGCATCCCGGCGGGTTCCGCGTCGGCGTCATCCACGACTGGAAGTCGAACTGGTGGACCGGGAAGCCGGAGTTCGCCGACTACATCCTCGAGGACGTGAAGATTCGCGAGCACATCCTCCGCAAGCTCTCGCATGCAGGCCTCTCGGACATCCTGATCCGCAAGGACAAGCAGCGGATCACGGTCGACATCTACACCGCCCGGCCCGGGATCGTCATCGGGAAGTCCGGGGTCGAGGTCGATGCGCTCCGCCGCGAGCTGCATGCGATCACGAAGAAGAACGTCCACATCAACATCAACGAGATCAAGCGCCCGGAGCTCGACGCGAAGCTCGTGGCGCAGTCGATCGCCGAGCAGCTCCAGAACCGGGTGAGCTTCCGCCGCGCGATGAAGCGCTCGCTCGCCTCCGCGATGCGCTCGGGCGCACAGGGGATCAAGATCACCGCGGCCGGACGGCTCGGCGGCGGCGAGATGAGCCGGCGCGAGATGTACTCGGAGGGCCGCGTGCCGCTGCACACGATCCGCGCGGACATCGACTACGGCTTCGCCGAGGCGCGCACGACCTTCGGCGCCATCGGCGTGAAGGTGTGGGTCAACAAGGGCGAGATCATGCCGGAGGGCTACGAGGGAGCCGGCGGGCGCGATGCCCGTCTCGGCGACCAGGATCAGGCCCGGCGCCGCCGCGGCGCGTCTGCGGAGGGTCTCGGCGCCTCGCGCGAGCGCGGTGGACGCAGCGCCGATCGCGAGGGTCTCGGCATCGTTCCGCGCAAGCGGCGGGGTCAGCGGCCCGGCGGCCGCGGGCCGCGCCGGAGCCCGGCCGAGCAGGCCGCTCCGGAGCAGAACGTGACGGACGCTCCCGTGGAAGAGACTCCCGCCGAATCGCCGGCTGTCGAGCCGGAAACGCAGGCACCGCGAGCCCGCTGCCGAGGCGGCGCCTGAGGTGACCGAGCCCGCACCCGAGACCGAATCCGCTCCCGAGCCGGCCGAGAACGGAGACAGCGCCTGATGTTGATGCCGCGCAAGACGAAGTACCGGCGCTACCACCGCGGCCACCGCAGGGGCGTCTCCAAGGGGCAGACGGACGTCACGTTCGGCGACTACGGGCTGAAGGCGCTCGAGGCCGGTTGGATCACCAACCGCCAGATCGAGGCTGCACGTATCGCCGCGACCCGCAAGATCCGCCGTACCGGGAAAGTCTGGATCAACCTCTTCCCGGACAAGCCCTACACGAAGAAGCCGGCCGAGACCCGCATGGGCTCCGGCAAGGGCTCCCCCGAGGGCTGGGTGGCGGTCGTGAAGCCGGGCCGCGTGATGTTCGAGCTCGCGGGCGTTCCCGAGCCGCTTGCGAAGGAGGCGCTCCGCCTTGCAGGCCAGAAGCTGCCGATCAAGACGAAGTTCGTGAAGAGAGAGGCTGATCTCTTTGAGAGCTAGAGAGTTGCGCGAGCTGTCCGACGACCAGCTCGACCAGAAGATGGCCGAGACCCGTCAGGAGCTCTTCAACCTCCGCTTCCAGACCGCGACCGGCGTGCTCGAGAACAGCGCGCGGCTGCGGCACGCGAAGCGGGAGATCGCCCGGATCCTGACCGTGAAGCACCAACGTGCACGAGGAAAGAGCTAGATGGCTGACGAGACTGAGCAGAACGAGCAGGTCGAAGAGACCGAGGAGACTCCGGTGGACGAGCCGGCCGACGCTTCCGCCGACGCGGAAGTGCAGGACGACGCTGCCGCCGAGGAGGCCGTCGCCGAGGAGCCGGTCGCCGAGGAGGCTCCCGCCGAGGAGCCTGCCGCCGAGGAGGCTCCCGCCGAGGAACCTGCCGCCGAGGAGGCTCCCGCCGAGGAGACCTCCCGCCGAGGAGGCTCCCCGCGGACGAGACTCCCGCCGACGAGCCCGAGGTCGAGGTCGCCGCGGAGGCCGACGCCGAGTCGACGGCCGACGCAGAGGCAGAGCCCGTGGCGGAGGAGGGCGAGCCGAGTGCCGCCGCCGAAGCCGAAGAGGCTGCCGCCGCGCCCGAGAAGCGGAAGAAGAAGCGGCTCCCGAGGTCGGAGCGCCGGACGCGGTCGAAGCCGGAGCGCGAGAAGCCGGCCGAGCGCAAGCCGATCACGCGGCTCGAGAAGCCGGAGCACGTCCGCGGCCGGAGCCAGGAACGGCAGGGCAAGGTCGTCTCGGCGGCGATGGACAAGACGATCGTCGTTCGCGTGGACACGGTGAAGGTGCACCCGCGCTACAAGAAGGTCATCAAGCGCAGCTCCAAGTTCCACGCGCACGACGAGCAGAACGAGGCGAAGGTCGGTGACATCGTGCTCATCGTCGAGACGAGGCCGCTGTCGCGCATGAAGCGCTGGCGCCTCCAGCGCGTCGTCGACGTGGCGAAGTAGGAAGGGCGAAGGCGTGATCCAGCAGGAATCGAGACTCAAGGTGGCGGACAACACGGGAGCGCGCGAGCTTCTCTGCATCCGCGTGCTCGGCGGCTCGCACCGGCGCTATGCGCGGGTCGGCGACGTCATCGTTGCTACCGTGAAGTCCGCAACACCGCAGGGCTCGGTGAAGAAAGGCGAGGTCGTGAAGGCCGTCGTCGTTCGGACGAAGAAGCCCTTCACTCGGGACGACGGGACGCTCATCGGATTCGACGAGAACGCCGCCGTCCTCATCGATGCAGCGTCGAATCCGCGCGGGACTCGCATCTTCGGGCCCGTCGCGCGGGAGCTTCGCGAGAGGAACTACATGAAGATCGTCAGCTTGGCGCCGGAGGTTCTCTAACAGTGGCCGTGAAGATGAAGGTGAAGAAGGGCGACCTCGTTCAGATCCTGGCGGGGAAGGACCGCGGCAAGCAGGGCCGCGTCATCGAAGCGCGCCCGTCGGAGCGCCGCGTCATCGTCGAGAACCTCAACGTCGCGAAGCGGCACACGCGCCCGCGCCCGATCAAGGACGCGTCGCGCATGGGCGGCACGCAGGTCGTCCCGGGCGGGATCATCGACAAGCCCGCGCCGATCCCGGTCGCGAACGTCATGGTCGTGTGCCCGACCTGCGGCAACCCGACGCGCGTCGGGATCCACGAGAAGGAGATCAAGGGCGAGACCGTCCGGGTCCGCGTCTGCAAGCGCGAGGGTTGCGGCCAGGAGATCGACCAGTGAGCGCGACCGCTGCTCCCGAGACGTACACGCCGCGCCTCAAGCAGCGCTACGAGGACGAGATTCGCGACCGGCTCCAGCAGGAGCTCGAGCTCTCGTCCGTCATGCAGGTGCCCCACGTGACGAAGGTCACGCTCAACATGGGCGTCGGCGACGCAAAGACCGACGCGAAGGCGCTCGACGCCGCGATCGACGAGCTCACGTTGATCGCCGGCCAGCGCGCGCAGGTCCGACGCGCGAAGAAGTCGATCGCGAGCTTCAAGCTTCGCGAGGGCATGCCCGTCGGCGCGAAGGTCACGCTGCGCGGCGCCCGCATGTACGAGTTTCTCGACCGGCTCGCGTCCATCGCGCTGCCTCGCATCCGCGACTTCCGCGGCCTCGACCCCGAGGCCTTCGACGGAAGGGGCAACTACTCGATCGGGATCCGGGAGCAGATCATCTTCCCGGAGATCGACTACGACCAGGTTCCCGCGATCCGGGGGCTCGATGTCGCGATCACGACCTCGGCGAAGACGGACGATCACGGGCGCGCGCTCCTCGCGGCTCTCGGCCTGCCGTTCGCCGGCGAGAGAAGGGACTCGTAACACATGGCCAAGAAATCACTACGCGCGAAGCAGGAGCGGAAGTCGAAGTACGGCGTCCGCGCCTACAGCCGCTGCACCCGCTGCGGGCGCCCGCGCGCGGTTTACCGGAAGTTCGGCCTCTGCCGGATCTGCCTGCGCGAGCTTGCGCACCAGGGCGCGATCCCGGGCATGACGAAGTCGAGCTGGTAGGAGGAACGACGTGCTCACCGATCCGATTGCCGACATGCTCACCAGGATTCGCAACGCGAACCGCGCGCTCCACGAAAGCGCCTCGATGCCGACCTCGCGTATCAAGGAGGAGATCGCCCGCATCCTCAAAGAAGAGGGCTACATCCGCGACTATCGCGTCGAGCCCGGCGAGCCGTTCGCCACGCTCGTCGTCGAGCTGAAGTTCGCGAAGGATCGCCGGCGTGTCATCACCGACCTCAAGCGCGTCTCCAAGCCGGGCCGTCGCGTGTACGCGCGCAAGGACAGGCTGCCGCGGGTGCTCGGAGGGCTCGGCACCTCGATCATGTCGACCTCGGGCGGGATCATCACCGGCCGCCAGGCCGCCGAGCGCGGCGTGGGCGGCGAGGTCATCGCCTTCGTCTGGTAGCCCATGTCGCGAATCGGACGACAGCCCATTCAGTTGCCGGCCGGCGTGATGGTCGCGATCTCCCCTGGGCGCGTTCAGGTCAACGGGCCGCTGGGCGAGCTCAGCCAGGTCGTGCCCGCGCGCATGACGGTCGAGAAGTCCGAGGAGGAGATCGTCGTGACGCGCCCGACCGAGCGCGGGGAAGATCGCGCGCTGCACGGGCTGACCCGCTCGCTGATCGCGAACATGGTCGAGGGTGTGACGAAGGGCTTCGAGAAGCACCTCGAGATCCAGGGCGTCGGCTACCGCGCGCTGCTCAAGGGCACGGATCTCGAGCTCGCCGTCGGCTTCTCGCATCCCGTCGTGGTCAAGCCGCGCGCCGGGATCTCGTTCGACGTCCCGACGCCGACGCAGATCACGGTCAAGGGCATCGACAAGCAGATGGTCGGCCAGACGGCCGCCGAGATTCGCAAGGTGCGGCCACCGGAGCCGTACAAGGGCAAGGGCATCCGCTACGTGAACGAGCAGGTTCGCAGGAAGGTCGGGAAGCGCGCATGAGCCGTAGGCTTGACGGAGGCGACCCAAGAGCGGAGGTGCCGGCTTTGCCGGCGCCGGAGCGGGCATGAGCGTCATGACGAAGAGAGAGGCGCGCTTGCGCCGCCACCGGCGCGTCCGGTCGAAGGTCTCCGGCACCGCCGAGCGGCCGCGGCTCGTCGTGTTCCGTTCGAACCGCGGGATCTTCGCCCAGCTCGTCGACGACGACAGCGGACGCACGCTTGCCTCTGCGAGCTGGACGGCGCTCGCCGCCCGGGCAAAGGCAGGCGGCTCGAAGATCGAGCAGGCGAGCGAGGTCGGCAAGGCGCTCGCCGCCGAGGCGAAGAAGGCCGGGATCGACCGCTGCGTGTTCGATCGCGGCGGCTACCTGTTCCACGGACGCGTGAAGGCGCTCGCGGAGGGCGCGCGCGAGGGAGGACTCGAGTTTTGAGCACCAGGGAAGTAGCTGACTCGCGCGAGCTCAAGGAGCGCGTGATCGAGATCAACCGTGTCGCGAAGGTCGTCAAGGGCGGCCGGAGGTTCTCCTTCACCGCGCTCGTCGTCATCGGCGACGAGATCGACCGCGTCGGCCTCGGCTACGGGAAGGCGCGCGAGGTCCCGCTCGCCATCTCGAAGGCGGTCGAGGACGCGAAGAAGAACCTCTTCACCGTGCCGAAGCACGGCCAGACGATCACGCACGAGCTCGTCGGCAGGTTCGGCGCCGCTCGCGTCGTCCTGCGCCCGGCGAGTGAGGGAACCGGTGTCATCGCCGGGGGTGGCGTGCGCGCCGTGCTCGAGCTGGCGGGCATCCGTGACGTGCTCGCGAAGAGCCTTGGCACCACGACGCCGATCAACATGACCCGTGCGACGGTGGCCGGGCTCCAGAGCCTGGTTCGTCCCGAGGACGTCGCGCTGCTCCGCGGCAAGACGATCACCGAGGTCCTGCCGTTCAAGCCTCCGGCCGAGGCCGGCGAAAGTCAGCCGGAAGCCCCGGCCGAGGCGGCCGCCGAAGCCGAGCCCGAGGCTCAGCCCGAGCCCGAGGCTCAGCCCGAGGCCGAGGAGGTCGCGGAGTGAGCGCCCTCAAGATCACGCAGGTGAAGAGCACCGTCGGCCAGACGTACAAGCACGAGGGCACGCTCCGCGCGCTCGGGCTCGGCAAGATCGGGCGCACGGCCGAGCACCAGGACAGCCCTGAGCTGCGCGGAATGCTCCGCCACGTGAACCACCTAGTTCGCGTCGAGAAGGACGGCATCGGTGGCTAACGACCATTCCGCTGGCGACCTCAATCTCTCCAATCTCAAGCCGGCCCAGGCGCGGCAGGACCGCAAGCGCGTCGGGCGCGGGCTCGGGTCCGGCAAGGGCCGCTACTCGGGTCGGGGGATCAAGGGTCAGAAGTCGCGCGCCGGCTCGCACAAGATGCCGGCCGGCTTCGAGGGCGGCCAGATGCCGATCGACATGCGCATGGGCAAGCTCCGCGGCAATACGTCCGCGGACGCGATGCCGATCGGGCCGTTCCGCACGTACAGCCAGCCCGTCAACGTCGGCGAGCTCGAGGCACGCTTCGATGCGGGCGCCGAGGTGACGCCCGAGGCGCTGAAGGCCGCCGGCCTCATCCGCAAGGTCTCGGTCGACGTGAAGGTGCTCGGTCAGGGCGCCCTCGAGACGAAGCTCGCCGTGTCCGCACACGGGTTCTCGAAGTCCGCCGTCGAGAAGATCGAAGCTGCGGGCGGGACCGTCACGTGGCTCCGTGGCGAGCCGGTCGAGAAGAAGAAGAAGAAGCACAAGGCCGCGAAGCCCGCTCCGGAGATCGACGACGAGGGCGTTGCCGACGAGGCTGGGGCCGATGAGGCTGGCGCCGACGAAGCTGGGGCCGAGGAGGCCGGAGAGACCGACGCGTCGGCCGAGCAGGAGACGGAGGAGTAGGCGATGTTCAGCTGGCTCGCCAACGCCTGGAGAGTCCCGGAGCTCCGCCGCCGCGTCCTCTTCACGGCGATGATCCTCGCCGCGTACCGGCTGGGGTCGTGGATTCCCGCCCCGGGCGTGGACTCGAACGCGATCGAGAACTACTTCTCCGGCCAGGGCGGAACCGTCCTCGGCCTGCTCAACCTTTTTTCGGGCGGGGCGCTCTCTCAGTTCTCCCTGTTCGCGCTCGGGATCATGCCGTACGTCACGGCGTCGATCATCCTCCAGCTCCTGACCGTCGTGATCCCGCGGCTGGGCGAGCTCCAGAAGGAGGGCGAGGCGGGCTACGCCAAGATCACGCAGTACACGCGGTACCTCACCGTCGTGCTCGCCGCTGCTCAGGCGACCGGGTATGCGTTCCTCTTCCGCGACCAGGGGATCCTGAACACAGGCGCGGGTGAGACCGTGCTCATCGTCGTGACGCTCACTGCGGGGACGACGCTTCTCATGTGGATGGGCGAGCTCATCACGAAGCGCGGCGTCGGCAACGGGATCTCGATCCTCATCTTCGCGTCGATCCTCGTCGGCGCTCCGATCGGCATCGCCGCCTGGTGGAACGGCGGCCCCATGGAGAAGCTCTTCTACCCGTTGATCGCGGTCGGAATCTGCGCCGCGGTGGTCTTCGTCCAGGAGGGCCAGCGCAGGATCCCGATCCAGTACGCGAAGCGGATGGTGGGCCGGCGCATGACCGCGGGCGGCTCGACCTACCTTCCGCTGAGGGTCAACATGGCCGGCGTCATCCCGATCATCTTCGCCGCGGCGATCCTCGCGTTCCCGCCGACGGTCGCGCAGTACTTCCCGGCCACACAGGACTTCGTGAACGAGTACTTCCAGCCTGGTGACTGGATCTACCTGCTCTTCGAGGGCCTGATGATTGTGGTCTTCACCTACTTCTACACCGCGGTTCAGTTCAACCCGGTCGATCAGGCGGACAACCTGCGTCGCTACGGCGGCTACATCCCGGGCATCAGGCCCGGGCCGCCCACGGCGCAGTACCTCGACCGCGTGCTCTCGCGCCTGACGTTGCCGGGAGCGCTCTTCCTCGCGCTCGTGGCGGTCCTGCCGAGCCTGTTCATCGCGTACGGCGGGTTCTCCCAGGCGAGCGCCGGCGCGCTCGGCGGCACGTCGGTGCTGATCGCGGTCGGCGTCGCGCTCGACACCATGCGCCAGATGGAGTCGCAGATGATGATGCGCTCCTACGAGGGCTTCCTCAAGTAGGGGCGACATATATGTCGCCCCTACGACGGAGGCATTCGTCCTCCCGGCGGAGTGATCCGTGAGGATGCTGATTCTCGGCCCGCAGGGATCGGGCAAGGGAACGCAGGCGAAGCGCCTGGCGAGGTCGCGCGGCCTCACGCACGTCGCGACGGGCGACATCCTGCGCACCGCTGTCGCCGACGGCTCGGACCTCGGCCGCCGCGTCGCGCCGATCCTCGAGCGGGGCGACCTCGTGCCGGACGAGCTGATGATCGACCTCATCCGGGAGCGGTTAGAGGGTGCGGACGGCTACGTCTTGGACGGCTTCCCGCGCACGGTCCCGCAGGCCGAGGCGCTCGACGCGATGCTCGCGGAGATCGGGAAGCCCCTCGATGCCGTCATCGTTCTCTCGGCGAGCGACGACGTCGCGACCGAGCGGCTGCACGCGAGGTCCGTCTCCGAGGGCCGCGCCGACGACTCCCCCGAGGCGATTCGCAACCGGCTGCGCCTGTACCACGAGCTGACCGAGCCGCTGGTCGAGCGCTACCGGGAGGACGGTACGCTCGTCACCGTCGACGGCGAGGGTACCGTGGACGACGTGGGCTCCCAGATCGAGGATGCGTTGTCGCGAGTCGGGGCCGGCTCGGCGTGATCATCCGCAAGAGCGCACGCGAGATCGACAAGATGGCGGCCGCCGGAGCGGTCGTCGCCGAGACGATCGCCCACGTGGGAGCGCTCCTCGCGCCCGGGGTGACGACCGCCGAGCTCGACGACGCCGCGGGTGCCTTCATCCGCGAGCGCGGCGGGATCCCGACCTCGGAGGGCTACAACGGCTACCCGAGGGCCATCTGCATCTCGCCGAACGAGGTGGTGGTGCACGGGATTCCCGGGCCGTACGAGGTCGTCGAAGGCGATCTGGTGACGCTCGACGTCGGCGTGACCCTGGACGGGTACATCGCCGACAGCGCGTACACCTTCGGCGTCGGCGAGATCGAGGAGGAGGCACAGCGTCTCCTCGATGCCGCGCAGGACGCGCTTGCTGCGGGGATCGCGCAGGCCCGCGTCGGGAACCGCGTCGGCGACATCTCGCGCGCCGTGCAGGACGTCGTGGAGGGAGCGGGGTTCGCCGTCGTCCGCAATCTCGTCGGGCACGGCGTCGGGCGGGACTACCACGAGGACCCGCACATCCCGAACTTCGGCGAGCCGGGCCGCGGTCCACGGCTCTCGGAGGGCATGACGATCGCGATCGAGCCGATGATCACTGCGGGCAGCCCCGAGATCGTGATGGCGCAGGACGGCTGGACGGTCTCGACCGCGGACGGATCGCTCTCAGCGCACTTCGAGCACACCGTTGCGATCACCGGCGACGGGCCTCGGATCCTCACGCCGCGGGTCGGCGTTCCGGGTCGAAGCGGCGAGAAGGCCGGAAAAGACAGTGTGCTACGATAGGCGACCGCGGCGCAGCTGCATGCTGTGCTGCGCATAGCTGAGGTTGGTAGCAGAGGAAACCGAGCGAAGGCGCGAGGTTCTCGGTCGAGGACCTGCGTGAAAGGGAGATGTAGGACGAGCGAGACGTTGGCCGTCAAGGAAGACAAGATCGAGGTGGAAGGAGAGGTGGTCGAAGCGCTCCCGAGCACGATGTTCCGGGTGCAGCTCGATTCAGGCCACGACGTGCTCGCCAAGATCTCCGGGAAGATGCGCAAGAACTACATCCGCATCCTTCCGGGAGACCGCGTCAAGGTCGAGCTCTCTCCTTATGACCTCACCCGCGGCCGCATCACGTTCCGTCTCAAGTAACGAGCTATGAAAGTCCGCCCCTCCGTCAAACCGATGTGCGAGCGCTGCCGCGTGATCAAGCGGCACGGCCGCACGATCGTCATCTGCACGAATCCCCGTCACAAGCAAAGGCAGGGCTAGGTCCATGGCAAGAATCGCCGGAGTCAACCTCCCTACGCAGAAGCGGCTCGTCATCGGGCTGACCTACATCTACGGGATCGGCAACTCGACCGCGGAGAAGATCTGCCGCCAGCTCGAGCTCGACCCCGACGAGAAGGTGCGTGACCTGACGGACGAGGAAGTCACGAAGCTCCGCAACTTCATCGACTCGGACCTCGAGGTCGAGGGCGACCTGCGGCGCGAGCGGGCGCAGGCGATCAAGCGCCTGACCGAGATCGGCAGCTACCGGGGCGTCCGGCACCGCCGCGGATTGCCCACGCGCGGCCAGCGGACGAAGACGAACGCGCGCACCCGCAAGGGTCCGGCGAAGACGGTCGGTCGCGGCAAGAAGGCGGCGGCGAAGTAGTGGCTCCGCCTCGCAACCGCGGCCGCACGAGGCGGCGCGTCAAGAAGAACATCGCGATCGGCCAGGCGCACATCAAGACGTCGTTCAACAACACGATCGTCACGCTGACCGACCGCGAGGGGAACGTGATCGTCTGGGAGTCCGCCGGCTCGGCCGGGTTCAAGGGCTCGCGCAAGTCGACGCCATTCGCCGCGCAGGTGACCGCGGACAGCGCCGCCCGCAAGGGCATGGAGCACGGCCTCCAGAAGGTCGAGGTCTTCGTGAAGGGCCCGGGCTCCGGCCGCGAGACCGCGATTCGCTCGCTCCAGGCCGCCGGCCTCGAGATCCTCGGCGTGAAGGACGTGACGCCCCAGGCGCACAACGGCGTTCGGCTCCGCAAGCGGAGGCGTGTCTAGTGGCGCGTGATCTCGGCCCGAAGTGCCGGCTCTGCCGCCGCGAGGGGCTCAAGCTCTTCCTGAAGGGTGAGCGCTGCCTGACCGAGAAGTGCGCGGTCGAGCGGCGCGCCTATCCGCCGGGCGAGCACGGCCGGGGGCGCATCAAGCAGTCGGAGTACCTGCTCCAGCTGCGCGAGAAGCAGAAGGCGCGCCGGTACTACGGCCTGCTCGAGAAGCAGTTCCGCAACACGTACGACAAGGCAACCCGCGGACACGGTTCTCCTGGCGAGAACCTGCTCCGGATGCTCGAGACGCGTCTCGACAACGTCGTGTACCGGCTCGGGTTCGCGGGCTCGCGCGCACAGGCGCGCCAGCTCGTCCGCCACAACCACTTCCTCGTGAACGGCAGACGCGTGAACATCCCGAGCTACGCTGTCCGCCCGGGCGACGTGATCAGCCTCAAGCCCGGCAGCGCCGTCGAGCCGCTCGTCCGCGACGCGACCGACCTCACGGCCTCCGTCGCGCCGTGGCTCCAGGCCGACCACGACGGGCTCACGGGGACGGTGCTGAAGCTGCCGGAGCGCGCCGAGATCGACGCGCCCGTCCAGGAATCTTTGATCGTGGAGCTGTACTCGAAGTAGAAACGCCGTAGGGGCGAGATATATCTCGCCCTTACCAAGGAAGAGAAAGGACCACCTTGGCTACACGCACAAGCCTGATGGAGTTCCAGACTCCGCGGATCGTCCACGAGGAGACGGACGAGCATCGCGGCGTCTTCGTGATCGAGCCGCTCGACCGCGGCTTCGGCCACACGTTCGGGAACTCGCTCCGCCGCGTGCTCCTGTCCTCGCTCGAGGGCGCGGCCGTGACGGCGGTGAAGATCGAGGGCGTCGCCCACGAGTTCACGACGCTGCCCGGCGTCCGCGAGGACGTCACGGACATCATCCTCAACCTCAAGAACCTCATCGTGCTCCTGCACGGCGCGTCGCCCGAGATCGAGGTGTACATCGCCAAGAAGGGCGCGGGCGTCGTCACGGCAGCCGACATCGAGGCGCCGGCCGACCTCGAGATCCTGAACCCGGAGCTCGAGATCGCACACGTCTCCGACAAGGGCAAGCTCGAGATGAGCCTCACCATCGGCCGCGGCCGCGGCTACGTGCCCGCCGAGCTCAATCGCGGGCCGGAGACGACCATCGGCGTCATCCCCATCGACTCGATCTTCTCGCCGGTCCGCCGGGTCGCGTACGAGGTCGAGGCAGCGCGCGTCGGCCAGCGCACGGACTACGACAAGCTCGTCCTCGACGTCACGACGGACGGCTCGATCGATCCGCGGGACGCGATCGGCCAGGGCGCGGAGATCCTCATCCGGCAGCTCGCGATCTTCACCGACCTCGACCGCATCGAGGGCTTCGGCGAGGCCAGCCCGGAGGCGGCCGCCGAGGCTCCCGCCGCGCACGGGATGGAGAACTTCCCGATCGAGGAGCTCGAGCTCGGAGTCCGCTCGTACAACTGCCTGAAGCGCGTCGGCATCGAGACGATCGGCGACCTCACGTCGAAGTCGGAGAGCGAGCTCGTCGCAATCCCGAACTTCGGCCGCAAGTCGATCGAAGAGGTTCGCTCTGCGCTCTCGGCGCACGGACTGACGCTCAAGGGCGAGGAGGCCCTCGTTTAAGTGAGGCACCAGCGGTCAGGCAAGAAGCTCGGGCGGGACTCCGCCCATCGCAAGGCGCTCTACTCGAATCTCGCGGGCGCCCTGATCGAGCATGGCCGCATCGAGACGACCGAGGCCAAGGCGAAGGCCGTCAAGCCGTTCGCCGAGAAGATGATCACCCTGGGCAAGCGCGGCGACCTCCACGCCAGACGGCAGGCGCTCGCCGCGCTTCGCTCGAACCACGTCGTCCACCAGCTCTTCGCCGACGTCGCTCCTCGCTTCGCCGAGCGGCCCGGCGGCTACACGCGCATCGTGCGGATCGGCGCGCGTCAGGGCGACGCCGCCGAGATGGTCTACCTCGAGTTCGTGGACTACGAGCCGGTGGCGACGCCGCTCGGGCCGCGCGCCCGCGCGACCGAGCAACCCGCCGAAGCAACCGCCGGCGCCTGATGCGAACAATCCCGCGCTCGTAGGCGCGAGGCATGCCTCGCGCGGGCCGGGCATGCCCGGCCCCGACCGCGAGGGGCGCTGAGTACGCTCCGAGCGTGCTCTTCCTCATCGCGATCGTGCTCGCGATCTTCGTGCTCCCCTCGCCGTGGGGGCTGGCCGCGGTCGTGGTCGCCGGGGCGATCGACGTCATCGAGACCTTCGTCTTCATGTGGTGGTCGAAGCGGCGCAAGCCGAGTGTCGGCGTGGGCGCGCTCGTTGGGAAGGCCGGCGTCGCCGTGTCCGAGCTCTGGCCCGACGGGCAGGTGAAGGTGAACGGCGAAATCTGGCGCGCTCGGTGCGCCGGCGGTTGCGACGCGGGCACTCGGGTCGTCGTCCGCTCCGTCGAGGGGCTCACCCTGGTCGTCGATCCGGCCTGACGCAGCTGGGTACAGTCTCTGCATCGCGCGGTTCGCGCCCCTTCTGCTCGTCGCGGTCGTACTGGCGGCGCCCGGCTCCGCTGCGACGAACGCCTGGGAGCAGCGAGCGAGCCTGCCGGTCCCGCGAACCGAGGTCGCGGCAGCGGTCGTCGGCGACGAGATCGCCGTCGTCGGCGGGTTCAACGCCGACGGCAGCCATTCCGCGCGCGCGGACGCGTATTCGCCCGCTCTCGATCGCTGGCGGCGGCTGCCGGACCTTCCAGCCTCGGCGCACCATGCGATGGCCGTGGGTTCCGGCGGGCGCCTGTACGTCCTCGGCGGCTACGGGCACACCGGGAGCCCGCTCCGCAGCGCCTATGTCTTCGAGAACGGCGCGTGGCGTGCGCTGCCGCGGCTTCCGTTCCCTCGCGCCGCGGCAGGGGCTGCGGTCGTCGGCCGTCGAGTCGTCGTCGCCGGCGGTGTCACGCGCGTCAGCGGCGCCCGGCTCGCGAGGAACGCGCTCGCGTTCGACCTCCGCACGCGCCGCTGGTCGATAGTCCCTGGGCCCACGCCTCGTGAGCATCTCGGCGTGACCGCGCTCGCAGGCACCGTGTACGCCGTGGCGGGCCGCACCTTCGGGCTGGACACGAACGTTACGCACTTCGAGTCGTGGAGGCCCGGCGCGCGCCGCTGGACGCGGCTTCCACCCGTGCCCGATCCACGCGGCGGTACAGCTGCAACCGCGCTAGCCGGTCGCGTGTTCTCCGTCGGCGGCGAGGAACCGGGCGGGACGATTCGAGAGGTCTACGCGTACCGGACGGCGACGCGGAGCTGGCAGCGGCTAGACGACCTTCCCACGCCCAGGCACGGCCTCGGCGCTGCCGCATTCGGCGGGCGCGTGTTCGTCATCGGCGGCGGTCCTGAGCCCGGTCTGACGGTCAGCGGAGCGAACGAGTCGCTCGTCCCCTGACGTCAGTCCCAGGCCACTGGCAGTGACGCGAGGCTGCGGAAGAGCGGAATCGGCCTCCAGTAGAGGTCGTCCTCCTCGATGGCCAGCCGAAGGTTCGGGAGGCGTGCGAAGAGCGTCCTCAGCGCGATGTCGGCCTCGACACGCGCGAGCGGCGCGCCGAGGCAGAAGTGGCTGCCGCGCCCGAAGCCCACGTGCTTCATGTCGTCGCGCCCGATGTCGAGCGCGTCCGCGTGCGCGAATCGCTCGGGATCGCGGTTGGCCGACCCGATCACGGCGATCACGAGGTCGCCGCGCTCGATCGATTGGCCGCCGAGCTCGACTTCGGTCGCGACCCAGCGTGTGATCGTCCGCTCGACGGGGCTGTCGTAGCGCAGGAGCTCTTCGACGGCCCCCGGCATCAGCGACGGATCGGAACGCACCGCTTCGAGCGTCGCCGGGCTCGAGAGCAGCGCGCGGACGGCGTTCGTGATCAGGCTCACGGTCGTCTCGTGCCCCGCGACGATGAGGAGGACGACCATGCTGTACAGCTCGTTCTCGCTCAGGTGGTCGCCTGCTTCCTCCGCCTGCACGAGCGCAGACACGAGGTCCTCCCGCGGTTCTGCCCGGCGGGTCGCGAAGAGCTCGTCGAGGTAGGCGACGAACTCGTCCGTGTGCGCGAGGAACTGCTGCTGAAGCTCCTCCGTGATCGGAGGCAGCACGAACGTGTTCGACCACGTGCGGAAGCGGTCCTGGTCCTCGACCGGAATGCCGAGGAGCTCCGCGATGACCGTGATCGGCAGCGGGAACGCGTAGTCGTCCACGAGATCCATCGCACCCCGGTCCGCGACGCGATCGAGCAGCTCGTCGGCGATCTCGTGCACGCGCGGGCGCAGCTGCTCGACGATCCGCGGCGTGAACGCCTTGGCGACGAGCCGCCGCAGCCGGCGATGGTCGTCGCCGTCCGTCGCGAGGAGGTTCGTGTTCACACGATCGTCGCGCGGGAGCGGGCTCGCTGCCTCCAGCTCCGCGAGCTCGTCGGGAGTAAGCGCCAGCGCCGGATCGAGGACGAACCGCTCGTCGTCCTGGAGCACCGCCACGACGTCGTCGTACCGGGTGACGAACCAGATCGGCGTCTCCCCGTCGAGCCCCGGCTGGCGGAACACGGGATCGCGCTCTCGCATGCGTGCGTACGTCTCGTGCGTCGTCGCGCGGAAGTCGCTCGAGTAGAGATCGTACTTCTGCGACGTCGCCATCGGACGGCCCATGATGTCAGGTCGTGCAGCTCAAGCTCACGCTCGAGTACGACGGGACCGGTTTCCGTGGTTGGGCGCGCCAACCGGGTCAGCGCACTGTCGAGGGTGCCGTCAGGGACGCACTGGCAGCGGTGTTCCCGGGCTGGGACGGGCTTGCCGTCGCCGGGCGGACCGACACGGGGGTGCACGCCCTCGGCCAGGTCGCGAGCGTCGACGTCGCCGGTGGCCCGCCGGTCGAGCACGCGGCGGAGGCCCTGAACGCGGCGCTCCCCGATGACGTCGCCGTGATCTCGGCGGAGGAGGCTGCACCCGAGTTTCACGCTCGCTTCTCGGCGCGGTCGCGTGCGTATCGGTACCGCATCCTCGCGAGGAAGACGCCGGCGCCGCTCGAGGCTCGCCGGCTGCTCTGGTGGCCGCGGCCGGTACACGTCGACGCGCTGGCGGGCGCAGCTACTCTTCTCGCAGGGGAGCACGACTTCCGGGCGTTCACGCCCTCCGAGACGCAGCACGACTCGCTCTCGAGGAACGTGCTCGCCGCCGCGTGGCGGCAGGACGGCGACCGGCTCGAGTTCACGGTCGAGGCGGACAGCTTCCTCCGGCACATGGTGCGGACGCTCGTCGGCACGATGCTCGAGGCAGGTGCGGATGCGGAGGCGCGCACGCGGCACCTGCTCGAGGCCCGACCTCGGGCGGAGGCGGGGCTCACGGCGCCGCCCTGGGGCCTGTACCTCGAGCACGTGCGCTACTGAGAGCGGGTCGCGCCCGTCGGGCTACGATCGAACGATGCGCTTTCCCGCTGTGCTCTTCGACCTCGACGGCACGCTGATCGATTCCGGCTCGATCATCGTCGCCTCGATGCAGCACGCGACCCGCACCGTCCTCGGCCGGGAGATCGCGCACGAGGAGCTCGCGGCGACGATCGGCGGCCAGGGCCTCGTCGCGCAGATGCAGGCACTCGACGCCGATCGCGTCGACGATCTCGTCGAGGCGTACCGAGCGCACAACGATCCGCTCCACGAGACGCTCGAGGCCTTCGGAGACGTCCTCGCGCTGCTGCCGCGCCTGCGCTCCGAGGGACGCAAGCTCGGGATCGTGACGGCGAAGCGGCACCGAACCGTCGCGCTCGCGATCGATCGCTTTCCCGAGCTCGGCGAGTGCTTCTCGGTGGTCGTCGCGCACGAGGACACCGAGCGCCACAAGCCGGATCCCGACCCGATCCTCCTTGCCGTCGAGCGCCTCGGCATGCGACCGGAGCAGGCGGCGTACGTCGGCGATTCGCCGTTCGACATCGGTGCGGCCAAGGCAGCCGGCGCCTTCGCGGTCGCGGTCGGGTGGGGCGGGATCCACGCGGACGAGACGCTGCTCGCCGAGGAGCCGGACGCCTTCGTGCGGGAGCCGTCGGAGCTGCTCGATGTCCTCTAGGACGACCTCGGCGGCCGCGCGCGTCGAGGAGCTGCGCGCGATCGTCAACGCCGCGCTCATCGCGTACCACGTCGAGGACGAGCCGATCATGTCCGACGCGGAGTACGACCGCCTGTACGACGAGCTCTCCGCGATCGAGGAGGAGCACCCCGAGCTCGTCGTCCCCGACTCGCCCACCCAGCGTGTGGGCGCCGCGCCGTCGGAGCGCTTTCAGAAGGTCGAGCACCTCGTCCCGCTCGGGTCCCTCGACAAGGTGACGAGCGAGGAGACGCTGCTGAAGTTCGCGGAGGACGTGCGGAAGCGGCTCGGCACGGACGAACCGGTGGCGTACCTCGTGGAGCCGAAGATCGACGGCCTCGCCGTCTCGCTCCTGTACGAGGACGGGCGCTTCGTGCGCGGCGCGACGCGGGGCGACGGCGAGCGCGGGGAGGACGTGACACCGAACCTGCGCACGATCAAGGCGATCCCGCTCGTGATGAGGTCGGACGACGGAGAGGCGCTGCCCGCGCGCATCGAGGTTCGCGGCGAGGTGTTCATGCCGCTCTCCGGATTCCGCGCGTTCACGGAGAAGCAGGCTGCCGAGGGGAAGCGGGCGGCCCCGAACCCGCGCAACGCCGCGGCCGGATCCGTCAGGCAGCTCGACCCCGCGATCACCGCCGATCGCCCCCTCTCGATCTGGACGTACGGCGTGGGCCACGTCGAGGGCGCCGAGTTCGAGAGCCAGTGGGAGACGCTCCAGTGGCTCCGGGCGCACGGCTTCCGCACGAACCCGTACTCGCAGCGGCTCGAGTCGATCGAGGAGGTCGCGCGCGCGGCGGGCGAGTGGGAGACGCGGCGCACGGAGCTCGACTACGAGATCGACGGCATCGTCATCAAGGTGGACTCGCTCGATCAGCAGCGCAGGTTGGGGGCACTCCACGGCCGGCCGCGCTGGGCCCGGGCCTACAAGTGGGCGCCGATGACGGCGCAGACGAAGCTCCGGAAGATCCACATCCGCGTGGGGAGAACGGGCGCGCTCAACCCCTGGGCCGAGCTCGAGCCGGTGCAGGTCGGCGGCGTGACGGTCTCGAACGCGACCCTCCACAACGAGGACGACATCAACCGTAAGGACCTCCGCGTGGGCGACACCGTCATCGTGCAGCGGGCCGGCGACGTGATCCCGCAGGTCGTCGGGCCCGTCCTGCCGCACGCGAAGGGGTCGCGGCGCTTCCGCATGCCGGCGAAGTGCCCGCTCTGCGGCACGGAGATCGTCAAGCCCGAAGGCGAGGTCATGCACCGCTGCCCGAACCGCGCGTGCCCTTCGCGCGGGCTGGAGACGCTGATCCACTGGGTGCAGGCGGCGATGGACATCGAGGGCGTCGGAGAGCAGTTCGTCCGCCGCCTCTGGGATCAAGGCCTGCTCCGCTCGATGCCCGACCTCTACCGACTGACGTCCGAGCAGCTCCAGGGCCTCGACGGCTACGGGGAGATCTCGTCGCAGAAGGCGATCGAGTCGATCCACGCCTCGAAGGCGCAGCCGTTCTCCCGTGTGCTGTTCGGTCTCAACATCCCGAAGACGGGCTGGGTGCTCGCGCGCAACCTCGCCCGGCATTTCGGATCGGTCGACGCGCTCCTCGACGCGTCCCAGGAGGACCTGGAAGCGGTCGAGGGCATTGGCCCAGACCGGGCCGAGCTCATCGCCGAGTGGTTCGCGGACGACGAGAACCGCGCGCTGGTCGAGGAGCTCCGCGCGCTGGGCCTCCAGATGACGGCGGGCGATGCGGAGCGTCCCGTTGAAGGCCCGCTCACCGGGAACCAGTACGTCATCACCGGGACGCTCGAGGCGTGGTCGCGCGAGGAAGCCAAGTCGGCGCTCGAGGCGCTGGGAGCCAAGGTCTCGGACTCCGTGTCGAAGAAGACGACGGGCGTCGTCGCGGGAGAGAGCCCCGGATCGAAGCTCGCGAAGGCCGAGAAGCTCGGCGTTTCGGTTCTCTCCGAGGACGACCTGCGCGCGCTGCTCGGCTAGGCGCCGCCCTCCACGGTGCCTCAGGAGCGCGCGAGCACCGTCACGAACCGGTCCTGCGCGGTTCGCGCCGACCAGTACGGGACCGGCGACCCATTCTGGACGATCGCGAACGCGTACCGGCCCTTCACGTAGCCCGCGAGCGCGGACGCGCCCGAGGTCGTTCCCGTCTTCGCGAGGACTTTGCCGCGGGTAACCGGTTGCCGAAGCCGGTCGCGCAGCGTGCCCGAGACCCCGGAGACCGGGAGCGAGGAGAGGAATGCGGATCGGATCTCCGGATCCTCGTCAGCCGCCTGGAGGAGGGCGACGAGCGCACGGGCAGTGGTCCGGTCGAGCAGCGAGAGTCCCGACCCGTCCACGATCCGGACTCCCGTTGACGGCACGCCGACTTCTCGGAGCACGCTACGCACGACTGCCGCTCCGGCCACGCTCGTGCCCGAGCCCACGACCGCGGCGCCCAGCTCCTTCAGCACCATCTCCGCGAGAAAGTTGTCGCTCTTGCGGTTCATCGCCACGACGATCCGGGAGAGCAACTGCGACTGGTCGATGGCCAGCGGCAGGACATCGGCGGGCGCGCGGCCGGTCCGCGGGCGGCCGACGACTCCCACTCCGCGCCGCTCGAGAGCCGCCGTGAACACCGCCGCTGCCGCCGCGGCCGAGCCATTCGTGCTCGCGACCGGCACGTCGGTGAGGCCGAGCGCGGACAGCGGCCGCGACTCGTTGCCGACGAACGACGGCTTCCAGCCGCGAACGCCGCGCCGTGCGTCGAAATGCCGTTCGTCGCCGAGCACGGCGCCGGTCACGCGCCGGATCCCGGCGCGCTTCACCCGCGCGGCAAGAGCCTCCATATCGGCGCGCCGGAGGGTCGGGTCGCCGTAGCCGACGAGGAAGAGGTTCCCGCGCCAGACAGGCCCGACGAGCTCGCCCGAACCCTGCACCTCCGTACGGAAGCGATACCCCGGGCCGAGCAACCGAAGCGCGGCGAATGCGATCGGGAGCTTCTCCGCCGAGGCCGGAGCGAGTGAGAGCGACGCGTTCTGCTGGAAGAGGACGCGCCCGCTCTCGAGGTCGAGCGCGACGGCACCGGTCCGGCGCGGATCGAGATACGGCGAGACGAGCGCCCGGGCGAGCTTCGCGCGCGAGACGCGTTGGGCGTCACCCTCCCCGGCCGCCGTGCGGGGCGCGACGACGGCGAGCATGCAGACGAGGAAGACGAGACTCGTGTGACGGAAACGCACCGCCGAAAAATCTAGGCAGTCGAGCGGTCGAGCGCCGCTAGCGATAGACCGTGATGACGACGGTCTGCCGGCCCCATCTGCGTGCCGCCGCGTCGTTCGGCATCCAGAGGTCGATGATCCTTCCCTTTATGCCAACGCCCACGTCTGCGGCGACCCCACGGCCGTAGCCCGGCACGAAGAGCTTCGTGCCCAGCGGGATCAGCTTCGGGTCGACCGCGACGACTCCCCTTCCCACCGGCAGCCCGCTCGCGGTGCGACCGGGCAGGTGGTAGGCGACCGCATCCACCTTGATGCGGAACGCGTCGGCCGTCGCCTCGACGCTCTCGGGGCCCGCTCCGACGCTGGGAATGGAAGTCGCTGGACCACTCGCCGGAAGAAGTGCCGCCGCCGCGATTCCGCACACGACCACCACGAAGAGTGGTCCCCACCCTCTTGCTCCCCTAAGCACGGGGGCCGACCCTAACACACGGGTGGCTTTGTGACAGATTTGAATATGCCTCTTTGCAGTGATTTTTGTCGCAAATCCCGTTCACTTGGCGGTTGCAGCCGTCCGAAGGTGCTGCTAGTCTCCGCGACTTGTGACGGGCAGCGCCGCCACTGGCGGCCCTGAACGGGGTAGAGCCCGTGGGAGCTCGACCACCGAATGGGCGCCAATTCTGTTCGTTCTCGTAGCTGCGGCTGCGGCGCTTCTGCTTGCCGTCAGTGCGGCTTCGGCCCAGACGATCACCTCGAAGCAGGAGCAGGCGCAGGCGATCATTGCCGAGGTCGAGCAGCTCGACATGAATCTCGCGAGCACGATCGAGGCCTGGAACTACGCGAACATCGAGCTCGACTCGATCGATGCCGACCTCGAGAAGAACGCACGGCATCTCGTCGCGGCGAAGAAGAGCCTCGTCGTCGCACAGAAGCGGATCGCCAAGCGCCTGCGCGACCTCTACGTCAACGGGAACGGCGATTCGACGCTGGAGGTGCTCCTCGGCGCCCGCAGCCTGGACGACATCGTCTCCCGCCTCGACGCGATCGAGCGCGTGTCCGGCCAGGACGCGAGGGTGCTGAGAGAGGTCAAGCGGTTCAAGCGCGAGGTCGAGACGAGCCGGGCTCGCCTCCAGGACGCGCGCTCGGATCAGGCTCGGATCGTCGCCGCGCAGGCAGCGCAGAAGGAGATGATCGAGTCTCGCCTCGCCGAGCGCGAGCAGATGCTCGCCTCGGTCAAGGAAGAGATCCAGCAGCTCCAGGCCGAGGAGCGCAGGCGCGCGGCGGAGGCAGCCGCGCAGGCGCGGGCGCGGATTGCCGCGCAGCAGGCAGCTGCCCAGGCCGCGACAACCAGCTACACGGATCCGTACAGCGAGCCCGCGTTCACCGACGTGCCGACCGGCGCAGCTCTCCCGGACGGCAGCAGGTCGTCGCAGGTGGTCGCGATCGCGCTGCAGTACCTCGGCATCCCGTACGTCTGGGGCGGGATGAGCCCCTCGCAGGGATTCGACTGCTCCGGGCTCGTCAGCTACGTCTACGCCCAGATCGGGATCTACCTGCCGCACCACGCGGCGTCCATGTACAACCAGGGCGTACCGGTCGCGTACAGCGAGCTCGCGCCCGGCGACCTCGTGTTCTTCAACGGCCTCGGGCACATGGGCATGTACATCGGCGGCGGCCAGTTCATCCACGCGCCGCACACGGGCGACGTCGTCAGGGTGGCGACCCTTTCGGGTTACGGGTCCTTCGTCGGCGCCCGCCGCGTCCTCTAGTTAGTCGTCTTAGGACGAGATGTAGGGGCGAGGCTTGCCTCGCCCGGGACCCGCTCCAGCACGAGGGCGAGGCAAGCCTCGCCCCTACGGCGCGTAGAGCGCGTCGACCTGCGCCTCGAAGTGCTCGAGAGCGGCGCGGCGGCGGACTTTGAGCGTCGGCGTGATCTCCCCCGCCTCCATCGTGAAGTCGCGGGGGAGGATGACGAAGCGCTTCACCTGCTCGTAGCGCGAGCGCTCGCGATTCGCGTCGTCGACGATTCCCTGCACGAGCTCCCGCACCTCGGGGCGCGCGCTCAGCGCCGCGAGGTCGCCGTCGAGGCCGTGCTCGGCGGCCCACCGGCGGATCTCGGCTTCGTCGAGCGTGATCAGGGCCGCGACGTACGGCCGCCGGTCGCCGACGACGAGCGCCTGCGAGACGTACCTGGACGTCTTCAGCTCGTTCTCAATGTTCTGTGGAGCGACGTTCTTTCCGCCCGCGGTGACGAGGATGTCCTTCTTCCGGTCGGTGATGTGGAGGAAGCCGTCCTCGTCGAGCATGCCGATGTCGCCCGTCTTCAGCCAGCCGTCGGGCCCGAGCACCGCGGCTGTGGCCTCGGGATCCTTGTAGTACCCCTGGAACACCGTCTCACTGCGGAGCTCGATCTCGCCGTCGTCCGCGATCCGGACCTCGAAGCCCGGTAGGGGCTGGCCCACCGAGCCGAAGCGGTAACTGTCCGGGCGGTTGGTGCTGGCGGCGGTCGTGCACTCGGTGAGGCCGTAGCCCTCTGCGATGCGGAGCCCGATGCCGTCGAAGAACTCGATGATCTCCTTGGAAAGAGGAGCCCCGCCCGAGCCCGGCATGCGGAGACGTCCGCCGAACGGCTCACGAACCTTGCTGAAGACGAGCCGGTCGGCGAGCCCGTGCTTCGCTCGGAGCGCCGCGGGCACGGGCTCGCCCTCGCTCTGCAGGCGGCTGACCTCGCGGCCGACGGGGAGCGCCCAGTCGACGAGGCGCTTTTTCACCCCGGTCGCCTCGTCGAAGCGGGCCAGCACCGCGGCGTGCACCTTCTCGTAGACACGTGGAACGCTCGGCAGCAACGTCGGGCGCACCTGGGGTAGCACTTCGGCCACACGGAGCGGGTCGGAAAGGAACGCGATGGTGAAGCCGACGTGCGCCCCCAGGAGCAACATCAACCTCCCGTAGTTGTGCGCGAGGGGGAGGTAGAGGAGCATGACGTCGTCCTCGAGGTAGTAGGTCTCCTCCATCCGGTCGACGACGGTTGCCATCTCGTGGTAGTTGCGATGGCTGAGCATGCAGCCCTTCGGACGACCGGTCGTGCCCGACGTGTAGATGATCGTGTACAGGTCGCCCTCCCCGATCGCCGCGGTCGCGTCGTCGAGCGCAGTCGGGTTCGCTGCCGCGAAGTCCTGCCCGTGCGCCGCGAGCCCGTCGAGGTCGTGGTAGGTGAGGACGTGCTGAAGGGACGGGAGCTCGTCCGGGACCGCCTCGACCTTGGCCAGCTGCTCCGCGTCCTCGCACACGATCCCGACAGCTTCCGAGTGCGCGAGCAGGTAGCCGACGTCGTTGGGCGCGCTCGAGGCGTAGACGGGGACTCCGACTGCGCCGATGTGCGCGAGGGCGAAGTCGACGAGCGCCCACTCGAGGCTGTTTCGCGCGAGGAGCGCGAAGTTGTCGCCCTTGCGCACGCCCCTGGCGAGGAGGCCGTTCGCGTAGTCGCGGACTCGCTCGTCGGCCTCCGTCCAGCTCACTTCACGCCAGCCGCCGTCGTGCTCGACCAGGTAGGCGGGTGTCTGCCGCCCGGCCGCGACGGCGTCGCGCCACAGGCGGGCGATCGTCCGGCGCTCGCCGGTGGGACGCGTCGTCTGGGTCGCGGGCGCGGTCTCCGTCACCTGGGCAGAGCTTACTGAGGGGCGGAAGGGATACAGGCATCTAGCGCGAACCTGGTCGGTCCACCTACAGTTCGACCTTCGGACCATGCGGACATCCTGGAACGGCTCACTCAGCTTCGGTCTCGTCTCGATCCCGGTCGGGCTCGCGCCCGCGACCAAGCCTGCCGCGCGCCAGTCGGACGTCTCCTTCCGCCTGCTTCACCGTGAGTGCGGGACGCCGATCAAGCAGAAGCGCTGGTGCTCGGTACACGACCGCGAGGTCACTCAGGACGAGATCGTCCGCGGGTTCGAGGTCACGAAAGGTCAGTTCATCGTGGTCGAGGACGCCGACCTCGAGGCCCTCGAGCGGCACGACGACTCACGCTCGATCGAGATCACGCGCTTCGTCCAGCAGGACTCCGTGGACCCGATCTTCTACGACCGCACATATTTCCTCGTTCCCGAGGCCAGCGCCGCGCAGCGCCGCCCGTACGTGCTGCTGCTCGAAGCGATGACCGAGACGGGGACCGCGGCGATCGGCCGCTTCGTGCGAGCGGGCCGGGAGAGCCTCTGCCTCGTGCGGGCCAAGGACGACGCGCTCGTGCTCGAGACGCTCTTCCTCGCCGAGGACGTCCACTCGTCCGCCGAGATCTCCGAGGCGGTCGACGGCACGGACGTGAAGAAGACGGAGCTCGACCTCGCGCGCCAGATCATCGACAGCCTCTCGGGCGAGTTCGAGCCGGCGGAGCTCACGAGCGAGTACCGGCGCGACCTGAAGGCCCTGCTCGAGGCGAAGCTCGCGGGCGAGGAGATCGCAGTGCCGGAGCCGGAGGAGGAAGTCGCTCCGGTCATCGACCTCATGGCCGCGCTCAAAGCGAGTGTCGCCGCCGCCAAGGGCGGAGAGGCGGAGAAGCCCGCCGCGAAGAAGCGCAAGGCCGCGGCCAGCGGCTCGACGTCGCGCAGCAAAGCGCGCTCCTAGGGCCCCGGCTCTACCGGCCCGGGCGAGGCAAGCCTCGCCCCTACGAGTTCGTTGGGCGGGTTCGTTAGGCGCTAGCGCCGGATCTGACCGTCCCGACCGCCTCGAGCGATGCCTGGAAGAGCGTCTTGTCGATCTTGCCGTGGTAGATCGGCACGCCTTCCTCGACGCAGATGCGGATCACTTCGTCCCGGTCGATCCCCATCTCCTTGGCGAGCTCGTCCGGCGTCAGGTGGTTGGCCATCGATCCTCCTCGTAGATCCGGTTCAGGGCACAAAAAGAGCCCGGCGCGCAGGTAGCGCGGTCGGGCTCGAGGTCGCTCATTCGGCTCGGGCGGGTCAAAGGGCCCGCTCCGTCGGAACATCCATCTGTCTCAGCATACTCCGGCCCCCGGCTCCACCGCAACGGAGTCGACGCCGCGCGTCTCAGACCGGGTTCTCGACCTCCAGGAACTCCCACGGGAGGCCGAAATCGTCGGCCAGCCGAGCGGTGAGCGCCTGCACGCCGAGCCGTTCGGTCGCGTAGTGCCCGGCCGCGACGAAGTGGATCCCGAGCTCTCTCGCCGTCGCGAGGCTCGGCTCCTCGGGCTCGCCCGTCACGAGCGCGTCGTAGCCGGCATGCGCGGCCTCGATGACGTAGCGACCGCCGCCCCCGGTGACGACCGCAACCCGCTCGACGAGGTCGGGGCCTTCGGCGAAGACGATCGGGTCCCGGCCGACTGCCTCCGCGACCCTGTCCGTCAGGTCGACGATCGAGACCGGAGTCGTCGTGCCGCCGACGCCGATCTCCGCGAACGGCTGCCGCTGCTCGACGCCGATCGCCCGCGCGAGGAGAGCGTTGTTGCCGAGCTCGGGATGAGCGTCGAGCGCGAGGTGGTACGCGAGGAGCGTGAGGTCCGCCCGGAAGAGCGCCTCGAGCCGCCCGCGCTGGCGGCGGTCGATGACGAGCGGCTCGTTGCGCCAGAAGAGGCCGTGATGGACCACGAGCAGCTGCGCGCCCGTCTCTGCCGCGTGCTCGAAGAGCTCGAGCGAGGCCGACACGCCGCAGGCGAGCCGAGCGACCTCCGCGCTCCCGAGAACCTGGGCGCCGGGCGGTGCGAACTCGGGCCAGCGGGCGACGTCGAGCAGCTCGTTCGCGCGCGCGATGATCGCATCCCGGCTCGCCATCGCGCGATTCTAGGAGCGGGCCGCCTCTGGTAGATCCGGGAGGGGGCAGTTGGGGGAACCGGGGTTCCCCCACATCGAATATCGGGGTGCCCAGATTTGAACTGGGGGCCTCTCCGACCCGAACGGAGCGCGCTACCAGGCTGCGCCACACCCCGAGCCGGGACAGGGTACCGACTCGCAATCAGAGCCGCCGGAGAGCGCCAAGTGTCAATTTGACACTTGGCTTCTTTCTTGCGCGGCCTATCCTCGGCTCGTGCTCCACGCGGTTCTCTTCGACGTCGACTTCACGCTCTTCAGGCCTGGGCCCGAGCTAGGGCCGGAGGGGTACCGGCGGCTCGCAGAGCGGCACGGGCTCGCGCTCGAGCCGGGCCGCTACGAGGAAGCGCGCGTCGCCGCGATCGAGAAGCTCCAGGCGGCACGTGACCTCGTCCACGACGAGGAGGTGTGGATCGCGTTCACCGAGCACATCGTCCGGGGCATGGGCGGTGAGGCCGAAGGCGCGCGGGCCTGCGCCGTGGACATGGTGCGCGAATGGGAGCGGCACGAGAACTTCTCGCTCTACGAGGACGCGCTCCCGGTGCTCGAGGAGCTCCGGCGCCACGGGCTCAAGCTCGGCCTCGTCTCGAACGGGCAGCGCGACCTCGAGGAGTTCACGGCTCACCATGCGCTCGACGTCGATGCCGTCGTGGGGTCGAAGGCCCACGGGCGGACGAAGCCCCACCCGTCGATCTTCGTCGCCGCGCTCGATGCGCTCGGCGTTCAGCCCGACGAGGCCGCGATGGTCGGCGACTCGTACGAGGACGACATCGAAGGCGCGCGCGCGCTCGGGATGCGGGCGATCTTGCTCGATCGCGACGGGCGTAGGCCCGACGCCGAGGATCGGATCGACACGCTGCTCGCGCTCCCGGCAGCGCTGGGCCTCACGGTGTCGTAGGGGCGAGGCTTGCCTCGCCCGGGGGGTGAGCGTGGTCCGAGGGCGAGGCAAGCCTCGTCCTTACAGGCCGAGCTCGTGCCTCCACACCTCGGTGTGCTCCCCGAGCGCGGGAACCTTCCCCGTCGGCTCGAGCGCGAACTCGGTGGCCGCCTCCGCGAGCGTGGCGACCGGACCGACGCAGACGTCCTCGTCGCCGAACAGCTCGAGCCACTCGGCGAGCGGCCTCTTCACGAAGATGGCCGCGAGCTCGAGCGCGAGGGCCTCCTGGTCGGGCTCGTACTGCCGCGCCGCGAGGTCGTCCCGACCGAGGGCGGCGCACAGGCGCGCGAAGAACTTCTCCTCGAGCGCGCCGACCGTGAGGTGCCGGCCGTCAGCGCACTCGTAGACCCGGTAGCAGGCGAGCGCGCCGGTCAGCAGCCGCGGGACGGGATCGCCGTCGAGGCGGTGGCTCACGAGGTCGTGGGAGCCGTGTGTCATCGAGACGACGATGCGGGCGCCGACTCCGGTTCGCTCCCGCACGAGCAGCGCCGCGAGCACGCGCGTGACCGCGCCGAGCGCACCTGCGGCGAGATCCGCAACCTGGATGGGCGGCAGCCCCGGAGCGGTGTCCTCGAGCGCCCCTGCCCACCCGAGGTAGTTCAGGTCGTGCCCGGCACGCAGGGCATGCCGGCTCTCGGTGCCAAAGCCCGTGATGGAGCAGTACACGGCCGTCTCGGGAACGTCGTCGGGACCGATGCCGAGGCGTGCGGCGACTCCGGGCCTGAAGCCCTCGAGCACGACGTCCGCCCGCGCACAGAGCGACCTCGCGAGCTCGGGCTCCGCCTTGAGGTCGCAGACGACCGACTCGCTGCCGGCGCGCAGGCGCGCATCCCAGCCTGGGGCGGTCTGTCGCAGCGGGTCGCCCTCCGGAGGCTCGACGCGGACGACACGTGCGCCAAGGCGCCGGAGCTCACGGCTCGCGTACGCCCCGGGGAGATAGCGGGTGAAGTCGACCACGAGCATGCCGTCGAGCGGTTGCACGAGCGCTGACCCTATCTCTATCCTCGGCCCGTTGACTGAACGTTCAATCGCACAGGAGGAGAAGCGGAAGCTGATCCTCGACGCCGCGGTGCGCGTCTTCGCGCGCGGCGGCTACCACGGCTCGCGGGTCGGTGACATCGCCGAGGAGGCCGGGATGGCGCACGGCCTGCTCTACCACTACTTCGGGTCGAAGCAGGAGGTGCTGCACGCGATCTTCCGCGAGAACTGGGGTGAGCTGCTCGTTCGCTTCCGGGAGGTCGAGGCGGCCGACGAGCCGGCGGCGGAGAAGCTCGAGGGCATCGCGAAGATCCTCCTCCGCACCTGGCGCAACGACCCGGCTCTCGTCACGGTCATGGTGCGCGAGGTCGCGCGGAGCCCGCATCTCCAGGAGCAGGTGGACGAGGTCGGGGAGGCGTTCGCGATCGTCCAGCGGGTCGTGGAGCAGGGGCAAGCGGAGGGCGCGTTCCGGCGTGACCTCGACTCGCGCCTCGTCAGCTGGATCCTCTACGGCGGCCTCGAGGAGGTGCTGACGGGCTGGGTGCTCGGCCGGCTCCCGGACGGGGAAGACGAGGTCGCCCTTGCCGAGCGGACCGCGATCGACCTGGCTCTCGGCGGCCTCAGCGCCTAGGCCCACGCCCGCGACGCGTACCAGGTGAGCAACCGCAGCGGCTTGCTCGACTCTGCTGGGCAGGCCATCGTTACAGGCGTGACAAGCGAGATCGTCGGCCGGGAGCAGGAGCTTCGGGCGATCGAGGGGCTTCTCGGGGAACCTCGCGCTGAGCCCATGGCGCTGGTCCTCGACGGGGAGGCCGGCATCGGGAAGTCGACGCTCTGGCTGTCAGCCGTCCAGGTGGCGCGAGATCACGGGCTGCGTGTGCTCTCGACGCGGCCGGCCGAGGCAGAGCGCGCGCTCGCGTTCGCCGGTCTCGGCGACCTCTTCGACGACGTCCTCGATGTCGTTCTCCCCGAGCTGTCGCCGCCGCGCCGCCGCGCACTCGGAGTTGCGCTCCTCGTCGAGGAGGCGACCGGCGACGCCGATCCGCGCGCTCTCGGCGTCGCAGTCCGGAACGCGATCGAGCTTCTGAGCACCGACCAGACCCTCGTCGTCGCGGTCGACGACGTCCAGTGGCTCGACCCGTCGTCGGATGCCGCGCTCGCATTCGGGCTGCGACGGCTGGCGGGGAGCGTGGTCCTCCTGCTCGCCCGGCGGATCGGTGACAGGACCCGGCCGACGCAGCTCGAGAGCTCGATCCCGACGGATCGCGTCGAGCACCTGCACGTCGGTCCGCTCAGCGCCGGCGCGATTCACAAGCTGCTCCAGGATCGGCTCGACCGGGTCTTCGCACGGCCGACGCTCATCCGGATCCACGAGGCGTCGGGCGGCAATCCGTTCTACGCGCTGGAGATCGCCCGCGCCTTGCCCCCGGACGTCGACCCGACACGGCCGCTGCCGGTGCCCGAGACGCTGGAGGAGCTCGTGGACGCGCGGCTCGCCGGGCTTCCCCGCGCCACGCGCGAGGCGCTCGTGCTCGCGTCGGCCCTCGGCAACACCAGGCTGAAGCTTCTGCTCGCGGCCGGCGTCGATGCGGACACGCTCGACCCGGCGCTCGAGGCTCGAGTCGTCGAGTCGGAGGACGGAACGATCCGGTTCACCCACCCTCTGCTCGCCTCCGTGCTCTACCAGGGCCTGTCTGCCGCCGAGCGGCGGCGGGCGCACCGAGCGCTGGCCGAGCTCGTCGTCGACCCGCTCGAGCGCGCGCGGCACCTGGCGATCGCGACCGAGCGGCCCGACGACGAGGTCGCCGCCGCGCTCGAGGACGCTGCGCGACAGGCCCTGGCGCGCGGTGCGGTGGCGTCGGCGGCCGAGCTCGGCGAGCACGCGGTCCGGGTGACGCCTCCCGCCGCGGACGACGATCGTCATCGTCGCACTCTCGCCGCAGCACACGCCCATCTCGCCGGGGGCGAGGTCGAGCGCGCGCGAACGCTGGCGCGCGAGCTCGTCGCCGCATCTCCAGACGGTCCGGGCCGCGCGGATGCGCTGCTCCTCCTCGCGGACGCCGAGCGCTCGAACATCCAGGAGACGATCACTCTCCGCCGCGAGGCACTTCAGCATGCGGCAGGGCTACCCGCGATGGAGGCGTCGATCCACCGGGGGCTAGCGCTGTTCGTCCGCTTCACCGATGGCATGGCGGCAGGCGAGGAGCACGCGCGAGCCGCAGTCGAGCTCGCGGAGCGCGCCGGCGACGACGCCGTCCGCGCGGGGGCGCTCGCGTCGCTCGCGCTGACCCGCTTCAACCCCGGAAAGGCCGACGCGCCGCAGCTCGCCGAGCAAGGCTACGAGCTCGCAGTCGCGAGCGGCGACGCGGAGCAGCTGGTCGCCGCAACCATGTGCCTCGCGCACGTGCGGCTGTGGTCGACGCAGCTCGACGCGGCGCGGTCGCTCCTCGAGCGCGTCTACGGCGAATACCGCGACCGCGACGAGCGGAAGGCCGCGAGCGCCGCGTGGTACCTCTCGATGGTCGAGCTTCGCGCTGGTCGCTGGGATGCCGCCGCCGAGTACGCGCTGCGGGCGCGCGAGTTGAACAGCCTCTATGGCCGCGATGAAGGCGAGGACCCGGTGAACGTGTTCCCGCTTTCGCTCATCGCCGCCCACCGCGGCGACCTCGACAGCGCGCGCGAGCTCGCCGCCCACGGACACCGCCTCGCCGAGAGCCAGGGAGCGCTGCTCGCAGGCTTGGAGGCGGCGGCCGGCCTGGTCGACTTCTGGGGCGGGGATCCGGCCGCCGCGGTCGCACGCTTCGCGCATGCGGAGCGGACCGCGGAAAAGGGGGGCTGGAACGACCCGTGTCTCTGCTGGTGGCGAAGCGAAAACGCCGAGGCGCTTCTCGAGCTCGGCCGGATCGACGACGCGCTCGAGGCGCTCAAGGCGTTCGAGGCGTTCGCGGTGCGGCTCGAGCGCACGTGGGCGCTCGCGTACGTGAGGCGGTTTCGAGGCCTCGCCGCCGCGACGCGCGGCGACGTCGACACCGCCTCTCACTTGCTCGAGCAGGCTGTCGCGCTGCACGAGGCCGCCGGCGACCCCTTCGGCCGCGCCCGCACCCTCCTTGCGCTGGGGATCGTCCGGCGGCGCGAGCGGCAGAAGCGGTCCGCGCGCGACGCCATCGGCGCCGCGCTCGCCCTGTTCGACGAGCTCGGCGCCGAAGGCTGGGCGACCAGGGCGCAGGGCGAGCTCGGCCAGATCGGCGGCCGGCGGCGGCAGGAGGGACTGACCCCGGCCGAGCGGAGGGTCGCCGCACTCGTCGCCGAGGGCCGGACGAACCGCGAGGTCGCCGCCACGCTCGTTCTCGGCGAACGGACTGTCGAGACGCACCTCACGCACATCTATGCCAAGCTCGGCGTGCGCTCCCGCACGGAGCTCGCACGGATGCTCGGATCCGGGGGTTGACGGCTCGAGATCGGCAGCCCTCTTGCGCGAGTCGTTGCAAGGTGAGATGGTTGCGCGCGCAGTGGGGATGCACCAAAGATGGGGGGTTTCCACGATTCCAACCGTGGCGTTCGGCGCTAGCTTCGATCCGGTGCCGAGCTACCTCGTCGAGACGTACCTCGCACGGAGCGCGACGAGAGATCGCGTGACGCGGGAGGGACGAGCGCGTTCGGTTGCAATCGACATGACACGGAGGGGAATGAGCGTGCGATTCGAGCGGTCGATCCACGTCCCGGAGGACGAGCTTTGTTTCTTCGTCTTCGAGGCGCGGTCCGGCAGCGAAGCGGCACTCGCCGCGCAGCAGGCAGGGCTCGAGCCGATTCGGATCGTCGAGGCGATCTCGAGCGACGATGCCGGGCGTGCCCCTGTGTCGCCTACGTAGGAGGGGGATGATGAGAACCAAGAAAGGATGGGCACGAGCGTCGACGCTCGTTGTCCTGGCCGCCGCGGTCACGCTGACCGCGGCGTTGCTCGGCGGGGCGCAGGCAGCGACTCCGCCGGTGTTGAGCGACTCGGTGCGAACGTGGAACGGCCATGCGCTGGCCGCGCTCTTCAACGCAACGAATGCTCCGATCCCCGGCGCAGGGCAGACGCCGCCAGTGGGGATGCAGCACATGGCGATGACGCAGCTCGCGGTGTACGACGCCGTCAACTCGATCGACGGCAGCCGCGACCCGTACCTCGACGGCCTGCCGGCCGCTTCGCCCGGCAGCTCGCTCGACGCAGCGGTCGCGACGGCCGCCCACCACGTGCTGGTCGGGCTCGGGACCACGCCGCCCGTGCCGGCGCTGCCACAGGTCGTCCGCGACCGGCTCGACCTCCTGTGGGCGAACGCGCTCCTCGCCATTCCGAACGGGCCCGCGAAGACCGGCGGGCATCGCCGCGGGAGCTGCCGCTGCGGCGGCGATGCTGGCAGAGCGCACGGGGGACGGGCGCTACATCCCTGATCCCTTCACTGAAGGGACGGGCAAGGGCGAGTGGCGGCCCACGCCTCCCGCCTTCGTGAACGACCCGTTCGCATGGGTGCGCAACGTGAAGCCGTTCACTCTGCAGAGCTCGTCGCAGTTCCGTACCGACGGGCCGCCCGAGCTGTCGAGCCGGGCCTACGCGAAGGAGTACAACGAGGTGAAGGAGCTCGGCTCGCTGACCAGCGCGAGCAGAACGCCCGAGCAGCTCGCCGCCGCGCAGTTCTACACCGCGAACCCGGTCGAGATGTTCAACCGCGCGTTCCGGGGCGTCACGGCGGCAGAGGGGATGGGCGTCGTGGAGGAGGCGCGCTTCTACGCCCAAGTGGGCGTGGCCGGCGCCGACACGGCGATCCACTGCTGGGACGAGAAGGAGCACTGGCACTTCTGGCGGCCCATCACGGCGATCCACAACGGTGATTCCGACGGCAACCAGTGGACCGAAGGCGATCCTTCGTGGAATTCGCTCATTGCGTCGCCGCCCTACCCGGATCACACGTCCGGATACAACTGTTACACCGGAGCAGTCATGAACACCGCGCAGCTCTTCCTGGGCAAGAGACCGATCAGCGTCACGAACCTCGCGCTGGGAGTGACGCGGAACTACGGCACCTTCCTGGAGGTGCCCGTGGACACGATCGACGCGCGGATCTGGCAGGGCATCCACTTCCGCTCGGCAGACGCCCAGGGCGCGCAGCTGGGCAGGAACGTCGCCCGCTGGGTGGACCAGCACTACTTCGGGCGAGGATAGACCGGGAAGTCGGGCGGGCCGCACGTGCGGTCCGCCCGACGCTCGCCTGCTAGCGGAACGCGTTCTCGCCGGTCAGCGCCTGGCCGACGACGAGCGTGTGCACTTCGTGCGTGCCCTCGTACGTGAGCACCGACTCGAGGTTGTTCACGTGCCGGATCACCGGGTACTCGAGGGTGACGCCGTTCGCGCCGAGGATCGTGCGCGCGGAGCGGGCCACCTCGATCGCGCCGCGGACGTTGCCCATCTTCCCGAGGCTCACGTGCTCGGGAAGAAGGGTGCCAGCGTCCTTCATGCGCCCGAGGTGGAGTGCGACGAGCGACGCGCGGTTCAGCTCGAGCGCCATCTCCGCCAGCTTCTGCTGGGTGAGCTGGTAGCCGGCGATCGGCTTGCCGAAGACGATCCGCTCCTTCGCGTACTCGAGCGCGGACTCGAAGCACGCGCGGCCGGAGCCGACGGCGCCCCAGACGATCCCGAAGCGCGCCTCGTTCAGGCACGAGAGCGGGCCGCGGAGCGTCGTCGCGTCGGGGAGGACGTTCTCGTCGGGGACGCGGACGTCCTGGAGGACGAGCTCGGAGGTGACGGAGGCGCGCAGCGAGAGCTTCTTGTGGATCTCCGGCGCGGAGAAGCCGGGCAAGTCCTTCTCGACGATGAAGCCGCGGATCGCGCCCTCGTCGGTGCGCGCCCAGACGATCGCGATGTCGGCGATCGTGCCGTTCGTGATCCACATCTTCGCGCCGTTCAGGATCCAGTCGGAGCCGTCGCGGCGGGCGTGCGTCCGCATCGAGCCAGGGTCGGAGCCCGCGTCGGGCTCGGTGAGGCCGAAGCAGCCGATGACCTCTCCCGTATGCATCGGGGGGAGCCAGCGCTCCTTCTGCTCCTCCGAGCCGAAGCGCCAGATCGGGAACATCGCGAGCGAGCCCTGGACCGAGATCGCGCTGCGCACGCCGGCGTCCCCGGCCTCGAGCTCCATGCAGGTGAGGCCGTACGCGACCGAGCTCGCACCCGGGAGCCCGTAGCCCTCGAGGTGCATCCCGAGCAGCCCGAGCTTCGCGAGCTCGGGGAACAGCTCGCGCGGGAAGTAGCCCTTCTCGAACCAGTCGCCGACGTCGGCCGAGCACGTTGCTCGCGCACGAACTGCCGGACCGTGTCGCGGATCGCCCGCTCCTCGTCGTCGAGGAGCGTGTCGATTGCGAGGAAGTCGAGCGGATCGAGCGCCTGCGGCTCGGTAGTCGTCGTCGCCATGCGCGACACATCCTACGGACGGGCGGCGATGACTTCGGGCCTTGACCGCCCGTAGCGCGGCGTCCCTACACTTATTGACTGAACAGTCAATCGAAGGAGCGGGAGGTAATGACGACGACGGTGGAGACAGGCGTGGCGACTGGCGTGTCCTTCGCGCTGACGCCCGAGCAGCGTGAGCTTCGGGCGCTCGCTCGAGAGTTCGCCGAGAAGGAGATCCGGCCGAAGACGGCCGAATACGACGAGCACTCGACGCATGCGGCGGACGTGATCGCGAAGGCGCACGAGGTCGGTCTCATGAACCTCCACGTCCCCGAGTCGCTCGGCGGCCCGGACCTGTCCGCGTTCGACGGAATGCTGGTCGGCGAGGAGCTGTACTGGGGGTGCTCGGGAATCGGCACCTCGATCCTCGCGAACGGCCTCGGCGCCGCCCCCGTGCTCATCGGAGGGACGGACGAGCAGAAGGCCGAATGGCTCCCGCCGCTGCTCGCGGAGCCGATCCTGTGCTCGTTCGGGCTCTCGGAGCCCGATGCCGGCTCCGACGTGGCGCGCATGAAGACGACGGCCGAGCGACGCGGCGACGAGTACGTCCTGAACGGCTCGAAGACGTTCATCACGAACGCGGGCCAGGCGGCGTGGACGGTCGTGTTCGCGAAGACCGACCCGAGCAAGGGTCACAAGGGCATCTCGGCGTTCGTCGTACCGATGGACGCGCCGGGCGTCCAGATCGAGAAGCACCTGGACAAGATGGGCCAGCGTGCGACCGACACGTCCGCGTTCGCGCTCACCGACGTCGTCGTTCCCGCCGCGAACCGGATCGGCGAGGAGGGAGAGGGGTTCAAGATCGCGATGCAGACGCTCGACTTCACGCGGCCCGGGACGGCAGTCGGTGCGGTCGGCGTGGCTCAGGCCGCGTACGAGCACGCGGTCGCGTACGCGAAGGAGCGCGTCACCTTCGACGTCCCGATCGCGATGCACCAGGGGATCAACTTCCTGATCGCGGACATGGCGGCGGAGATCGAGGCGGCCCGCCTTCTCTGCTGGCAGGCGGCGTGGATGCTCGACGAGGGCTACGGGCGCAAGGCCACGCTCTACTCGTCGTTCGCGAAGAGGTTCGCCGCGGACACCGCGATGAAGGTCACGACCGACGCCGTCCAGGTGTTCGGCGGCTACGGCTACATCAAGGAGTACCCGGTCGAGAAGCTCATGCGCGACGCGAAGCTCTTCCAGATCTACGAGGGCACCTCGCAGATCCAGCGGCTCGTGATCGCGAAGGAGATCTTCCTGCCGCGCGACGACTGACGCGTTTAGGGTCCGTCCATGGCAATCGAGATCGATCTCTCCGGGCGCGTCGCGCTCGTCACGGGCGGTTCGCGCGGGCTCGGGCGCGCCGATGCGCTGACGCTCGCGCGGGCCGGCGCGGACGTCGTCGTCGCGGACATCCTCGTCGAGTCGGACGTGACGGAGGAGACCGATCGCTGGGGGTCGCTCGCGACCGTCGCGCGGACGCAGGGTCTCATCCAGACGGAGTCGACCGCGGAGGAGATCCGGGGAATGGGCCGTCGGGCGCTCGCGCTCAAGTGCGACGTGACCGACCGCGAGCAGGTCGCGGCGGCCGTGGCGAGGACGGTGGACGAGCTCGGCGCCGTGGACATCCTGGTCAACAACGCCGCGACGCTCGATCACGTGGGGCAGTTCCACGATCAGAGCCCCGAGCTCTGGGAGCGCGACCTGCGTGTGAACCTGAGCGGGTCGTTCAACTGCGCCCAGGCCGTCTGGCCGCACATGAAGGAGCGCGGCTGGGGGCGGATCGTGAACATGGCCTCGGTCGGCGGGCACGCTCGGAGGCTTCGGGCAGGCGAGCTACTCGACGACGAAGGCCGGCGTGCTCGGCTTGACGCGCACGCTTGCGATGGAGGGCGGCCGGCACGGGATCACGTGCAACGCGATCGTGCCCGGCGTCATCGGCACGGAGGCGTTCAACATGGCGAACCCCGTGATGAACGAGCGCATCGTCGCGCGGACGGTGCTCAAGCGCCCCGGCGAGCCCGACGACATCGCGAACGCGATCGCGTTCCTCTGCTCGGATCTCGCGGCCTACATCACCGGCGTCGGGCTGTACGTCTCCGGCGGCGTCGAGCTCTTCGTCTTCTAGCTCGATTTCCGCAAAGAGCCGGTTTGCAACGGGGCACCCCGGCCCACCACCCACTGCCGATCCTATCGGCGAAATGGATACGGATGGCTCGCATTTGGTAACGAGTTCGTGCCAACCCGACGAGCCCGGAGAATCGTCTTGAATCGGCCAGGGTAAAGCGTTGGCGCCGCTAGACTTCCGACTTCCGTGCGCGCCGATTCGCCTTTTCTCGCGTCGAGCGTTCGCCGGCGCGGCGGTCGTTCGGCGCTCTGGACGCTCGTCCTCGGGGCGGCGCTCGTCCTCCTCCTCGCTGCTCTCGTCGGCCTCGCGTTCGCGGGCTCCACGTCCGAGCTCGCGGAGGGCACACACGTCGCCGGCGTCGACATCGGGGGCCTGACCGAGGACGCCGCGACCGCCAGGCTCGAGCAGGAGTTCCGTGCGGTCGCCGACCAGCGCGTGACGTTCCTGGCCGGCAACGCGTCCTTTGCCTTCGCGGCGTCGCAGCTCGGGGTGGTACCCGACTGGCGCCGCGCGGTGAAGGCGGCGGCGAGCTCGGGGGGCGGATTCGGGCCGTTCCGCGGCTTCCGCCGGCTGCACACGCGCTTCTTCGGCGCGGACGTTCAGCCCTCGCTGGCCGTGTCCAACGCCGCGCTCGAGTTCGCCCTCGATCGCATCGCGAGCAGCGTGGACGGGGAGCCGAAGGATGCAGCGCTGGTCCGCCGCGGCCTGCGCTTCGAGGTCGTGCCCGAGAAGTCGGGCAGGCGCCTCGCCCGGGAGGCGGCCGCCGAGCAGGTCGTGCGTGCGCTCGGGTCGATCGAGCGCACGGGGAATGGAGTTGCCCTTTCCGTGGAGACCGCGAGCCCGCAGGTCACGGCGCAGATGCTCGCCGGCCCCGCCCGCCGAGCGCGCGTCGCCGTCTCCGCTCCGGTGTTCCTGCGCTCGGATGCTCGCAGCTGGAGGCTTTCGCGCACGCGGCTCGCCGAGCTGCTCCAGCTGCCGCGGGACGGCACGCGTCGCCTGACGATCGCGGGGGCGAAGGCCGACGCGTATTTCCGTGCGCTCTCCCAGCGCGTCGGCCGGCCGCCGCTCGACGCGGGGTTCGCTGCCAGCGGAGACGTCGTCGGCATCACGCCGGCGCGGACCGGGATCGAGCTCGACGTGCCACTCACGGCGCAGGCGCTGCTGCGTGCCGCGACCTCACAGACGAACCGCGTGGCGCAGGTGACGGTCGCGAAGGCGCTCCCCGAACGCTCGACGGCCGAGGCGAAGGCGCTGGGCATCGATCGCCTGCTCGGGTCGTACAAGACCTACAACTCGGGCACCTGGGATCGCATCACCAACCTCAGGCTCGGCGTGACGCTCCTCGACGGCACGCTCGTGGCACCGGGTGGCATCTTCTCGCTGAACGGCGCGATCGGCGAGCGCACGGAGGAGCGCGGATTCCGGACGGCGCCGGTGATCATCGGAACGGAGTTCGAGGAGGAGGTCGGAGGAGGCACGTCGCAGGTGGCGACGACCGTCTTCAACGCCGCCTGGGAGGCCGGCGTACGCATCACCGAGCGGAATCCGCACAGCCTCTACATCAGCCGCTATCAGCTCGGTCGCGACGCGACCGTCTACTGGCCGTCCCTCGACCTGAAGTTCGAGAACGACACGAGGGCCTGGATCCTCGTCAAGGGGTTCGTCGAGGGGGACGGCATTCGCGTCTCGCTCTACGGCGGGGAGCGCCGGCGGGTCGAGAGCTCATCGGGGACGCTCGAGGTTACGGGCCGGCCCCCGGTCGAGCGCGTGAGCGACGCGACGCTCCTGCGCGGCAGGACGTTCGTCGAAGCGGAGGGCTCGAGTCCGAGCCGGACGTCGGTGACCCGGACGATCTACGGCTCAAACGGCGAGTTGCTGCGCGCGGAGACGTGGAACACGTCGTACAAGGGCGAAACGAGGATCGTGCACGTCGGGACGAAGGTGCCGGAGCCCGTGAAGCCGCCTCCCCCGAAGAAGAAGCCACCGGCCGATCCCGCGAAGCCCGGCGGCGACCAGGCAACTCCGCCGAGCGGCGGAAGCACGACGCCTACGCCGGCGCCTCGGCCCTAGCGATCGCGTCCACCAGCCACTCGGGGACACGCGTCGGCCGATAGGTCTCGCGGTCGACCGTCGCATGGCTCGTGTGCGCCTCGGCGACGAGCTCGCCGTCCCGCTCGATGCGGTACTCGTAGCGGAAGCGCGCGCCGCGGAAGTCCGTGCACCGCGCCCAGACCGTCAGACGCTCGTCGAAGTACGCGGCGCGGTGGTACTTCACGAACACCTCGGTCGTCAGCGCCTCGATGCCGCGGTCGCGGATCGCCTGGTAGCCGCCCGCATTCGCTTCGAGGTACGCGACGCGCGCCACCTCGAGGAAGACGACGAAGGCTGCGTGATGGGCGATCCCCTGCGCGTCCGTCTCCGCGAAGCGGATGCGGACCTCGGTCGAGAACGAGAAGCCGCCCACGAGCGGAAGCCTAAGATCCCGCGATGTCCGTTGACGCGCTGGCGGCGCTCGTGCGGGAGCGGCAGCCGTGCGTCGTGCTCACGGGAGCGGGCATTTCCACGGAGAGCGGGATCCCGGACTTCCGCTCCCCGACGGGAATCTGGGCCGAGGTGGACCCGTTCGCGGTCGCGTCGGTGAAGGCGTTCCGGGCCGACCCCGAGGGAGTCTGGCGCTTCTACGCGATGCGGATCCACTCGCTGCTCGAGGCAGAGCCGAACCCGGGTCACGTCGCGCTCGCAGAGCTCGAGCGCCGGGGGCTCGTCGAGGCGGTGGTGACCCAGAACATCGACTCACTGCATAGGCGCGCGGGCAGCCGTGAGGTCGTCGAGGTGCACGGATCGATCCGGTCCGCGACGTGCCCCGCCTGCGGCGCGAGCGAGACGCTCGAGCTGGTGCTGGCGCAACTGGAGGAACGACCGGCGCCGCTCTGCCCCGCCTGCGGATCGATCCTGAAGCCCGGCGTCGTGCTGTTCGGCGAGCTCCTGCCACAGGTGGCGATGGCGCGTGCCACCGAGCTGGCGCGGGCCGCCGGGCTGATGCTCGTCGTCGGCTCGTCCCTCGAGGTCTGGCCGGTCGCTGGGCTGCCGCTCGAGGCGGGCACGCTCGCGATCGTGAATCGTGGCCCGACCGCGCTCGACGCACGAGCCGAGCTCAGGATCGACGCCGAAGCAGGCCCGACGCTCTCCGCGCTGGTGACGGCGCTCGAGTAGCGAGCAGGTTTACCCGGCTCGGCTGCGGTGATATGACTAGCCACATGGCACAGGCGAAGGCAGGCAGCTCGAAGACGAAGGACAAGGACTTCGTCGCACGGCTCGCGGATGCGGGTGAGGAGGCGCTCTCGCGGGTCTCGGAGCTTCCGGGCGGCACGCGTGCGCTCAATGCGTTCAACGACCTGCGCACGCGCGTCGACGACCTCAGCCGGAAGGTGCGCGGCATCGACGAGTTACAGGCGCGCGTCGCGAAGCTCGAGAAAGAGGTCGCGGCGCTGAAGAAGCCGAAGACCTCGGCGCGTACGACGACGCGCAAGCCCACGTCGTAGGGCGAGGCCTGCTTCGCCCTCCGGGGCCTAGCTCGGCACGCGCAGCCTGAGGGCCCGCGGCACGACCTCGAACCGCGCCGGCGTCGTGCCCGGCTGCTCGCCGTCGAGCTCGATCGGAAGCGGATCGTCGGCGTCGACGCTGACCACACGGCCGCGGAGTAGCTCGAGCCGCGGGTGCGGCAGGTGGTTTCCGCGGTAGGTCTTGGGCAGCACGAAGAGCAGGTCGCGCTTCGTCACGTCGCCGATCAGCATCACGTCGAACAACCCGTCGTCGGGCTCGGCTTCGGGGCACATCATCATCCCGCCGCCGAGGTAGCGCCCGTTGGCGACCATGACGTCGATCATCCGCCCGCCGCGGATCTCGTCGTCGATCGAGACGCGGAGCTCGCCGGTCTGCCAGCCGACGAAGACCGAGAACGTCGCCCAGTAGTACGAGATCTTCCCGCCGAGCGCCTTCGACGTCTCGTTCGCGCGCCTGGCGATCGCCCCGCTGATGCCGGCGCTCCCGACGTTTGCGAAGTACGACTGGCCCTCGGCGCCGGACCAGGCCCGGAACGTGACGAGCCCGAGGTCGATCGCCCGCACGTTGCCTTCGAGCACGGTCGCCACCGCCTCGTCCAGCTTCCGCGAGATCCCGTACGTCCGGACGAAGTCCCAGCCCGTCCCGTGTGGCAGGACGGCGAGCTCGAACCCATCGAGGTCGGCGACCCCGTTCACGACCTCGTTCACCGAGCCGTCGCCGCCGACGACGACGAGGAGCGTCGCGCCGCCCTGCACGGCTTCGCGAGCGAGCGACCCGAGGTGCCCCCGCTCCTCCGACAGCAGCGCGTCTCCGTGGAGGCCTAGCGAGGCACAGCGGTGCGCGATCTGGGGCCAGCGGCGGCCGGTGCTGCCTCCGGCGGAGGCGGGGTTGACGAGGAAGACGGTGTCCCGGCTAATGGCCGGCCGTGGCCGTGTCGAGCGCGATCCGCGTCATCCGGTCGACGGCCGCGCGCAGCTCGTCCTCGGAGATCCGCACGAATTCTCCCTCGACGACGATGTCGCTCACGGTGAGCAGGCACCCGGAGAGCACGCCGCGGAGGGCGCCGAGCGTGAACAGCGCCGCGGCTTCCATCTCGACGGCGAGGATGCCGCGCTTCGACCAGCGCTCGTACTGGCCCTCGTCGGGGTTGTAGAAGAGGTCGCTCGACACGACAGGGCCGACGCGCACCTTCTCGTCGCGCTCCTTCGCCACGTGCACTGCCTCGTGGACGAGCTCCCAGCTTGCGGTGGGCGCGTGCGGTTCGCCGCCGACGAGGTGCGTCGCGGTCGCGTCGGCCGGGACCGCGGAGATCGCGACGATCAGGTCGCCGAGCGCGTGGTCGGCCTGGAGACCGCCGCACGTCCCGACCCGCAGGAGCCGCTTGACGCCGAGCTGGATGAGCTCCTCGAACACGATCGTGGCCGACGGGCAGCCCATGCCGGTGCCCTGCACCGAGACGCGCTTTCCCTCCCACGTCCCGGTGAAGCCGAGCAGACCGCGCTCGCCGTTCACCTCGCTCGCGTCGTCGAGGTACGTCTCCGCGATGTACTTCGCGCGCAGCGGGTCTCCCGGTAGAAGGCAGGCGTCGGCGTAGTCCCCGGGCTCGGCTCGGAGGTGGATCGGCATCGGCCGGAACCCTATGGGTTTCGCGCGCGGTGGATACGTCGAACCGCGCGGCCCCGCCGCCCTAGAGTTCGTCACCGTGCCGCGCGAGCTCGTGAGCCCTACGCTCGAGCAGATTCTCCGCTTCTGCGCGGAGGATCCGATCGAACGCGTCTTCCTGGAGGACGTCGCGCGGCGCGGGCTCGGTCGTTTCGTCGGTCTCGCGGAGGGCGAGGAGCTGGTCGCCCTCTGCCACGTCGGCGTCAACGCCGTCCCGTCTGGTGCCGAGTGCGGGCAGTTTGCTCGAGACGTCGCACGCGCCGGCCCGCGGATGCTGATCGGCGAGTCGCGCGCGGTCGGCGAGCTCTGGGCGGGTGTGGGCACTCGGCTTCCGCCGCCGCGCGAGGATCGTCCGGGTCAGCCCGTGTTCGTGATCCGCGACGTCCCGGGCGACGGCGACACGGGCCTGCGCTCGGCGACACAGGACGACTTCGCGCTTCTCCTTCCCGCCTGCGCCGCCGCTCACGAGCAGGAGCTCGGCGTCGACCCGATGCGCCGCGACGCCGACGGCTTCCGCTGGCGGACGCGCTCCCAGATCGAGGAGGGAAGGTCGTGGCTCTGGGAGGAGGACGGCACGATCCTGTTCAAGGCCGAGGCGTCGGCGTGGACCCCGTCGGCCGTGCAGCTCCAGCAGGTCTGGGTCGACCCGGTCAGGCGCCGGAGCGGCTACGGCGCGCGGGGACTGCGCGACCTCTGCAGCCGTCTGCTCGAGACCGTCCCCGCCGTCTGCCTCTTCGTCCGCGCGGAGAACGTGCCCGCGATTCGCCTCTACGAGTCGATCGGGATGGAGCACGTCCTCGATTACCGCTCGGTGTTGCTCTAACCGCGTGAAGGAGCTCCTCCTCGCCCGGCACGCGTTCGCAGTCTCCAATCGCGACGGTGGAACAGCCTCGTGCACGCCGCCGGGCGAGGGCCTGACCCCCGAGGGAGTCGAGCAGGGGCGCAGCCTCGCGCACGCGCTCGCCGCCGAGCGCATCGACCTCGGCGTCTCGACGGAGCTGCGACGGACGCGCGAGACCCTGGAGCTCGCGCTCGCCGGTCGCGAGATCCCTCGGATCGTCGTGCCGGAGCTGAACGAGATCCACTTCGGCCGCTTCGACGGCGGGCCGCTCGACGACTACCGCGGGTGGGCGTGGACGGAGGCCCCCGACGTGCAGGCGCCGGGACGCGGGGAGAGCCGGGCGGAGGGCGCGGCCAGGTTCGCGCGCGGGCTGCGGGTGCTGCTCGCGCGATCCGAGCCGGTCGTGCTCGTCGTCGGACATGCGCTCGCGATCCGCTACATCGTGGACGCCGTCGACGGCCTCGTCCCGGCGGCTCGCATGGCGCCGGTCGTCCACGCGGCCCCGCATCGGCTCTCGGCCGACGACGTCGATCGCGCTGCGTCCCTCCTCGAGGCCTGGAGCGCCGCGCCCCGCTTCCGGGATCCCTCGAAGGAAGGTTGAGAGCGGCGATGGTCGCGCCGACGTCACAAACGATGGTGCGGCCCATGCGTCTCGTCCTGCTCGCGCTGCTCGCGGCGCTCGTCGCGGTGCTCGCCGCAGGCTGCGACGGCGCACAGAGCGGCGGAGACGCGACGGCGCTGCCCGTCCTCAAGGATCTTGCCCCGGTCGCGGACGCGACCAAGCGAGCCGATTCGGCGCGCTTCGAGCTCGAGTTCTCGTTCGAGCTACCGGCGCTGGGCTCGCTCGCGTTCACGGCCGACGGCGCCTACGACACTCCGGGGAAGAAAGCCGAGCTGACGATGGATCTCGGCTCGTTCGCGAGGCTGCTGAGCGGCTTCGCGGGCTCGCTCGGCGGTGACACTCCCGACGGGTTCGACGATCCGTCGAAGTGGAAGCTCGAGATGCGGCTCGACGGCACCGTCGCGTACATGCGCGTGCCGTTCCTCGCGAGCGAGCTGCCGGCGGGCAAGGAGTGGGTGCGCATCGATCTCGCCCAGGCAGCGCGCCTGCAAGGCGCCGAGCTCGGCGATCTCGAGTCGTTCGCAAAGGGCAGCGATCCCCGGCAGGCGCTCGAGTACCTGCACGCGGTGGCGGGCGAGGTCACGCACGTCGGGGACGAGACCGTGCGCGGTGTTCGGACCTCGCACTACTTCGCGGTGCTCGACTGGCAGAAGCTGCTCGCGCAGGCGGCGGCGCAGGCGAACGAGCCGGGGCTGCTCGACCAGTTCGAGGGCTTCGGCGGAGCCATGGAGAACATCCCGGTCGACGTCTGGGTCGACGAGGATCGGCTGCTCCGCCGCATGACGATGCAGCTCTCGATGACGGCCGGCACCCAGGAGGCCGCAGGCTCGTTCGCGCTCGAGCTCTTCGACTACGGCAAGCCGGTCGACGTACAGACGCCGGCCGCGGCCGGCGTCGTGGACGCGCTCTCCCTCAAGGGCTAGCCGGTCGGCAGAATCACGGCATGGCGAGCGCCGTGCCCGAGTCAGTGACGGAGCGCGTCGAGCGCACCATTCGCGAGCACGACCTGATCCCTGTCGGCGGAGAGGTCACGTGCCTCGTGTCCGGAGGAGCAGACTCGACATGCCTCTGGCACGTGCTCGGAGAGCTCGGCTATGTCGTGTCGTCGGTGCACGTGAACCACGGCCTCCGCGGCGCGGAGTCGGAGGAGGACGCGCAGCACTGCCGCGACCGCCTCGGCGCGCAGGTCGTGACGCCAAGTGTCAATTTGACACAAGGAGCCACCGAGGCCGAACTGCGCGAGATCCGCTACCGGCTCACCGAGAAGCGCGGACTGCGGGCGACCGGGCATACCGCCTCCGACCAGGTCGAGACCGTCCTCTATCGCCTGGTCTCGTCCGGCACGACGAAGGGGATCAAGATGCGGCGCGAGGACGGCGTCGTCCGGCCCTTGCTCCGGGTCTGGCGCGAGGAGACGGAGGCGTACTGCACCGAGCTCGGGCTCGCGTTCCGCACGGACTCGTCCAACCCGGACACGAAGCGCGGGCTGATCCGCGCCGAGATCCTCCCGCTCCTGCGCAGCCTCCATCCGGCGGCCGAGCGCAACCTGCTCGCGCTCGCGGAGCAAGAGGCGCGGCTGCCGCGGGCGCTCGAGCGGACGCTCGCCGATCTCCTCGCCTCCACCGCCGGGACGAAGCAGGCGGATCTCGGACACGGGATCCGGGCGGTGCGCGAGTACGACGTATTGCGGCTCGAAGGACGGGTCGAGTTCGGGCCGTGGCAGCTCGAGAGCGATGCGCCGGGGCTCGTCGTCCGCACGCGCAGGCCAGGCGACCGGCTCGCGGGCCGGAGCAAGAAAGTGCAGGATCTCTTCGTGGACGCGAAGGTGCCGAGGCTCGAGCGCGACGCGTGGCCGCTCGTCGTCTCCGGCGACGAGGTCGTCTCGGTCCCCGGCATCGCGGAGGCGCCTGGCTGGGAAGGAGTCGTGCGGGCGTGGAAAGATGGGAGCCGATGACGCAGGCGGAGCTCGCGAGGGGCGTGGGGGAGGTCCTCATCGACCAGCAGTCCCTCCAGTCGCGGATCGGCGAGCTCGGCGCGGAGATCTCCGTCGACTACGCCGGCCGCGACCTCCTGCTCGTCGGTGTCCTCAAGGGCGCGGTCTTCTTCATGGCCGACCTGATGCGCGAGCTGACGGTCCCGTGCGAGATCGACTTCATGGCGATCTCGAGCTACGGCGCTGCCACCGACTCCTCCGGTGTCGTGCGGATCCTCAAGGACCTCGACATCAACATCGCCGACCGCGACGTGCTCGTGGTCGAGGACATCATCGACTCGGGCCTGACGCTCTCGTACCTCATGCGCAACCTGCGCGCGCGCAAGCCCGCCTCGCTCGAAATCTGCGCGCTGCTCACGAAGCCCGAACGACGCGAAATCGACGTACCGGTGCGGTACATCGGCTTCGAGATCCCGAATCGCTTCGTCATCGGGTACGGGCTCGACTTCGCGGAGCGCTACCGGAACCTCCCGTACGTCGCCGTCCTGCACCCGGATCTCGTGCCGAGCGCTACATAGAGGCTGAACTGCAACATAACCGCGACAAGGGTCTGCGGGGGATGCGTCGAACAACCTCAGTGGTACCCTGCGACAGATCATGAACCGCTTCTTCCGCGGCGCCCTCTTCCCGCTCATCGTGATCGTCTTGCTCGTCTATCTGGCGAGCCAGACGCTCCTGCCGAACCGTTCTGAGCAGAGGAAGTTCACGTACTCGCAGGCGATCGCGGAGGTCAAGAACGGGAACGTGGACGAGGTGCTGTTCACGCCGCGCTCGCAGACACTCACACTCACGCTCGCCGGCGAGGGCGAGAAGGTGAAGGTCAATTACCCGACGCCGCAGTCGGCGACGCAGTTCCAGAACCTGCTCGAGCGCGAGAACGTCACGTTCGACTCCAAGGGCACGGGCTCGTCGGCCTGGTGGGCGCTCCTCATCAACTTCCTGCCCTTCGTCCTGCTCATCGGGTTCTGGATCTTCCTCATGAACCAGATGCAGGGCGGCGGCTCGAAGGTCATGAGCTTCGGGAAGAGCCGCGCGAAGCGGATGTCGCCCGATTCGCCCAAGGTCACCTTCAAGGACGTTGCCGGCGCGGACGAGGCGGTCGAGGAACTGCACGAGATCAAGGAGTTCCTCGAGAACCCGAAGAAGTTCCAGGCGCTCGGCGCGAGGATCCCGAAGGGTGTGCTCCTGTACGGGCCGCCCGGCACGGGCAAGACGCTCCTCGCGCGCGCGGTCGCAGGCGAGGCAGGAGTCCCCTTCTTCTCGATCTCCGGCTCCGACTTCGTCGAGATGTTCGTCGGCGTCGGCGCCTCGCGTGTCCGCGACCTCTTCGAGCAGGCGAAGCAGGCCTCGCCTTGCATCATCTTCATGGACGAGATCGACGCGGTCGGCCGCCATCGCGGCGCCGGCCTCGGCGGCGGCCACGACGAGCGCGAGCAGACTCTGAACCAGCTCCTCGTCGAGATGGACGGCTTCGAGATGAAGGACAACATCATCCTCATCGCCGCCACCAACCGCCCAGACATCCTCGACCCCGCTCTGCTCCGGCCGGGGCGCTTCGACCGGCAGATCGTCGTCGACCGGCCCGATCGTCTTGGCCGTCGCAAGATCCTCGAGGTGCACTCGCGCGGCAAGCCGCTCGGCCGCGAGATCGACCTCGACACGCTCGCCGCCGGCACGCCCGGCTTCACCGGCGCCGACCTCTCGAACCTCATCAACGAGGCCGCGCTCCTCGCAGCGCGCCGCGGCAAGAAGATGATCGAGCAGGACGAGCTCGAGGAAGGGATCATGCGCGTGATCGCCGGGCCGGAGAAGAAGGCCCGCCTCCTCTCCGAGAAGGAGCGCAAGATCACGGCCTACCACGAGATGGGCCACGCGCTCGTCGGCCACTACCTCGAGCACACGAACCCGGTGCACAAGATCACGATCGTCTCCCGGGGCCAGGCCCTGGGCCTCACGATCTCGCTCCCGACGGAGGACAGGTACCTGACCACGAAGTCCGCGCTCATGGACGAGCTCGCGATGACGCTCGGTGGTCGCGCCGCGGAGGAGCTCGTCTTCCACGAGGTGACGACCGGCGCCGCGAACGACCTGGAGCGCGTGACGACGGTCGCAAAGCAGATGATCATGCGTTTCGGCATGTCCGAGAAGCTCGGCCCGCGCGTCCTCGGCCGCAATCACGAGCTGCCCTTCCTCGGGCGCGACATGGGCTCCGAGCCCGACTACTCGGAGGAGCTCGCCAAGGAGATCGACGACGAGATCAGGCGCGTCATCGAGGAGGGCCACGACGCGGCCGTCCGCGTCCTGCGCGAGCACATGGACGAGCTGCACCGGTTGTCCGCGGTCCTCATCGAGCGCGAGACGATCGACAAGGAGCAGTACCAGCGCCTGCTCGCCGGCGAGTCCGAGGAGTCGGTCTTCCCCGAGGAGGAGCCGGCGCAGGTCGAGCCCGAGCCGGACGCCGAGAAGCGACCCAAGCTCAAGCCGCAGCCGCGCCCGATCCCGGGCACCGCGATGCAGCCGCCGCCGCCCGAGGGCGCGCCCTCGTAGGGGCGAGGCTTGCCTCGACCTCGCCGCTAGACGCGCGTCGCGAACACCGCGAGCCTTGCCTTCGACCGGCCTCCATGGCCGTCGCGCACGTCGACTTCGACGACGTGCCTCCCGGGACGCAGGAAGCGCGTGCGGAGAACGCGGCCCGCCGCGGCGACGCGCCGCCCGTCGAGCTTCCAGGCGTACGCGAGCCTGTCGCCGTCGAGATCCGAGGCCGTCGCCACGAACGCGACACGACGCGCCGTCCGCACGCGCCTCGGGCCCAGCACCCGGGCGTTCGGCTCTTCGTTCGGCGCGACGATCGTGACCACCCGCGGAGTGGACTGTCCCCAGGTGTCCCGCGATACCGCCGCATAGGTGAAGCGGCGGTGACGGGAGAAGCCCGGCTGGCGGCACGTGAACGTCTGCTGCGCCGAGCTGCAGAGAGTCTTGCCGTTGGCGGTGAGGGTCGTCAGGCCGATGCGCGGATCTGGAGCTCTCGTCACGCGAACGACCGCGACGCCGTTCGCAGCGCTCACGCGCAGCGAGAGGGGCGCGGCGGGCCGCGTCAGATCAGCCAGCGCATTGCGCATGAACTGCTGCAGAGCCGGTAGGGCGAGATAGGGAGTCGCGCGGGACGGCGGGTGCCAGGTGTCCAGGCCCCAGCTGAACTGGAGCGACCCGGCGCTGAAGACGCGTGCTCCGGAGGGGGCGACGTAGCGAACCGCGTCGCCGTTGCTCGGCGAGCCCTCGTAGTGGAAGAACGCGACCCGGCCGGGCTTCCGGCAATCGGCCGGATGCGAAGGCGAGACGACGTCCCACTCCGGCCCGACGAGCTCGGGGAGCGTCGTCGAGCCGGTCATCCCCGTCCGCGCCATCCAGGGATCGCCCAGGGCAGCTGCGTTGACGGCGAAGTCTCTCGGCCCGTCGCCGGAGCTCTTCTTCCCCTCCTCCCACTGCACGCCGAGGAGTGAGCACTCCGGCCTCGGCGGAGTCAGGTCGCGGAACAGCACCGTCTCGAACCGCGGATCGGCCACGGGGTCGGCGAACGACTTGTAGCCGACGACCGTGCGCTCGGAGTCCTCGTAGCGCACCTGCCAGTACCCGATGTTCGCTCCCATGAACGCGAGATTCGTGCTCGCATCGCGTGCGGAGTCGAAAGCGCCGCGGATCTCGCTCGTCCAGTACTCGTCGTGGCCGTTCACGACGACGAGCCGATGCCGGAGCAGGCTCGCCGGGTCGCGATGCGTATCGACGTCGGTCTGGTACGCAATGTCGTAGCCCTCGCGCTCGAGGAAGCGGACCAGCTGGATCTCCCACTCGAGCGGCTGCATGAAGTTCGTCGGCGTGGGCCGGTTGAACGAGACCCGGTTCGCCCGCCCGTCGATGCTCAAGCTGTCGTAGAGGCTCTTCCCTCCCCACGGGTTGTAGGCCTGCCAGGTGTTGACGGGCACCTGCACGAGGATCGGCGCGGCCCGTGTCGGCGGCGCCCGCACGAAGAAGAAGACCGGAACGGACTTTCCGTCGAGGTCTCCACTCCGTAGCTCGATGCGCGCGAGGTAGTAGCCGCTGACCCAGTCCTCGGGGACCCGGAGCTCGTCCGTCACCGGCCAGGCACCGTCGACCTTGCCGTTCGAGTCCGGGCTCGGCCGCATGAATGCCTGCCCGCTCGAGACGTGTCCGCAATCGGTTGGAATGCAGGCAACCTCGCGTGCTCCCGAGCCCCCGTACCAGCCGAGCCGGTAGATGTGGATGTGGTAGAGCTCGGCCGGGCTCGTCGAGACGTGGAAATGGACCGTCTCGCCCGGAGCGACGCTGATCTCGGACGCATACGCCTCGATCGCGTCGATGACGTGAAACGACTCGCGCCACGTCGTCGTGCCGGGCCTCGCGTTCTCGACGACGATCGGGTTCGTCTGGAGTGCACCCGTACGCTCCGACGAGGCCTCGGTTGCGCCCAGCAGCGCACCCGACGCCACGAGCAGGCCGAGGACGAGAAGCAACCGTCGCGTCATCAGAGGATCGCTCGGCGAGAAGTCGCACTTAGCACTCGACGCGACGATCTCACATGCACGCGCGGCAGACCACCCTGCGAGACCAGCCCGCTCCGGAGGGCACGAGCGACGAGAGCCGCCGGCCGGGCCGCAGCGAGCCCGGCCAGCATGTGGTCGTCGGTCGAAGGCCAGCGCGTCACGGGTGCGTCTCGCGACCTGCACGGACCGAGCTGCGCGCCGTCCCGCGGCTCCCGCCGGCGGATCGGATGCGGACGGCTACGCGGTACACCCCGGGCTTGCCGTAGGTGTGGCGGCCGAGGATGCGGAAGCGACCGCCTCCCGTCTCGACGATGCGGGCACCGGAACGCGAGCCGTCCCCCCAAAGCACGCGGGCGGAGAGATCGAGGACCGTCCCGAACCGATCCCCGTCGCGAAGCACCGCAATGACGCCGCCGAAGGTCAGGCCGCTCGTGCGGACCGCACGTCCACGCGCGACGAGTGGAGCGTCTGCGATCCGCGCGACCGTCCCGGCGACCGCTCCGCGCAGATGGACGTCCGCGACGCGTACGGCGATCCGGTAGCGGCCGTACGATGGGTATCTCCTCGTGGCCTCGATGCGATACCGGCCGCCTCCGAGCGCGGAGATCGCCGCCTGCGATTGGAAGTCGGCTCCCCAGACGACGGTCGCCGCGAACTTCTCGGGCGCCGCGCCTCCGAGTGGATCGACCAACGACGCGCTGACGCGGAGCGCCTGTCCTTCGACCGCGCGAGCGTCCTCGGCGCTCAGGTGGAGACGCGGGCCGAGCGCGGCCGGTACCGCGATGTAGATGCCACCCTGGAAGTCCGGATGGACGCGGAACGAACCCGTCCATCTGCCGTCGCCGGTGAAGATCCCGACGTCGACCGGTCGGACTCTCCCGGGCCCGGTCACGATCTCGACGTTGCCGTCGCCGTTGACGTCGCCAACGGCGACGTGCACTCCTTCGGTGTAGGGGATCGGATGGTAGGCACTGAAGCTGGTGCGCAGGTTTCCGCTCGCGTCGAAGACGCGCACCTCGCCCGTCGCTCCGGCGCCGACGACGATCTCGGCGTTGCCGTCGTCGTCGAGGTCTCCCGCCGCGACGTAGATCCCGCTCGTGGACGTGGAGTCGAAGGCGAAGAACGACGCCTTGCGCTGACCCGCGGCGTCGAACACGCGGACGACAGGTGGGCCGCCCTGGCCCGCGCCGACGACAATCTCGGCCTTCCCGTCCCCGTTGGTGTCGCCGGTGGCGACTCGAACACCACCCTGGAATCCCGAATCGAAGGCGAGGAAGGAGGCCTTCTCGGAGCCGGATCCGCCGAAGACCCTGACGCGTGGCTCTGACCAGCTCCCTGCCCCCGCCACGATGTCGGCTCGCGCGTCGCCGTCCACGTCACCCGCGGCGACGTACAGCCCCTGCCAGCTCTCCCCGAACGGGTAGAGCTCACGGAGCTTGTTGCCTTCGGCATCGAGGACGAGGAGCTCGGAGCGCCCGCCGGGACCCTGGCCCGTGACGTACTCGAGCGCTCCATCGCCGTCCAGGTCGCCGGCTGCGACGCGGACGCGTTCGTGAACGAGTGCCCGTAGGCTTGGAACCAGCTGTCGACCGTTCCCGACAGGTCGAAGGCGACGATTGACGAGTTGTAGCCAGGGCCTGCGCCCATCCCGATCTCCGCCTTGCCGTCGCCGTCGAGGTCTCCGGCGGTGAGGGACCGCGCGTTGTGGAGCGGCGCCCGAACCTCCGCCAACTCCTCGCCGTCGGCCGTGAAGAGCCTGACCGTGGACGAGAAGCTGGTCGTCGCGCTGGCGACGATCTCGGGGCGACCGTCGCCGTCGACGTCTCCGGTCGCGATGCGGAAGGTCCCCGCGGAGACGAGCCCGAACGGACGGAATGAGCTCCGGAGTACTCCGCTCGAGCCGTCGAAGATCTTGATCTGAGGATCGTCCGGAGTCTCGGCTCCCACGATCACGTCCGACTTACCGTCGGCGTTCACGTCGGCGGATGCGACCTCGAGCCCACCCGTGACGGTCGGTTCGAACGCAGTGAAGCTGCGAAGCGGCGTCGGGAAGAACTCGGAGGGCGTCCCTGGAAGATCCGGACGATCGGCGGGTCGCCCCGACCTGCCCCTGTGATCACCTCCGCCCGGCCGTCTCCCGTGACGTCGCCTGCCACAACGCGGATGCCATGGTCGCCGCTGCGGCGTACGCGCCGAAGAAGGCGAGTCGCTTGCCGGTCCCACCGTCGAAGACCTGGATGTTGGGGCTACACCGCTCGAGACTGGCGACGAGGTCGGCCTTGGCGTCGCCGTTGACGTCGCCGACCGCGATCCGCGACCCGCAGCCGGACGTGGTCGAGAGCGCCGTGGGGCCCTTGCGCGGCCGGACGCGTCGAACGCCCGGATCTCGCCGCGTCCGCCCTGGCCCGGAACGGTGACGAGGTCGGCCTTGCCGTCACCGTCGATGTCGCCTGCGGCGACGTGGACGCCGCCCACCGAGAAGTCGAAATACGGCAGGAAGCCGCCGCGTCCCGAGCCGCTGCGATCCCACATGGTCACGTAAGGGCCTCCCCCCGCGCCGATGCCGACGACGATCGGAGCCGCGGCGGACGGCACTTGCGTGCCGTCCGCTCCCGGCGCCGATCCGGCGACGGTCAGGGTGCCGCCGAGGGCGGCAAGGGCGAGCCCAATCGTCCGCAGCCGCGTCATCTCAGCCTCGTGCCCAGTCGGGCGACATGTCCACGGCGCCGCGCGTGAGCATCCGCACCTTCGAGCCGCTTGCGCTCATCACGAACAGCCGCCGCTGGGTCTTCCCGATCCGGTCGCTGACGAACACGATCCGCTTCGAGTCCTGCGACCACGACGGGATCGCGTCGAGTGCGGGGTGATTCGTGACGCGCGACTGCTTCGCCCCGTCTGCGTTCATGACGTAGATCTCGAGGTTTCCGTCACGCATCGAGTCGAACGCGATCCTCTTGCCGTTGGGTGACCACGACGGGTTCTCGTCGAAGCCGGGGCTCGCCGTCAGCCGGAACTGCCCCGAGCCGTCGGCGCTCATGACGTAGATCTCGCGGTCTCCGTTGTCGCGCTCGCTCGTGAAGGCGATCTTCGAGCCGTCCGGCGACCACGCCGGATCACCGTCGAACGCCACGGTCCGCGTGAGCTGCTTCTCGTCCGTGCCGTCCGCGTCGATCGCCCAGATGTCGCTCGAAGCCGGCCTGTTCGCTCTCGAAGGCGATCCTGTTCAGCCACGACCAGGCGGGATCGCCGTCGAACGCGTTCGAGAACGTGAGCTCACGAATGCCGCTGCCGTCGGCCCGCATCACGTAGATGTCGGAGTCCTGGTATCGGCGGGGGCTTCCGCGACGATTGCTCTCGAACGCGATCGAGCCGGCCGTCCGCGGACCAGGTGGGATTCGAGTCGGATGCCCGATGACGCGTGAGCTGGTCGGGGCGCCGCCCGCGGCTGGAACGACCAGGACCTCGTTGTTACCCTCGGAGCTTCGCGTGGTAGACGATCCTCGTCGTGACCGCTGAGTCGGCTCGAGCTGCGAGCCCGACGAGGACCGATCATCGCGGCGATCAGCGCCAGTCCGGTGAGTCTCGAACATGAGTGCTGCCTCCTTCGTGGGGTTCGGTTGCCATCGACTCCGACGATCGGGAGGACGGCTCACACAGCGCTCACGTAGCGCTCAACGGATCACGAGCCAGCGGCTGAAGACTCCGATCAGGCGAGTTGGTGCGTTCCGATCGACGTCGCCGAGGCCGGCCCGGTGCCGCTGACAGCCTGGTCGCGGTGGTACGCGACCAGCTCCTCGGCGTCCGCTCTCCGCGGCACGGCCCGCTCGAAGAGCCCGGCGAGACGCTCGTGGAGCTCTGCCCTCCGTTGCTTTGGCATGGAGGCGTACGCAGCGTCTCTGATGAGCTGGTGGCGGAACGCGAACCGCTCCTCTGCCGGCTGGGGCCGGATCAGCTCCTTGCGCACGAGCTCGGCGAGTAGCGCGTCGGTGCGCGGCCGGAGCTCCTCGGGGGCGAGCTCGAGAGACGACGCTCCTGTCGAAGACGCTTCGTCGCGTCGACGGACGCGAGCTCGAGGACGACTCGCTCGTCGTCCGGGAGGCGGTCGATGCGACTCGAGATCAACGCCTGGATGGTCGGATGGGAGCGGGATCGACGGGAACCTGAGTCGTCGTCCACCGGCCCGCGTCCCGCTGCAGGATGTCCGGTCCACGAGCATTGCCAGGAGCTCCTCGATGAAGAGCGGGTTTCCCTCCGCCGTTTCCACGACGTAATCGCGAACCGAGTCCGGAAGGTCGGATTCGCCGAGCAGGTTGTCCATGAGCCGTTCCGACTCCGCTGCCCTCAGCGGTTCGAGCAGCATCGAGCTCGCATTAAACACCTTGCCGCCGCCCCAGCCAGGTCGGCCGTCGAGAAGCTCGGGGCGGGCCACGCAGAGGAGGAGGATCGGAGCCCGCGGGAAGTGGACTCGGCAGCGCCTTCGAGGACGTCGAGGAGCTGCGCGTCGGCCCAGTGCAGGTCGTCGAGCAAAGGACGACGAGCGGCCGGGCGCGAGCGATCCGCTCGAGGGCGCCCTCGAGCGCGCGTGCGGCGTCTCGCCGAGCTCTCGCTCGAAAGCCGAGACCTGCGGCGCCGAGAGAGCCTCGATCAGCGGCCAGTACGTGACTGCCTCGCCGTACGGGAGGCAGCGGCCGCTGGACGCGTCGCGACGCCTTCGACGCCGTCGACGAACTCGCGTACGAGGCGGGACTTCCCGACGCCTGCCTGGCCGAGCACCGTGAACAGATGGAGAGCTCGATCGGCGGCGGCGCTCTCGAAAGCGCTTGCGAGGGCGGCGAGCTGGCGGCGGCGTCCGACGAGCGGCGAGTCAGGCGGAGAGCCCGCCCGAAGAGATCCGGCAGGAGCTTGACGAGTCGGTAGCGCCGGAACTGCGCCTTCGGCCTCGTCGGGGAGACTCTTCCGCTTCGACGACGCCCTGCACCAGCGGAGTAGAGTACGCGACCCGAGCAGGATCTGGCCGGGCCTGGCGCCACGCTCGAGCGTCTCCGCCCGGGCGACTGCCTGCCCGGTAGCGAGCTCGGCCGCATCCGGCGTCACGAGGACCTCGCCCGTGGCGACGGCGGTGCGCACCTCGAGGAAGACGCCATGCTCCGGAAGGAGGCCGTCGTTCAGGATGCCGACCGCTTCGCGCAGCTCGTACGCGGCCCGTACGCCGCGGAGCGCATCGTCCTCGTGCGTCGCAGGCACGCCGAAGATCCCCTGGGCCGCCTCGCCCCCCAGGCGGCCGCAGTCCCTCCGTGCCGCTCGACCGCAGCACGTGCCGCCCCGTGGTAGCGGTCGAGAGATGGACGCGCAGGGGCTCCGGGTCGAGGGTCTCCGCGAGCGCGGTTGCATTGGACACCTCCGCGACGAGCGATCGTGACCGTCTTGCGTGAAGGCCTGCCCGACGGGCGCGCGAGCCGGCTCCGGCCGGGGCTTGGCCGCCGGCATGCGCGGGGGCGCGCGGAGCGACGAGATCCTGACGCAGGATCGCGCGCTCGAGGTCCTGGAGATCCTCGCCCGGGTCGATTCCGAGTTCCTCGACGAGCATGCTCCGGGCATCCCGGTAGGACGGAGAGCGCCTCCGCCTGCCGACCGGATCGGTAGAGCGCGAGCATCAGCTGGGCACGAAGGCGCTCGCGGAAGGGATGGGCGGCGACGAGGGACTCGAGGCACGGGGACGACGTCGCGCGTGTCGTCCGAGCTCGAGCTCGGCCTCGGCGAGCTCCTCGCGCGCACCGAGCTCGAGCTCCGCGAAGTCGCGGCGCCGCAGCGATCGCGAACGGCTCGAAGGCGAGGTCGGCGAGCGGTCGGCGCGGACGAGGGCGAGCGCCGCGCGAAGCGTCTCGACCCGTTCGGCGAGGAGCGTCGTGTCGCGCCTCGGAGGCGAGCCGCTCGAAGCGCCTGACGTCGACCTGGTCCGGATCGACCTCGAGCACGTACCCGTTCGCCCGCGTGGCGATGACGTCCCTGCCCAGAGCCTTTCGAAGCTCGAGAGACGTAGTTCTCGAGCCCGTGCTTCGCCGTCTTCGGTGCGCGCTCGCCCCAGAGATCGTCGACGAGACGGTCGGTCGTGGCCAGCTCGCCGGCACGCAACGCGAGCGCAGCGACGAGCGCACGCTGCTTCAGCCGGCGAATCTCGATGACATCCTCGCCGTCGCGAACCTCGAGCGGCCCGAGCAGCAGGAACTCCAGCACGGTGCGTTCTACACCTCGACCGGGCGCGCCAGACAAGCTTGCCGCCCGACGTCCCATGCCCATGATGCGCTCAGTGAAGGTCGACCGTCACGCCTCGCGCTCTTCGACGGTGCTCCTCGGCGCTCTCGTCGATTCACGTCGACCGGAGCTCCGCGTGTCCTCCCGGGCGAGAACGGGAAGATCGCGTTCGACGAGCGCACGCGCCGGCAACTTCGAGGTCTTCGTCGATGAATCCCGACGCGACGGGCCAGGCTCGGCTCACCAACGATCCGAGCACGGACTCGGACCCCGCGTGGTCGGCGGACGGCACCCGGATCGCGTTCCAGAGCACGAGAGACGGGAACGACGAGATCTACCTGATGAACGCGGACGGGGAGGGTCAGACGCGGCTCACCACGAGCCCGGGGAACGATCAGAACGACGACCTGGTCACCCGGCGGGCGGAACATCGCCTTCCTCGAGCAATCGGGACGGCGACGCGGAGATCTTCGTGATGAACGAGGACGGCACGGGTCAAACGGCAGCTGACTGACGAACGCGGTGCCCGATGCGACGCCGCCTGGTCCCCGGACGGACGACAGATCGCGTTCAGGAGCGAACGTGACGGGAACAGCGAGATCTACGTGATGGACGTCGACGGGACCGACGCGACCCGCCTGACGACGAGCCCGGGCGCTGACGTGAGTCCGAGCTGGGCCCGGACGGACGGAAGATCGCGTTCGCGAGCGACCGCGACGGGAACTTCGAGATCTACGCCATGAACGCGGACGGAACTGGCCAGATCGAGGCTGACGCGAAACCTCGACATGGATCTCGATCTGACCTGGTCTCCGGACGGGAGGTACCTCGCCTTCACGACGAACCGTGACGGCAACAACGAGATCTACGTGCTGAACGCGGACGGAAGCTCTCCGTCGAGGATCACGACGAACTCGTCCGAGGACACGACCCCGGATTGGCAGTGGCAGCGCATGGTGCTCCCCGCACCCGAACCGGTCACCGATACGACGGTCCGTGGTCGCTGGCAGGAGAGCCGGTTGCTCGGAACGCTCGAGGTGAAGGGGTTCGTGCCCGGGCTCTCGAGGATCCAGCTCGCGCTCCGGCGCGCGAAGCGCGTCTATCTCGCACGCGGCCTCGTCATCTCGCAGGGCGCATTCGCGAGGAGGCTCCCGCTCCCCCGCGACTGCTCCCGGGGCCTTACGTGCTCGAGGTCACCGCCGTCGGCAGCCCGACGGAGCTCTCGCATCAGAGGCTGCCCGTAGAGGTTCGCGCGCCGGCCGAGGGCGTCGTCAGGACGGCGTGGGTCAGCGCGACCGTCGGTGGGCCACCGATGGAGCGGGTTCCGGCGACGAACGCGATCGTGTGGGCGCACTTCCGGTTCGCCGCGCTCCTCGTGGCGGACGGGTGCTCACGACGCAGTGGTACGTGAACGGGAGACCACCGAGGTCTCCGCCGAAGACGAAACCGCCGCGAGCGCTCGTCATCGCCTATGCGGAGGGGATCGAGGGCGAGCTGCTTCCGCGCGGGAGATACGAGTGCGTCCTCCGAGCCGGTCGGATCGTCGTGAAGCGGGTCAGCGTCCGCGTGAGGTGATCCGCGACCGGGGCTAGCCCGTCTTGATCGGCGGCGGCTGCTCCCTGGGTTTTTTCGGCGGGTCGGGCGGCGTACGACCGGACGGTTCCGTCACGACAGGCGGTGGAGATGGAGCCGGTGACGCCGGCGGTGGGGGTGACGCCGGTGGCTCGGGCTTCGCGATCGCGACGGTGATGCGATGGGCGCCTGCCGGGAAGACCGTCAACGTCGAGAGTGAGTCGCTTTGGGCTGCGAGGTCGAATCGGAGCCGGTTCCGCGCCTTTCGGATCAACACCGAGAGCGGCCCGACCGTCTCACTCCTCGTGGTTGTCGTGATGCCCGGACCGCGCACCTCGAACCAGGCATGTCCGTCGCTCAGGTCGGCGTCGCGAAGCACGACGGCCCGAGGAGAGAGGGCGGCTCCGGTCGTCGTCAGCGTCAGGAGCACGTCTTCGCCCCGATTGCGAGCCTGAATCCCCGTGACGGTAGGCGCGGCAGGCGCGGGTGGCTGCGGCCGGGCCGTCGTGTTGCCCGAGTCCGCTGTCTCGGAAGATGTCGTCGCGGTCGTCGGCTCGTCGTCGGTCACGATCGCAGCCGTCACGGCGCCGGCAGCGAGGGCGACCAGCGCAAGGCCCGCCGCGACGAGGACGATCCACCGTCGCCGACGCCGGGGGCGCGCGTGGGGCGCAGAGCCGAGACGTCGCCGCCGTGGCTCTCGCCGGCGCAGCGCTGGCCGAATCCTGGGCCTCGGTCAGGCGAGACTGCCGTCCCCAGCGGGGGCCGAGCAGGCCGACGACGATCTCGTCGAGTGCGTCCCAGGCGTCCGCGGCTCCGGCCGGTCGTGCCTCCGGCTGCTTCGCGAGCATGCGCTCCACCCACTCGGACAACGCGGGATCGAGACCGGGCGTCACGAGCCGCGGTGAGGGAACGGGGTCGTTCAGATGCTGGAGGAGGATGCCGAGCGCGACGTCCGAGTCACGGAACGGAACCTCTCCGGTCAAGAGCTCGTACGCGATGACGCCCACCGCGTAGAGATCGGTCGCCGGGCCGACCGATCCGGCCAGCGCCTGCTCGGGTGCCATGTACGCGGGAGTGCCGACTGTCGTTCCGGACAGCGTGAGCGGTGCGGTCCCGTCGGCCTGCAGCGCCTTGGCGACGCCGAAGTCCGCGATCTTCACCGTTCCGGACGACGAGACCATAACGTTCTCGGGCTTGAGATCGCGGTGAACGATGCCTCGGGCCTCCGCGTGCTCGAGCCCGGCGAGGAGACCCTCGAGCACGCCCGCGACCTGCGGCAGCGTCAAGGCGCCGACGAACGGGCGCAGCGACCCGCGCTCGAGGTACTCCATCGCGATGTAGGCGGTCCCGTCGTGCTCGAAGTACTCGTGGACGGTGACGACGTTCGGATGGTGAGCGAGCCCGCCAGCCGCGACTCGCGCAGGAAGCGCTCGACGAACGCCGGATCGGCGGCGTGGAAGCCGGCGAGCTCCTTCAGCGCGACGTGACGGTCGAGATCGGTCTGCCGGGCCAGATACACGGTCGCCGTCGCCTCCACGCCCGATCTCGCGGACGATCTCGTAGCGCGCGACGCGCCTGGGCAGGGACACACTCGTCATTCCAGTCACATGTTGGACGAAGCAGCCGCCGTTCGTGCGGTCCCGACGTTAGGTCTCGGTGCCGCGACGGCGAGCCGACGATCGGGTTCAGATCGGCCTGAGCCCGGCCGCGCTCCGACTCCGAGAGCCCGAGCACGACGACGGCGCCCGTCAGGAGCGCAACGGCCGTCCACGCTCTGGCGCGGGAGCCTCATCTCAGCGCTGTGCCCTGCGCGCGGCGAGCGCGACGACGACAAGTGTCGCAGCCGCGGCTACTGCACCCAGCACGTCGATCGCGAGCCCGCCGGTCCGCGCGAGGTCGGCGACGGCCAGGAGGCCTGCAGCGGCCACGAGCGTCGCGAAAGCGAGCCCGACGAGCAGGCCGAAGCGCCGGAGCGACTCCCCGGGCTCCGACGCGATGCGATCCCGCTCCTCGAGCGACCAGTAGGCGAGCTCCGCGGTGAGGAGCAGGCCGGCGCCGAAGAGCGGCGCGCTCGCGTCGAGGCTCGGGTCGTCGAGGGCGAGATGAACGGCGTACGCCGCTGCGAGGAAGCCGAGCGACACGGGGATCAGCAGGCTCCAGCCGAGCACGAGGGCAGCGACGAGCGCGACGAAGGCCACCGTGCAGAGCCGCACGCCGATCGCGGCGGCGGGATCGTCCGCTCCGACGACGGCGAGCACGCCGAGTCCGACCACGCAGGCGAGCGCGACGACGGCGGTCGCTACACGCGTGCGAGACGCGCCCGGCGGCGGAATGTCCTCACCCCCTCGAGGGCGGTCTGCAACTCGACGTCGTCATTCCAGCGCTCGACGGCGACGCCGAGGCGATGGAGCCGCACGCGCAGGACTTCTCGCTGGAGGAGCCAGAGGCGATGCGCCAGCCGGTCGAGCTCGGTTGGCCCGGACTCGACGAGCGGCGTCGGATCGACCTCGACGACCGAGACGTCGTAGCCGCGCGCCCGAAGATCGGCCACGGTGGTCACGAAGCGAGGATCGACGAGCGGGGTGAGCGCGAGGACGAGCGCCTTCGGCGGCAGGATCCGCGAGGGGATGATGTTCACGTCGCGCCAGGTGTAGGTCGGCTCCACGCCGGTCTCGAGCAGCGATTCGACGAGTCGGAACCGCTGTGCCGACCCCATCGCCGGCTGAAGCCAGCGGAGCACGCCGCCGAAGGACACGAGCCCCACGCGGTCGCGCCGTTCGAGGTAGCAGGCCGCGAGGGACGCGGCCGCGCGCACGGCGTCGTCGAGCGTGCTCCGGTCGTCCCGCCGGACGTCCGCGAAGCTGTCCACGAAGAGGACGACGTCGGTGTTCCGCTCCGGGTGCCGGTCGTTGACGACGAGGACGCCGGCACGCCGTGCGGACGCGCGCCAGTTGATCGAGCGCAGCCGGTCCCCCGGGTGGAAGTCTCGGATGTCGGCGTACTCGATCCCGTCGCCCTTCGTGCGCGCGACCTCGCTCCCCGTGAAAACCTGCGTCTCGCGCGGGGCGACGACCTCGCTCAACCGCTCCGTGCGGGGATACGCCTTCAGGCGGTGAGTGCGCTCGATCGCCTCCTCCCAGACGACGAGGCGCAGGAAGTCCCGGCAACGCACCTCGAGGGCGCCGACGTCGTAGAGGCCCCAGCGCGTGCACTGCAACGGGAGACGCAACTCCTCTTCTCTCCCGGCTCCGAGCCTGAAGGCAACCGCATCGGCGCCGTCGACGATCTCGACACCAGGCGGGAAGGCAAGCAGGAGCTCGAGCCGGTCGATCGCGCTCTCTGCGCGCACGACGATCGATGCGCCGACCTCCTCACCTTCGAGCACGCGCTCCTCGTCGAGCGCGAACGTGACCTTGACCTCGGGTGCCTCGCTCAGTCGCAGGCCGGCAGCGAGCACGAGCGCGAAGGGCGCGATGACGACGGCCAGCTCGGGCCGGCGCAGGGCGAGTGCGGCGATCAGACCCGCGCCGACGACGATCGCGTAGCCCTCGAGCCGCGGGCTCGCGGTACGGGTCACGTGGCGGCCGCGACGTCCTCGGCCTTGGGCGTCGGAACGGTCTCGAGCACCTCGCGCACGACGTCGTCGCCGGAGACCTTCTGCACCCAGAGCTCGGGACGAAGCACGAGGCGATGAGCCAACGCCGCGACCGCGACTGCTTTCACGTCGTCGGGGAGCACGAAGTCCCGGCCTGCCATGGCCGCTCGCGCGCGCGCGAGCTTCAACAGCGCGAGGCTCCCACGCGGGCTTGCTCCGACGGCGACGTTCGGCGACGTTCGCGTCGCGGCCACGAGATCGACGCAGTACGTGCGGACGCTGTCCGCGACGTGCACCTGCTCGATCGCGGCCTGCATCTCGAGCAAGGTCTCGCGGTCGACGACGGGCTCGAGTGCCACGTCGTCCTCCTGCCGCTCGATCCGGCGCCCGAGCATCTCGACCTCGTCCTCGCGTGCCGGGTAGCCGACCGTCGTGCGCAGGAGGAAGCGGTCGAGCTGCGCCTCGGGAAGCGGGTACGTGCCCTCGTACTCGATCGGGTTCTGCGTGGCGATCACGAGGAACGGCGGCTCGAGCGGGTGGGTCGTTCCCTCGATCGTCACCTGCCGCTCCTGCATCGCCTCGAGCAGCGCGGCCTGCGTCTTCGGGGGCGCGCGGTTGATCTCGTCGCCGAGAAGCAGGTTCGTGAAGATCGGGCCCGGGCGGAACTCGAAGTCGCCGTCGCGCTGGTTCCAGATCGACGAGCCGGTCACGTCCGAAGGCATGAGATCGGGCGTGAACTGGACGCGCATGAAGCGCATGCTCAACACCTGCGCGAACGAGCGCGCGGCGAGCGTCTTCGCCAGCCCGGGGTAGTCCTCGAGCAGGACGTGCCCGTCGGCGAGGAAGCCCGTGAGGACGAGCTCGAGCGCGTCGCGCTTGCCGACGATCGCCCGCTCGACCTCGTCGAGGACTCGGTCGGAGAGCTCGTGGACTCCTTCCAGGTCGACGCTCATCGGCCTCTCTCGGGCCGATGAGCGTGGAGGGGTGTGGGGAACCGGGAGGTTCCCCACGCTTTCAAGAAGAAGGGGGCAGACTCAGCTCTCGCAAGACCGGAGTTCGCTTGCGCGAACTCCGGTCGCAGAAAGGCATGGGGAAACATGGTTTCCCCCATGAACGCGAACCGAAGGTGAGCGTTCGTGGTCATATTCTCTCGAGGGATTCGACGACGCGGGTGAGCTCACGGATAGGGATGCCGCGAGCGATCCGGTCCTCTGGCGGAGGGCGGTCCTCGCGGACGAGCTGCCAGGTCTCCTCGCCGAGCGCCTGGCGCGCGCGGTCTGGGTCCTCGTCGAGTCTGATCGCGCGGCGCGACGCGAGCAGCTCCGTGGCGAGCTCTCGCAGGCGGGGTCGCAGGCGGTAGTGGAGGTCGAATGCGCCGGCGACACCGAGCGCGGTGCGCGTCTCGAGCCGGACGAGCGTCTCCGGCGTGGCGCGCACCGGACGCGATGGCTTCGCTCGGGGGCGGAGCGGGGACGTACGCGGAAACGCGCGCCGCAGCGCGGCCACCATGAGCACGAGGACGACGCCGAGGAGGACGAGCGCGAAGACCCGGACGGCGATCCCCGCTCTCCCGGGGACGAACCAGGCCAGGACGGCGAGCACGCCGGCCGGAAGGACGAGGAGCCTGACGGCGCGGACGAGGTCGCGCTTCAGCGAGCTCACGACGTCGCCGGCCGCTCGGGAAGCCCGGCCAGGGGATCCGGTTCGTCCGCACGCTCCGCGACTGCGCGCAGGTCGTCGCGGAGTCGTTCGAGGCAGGAGATCGCCTCGAGCTTCATCGTCGGCGTGACCGGATGCTGCGAGAACTTGGCCGTCGTGAACAGGTCGCTCAACGACCGGACCGCGTGCCCGTCGACCTCCAGCCCGCCGAGCACGCGGGGGACGTATTCCTCGGCGGTTTCCTGCCGCCTGCGTGGAACACCCGCCGCTGCGAACGCCCGCTCGAGGCGTGCGTAGGCGGCGATGACTGCCCGGCGGGCGTCCGGCTCGGCCCGGAGGTCGTCGAGCGTCTCATCGAGGACGTCCGCGAGCTGCTCAGCAGTCGCGGCCTCCGCCGTCTCGCGTCGGGGCCGCCGGCGTGCCGCGAGGATGAAGGCGAGGATGCCGATGACGGCGATCGTGAGGATGACGAGCACCGGGATCCACGCGAACTCGGCCTGATAGGCGTCCGGGTCGTATGCGCTCGCGTCGCGAACGATGACCTGGCCGTTCGGGCCGATCTCGACGGTCTCGCCGAGACCGAGCCAGGACCGGAAGCTCTCGCGGTCGCGGAGCAGGTACACGATTCCCGTGATCACCGCGACGGTGACGATCATCGCGATGGCGCTCGTCCGCCTGTAGCGGCCGGACGCGATCTCCTCCGCGATCTCCTTCCGCTGCATCAGCCCGTAGATCAGGAGCGCGGCCCCGGGGATAAGTGCGAGCAGCGCGAAGGTGAAGAACGTGTCGAGCAACGTCTCCGACGGCGATCGCGTGCTGCCGCTGCCTCCAGGTGTGGACCCGGTGGAGGCGACGGCGACGAGGCCGACCAGCACCAGCACCACGGCGACGGCCGGGAGGAGGGGGCGATTGAGACGCCCCCTCATACCTCGACCCTCGCGCTCCGCCTTATGCGGGCGCCGCGGTCGGCTCGGGCGTGGGCGCCGACTCGGGCTTGCTCTCCCAGTAGCGGTTGAGGGAGCCCTGGACCTTCACGAACCAGACGATCGCCGGGATGATCAGGATCCCGAACGGGAAGAGCCACAACCCGGTCCAGCCGGTGACAGGCGGCTCCTTCCCTGCGCGCTTGTACATGTTCCCGATCTCGGAGGGGATGACGAACGCGCTGACGGCGCTGATCAGGATCCAGACCACGAGGCCGAGGACCCCTCCGAGGCCGTCTCCCGTGTGCTGCTTCATCTCCTCCTGGGTCTTGTAGACCCAGTACAGGCCGTAGATGCCGAACGTGATGATGAAGAGCAGGATTCCGAACCCGATGCCGCGCGGATTCCCCCGCGGGCCGCTTGGTGGCGCTTGAGTGCTCATGGCGCAGGATTCTGCGCCTTTCGTCGGACGTGCGCGGCGCTACGCTCCGCGCGATGTCCGCGTCCGCAACCGAGCACCGAGCGCCGCTCGAGGAGCGTTTTCCGAGGCCCGCGATCGTCGGCGTGCTGAACGTCACGCCGGACAGTTTCTCCGACGGCGGCGAGTTCGTGAACCCCGCCGACGCGATCGTGCACGGGAGGCGCCTGTTCGAGGAGGGAGCCGCGCTCGTCGACGTCGGAGGTGAGTCGACGCGGCCGGGCGCGGTTGCCGTGTCAGCGGAGGAGGAGCTCGCGCGCGTCGAGCCGGTGCTCGAGGGGCTTGCCGGGATCCCGATCTCGATCGACACGTCGAAGGCCGCAGTCGCGCGGCGCGCCCTCGAGCTCGGCGCGGTGCTCGTCAACGACGTCACCGCCCTGCGTGGCGATCCCGACGCGGGCGGAGTCGTGGCCGATTTGGGTGCATATCTCTGTCTCATGCACATGCAGGGGGAGCCGCGGACGATGCAGGTTGCTCCTCACTACGACGACGTGGTGTCCGAAGTGGTTGCGTTTCTCGAGGAGCGGCTCGAGTTCGCGGTTGCGCAGGGAGTCGCCGAGGAACGCGTCTGCCTCGATCCGGGCATCGGCTTCGGCAAGACGCCGGACCAGAACCTCGAGCTCGTCCGCCGGCTCGACCGCATCGTTGCGATCGGGCGCCCCGTTCTCGTCGGCTTCTCGCGGAAGAGCACGCTCGGGAAGGTCCTGGGCGACGCGAGCGCGACAGGCGGGACGATGCCTGCCTCACTCGGCGCGGCCGTGGCCGCCTTCGAGCGGGGTGCGTGGCTCCTTCGCGTCCACGACGTCCGCGAGACCGTGGAGGCGATCTCGGTTGCCGCGGCCGTGGAGCGGGGAAGGATCACGGCATGACGATCGAGCTCGAGGGGATGGTCGTCTTCGGTCGCCACGGGTACCTCGAGGAGGAGCGGCGCCTAGGCCAGCGCTTCCTGGTGGACCTGTGGGTCGACCTCGACGAGGCCGCGACGGTCAGCGACGACCTCGAGGAGTCGGTCGACTACCGCCGTCTCGCAGAGCTGGTGAAAGAGGTCTTCGCCGGCCCGGAGCGGCTGCTCCTGGAACGGCTCGCAGGGGCGGTCGCGGACGGCATCATGGAGCGCTTCCCCCGCGTGCGCTCGGCGCGCGTTCGCGTGCGCAAGCCGGATGTCGTGCTCGACCCGACGGTCGACCACGCCGCGGTGATCGTCCAGCGGGCACGGACCTGACGGTACGCGCCTACGTGGGGCTCGGCGCGAATCTCGGGCCGCGGGAGGAGACGTTGCGCGAAGCGGTGCGCTTGCTGGACGAGACGGAGGGCGTCGATGTCATCTTCCGCTCGGAGCTGCGTGAGACCGAGCCGGTCGGTGTCGTCGACCAGCCGCGCTTCCTGAACGGCGCCGTCGCCGTCGACACGGAGCTCTCGGCTCGTGCGCTGCTCGACGTGTTGCTCGCCGTCGAACAGCGCCTCGGCCGGGTCCGTGACGGTACGCGTTGGGGCCCCCGAACGATCGACCTCGACCTGCTCCTGTACGGCGACGAGGTGCTCGACGAGGCCGGCCTGCGCGTGCCTCACCCGCGTCTGCACGAGCGGCGCTTCGTGCTGGAGCCGCTCGCGGAGCTCGATCCTGGGCTCGTCGTGCCCGGCTCCGGGGCCGTGTCGGACCTTCTTGCAGCGCTAGACTGACGCGGCGATGTCGCACCTCGACGAGCTCGACGAATTCGAGGCGGAGCTCGAGCTCTCGCTCAAGCGGGAGTACTCGGCGGTCTTCGCGCTCTTTCGCTACTGCGTGCTCACCCAGGACGCGACGTACCTCTGCAACAAGCTCGACGTCGAGGCGCTGCCCCAGTCGAGCTACCCGTTCTTCCACATCCGCATGGAGGACGTCTGGGTGTGGGACAAGAACCGGCCGAGCAGGATCATCCCGCGTGCCGAGGTCTACACCTCGGGCGACGTGACGGTCGAGGAGTTGCGCGGCGAGGGTGAAGAGCCGCGGCTGACTGCGGAGGCCCTCGCCGAGCGGATCGGCCAGCCGCTCTCGGGCGACGACGACACGGCCGCCTAGCGCTCCGGACGTGACACAGGGCGAGGCAAGCCTCGCCCCTACGCTCCGTCCATAAACTGGCGCGATGCTCCTGGCTGTCGACGTGGGCAACACGCAGACGGCGCTGGGTCTCTACGCCGGCGCCGAGCTGAACGATCGCTGGCGGCTCGCGACGGAGCGGTCGTCGACCGCGGACGAGCTCGGGGTCCTGCTCGGAGGACTGCTCGACTTCGAAGCCGTCGACGCGATCTGCCTCGCCTCGACGGTGCCGGTGCTCGTGCGCGAGTGGGAGTCGGTGGCCGCGAAGTGGGCCCATGCGCCGATCCTCGTCGTCGGCCCCGGGGTCAAGACCGGCATCCCGATCCGCTACGACGACCCGCGCGAGGTAGGCCCCGACCGAATCGCCAACTCCGTCGCCGCGAAGGAGCGCTACGGGGCGCCGGTCGTCGTCGTCGACTTCGGCACGTCGACGAACTTCGACGTCGTCTCCCCTGCGGGGGAATACGTCGGAGGCGTGCTCGCGCCGGGAATCGAGGTCTCGATGGAGGCGCTCTTCGCGCGTGCTGCGCGACTCGTCAATGTCGACTTCACCGCGCCGGCAACCGTCATCGGCAAGACGACCGTCGGCGGGCTCCAGTCCGGGCTCGTGTACGGCTTCGCCGGGCAGGTGGACGGCATAGTGGGCCGGATCCGCGAGGAGCTCGGTGCCGAAGCTCCCGCGGTCGCGACCGGAGGGCTCGCCGACCTCGTCGCGCCGCACTCAAGGACGATCGAGAAGGTCGATCCGTTCCTCACGCTCGACGGGCTGCGGATGATCTGGGAGCTGAACCGATGATTCCGGACTCCGGTCGCCTCGCGGTGTTCACGGTCGCGGCGCTCGCGCTCCTGCTCGTGCCCGGGCCGGCGGTGCTCTACGTCGTCGCACGCTCCATCAACCATGGGCGCCGTGCCGGGCTCGCATCCGTGCTCGGGATCCACGTCGGCACGCTCGTGCACATCGCAGCCGCGACGGTCGGGCTGTCGGCGCTGGTCGTGTCCTCTGCCGTCGCCTTCACCGCCGTGAAGATCGCCGGTGCCGTGTATCTGGTCGGGCTCGGCCTGTGGACGCTCTTCTCCCGGAGCCCGGAAACGGAGATCGCGCTCGGCGGCGAGCGGAACCTTCGTCGTGCCTTCGCACAGGGCATCGTCGTCAACGTGCTGAACCCCAAGACCGCGCTCTTCTTCCTCGCGTTCCTGCCGCAATTCGTCGACCCGGACGCCGCTCACCCGGCCCTCCAGATCGCCTTCCTCGGCGTGCTCTTCGCGCTGCTCGGGCTCGTCACCGACTCGCTGTGGGCGCTGGCGGCGGGGACGGCAGGCGGGATGCTGCGCCGCTCGCGGCGTTTCGTGCGCACGCAGCGCTACGTGACGGGCACCGTCTACATCGGCCTCGGCGTGGCGACCGCGCTCGCCGCCCCTGGCGACGACGCGTAGGGCGAGATATGTCTCGCCCCTACCCGCCGCCGTAGACCGAGATCGGTAGCTCGAGCGTCACCTCGTCGCCGGAGGGGATCTCGGCCTCGAGGCGCTCGACGAGCTCGATCGCGCCCGGCGCGGCCGCGAAGAGCCTGCGCTCCACCTCCGCGGGCGAGTCGAGCCGGAGCAGCTCCTGTCGGAACGGCTTCGGGAACCGCTGGTGCCCGTTTGCTGGCCCGAGGTACCAGCCGTAGAACTTCTTCAGGAACCCGGTCGCGCGCCGCTCCCCGAGCTCGCGCACCGTCTCGCGGATGAACAGGACGAGCTCGGCGGCGACCTCCTCACGTGCCGGCGCGCTGTCGTCGCCCTCGACGATCTCCCGCAGGACCCACGGATTTCCCTGTGCGCCCCGCCCGACCATGACCGCAGCCGCGCCGGTCGTCGCGAGCACGGTCTGGGCCTTCGCGCGCGACACGATGTCGCCGGACGCGATCACGGGGACGTCGACGAGCGAGACCAGCTCCGCCGTGAGCGCATGTTCGGCGGTCCCCGTGTACATCTGCTCCGCCGATCGTGGGTGCAGGGTCAGCGACGATGCGCCAGCCTCGACGAGCCGTGGCCCGAGCTCGAGGCACGTACGGGAGCCGTTCGTCACGCCTCGCCGGAGCTTCACCGAGACCGGAAGGTCGACCGCGTCCGCGACCGCCTCGACGAGCCGTGCAGCTCGGTCCGGATCCTCGAGCAGGGTCGCGCCCGCCCCGGTACGCGTGACCTTCTTGACCGGGCAGCCGAAGTTGAGGTCGACGATGTCGGCGCCGGCGGCATCCACCATCCGTGCTGCTTCGGCCATCGGGCCCGGCTCGCACCCGAAGAGCTGGATCGCCAGCGGATGCTCGTCCGCGGCCACGCGGAGATATCCGAGGGTGCGCTCGTTGCGGTGCTCGATACCGGCGCAGCTGACCATCTCCGAGCAGACGAGCCCGGCCCCGTACCGGCGTCCCTGGCGTCGGAACGCCTGCACGCTCACGCCTGCCATGGGCGCGAGAACGAGCCGCGTGGGGATCTCGACGTCGCGGATCCACCAGGTCTCTTTGAGGTCGATTTCCAAGACAGCCATGCTAGCCAGCTGCCGTTGACGAGCCTCTCCGGGCGCAGCTACCATTGCGGGCCGTTCGGGGGGCCGCCGGCCCCGGCATACCATCTCTGGAGGGCTTCGTGAAGGACGTGATCCTCACTCCCGAGGGCTTCAAGCAGCTGAAGGGAGAGCTCGACCACCTCCGTACCCAGCGCCGCCGTGAGGTCGCTGAGCGCATCGCAGCAGCACGCGAGTTCGGCGAGATCGCCGAGAACGCGGAGTACGACGACGCCAAGAACGAGCAGATGATGCTCGAGCACCGCATCGCGCAGCTCGAGGACCGGCTCGTGAACGCGCGCCTGATCGACACGAAGCGAGTGGACACGAGTGTCGTCTCCATCGGCTCGGTCGTGCGGCTCCGCGACGTGGACGCGAAGGAGACGATCGAGTACTTCATCGTCGGGTCCGCCGAGGCGAACCCGGCCGAGAAGAAGCTCTCGAACGAGTCTCCCGTAGGCAAGGCGATCATGGGCCGGAAGAAGGGCGAGACGGTCGAGGTCGCGACGCCGAAGGGCTCGAAGCTCAAGTTCAAGATCATGGAGATCAAGGCCGCGTAGACTCGGGCGCCATGCCCGCGCCCAAGCGCTTTCCGGATCGGGACGAGATCGCCGCCGTGCGGGCCGAGGTCGAGGAGCTCGAAGGCGGGGCCGAGCTAGCGTCGGAACGGCGGCTGGCCGGCCGCGTGCTCGCCAGACGGGAGATGGGGAAGCTGGTCTTCCTCGATCTCGTCGACCGGTCCGGCCGTATCCAGCTGCTCTGCGACACGGGTCGCACCGGCCCCGTCGAGCTGCACCTCGGGGACGTCGTCGGCGTGATCGGGAAGCCGGCGAAGTCGAGACGGGGGGAGCCCTCGCTCGCGGTCGACTCGCTGGAGGTCCTCGCGTCGAACCGGAGCCCGCTCCCCGACACGTTCCACGGGCTCACCGACGTCGAGACCCGCTATCGCAAGCGCTATCTCGACCTCCTCATGAACGACGAGTCGCGCGAGCTGTTCCTGCTCCGCGCGCGCATCGTGACGGCGATCCGCGCCTACCTCGACGAGGAGGGCTTCGTCGAGGTCGAGACGCCGGTCCTCCAGCCGCGCTACGGAGGCGCCTTCGCACACCCGTTCGTGACGCATTCGACCGAGCTCGACGCCGAGCTCTACCTCCGCATCGCCACCGAGCTCTATCTCAAGCGCCTGATCGTGGGCGGGCTCGAGCGTGTGTACGAGATCGGGAAGGACTTCCGCAACGAGAGCATCTCGTACAAGCACCAGCCCGAGTTCACGATGCTCGAGTGGTACGAGGCCTACGCCGACTACCAGGACGCGATGGACCGCATCGAGACGGTGCTCGAGCGGGTCGCACTCGAGGTGCTCGACACGACTGTCGTGCAGTTCCGGGGGCACGAGGTCGACCTGAAGCGGCCGTGGCACAGGATCGGGTTCGTCGAGTCGCTCGAGAAGCTCGAGCTCTGGACGCGCGACGAGGTGGAGCTACGGGCGTGGCTGACCGAGCGCGGAGTCGACACCGAGGCAGACAAGGACTGGCCGCAGCTCGTCGATCACGCGTTCTCCCACTTCGTCGAGCCGAGCCTGATCGAGCCGAGCATCGTGTTCGGGCATCCGGTGGAGCTGTCGCCGTTTTCGCGGACGATGGACGACGACCCGTCGCTCGCCGAGCGTTTCGAATTCTTCGCCGCCGGGATGGAGCTCGGCAACGCGTACTCGGAGATCAACGACGCGGAAACCCAGCAGCGCCGCTTCGACGAGCAGTCGGAGCACGTCGAGGGCGTCCCCGGCGATCCCGACTACGTCGAGGCGCTCTCGTACGGCATGCCGCCCACGGCGGGCCTCGGCCTCGGCATCGACCGCCTGACGATGCTCCTCTCGGGTCGCGAGACGATCCGCGACGTGATCCTGTTTCCGGCGCTGCGGCAGGGCTGACGGCGTTCGAGCCGGGCATGCCCGGCTCCTACACGCTCATCTATGGCCGTAGGGGCCGGGCATGCCCGGCCCAACATTGTGCGACCCCTTTCGCCGTCTCGGCACACACGCGTCTCACGGCTCGCGTGACCATCGAACCGTGCCCGCAAGGCGGCTTCCCAACCACGACTACGCGAGCCCCGGCGCGTATTTCGTCACCGTATGCACACACCGGCGCGCGCCGCTCTTCGAGTCCTCGGAGATCGCGGACAAGGTGCAGATGTGCTGGGAGCAGATCCCAGTGCATTTCGGGGTCGAGGTCGATGCCTTCGTCGTCATGCCGAACCACGTGCATGGGATCTTGCTGGTCGGCCGGGCCGGGCATGCCCGGCCCCTACAGATCGTGATCGGGTCGTTCAAGGCTGCCGTCAGCCGCTCGGTCGGGCGACCGGTGTGGCAGCGCGGGTACCACGAGCGTGTGGTCCGGGACGAACGAGAGCTCGAAGCGCTTCGCGAGTACGTCATGAAAAACCCGGCAGCGTGGGACGCGGATCCCGAGAACCCGCGCCGGACCAGACGTGCCGCATCCGCACCCTGGTCGTAGGGGCCGGGCGTGCCCGGCCCGAATCAGGCGGCCGCCTCGACCCTGCTGCGCTCGAACGCGATCACGTCGTCGAGGATCTCGTCGAGCAGCCTCGTCGGCGCCCAGCCGATCGCGGCGCCGATCTTCTCGATCGAGGGGACGCGATGGAACATCTCCTCCATCGAGCCGTGCGGGAAGACCTCCTCGTACGGGACGAACGTGATCTCGGATGAGCTACCCGCCTTCGCGCGGACACGGTCCGCGAGGTCGCGGATCGCGATCCGCTCCTGCGAGCCGACGTTGAACAGATCGCCCGACACCGACGACTCCATGAGCCCTTTCAGCCCGCGCACCGTGTCCGCGACGTGGCAGAAGCACCGCGTCTGCGTCCCGTCGCCGTGCACTTCGAGCGGGCGCTCACCGAGCGCGGACTGCACGAAGCGTGGGATCACCATCCCGTACTGGCCGCTCTGGCGCGGCCCGACGGTGTTGAACAGGCGCGCGATGACGCAGTCGAGGTCGCGCTCCTCGTGCCAGGCGAGCGCGAGGAACTCGTCGATCGCCTTCGAGTCCGCGTATGCCCAGCGGCGAGCCGTGGTCGGCCCGTAGATCCGGCGCGCGTCCTCGGCGAGCAGCTGCTCCTCGGGATGGTCGCCGTACACCTCGGAGGAGGAGGCGACGAGCACCCGCTTCCCGAACTTCGTGCAGTACTCGAGGACGTTCTCCGTGCCCTGGATGTTCGTCAGCAGCGTGTGACCGGGCTGCTCGACGATGAGCTGGACGCCCACCACCGCGGCGAGGTGGTAGACGATGTCGCACTTGTGCACGAGCTCGCTCACGACGGCCGGGGAGAGCACGGACTCGACGACGAGGTGGAAGTCGGCACGCTCGGTGAGTTGCGCGACGTTCTCCATCGAGCCGGTGGAGACGTCGTCGAGGGCGAACACCTCCCAGCCCTCCTCGAGGAGCAGCTCGGCCAGGTGCGAGCCGATGAAGCCGGCGCCGCCGGTGATGAGGGCTTTGCCCGCCATGTGCGCAAGACTAACTGCCGGGATAGCCAGGCCATTAGGACAGGGTGGAGCGCTCACGGGAGGGGATTCACGAGCCGATGAGAATCCGTGAACGAATCTGTAAAGACGCAAGCGGAAGGGAGTCGGCTACGATCAGGCCTCCACCTTCACCCCGGAGTGCGGCAATCCCGTCGGCCTCCGGCGGCGTAGGACGGAGAGGAGGGTAACGGAGTTGTTCGAACGATTCACCGAACGGGCCAGGCAGGTCGTCGTTCTCGCCCAGGACGAAGCACGGGCGCTGAAGCACAACTACATCGGGACCGAGCACATCCTGCTGGGCCTGCTGCGCGAGGAGGAGGGCCTTGCCGCCCGCGTCCTCGAGTCGCTCGACATCACGGTGGAAGAGGTGCGCGCCCAGGTCGCGCGCATCGTCGGCCAGGGTGACGAGGTCACCACCGGCCAGATTCCGTTCACGCCGCGCGCCAAGAAGGTCCTCGAGCTGGCGTTGCGCGAAGCTCTCTCGCTCGGACACAACTACATCGGGACCGAGCACATCCTCCTTGGCCTCGTGCGCGAGAACGAGGGCGTCGCCGCGCGCATCCTGCTCGACTTCGACGCCGACGCAGAGAAGATCCGCAACGAGATCATCCGCATGCTCTCCGGCCCCGGCCGCCGCCAGACCGGCGCGGGCGCCCCCGCAGGCGAGAAGACGAAGAGCTCGAAGCTCCTCGACCAGTTCGGCCGCAACTTCACGAAGCACGCCGTCGAGGGGAAGCTCGACCCGGTCGTCGGCCGCCAGACCGAGATCGAGCGGATCATGCAGATCCTCTCGCGCCGGCAGAAGAACAACCCGGTGCTCATCGGCGAGCCGGGGGTCGGCAAGACCGCGGTCGTCGAAGGCCTCGCGCAGCGGATCGCCGGCGGCCAGGTGCCCGAGCTGCTCAAGGGCAAGCAGATCTACTCGCTCGACCTCGCGGCGCTCGTAGCCGGTTCGAAGTACCGGGGTGAGTTCGAGGAGCGCCTGAAGAAGGTGATGAAGGAGATCACCCAGCGCGGCGACATCATCCTGTTCATCGACGAGCTGCACAATCTCGTCGGCGCCGGCGCAGCCGAGGGCGCGATCGACGCGGCGTCGATCCTGAAGCCCGCGCTCGCCCGCGGTGAGATCCAGACGATCGGCGCGACGACGCTCGACGAGTACCGCAAGTACCTCGAGCGCGATGCCGCGCTCGAGCGGCGCTTCCAGCAGGTGCGCGTCGAGGAGCCGTCGATCGACGAGACCGTGCTGATCCTCCGCGGCCTGCGCGACCGGTACGAGGCGCACCACCGGTGCAAGATCTCGGACGACGCGCTGCACGCCGCAGCCGTCCTCGCTGACCGCTACATCCAGGACCGGCACCTGCCGGACAAGGCGATCGACCTCATCGACGAGGCCGGCTCGCGCATCCGCATCGCGACGATGTCGGCGCCACCGCGCTACCGCGAGCTGGAAGAGGAGATCGACAGCGTCCGTGCGGACAAGGAAGCCGCGATCGAGGCGCAGGAGTTCGAGAAGGCGGCTCAGCTGCGCGACAAGGAGCGCAAGCTGACGCAGAAGAAGAAGGAGCTCGAGGAGGACTGGCGCAACCAGGCCGACGAGGAGCAGCCCGAGATCGGCGAGGACGAGATCGCGGACATCGTCTCCATGTGGACGGGCATCCCGGTGTTCAAGCTCACCGAGGCGGAGTCGGAGAGGCTCATCAACATGGAGGACGAGCTGCACAAGCGCGTCATCGGCCAGCACCAGGCGATCGTGGCCGTGGCCAAGTCGATCCGGCGCGCCCGCGCGGGCATCAAGGATCCGAAGCGGCCCACCGGCTCGTTCATCTTCCTCGGCCCCTCGGGCGTCGGGAAGACCGAGCTCGCGCGCACGCTCGCCGAGTTCCTCTTCTCGGACGAGGACGCGATGATCCAGGTGGACATGTCGGAGTACATGGAGAAGCACTCCGTGTCCCGGCTCGTCGGCTCACCGCCCGGCTACGTCGGCTACGACGAGGGCGGCCAGCTCACCGAGGCCGTGCGCCGCAAGCCCTACTCGGTCGTGCTGCTAGACGAGATCGAGAAGGCGCACCCGGACGTCTTCAACATCCTCCTCCAGATCCTGGAGGACGGGAAGCTCACCGACTCACAGGGGCGGAAGGTCGACTTCCGCAACACGATCATGATCATGACCTCGAACCTCGGCGCAGCCCAGATCTCGAAGAACCAGACGCTCGGCTTCTCGGTCGGAGACGAGGAAGGGCTCACGTACGACGAGATGAAGGAGCGCGTGATGTCGGAGCTCAAGAAGGTGTTCCGACCCGAGCTCGTGAACCGGATCGACGAGATCATCGTCTTCCACAAGCTGGAGCGCGAGGAGATCCTCCAGGTCGTCGACCTGATGATGAAGCGCGTCCGCGAGGAGATGGCGAAGCACGGGACAGTCATCGAGCTCACGGCCGACGCGCGCGAGCTGCTCGTCGAGCAGGGCTTCGACCCGGCGATGGGCGCGCGGCCGCTGCGCCGTGCGATCCAGCGCCTCATCGAGGATCCGCTTGCGGACTTCATCCTGGGCCGCGAGCTCACGCCGGCATCGACGATCATCGTCGACAAGCGGGAGAATCCGGTCGGAGAGGAGTCGCTCGTCGAGATCAGGCTCATCGAGGGCCCCGCGGTGCCGGCAACCGTCGGCGGGCCGGACTCGAGCGAGGACGGCGAGAGCCCGTCCGACGACCAGCCAGTCGAGAACGACTGACGCTCGCCGCGTAGGCGCGGCTACCAGCGCGGGCGCGTCTGCTCTGCGGGCGTGCCGGACGAGCGCTCGAGCGCGCGGTCGCGGGGACGCCAGTCGTCCGCGGTCGCCGTGGGCTCGCGCTCGTGCGAGAAGTCGAGGTAGGCGCCGAGCGCCACGAGCGCTGCGAGGACGATGCCGAGGTAGCTCGCCCAGGTCGAATCGCTGTCTCGGAGGTTCTTGAGCACGGTGAGGGCGGGCACGAGGGCGCCGAGCACGAGCACGACGCGGGCAACGCGCGGGTCGAACGCAAGCTCGTCATCGTGCTCGCGGAGGACGGCGAGCGCGACGACCGCGAGCGTGAGGAGCGCGATCACGAGGCCCCAGAAGTCCCAGCCGTCGAGGCCCTGCGTGACGGTGTCGTTCTTCCCGAACTTGACTGGCACCGCCTGCCACGTGAGGAACAGGGCCAGAAGCAGCAGGCCTCCAGCTCCGAGGAGGACCTTCGTGCCGGTGCCGAAGTCCGCGATCCTGCGCATCAGCGGGGCCGGCAGAGCTGATCCTGCGCGAGCAGCACGGCCTGCTTCCTGTCGGCTTCGAGGTCGAAGTCGCGGTCGTACGTCACAGGCGGCGCTCCTTCCCAGAACGCGTCGGGGAGGGCTCCCGGCCCGCTCACGCTGATCCGGTAGCGCTCGCCCATCCCCGACGGGCGTGAGCCGTGAGGGTAGAAGCCGTAGCAGAACCCGCCCGTCCCGACATGGCTCAGGAACCCGTTCTCCCGGTGCCAGCCCTTCCCGTACGCGGAGTTCAGCGTGTCCACGTAGAGGTTGCGGCCGAAGGAGTCCAGCGGGACGCCCGCAGGCGTCGAGGCGAAGCCGTGGATCCCGCGGCCGCGCCACGAGTACCGCCCGAAGAGGGAGTGGAACCGCCGGTACGCCCAGCCGATCCCGACCTCGAGCGTCGGCACGGCGCCAGTCCAGTGGGAGAGCCGGAGCTCCCAGTCGTCGCGCGTCCGGGTTGCAGGCATGCCGTAGTTGCGAAGGCCGCGCTGCCAGCTCTGTAGGGCCCAGTACGACCCGTCGGGGGTTCGGCACGAGGCCACGACCCAGGCGAGCTCGACCTTGGTCGGCTTGCAGACGTTCCGGAACCCGTTCGCCAGCGAGCGGCCGAAGCTGCGCCAACCGCCGGAGTAGTCGACGCGAAAGGCCACCTGCCCGCGCGCCTGCGTGGCATGGATGGCGTTCACCGCTCCCCAGGCGAGGACGTGCCTCGTGCGTCCCTGCACCCGGTAGGAGATCAACGCCTTCCCGCTCGAGTTCACCCGGAGCTTGACCTCGGTGGCATCGCGCGCGATCAGCTGCGAGGCGGTCGCCGTCGGGGCGAGGACGGCGGCTGCGACCGCGGAAGCGACGAGAGCAAGGGTGAGGAACCGGATTCCGGCCATTGAACCTGAGATCGGAGCGGGAGGCCAGCGAGGGTAGCCCACGCGCGAGGGATTTCGGTGCAGGTACGTGCCGCTCGGGCTAGCCTGGACGCTCGTGAGCCTCACGATCCGCCACGCGCAGCCCTCCGACTACGGGCGGGTCATCCAGCACGTCAACGTGTGGTGGGGAGGGCGCGAGATGGCCCCGATGCTGCCGCAGCTCTTCTTCCTGCACTTCGAGGGGACTAGCTTCATCGCGGACGACGGCGACGGCCGGCTGGCGGGTTTCCTCGTCGGATTTCTCTCCCAGACGGACGAGACGGACGCGTACGTCCACTTCATCGGCGTCGCGCCCGAGCAGCGGGGCACCGGTCTCGGGCGCGAGCTCTACGAGCGGTTCTTCGGCGCGGCACGCGACGCTGGACGCTCGACGGTCCGGTGCGTCACGTCACCCTCGAACGCGACCTCGATCGCCTTCCACGAGGCGCTCGGCTTCGAGGTCGATCGAGTCGCGACCGATTACGACGGTCCAGGGGAGGACCGCGTCCTCCTCGTGAAGCGTCTGGGCTAGCGCTACGTCTTCTCGGGCTCGGCTTCGTCCGGTGTGACGTCCGGCGCGTGCACGTCGTCAGGCGTGACGTCCGGCTCGGGCGCAGGCGCAGCGGCTGCAGACTCGGGGGGAGCAGACGCCGGAGGCGTTGCAGATGGCGGTGGTGCTGTCGCTGCCGCCTCACCGGACCCGGTGATGTTCGTGGCCTCGCTCTTCAGGTTCTCGACGCCGCCGGCTTCCTGGACCTGCAGCCACGCGCCGACTGCGATCAGCGCCGCGAACGCGACCCCGAGGTAGCTCCAGAAGGTCGAGTAGTCGTCAGTCAGGTTCTTGATCAGTGCGAACGCGAAGATGAGGAATCCGAGCACCGTCCCGGTGAGCGAGACGGGGACTGCGATGTTTACGGCGGCAAGGCGCGCGACCAGCCACGCGAGCAGGACGACTGTGAGGAGCCCCAGGACGACCCCGAGGAAGCCGTTCCAGCCGCTGACGCCGCCGGACGCCTCTTCTCCGAGGAACTCGATGGTGACTTCCTGCCAGTTGAAGAACATGGTGATCAGGAGCAGCACGCTCCCGACGAACATCAGCTGCAGACCACGGCCGAGCGCGTTGAACCTGTCCATGACGACTGTCCTTTCGTCGGTATCCGCGTTCTCGTTCTCCGGGCACTCTGAATAGCCTGCACGCAAGTTTCAAGCGGGATTCGCGCACTTTCGTGACGAACGGCGTCGGACGCCGTTCCTAGACTGGCTTCATGGCGCGCCGGACGACCCAGCACGTGTGCGCGGAGTGCGGGACGGCCAGCCCGCGGTGGCTTGGCAAATGCCCGGGCTGCGGCGCCTTCGGAACGCTCGTCGAGGAACGCATCGAGCCTGCCGCGAGCACGTTGTCCGTCCGGACCGCGAAACCGGTCTCCCTCGGAGATGTCCGGGCAAGCGAAGCCGAGCGCCTCGCGACCGGTGTCCCGGAGCTCGACCGCGTGCTGGGAGGCGGGCTCGTGCCGGCCTCGCTCGTGCTCGTCGCCGGCGAGCCGGGTGTCGGGAAGTCGACGCTGCTGCTGAGCGCGCTGCGCGCGATCAGCCAGACGAGGAAGACGTTGCTCATAACCGGTGAGGAATCGCCTGCGCAGGTGAGCCTCCGGGCCGCCCGGCTGGGCGGTGCCGAGGCGGTCGGCATCCTCGCGGAGACCGAGCTCGAGACGGTCTGCGCGACACTCGAGCGCGAGCGCCCCGAGGTCTGCGTCGTCGACTCCGTGCAGACGCTGCACGCCTCGGACGTCGCGTCGGCTCCGGGCTCGGTGGCACAGGTGCGCGAGGCAGCCGGCCGCCTGATGCGGGTCGCGAAGGAGACCGGAGTCGCCACGATCCTCGTCGGCCACGTGACGAAGGACGGGGCAGTCGCGGGCCCGCGGGTCCTCGAGCACCTCGTCGACTGCGTGCTCCAGTTCGAGGGTGACCGCTACCACGCACATCGCATCCTGCGCGCGACGAAGAACCGCTTCGGTTCGACGAACGAGCTCGGCGTCTTCGAGATGACCGGCTCCGGCCTCGTCGGCGTGCCCGATCCCTCCGAGCTCTTCGGCTCGACTCACGCCGGGGAGGTGGGCGCCGCCGTCGGCTGTGTGCTCGAAGGCAGTAGGCCGCTGCTGCTGGAGATACAGGCGCTCGTGTCTCGGACGGAGCTCGCGATGCCGCGGCGTGTCGCCACGGGTGTGGATACGCGACGGCTGGCGATGATCGTCGCTGTGCTCGGCCGTCATGCAGGAATCGGGCTCGGAAGCTCCGATGTCTTCGTCAACGTCGCAGGCGGGGTCCGGATCGAGGAGCCCGGCGCCGACCTCGCGATCGCGCTCGCGATTGCATCGGCCGCACGAGGCGCCCCCGTTCGCGACGGATATGCCGTGTTCGGCGAGATCGGCCTCACCGGCAGGCTGCGGCCGGCGTCACAGGCCGAGCGGCGCCTCGGCGAGTGCAGGAAGCTCGGCATCGTGGCCGTCGTCGCGCCGGAAGGGACGTCCGGAGGCGACCGCCCGCGAGTGTTCGCGGCGGAGACGCTCCGTGCGGCGGTTCGGAGCGGGCTCGCCCCGCGCGCCGCGGACGAGGCCGGCGACGCCGATCCCGCCGAGGCGGCGCTGCTGAGCGGCGTCTGAGCACGCGTCCCGCAAGATCTGCCCGCGCCGACCCCGTCGTTCGACCGCCGACCCCTGCGCGAGACTCGTTGCAGTTCCGTTAAGGGCTCGTATGAAACCCGCTATCATGAGGCCTGGAGCTGGCAGTCGGTTGATCTGCCGGCCCTTTTTTTTGGCGTCGAACCATACTCGGGAGGCTGGTTTGTTCGATATCGGAGACAAGGTTGTCTATCCGCACCACGGGGCGGGCACGGTCGTCAAGAAGGAAAAGCGGGAAGTCCTCGGGGAGACGCGGGAATACCTGACAATCCAGATCCTCCACAACGACATGACCGTGAACGTGCCCTGCGACAACGCAGAGCGCGTCGGGTTGCGGCAAGTGATCGACCAGCGCACGGTACAGATGGTCGTGCGCACGCTCTCCGGCGGCTCGACGGAGATGCCGAAGAACTGGAACCGCCGCTTCAAGCACAACCGCGACAAGATGAAGACCGGGAACATCTTCGAGCTGGCCGAGGTCGTCCGGAACCTCGCTGTCCGTAACAACGAGAAAGGCCTCTCTACCGGCGAGAAGCAGATGTTCGTCAAGGCCAAGAAGATCCTCGCCTCGGAGCTCATGTACGCGAAGGGCATGAGCGAGGAGCAAGCTGCGGACTGGCTCGACGACGTCCTCTCGCGCGCCGGCCAGACGAAGCCGCCTTCCCGCGCGAAGCCCAAGGCAGCAGCGGCGAGCGCATAAGGCACTTCTCGCAACGCGAGAAGCGCCCAGACGACGAGCGTACGTCGACTACAGTCGGCTGCCGGTGTGTCTGGAGCGAATGACCCACGGCTAGACGTTTCCGGTGAGGCCGGGAGCGTCTGGGCGGTCATCCTCGCCGCCGGGGCCGGCGAGCGGCTCGGTCTCGACCGGCCCAAGGCGTTCGCGCCGCTTGCCGGGCGCCCGCTGCTCGCGGAGAGCGTCGACCGCCTCGACCGGTGCCCCTGGATCGACGCGATCGTCATCGCTTCGGCGCCAGGGTGGGAGGAGCCTGCGATCCTCCTGGCGGAGGAGGTGGTCGCGACGAAGGTCGTCTCCTGCGTGACCGGCGGCCCGACGCGGACGGAGTCGGTTCGGGCCGCGCTCGGCGATGTGCCCGCCGAGGCCCTCGTCGTCGTCGTGCACGATGCGGCGCGCCCACTGGTGACCGACGCTGTCGTCGAGCGCGTGCTGGAGCCGCTGGGCGAGGGTTATGACGGGGTTGTGCCGGCCTTGCCCGTGCCCGACACGCTCAAGCGCGTATCCGGCGGAGTGGTCGCCGAAACGGTGCCGCGCGACGACATCGTCGCGGCCCAGACCCCGCAGGCATTTCTCGCTCCCGCGCTCCGCCGCGGGCTCGACGGCAACATGGTGGGGGCGACGGACTGCGCCTCGCTCGTCGAGCAGAGCGGCGGGAAGGTCGCGGTGGTCGAAGGCGACCCGTCGCTGCTGAAGGTGACGACGAAGGCCGATCTCGCACTCGTCGAGGCGTTGCTCGCAAGCGCGCCCTGATCGCGTCCCCGTGGACACATCGGCGCTCTCTTTCGACGCTTACAGTGCCAGGCACTGTTAAGAAGCGTCCGCTCGAAGCGGTCTTCCTCGACGTCGGCGAGACACTCGTCAACGAGGAGCGCTACTGGCGGGAGGTCGCCGCCGCCGCCGGGCTCGACGTGCACGTCGTGCTCGCGGCGCTCGGCGTGACGATCGCTCGCCGCGAGGATCACACGGCGCTCTGGTCACACCTCGGCGTTGCGAAACCGGACTCGCTGGGTGAGGTCTCGTACGTCGAGGACGACCTCTATCCCGACGCCCGGCCGTGCCTGGAGGCGCTGCGTGGACTCGGGCTCCGCGTCGGCATCGCCGGGAACCAGTCGGAGGTGCTCGAGCGGTGGACGCGGGAGGCGCTGCCTGTGTCCATGGTCGGCTCCTCCGCGAGCTGGGGCGTGCGCAAGCCGGATCCCGCGTTCTTCGCGCGGATGGTCGCGGAGGCCGGCTGCGAGCCCGGGACACTTGCGTACGTCGGCGACCGGGTCGACAACGACGTCGTACCCGCGCTCGCGGCCGGGCTGGTTGCGGTCCACGTGCGGCGCGGGCCGTGGGGACGGCTCCAGCGCGCGCCGCGCGCCGCTCTCGTCGTCGACTCGCTGGATCAGCTGGCGGACGCGCTAGCCTCGCGGGCGTGAGCGAGCTCCGGATCGGGCTCGGTGTCGATGCGCACGCCCTCGCCGAGGGCGTGCCGCTCGTGCTCGCCGGAATCCACATCGACCACCCACGCGGCCTGGCGGGTCACTCGGATGGAGACGTCGTTACGCATGCGCTCATCGACGCCCTCCTCGGCGCGGCAGACCTCGGCGACATCGGCTCGTTCTTCCCCTCGAGCGACGAGCAGTACCGGGGGGCATCCTCGCTCGACCTGCTCTGGAAGGCTTACCGGGAGGTTCGGGACGCGGGCTGGGAGCTCGTGAACGCGAACTGCGTCTTCATCGGGGAGGAGCCGCGGATCGGGCCGATCCGCGAAGACATGGGCGAGCGGCTCGCCGAGGCCATCGGCGTCGAGAGCGGCCGGATCACCGTGCACGCGACGACGACGGACGCCCTCGGCTTCGCCGGTCGCGGCGAGGGTCTGGCCGCCCAGGCCGTTGCGCTCCTCACACGCCGGTGAGCCTCTGCTTCTACACCTACGACGAGCGACCGGAGCTCGAGCAGCGCAAGCGCCCGTTGCTCGGAGCCTGGCCGGAGTTCATGTTCGAGGACCCCGTGGCCGGGAGCCGTTGGCACTTGCTCTACGAACGCTTCGGCGGCTACCAGCACTTCCTCCTCGACGAGGAGTCGGACGAGCTGGTCGCCGAGGTGAACTCACTCCCTGTCCACGTCGACCTCGAGGATCTGCCCGACCGCGGGTGGGACGACGTGATGACGCGCGGGACCGACGCTCGGGAGACACCGAACGCCGTCACGGCGCTCCAGGTGATGATCGCGCCCGACCGGCAGGGTCAGGGGCTCAGCTTGCTCTGTCTCCAACGCATGCGCGCGATCGTCGAGGAGCACGGCTTCGAGCACCTCGTTGCTCCGGTCCGGCCGAGCTGGAAGGCGCGTTACCCGCTCGTGCCGATCGAGCGCTACGTGGATTGGACGACGAGCGACGGCCTTCCCTTCGACCCGTGGCTTCGCACGCACGCGCGGCTCGGTGCCGCGATCGTCCGGCCGTGCGTCGAGTCGATGACGATCGCAGGCACGGTCGCGGACTGGGAACGCTGGGCGGACCTCCCCTTCCCGGAGAGCGGCGACTACGTCGTTCCCGGTGCGCTGACGCTCGTGAGTATCGATCGCCAGGCGGATCGAGGCGTCTACGTCGAGCCGAACGTCTGGATGCTGCACCGGCTGTAGGGGCGAGATGTAGCTCGCCCCTACGAGGGCAGCGTGAAGCAGACCCGGGCGCCGCCGTCCTCGCGATCCTCCGCCCAGATGCGTCCGCCCTGTGCTTCGACGAGGCCGCGGGCGATGGAGAGCCCGAGCCCGGCGCCACGCGCCGACCGCGACCGGTCTCCCCGCCAGAAGTGCTCGAACATGCGTGCCCGGGCCTCGGCGTCCAGCCCTTCGCCCGAGTCTTCGACCGCGACGCGCACCCCGCCCGCCACTGGCACGGCCCGGACGGCCACGGCGCCGTCGCTCGGCGTGTGGCGGAGCGCGTTCGTGAGCAGGTTCATCAGCACGCGCTCCACCTTCTCGGGCGCGAAGCGCGCCGTCAGGCCGTGCTCGACGTCCGCCGCGAGCGTCACGTGCCTGAGGCGCGCCTCCGCCTCGACGCCGCGCAGGCTCGTCGAAACCACCGGCGCGACCGGAAGCTGATGCAGCTCGAGCGTGAGTGCGCCCGCATCGATGCGTGCGAGCTCGAAGAGATCGTCCACGAGCGAGGACAGAGCACGAACCTGCTCGCGGAGCGCCGGGAGATACTCATCCGGGGCGCCGAGACCGTCCTCGAGCGCCTCGATCATCGCCTGCATGTTCGCGAGCGGCGTCCGCAGGTCGTGGCTCGCCCAGGCGACGAGCTCGCGCCGCGAGTCGAACAGGCGACGCAGGTTCTCGCCCATCTCGTTGAACGAGGCGGCGAGCTCGGCGACCTCCGCTGGGCCCCCTTCCGGTGCGCGTGCCTCGAGATCGCCGGCCGCCAGCTCGACCGACGCATCTCGGACGCGGTCGATCGCGTCGGCGATCGTGCGTGCGACGAGGAGCGCGGCGACGATGGCCGTGAGCGCGGAAGCCGCGGTGACGGCGAGGATCTTCACGTCGTCGCCCATGTGGAACATGACCCAGCCCGACAGGAGCACCGCGCCCAGGGGCAACAGCACGGCGAGCACCGCGAGACCCGCCAGCTGCAGCCGCAGCGTCGGGAGCCGCCTGAGCCCATACGCTAGGACGAGCCCGATCGCGAGGGTCGCGAGCGCGACGACGATGCCGTTCGCGATCACGGCGTCAACCGGTAGCCGACGCCCCACAACGTCTCGAGGTGGCGCGGGCTCGAGGGGTCGTCCTCGATCTTCTCGCGGAGCCGGCGAATGTGAACCGTCACGGTTCCGGTGTCGAGCGCAGCTCGATAGCCCCACACGCTCGCCATCAGCTGGTCGCGGGAGAAGACCCGTCTCGGGTGGCTCGCGAGGAACCAGAGCAGGTCGAACTCCTTCGCCGTGAGCTTGATCGCGGCTCCGCCCTTCGACGCGTCTCGAGTGGCTCGGTCGAGTTCGATGTCGCCGAACGCGATCCGCTCGCCGGGAGCAGTCGGCGGCGGGCTCGACCTCCGCAGGACGCTTCGCACACGCGCCGCAAGCTCGCGCGGCGAGAACGGCTTCGTGACGTAGTCGTCCGCGCCGAGCTCGAGTCCTACGATCCGGTCCGCCTCCTCGCCTCTCGCGGTGAGCATGATCACCGGCAGCTCCGAGCTCGAACGGATCCAGCGGCAGAGCTCGAGGCCGTCGGTCCCGGGAAGCATCAAGTCGAGTACCACCAGATCGGGCTCGGAACGCTCGATTGCCTCGCGGGCGGCGTCGCCGTCGGCGGCTTCGAGCGCGCGATGACCCTCGCGAGCGAGATAGCGGACGACGACCTCCCGCACGATCGGCTCGTCGTCGACGACGAGGACGGTTGCCATCGGCCGCATTGTGCTCGCCCGCGCATTACGCGCGGCTGAATTCACGCGCAGTTCACACCGGCGTGAGCCGCTCGTAAGAGCTTCGGCCTAGCGTCGGTGGCCACCAAAACGGAAGGAGAGTCAGATGACGAAGCTCGCCGCGCTGTTCGTGCTGCTCGCAGCGGTATCGGCCGCCGCGGTTCTGCCGGCGGCCGCCGCAGACGGGCCGGTGAAGACCTTCTCTCAGGACGTCACGCTCGGCTTCTACCGCGGGCAGGTCGTCTCGTACCTCGACTTCGGCCCCGTGAAGCTCCAGACCGGGAACAAGGTCGCACCGATCTGGGCGTTCACGAACGGCCACGAGGGTCAGCGCAACATCATCGACACCGTGCCCGGCCGGAAGGACTACACGCCGCTCTGGGCCGTGAACATGGTCACCTGGAGCGCGAACGAGACGCCGCGCGTCCTTCGCTCGGCAACCGCGGTGCAGGCTGCGCGGCGGGCGGGCGACGTGACGATCCGGGCGATGCCGATCGTCGTCAACTGCCCGGTCCTGTAGGGCGAGATGTATCTCGCCCCTACGAGGGCAGGGCCACCGTTCCCCCCTCGACGATCACGAGGCCGTCTCGCTCCAGCGAGCGGACGGCCTCGCCGTCGAGTGTGCGGAGCTCACGGGCCGCTTCGGCCACGAGGCGGAGAACCGCTGCGCGCCGCTGCCGGAACGAGCCTTCGAACGGCCCCTGCTTGCGGGCGGGCTCGTCGCGGGTGCCGCACGAGGGGCAGTCCGCGGCGAGCGGGCATTCGCCGCACCGTGGAACGCGGGCGAGGCAGATCGTCGCGCCGAGGTCCATGAGCGCGTGCGCGGAGGCCGAGGAGAACGACCCGCCCGTCCGCCGGACGACGCGGGCGACGTTCACGTCCACCGGCAGGACGTCCTCGTCGAATGCGAAGCGACGGATCGCCGCGGCCGTGTACGGGCCGACGCCGGGAAGCTCGGTCAGGTCGGCCGGCCATCCCTCTCGTGCGATCCGCGTCGCCGCGCGATGCAGGTTGAGCGCGCGCCGGTTGTAGCCGAGCCCCTGCCACTCGCGGATCGCCTCGCCCGCCGGGGCGGCTGCGAGAGATTCGGCGGTCCGCCACCGCTCGAGCCAAGCGAGATACCGGGGGACGACGCGCTCGACCTGCGTCTGCTGGAGCATGACCTCGGAGACCAGGATCGCGTACGGGTCCCGCGTCCGGCGCCAGGGCAGGTCGCGTCCGTGCGCCCCATACCACTCGAGCAGCCGCGTCTCCACGGCCCGATCGTATGCTTGCGCCCCATGCTCCTCTACAACTCGGCGGTCTCGGGCAATTGCTACAAGGTGCGGCTCCTGCTCGCGCAGCTCGGGCTCGCGTACGAGACGGTGGACGTCTCCGTGGTCGACCGCACGAACCGCCAGGAGCTCCTCGGAGACCTGAACCCCGGGCTTCGCGTGCCGACGCTCGTGCTCGACGACGGGAAACCACTCGCCGAGTCGAACGCGATCCTCTGGTACTTCGGGGAGGGGACGGACTTCGTGCCGACCGACCGCTACGAGCGGGCGCAGGCACTCCAGTGGATGTTCTTCGAGCAGTACAGCCACGAGCCGTACCTCGCGGTCGTCCGCTTCTGGCTCGCCTACTCGGGGACGCCGGAGAAGTTCGCCGACCAGATTCCCGGTCGGAAGAAGGGCGGGTACGCGGCGCTCGACGCGATGGAGCGCCACCTCGCCGGACGAGGCTTCTTTGTCGCGGAGCGGTACACGATCGCCGACATCGCGCTCTATGCGTATACGCATGTTGCGCACGAGGGCGAGTTCGATCTCGGACCGTACCCGGCGATCGGGGAGTGGCTCGGGCGAGTCGCGTCCCAGCCGGGGCACGTTCCGATCGACGCTTGAACGTGCCGACACGCGTCCGCTTCGCGCCGAGCCCGACGGGCTCGCTCCACGTCGGCAACGCGCTGACCGCGGTGGCGAACCGGCGCTTCGCCGACGAGCACGGCGGGGTCCTCGTGCTGCGCATCGACGACACCGACCCGACCCGCACGGTCGAGGGGGGCGAGGCGGCGATCCTGGAGGATCTCGCGTGGCTCGGGATCTCGTTCGACGAGGGCCCGCTTCGCCAGAGCGAGCGAGGCGCGCTCTACGCAGACGCGGCCGGGCGTGCGCTCGCGGCGAGCAGCGCCGAGCGGGACGACGACGGCGCGGTCCGGCTCGCACGTGACGGGACGACGCTCCAGCGCGCCGACGGAAGCGCGACGTATCAGCTCGCATCGGTCGTCGACGACCTCGAGCTCGGGATCACGCACGTCATCCGCGGCTCCGACCACCGACCGAATCTCGAGCTCCAGCAGCGGATCGCACGCGCCGTCGGCGGGCAGCTGCCCGAGGTGATCCATCACGGGCTCGTCCTCGGCGAGGACGGCAAGAAGCTGTCCAAGCGGCATGGCCACTCGTCGATCGCGGAGCTCCGCGACGACGGTCTTCCGCCGAGCGCGGTGCGGTCCTACCTGGACGAGCTGGGCCTGCCCGAGCATGACGTGCACCTCGACCTCGCGCGGCTCCGGCGTCTCGCCGTCGACGCGATCGCGGCGATGAGCGACGAGGAGCTCACGGCGACGGCGGATGCTCCGCTCGAGCTCGCGCCGGTGCTGCGCGGCGCGCGCTCGTTGGTCGAGGCGCGCGACTACGCGCGCCTGGTCCGCGAACCGGCGCCGGTCGAGGTGTCGAGCGAGTCTGCGCCGACCCTCGAGCGCTTCGTCGAGCTTCGCACAGGAGCTCCCGAGCGGATCGACCACGGCGAGGCGCGCGCGCTCGTGCGCGAGCTGAAGGCCGTCGGCGGCGACCTGCAAGTGCTGCGACTCGCGCTCACGGGAGCGCCACGCGGGCCCGAGCTGGCGGCCGTGCTCGCCGCACTCTCACGGAGCGAGGCGATCGCGCGGGCCGCGCGCGCGGGCGCCGGCTGAGCCGCGGATACGATCGCCGAGTGCGGCTCTACGACACCCTCACGCGCGGGCAGGTCGAGCTCCCGGCGCCCCCGGGGCCGATCCGGATCTATGTCTGCGGCTCGACTGTCTACCAGCGCATTCACGTGGGCAACTCGAGGCCGTTCGTGCTTGGCATGTGGCTCCGGAGCTGGCTCCGTCACACGGGCTACGAGGTGACGCTGGTGCACAACATCACCGACGTCGACGACAAGGTCTACGCCGAGGCGGCGAAGCAGGGCATCGGAAGCCGCGAGCTCTCGGAGCAGGCGACGGCGTGGTTCTTCGAGGACACGGACGACCTCGGCCTCGGGCGCCCCGATTTCGAGCCCCGCGCGACCGAGACGATCGCGGAGATCGTCCGCTTCATCGAGGAGCTCGTCGAGCGCGACCTCGCGTACGCCGCGAACGGGGACGTGTACTTCAGCGTCGCGAGCTACTCCGACTACGGTCAGCTCTCGGGTGCGCGGCTCGAGGACATGGTCTCCCAGGAGACGAGTGAGCTGAAGCGTGACCAGCGCGACTTCGCGCTCTGGAAGTCGCAGAAAGCGGGCGAGGATGCGGCCTGGGAGTCGCCGTGGGGCCCGGGCCGCCCGGGTTGGCACATCGAGTGCTCGGCCATGGCGGAGAAGTTCCTCGGGCCGGCGTTCGAGATCCACGGCGGAGGGACCGATCTCCGCTTTCCGCATCACGAGAACGAGCTGGCGCAGTCACGGAGTCTCGGCCATTCCTTCGCCCAGATCTGGATGCACAACGGGATGCTCGAGCTCGGCGAGACGAAGATGTCGAAGTCGCTCGGCAACGTCGTCACGCTTCGCAACGTGCTCGACACCTGGGGTCGCGAGGCGCTCCTCGTGTTCCATCTCTCCGGCGCCTGGAGCAAGCCGATCGACTTCTCGGACGAGGTGATGGAGCAGGCGGCCGCGCGCGCCGAGCGCTTCCGCGAGGTCTTCCGAGGCCCAGATGAGCCCGCCCCGGCGGACGCATGGGAGCGCTTCAGCGCCGCGCTCCAGGACGACTTCTCGACGCCGGCTGCCCTCGCTGTCATGCACGAATGGCGGGATCACGACCTCCTCCGGCGGGCGCTCGGCATCTTCGGCCTGGAATCGCTCGCGCTCGAGGACGCGGCGCCGATTGAGATCGTCGCGCTTGCCGAGCGGCGCCAGACGGCGCGCGCGAGCCGCGACTTCGACGAGGCCGACCGCCTCCGCGCGGAGATCGAGGCCGCCGGCTGGGAGGCGCGCGACGCCGCCGACGGCTTCCGGCTCGTCCGGCGCCAGTGAGGGGGAGTCGGTGACCGCGTCGCCGGAGCTCGTCTATGGTCGGAACCCCGTGCGGGAGGCGCTGCGCGGGCCGCGCGCCGTGCACGAGATCTGGGCGACGGAGCGGGCGGCTGCGCACGTGCCGTGGCTCGAGCACGCGCCGCGCCATCAGCTGAAGCCGGAGCGCGTGCTCACGGAGGCGGCCGGCACACGCGAGCACCAGGGCGTGGTCGCCTGGTGCGACCCGTTTCGCTACGCGGACGCCTACGAGCTCGCCACTGGACCGTCGCCGCTGCTCGTCTGCCTCGACCAGGTGACCGACCCGCAGAACTTCGGCGCTGTCGTCCGCAGTGCGGAGGGTGCCGGTGCAACGGGTGTCGTCGTCCCCGCGCATGGATCGGCGCGCGTGACGCCCGCCGTCGCCAAGGCGTCGGCGGGGGCCGTCGAGCATCTCCCGATCGCGGTGGTCCCGAACCTCGCCCGCTATCTCGCCGAGATCAAAAGCCCCGATCTCTGGGCCTATGCGGCCGACGCGGAGGGAGCGCTGCCACTCTGGTCGGCCGAGCTCACGGGTGGCGTCGCGCTCGTCCTCGGCGCGGAGGGCAAGGGCGTGCGGCCGCTCGTGAAGCGGACCTGCGACGGCGTCGTCTCGATCCCACTCGCCGGACGCGTCGGCTCGCTCAACGTCAGCGTCGCGGCAGCGGTGCTCCTGTACGAGGCTGCGCGCCAACGCGCCGAAGCGAAGGTCCAGGCTTAGCGTGGCGGATCCGACCCTCTACCTGTTCGACGGCCACAATCTCCTGCACGCTGGGTCCTTCGCCGACGAGCGCGAGCTCGTGGACACGCTCGCGAGCTACGTCGCCGGCCGCGGAGCGCGAGGGGTCGTCGTCTTCGACGGCGGCGGCGAGGAGCGCCGGATCGGCCCGCTCCACGTGCGCTACGCGACGCACGCCGACGACGTGCTCGAGCGTCTCGCCGCCGAGAACCGCGACGCGGAGATGGTCTGCCTGGTCTCTTCGGACGCGGTCGTCCGGCGCGTCTCCGGCCAGGAGGTCCGCAAGCTCGCCTCCCGTGCCTTCCTTGCCGAGCTCGCGCCCGAGGAGCATCGAGATCACGAGCAGCGGGGGAGCGGCGGCCGGCTTCGGGACCGCCTCGACCCGGAGACGCGAGAGCGTCTCGAGCGTCTCCGGAGAGGCTCGTAGGGGCGGGCCCGAAAGCCCGCCCCTACGTCGCGCCGCGGGTGGGGGGAAGAGACCCCGCGGCGCTCCGCTCGGCCCGTTCGGCCGGCGCGGCCACTTGTACGAGGATCGCAGCACCTGGGGAGCTCCGCAGTTCGGCGGTCAGGCGTCCGGCGGTGCGGTTCGCCACACCTGGGCTCACTTGCGCAGGTACAGGAGCACCGCGAGCACACGGCGGTGGTCTTCGGTGCTCGCCGGCAGGTCGAGCTTGGAGAAGATGCTCGTCACGTGCTTCTCGATCGCACGGAGCGTGACGTAGAGCCGGTCGGCGATCGCCTGGTTCGAGCGGCCCTCGCCCATGAGCTCCAGTACCTCGCGCTCTCGCGGCGTCAGCTCCTCGAGCGGATCATTCTGCCGGCGTCGGCCGACGAGCTCGCTGACGACAGCGGGATCGAGGGCGGAGCCCCCCTCCGCGACGCGGCGCACGGCCGAGGCGAACTCCTCGAGGTCCGCGACGCGGTCCTTGAGGAGGTAGCCGACGCCCTCGGCGCTGTCGGCAAGGAGGTCAAGGGCGTAGCCCGACTCGACGTACTGAGAGAGCACGAGGACGCCCGTCTCCGGGAACCGCTCGCGGATCTCGCGCGCCGCGCGGAGGCCTTCGTCCGTGTGAGTGGGCGGCATGCGGATGTCGACGATCGCGACGTCCGGCTTGTGCATGGCTACGTGACGTAGGAGGTCTTCGCCGTTCCCGGACTGGGCGACGACGTCGAAACCGGACTCGGTAAGGAGCCGGGCGACGCCTTCTCGGAGGAGCACCGTGTCGTCGGCAAGCACGACGCTCACGGAGTTGCCGAGGGTCGCGATCGTCTTGCGGAGCGGCGGAAAGTCGCGAGGAAGGTCGTCCCCCAGCAGCTGGTGGACGTGGACGGGCTCCGGCAGTCCCTCGAGCTGGTGCTCGCCGAGGTCGCGGCTCGGGACCCTGCCGACCGCGTCCAGCGTCGCCGCCGAGGCGACGATCTGCCCGCCGTGCCCGGCGTTCGCGATCCTCGCTGCACGGACGACGTCGACGCCGGTATAGCCCTCGACGCCGATCGACGGTGTTCCCGTGTGGAGGCCGATGCGCACGCGCACGTCGAGCTCGTTGGGCCATTCGGCGTCGCGGAACGAGCGCTGAGCCTCGAGAGCGGCATCGACGGCCCCTCCGGGCGCGGTGAACACAGCGAGGAGCTCGTCGCCGACCGCATCCACCTCGTGGCCGGCGTTGGCCGCCAGCGCGGCTCGCAGGAGCTCCCGAATGCGCCCGATGACCGCCTGATAGTCGAGCTGTGCATCCTGCTGGAGCGCCGTCGACCCCTCGACGTCGGCGAGAAAGAACGTGACCGTGCCTGCGGGCGGGCTGCTCACAGCCGCGAGTCTACGGTTGCTAACCGGGAATCGGGCGCACAGGGTGCAGAGGGATCTCCGCAGTGATCGTCGTCCCTCGGCCCGGTGGGCTCGAGACGTCGAAGCGCCCTTCGAGCGCCTCGACGCGATCGGCGAGGCCGCGGAGCCCCGAACCGCGCTCGGGGTCTGCGCCGCCGATGCCGTCGTCCGACACCGTCACGTGAAGCGTGCCGTTGGCGGTGGAGAGGGAGACCTCCGCCGAGGACGCCTGCCCGTACTTCACGACGTTCGTGAGGCTCTCGGCGACGACGTAGTACGCCGCGGCTTCGACGGCGGGAGCAAGGCGCTCGTGCGGCGCGTCGAGCTCGATCGGTATTGGCGCCCGGGCTGCGAGCGTCTCGAGCGCCGGGCCGAGCCCGCGGTCGGTCAGGACGGCTGGATGGATGCCGCGCGCGAGCTCGCGGAGCTCCTCGAGCGCCTGCGCGAGCTCTTCCCGGGTGCCTTCGAGGAGCGCCCGCGCCTCGTCCGGTTGCGAGAGAAGCTTGGACTCGACGAGCCGGAGGCCCACGGAGATGGCCACGAGTCGCTGCTGCGCGCCGTCGTGCAGGTTCCGCTCGAGCGCTCGCCGCGCCTCGTCCTCGGCTCGCACGATCCGAGCCCGCGACGCACGAATCTCCTCTTCCTGCCGCCGGCGGAGCGTCACGTCGCTCCCGCTCACGAGGACGAGCCTTCGGCCCTCGGAGTCGAGAACGGGCCGCGCGGTCCAGGCGACGAGGAGGGCTCCACCGTCCCGGTCGAACCAGCGCGACTCACGCTCGTCCTGTGCGACCTCGACGGCGTCGGCGATCGCCGTCGTGACCAGGTCCTCGTCCTCGTGTGCGATGAGCTCGACGAAGCTCTGGCCGCGCAACTCCTGCTCCGTCCAGCCGAACGTGTCGCGGAACGCGTGGTTGGTCGCGTCCTCGACGAATCTCGCCTCCGGGTCGACGGCGAGGAGGAAGCTGGGCACGGCCCCCGTGATCGCGTTCAGGAAGGCGCGGCGGCGCTCGACTTCCTGCTCGCGCTCCATGCGCTCCGTGACGTCGACGCCGCTGATCAGGAACAGCGTGCGCTCGTCGAGGCGCGGAAGGGGCGTGCAGGTCCACGCGATGACAAGCCTGCGGCCCGTGCTCGTCACCCAGTGATGGTCGTGCTCGCCCACGGTCTCGCCGCGGAACACGCGCTCGAGGATCGCCCTGACGTCGTCCGCCTCGGCCGGGTCGACATAACGCTCCCAGAAGACGTGCCCACCGGTGTCCTCGGGCTCGTACTCGAGCGTCCGCTCGAAGGCGATGTTGGTCGCCAGGTCGATGACGCGGCCGCTCTGATCGACGAGCGCGAGCAGGCTCGGGGCGTTGTTCGCGATGGCGTTGAGGAACGCACGCTCCCGCTCCATCTCTTGCAGGAGCTGCTCGCGATCCGTGATGTCGAGCCCACCCGCGATGATGCTGAGGACGATCCCGTCCTCCGACAGGATCGGCGCGCTCCGCCAGTAGACGACGCGCCTCTCGCCGAGCTCGTTCGTGAAGGAGTTCTCGTACTCGGCGGGCCTGAAGTCCGGTGCGGACGCGTGGAACCGCGCGATGACGGCGTCCCGCTCGTTCGGGTCGATGAACACGTCCCAGAAGTAACGACCGCGGATCTGCTCCTGGTCGGCAGCACCCGCCACGGCGACCGCGGCCTGGTTCTGATTGAGGATGCGGCCCTCGGTCGAGACGTTTACGAGCAGGCTCGGCGCCGTGTCCGTGACCGTTTCGAGCTCGGCGTACTGGGCGCGCAGCTCGGCCTGGAGCCGCTCGTTCGTGACGGACAGGCCGGCCGCCTTCGCGACGGCTCCGATGAGATCCCACTGCCTCGCGAGCCGGCCGTCGTAGTCGAAGACCGCGATCGGCAGGCCCGACCGCTCGATCGTCGTCTGCGCGCGACCGGGCCCGGGAGACGGCTCGGGCACGAAGTGACCGTCGGGCTCTACCCATCTCGAGCTTCCCGACAGCCGGTACCACACTGCGAGCGTCGGGTCGTCGAGCGCGTCCGCGAGCGCGTCGCGTAGAGGAGTCCCCTGCTGGAGCGCTGCAAGGACGCCGTCGATGGCGCGCGTCGTCCGCTGGCGGCGCCGGGAGTAGGCGAGTGCCGCCACTGCGCCCACCGCCGCGGCGAGCAAGAGGACGGCGACGGCGACTAGGACGAGAATCAAGCGATGAGGGCGGAGAGCGCCTCGGCGGAGAGCTCGGCCTTCGGCAGGAAGCCGCGCGCGCACGACGACTCGACGAGCTCGCCGTAGTCGACGACATCGCGGCTCGACGTGAGCACGATCGCAGGCTCTTCGCCGTCGGTCCGCTCGATCAGGTCGCAGATCTCGAAGCCCGTCATGTCGGGAAGCTGCACGTCGAGGAGGATGACATCCGGCGCGTGCTCGGCGACGGCGGCGAGGGCGGCCGCTCCATCGGACGCCTCGGCGACGATCTCGAACTCGCTCTCCTCGAGGATCGCGCGCGCGGACGCGCGGAAGCTCGGATGATCGTCGACGATCACGATGGTCTGGGGCACGTCCGGATGGTGGCAGACCGCGCGCTCTTGCGTGGTACGGAGAACCGTAGATCGCCCCCGGCGCGCCGAAGTGGCCGGGACGAACGTATGTTCTTAGCATTCTGCAATTTCCGCAAGGTCTTGTAACGCTCCGCGAATGGTGCTAGCTTCTCCCTCAACTTCAACGTGAGACTTGGCCGGAAGCGGTGTTGCGTTGCGTCCGGCCTCGGGGCACGAATCGAACACCGTCCAACCGGGGGTAACCGACATGGCCGCTCGCACCGCAGCAGCACCGAGGACCGCCCAGCGAGCTCAGCGAGAGCTCGAGGACCTACAGCTCGTGCTCAAGGCGCGGAATGGCAGCCAGGAAGCGTTGGACGGGCTCATGCGGCGCTACGCGGGGTTCGTCCGCCTCAAGTCGAGCTCGTACTTCCTCGCGGGCGGCGACTCGGACGACCTCGTCCAGGAGGGGATGATCGGGCTCTACAAGGCCGTGCGCGACTTTCGCCCGGACAAGGAGACGTCGTTCCGGAGCTTCGCGGAGCTCTGCGTCACGCGCCAGATCATCACCGCGATCAAGACGGCGACCCGCTTCAAGCACGCCCCGCTGAACACGTACGTCTCGTTCAGCCATACGCCGGCCGGCCAGGAGTCGGACGGCGACTGCACGCTCGGCGACGCCCTCCCCGGCCCCGGCGTGAACGATCCGTCGGTCTGCGTCATCTCGACCCAGGAGCTACAGAGCCTCGTCTTCTGCCTCGGCACCGGTCTCTCGTCCCTCGAGTCGGAGGCGCTCCGGCTCTATCTCGAGGGGCATTCGTACGAGGACATGGCGGAGGACCTCGGGTGCGACACGAAGACCATCGATAACGCGCTCCAGCGTGTGAAGCGGAAGATCATCGCGCACCAGAAGACGCGCGAAGTCCTGGCGTAGCGCCCTCGGTCCTGCGGTCGACGCCGGTGTCGCTCCGACGCCGGTGTCAGACACCGAGCCGATCGTTGACGAAGTCGCAGTAATTGGCCCTGGCCCGATCGGACCTGTCCCCGAAGTACGACAGGAGTGCGCTGACGTCGAGAAACCGGGGAGCTGACTCAAGGCCCGCGCTCGCTCGATAGCTGCTCCAGTGCCACTCCGCGGGCTCCGCGCAGAGGCCCTTGTCCACTGGGTTCCTCGCCGTGTACCGAATCGTCGCGAGGAACTGCGGCTCACTCTCTTGGGCCACCGCTCCGAACCTGTTCTTGAACAGGTGCGCGCCTCGCCCGTAGCGCCGATTGAAGCGCAGTGCGTAGCGTCCGTTCAACGCCTTCATTGCAGGCGAGAGAGTTCCATCGTGCGTCTGGAGGACTAGGTGGTAGTGGTTCGACATAAGGCAGTAAGCGAGGCATCGAAGCTCGGCTCTGGCGACGACTCGATCGAGGCATTCGAGAAAGTCGACTCTGTCTGAGTCGAAGGCGAAAATCGCCTGCCGGTTACTGCCCCGTGCGTAGACGTGGTAGATGGCGCCAGGCGCGAACGCTCGAGCTGAGCGTCCCACCTCGCGACGGTACGTGCACTGGTTCGCACGGGCTGTAGATGTGGATCAATCGGCACCGTTTTGGCACGCCCGTCGCTTGACGAAAACGGTGTCTGACACCGAGGTGGACAGACGAAAGCCGGAGGCGGGACTCGAACCCACGGCCTAGCGCTTACAAGGCGCTTGCTCTACCAACTGAGCTACTCCGGCGTCGCGCACAGAGTACGCGGTCGGCAGCCGACCCCCTCCGAGTTGCCTCAACCGGGCCTGGGTTCGATAATCGCTCGCTGACATGTCATTGCGCGAGCAGACCGCATCGGAGCGCATCAGCGACGAGCGAGCGAGGTACGTCACGCCGGGCGTCTCGACGCCGAGACTCGTCGTCGCGGAGGCCGAGGGCGCGCGCATCACCGACGTCGACGGCCGCACGTACGTCGACTTCGCGGGCGGTATCGGGTGCCAGAACACGGGTCACCGCCATCCCGCCGTCGTCGAAGCGATCAAGGCCCAGGCCGACCGCTATCTCCACCAGTGCTTCATGGTCGGCACGTACGAGCCGTTCGTGGACGTGTGCAAGCGCCTCGCGGAGCTCTCGCCGTGCGGAGTGGGCGAGCAGCGCTCGATCCTCGTGAACTCCGGTGCCGAGGCGATCGAGAACGCGGTCAAGATCGCGCGCGCGGCAACGGGCCGGCAGGCCGTCGTCGTCTTCGAGAATGCGTTTCACGGCCGCACGCTGCTCGCGATGACGATGACGGCGAAGGTGATGCCGTACAAGAAGGGTTTCGGGCCGTTCGCGCCCGAGGTGTACCGGGTGCCGGCGCCCTACCCGTATCGCGGGGTCTCGTCCGATGAAGCCATCGAGGCGCTCGAGGAGCTGTTCCTCGCCGCAATCGATCCGAAGTCGGTCGCCTGCGTCGTGCTCGAGCCGGTGCAGGGGGAGGGCGGCTTCATCCCCATGCCTGCCGACTACCCGGCACGCCTTCAGGCGCTCTGCCGCGAGCACGGGATCCTGTACGTGGACGACGAGGTGCAGTCCGGCGTCGGGCGCACCGGCCGCATGTGGGCGATCGAGCACTACGAGGGTGTCGAGCCGGATCTCGTCGTCTCGGGGAAGTCCATCGGCGGGGGGCTGCCGCTGGCCGGAGTGACGGGCCGAGCGGAAGTCATGGACGCCGTCCACGCGGGCGGCCTCGGGGGCACGTTCAGCGGCAATCCTCTGTCCTGCGCTGCTGCGCAGGCCGTGCTCGAGATCGTCTCCGAGCCGGAGTTCCTTGCCGCCGCGGCGACGTTGGGGGAGACCCTCCGCGCGCGGCTCGACGAGCTCGCCTCGCGCCGTCCCGAGATCGGGGAGGTGCGCGGGCTCGGCCCGATGCTCGCGTTCGAGTTCACGGAGCAGACCGCCGATCGGGCGAAGGCCGTCGTCGCGGAGGCGTTCGACCGCGGCCTCATCCTGCTCTCGTGCGGCCTGTACGGGAACGTGATCCGACTCCTGCCGCCGCTCACGATCACGGACGACGAGCTGGACGAGGGCCTCGCGCTGCTCGAGGAGTCGCTCGCCGCCGGTGACTGACGCGTCGATCGCCGGGCAGCCCGCGGATATCCGGCTGCGGGGACTCAGGAAGCGCTTCGGCGACGTCCTGGCCGTGGACGGCGTCGACCTGGACATCGCACCGGGGGAGTTCTTCACGCTGCTCGGCCCGTCCGGCTCCGGCAAGACGACGACGCTGCGGATGATCGCCGGCTTCGAGCCGCCGGACGAGGGCTCGATCGAGCTCGCGGGCGAGGACGTGTCGCGTCTGCCGCCCTATGACCGGCCCGTCAACACCGTGTTCCAGGACTACGCGCTCTTCCCGCACATGACCGTGCAGCAGAACGTCGAGTACGGCCTGATGGTGAAGAAGGTCGCGAAGGGCGAGCGCCGGCAGCGCGCCGAGCAGGCGCTCGAGATGGTTCGCCTGACGGGCTACGGCGGGCGCAAGCCGGCCCAGCTCTCCGGCGGCCAGCGCCAACGGGTCGCGCTGGCCCGCGCGATCGTGAACCGGCCGCGGGTGCTGCTCCTCGACGAGCCGCTCGGAGCGCTCGATCTCAAGCTCAGGCAGGAGATGCAGATCGAGCTGAAGCAGATCCAGCAGGAGGTCGGGATCACGTTCGTCTACGTGACCCACGATCAGGAGGAAGCGCTGACGATGTCCGACCGGCTTGCGGTCTTCAACGAAGGGAGGATCGAGCAGGTCGGACCGCCCGCGGACGTCTACGAGCACCCGCAGACGGAGTTCATCGCGGCGTTCGTGGGCGTCTCGAACGTGATCGAGCGTGACGGAAGCCGGTACACGGTGCGACCGGAGAAGATCCGCCTCCTGGAGGACGGGTCACAGCCGGCGGCCGGTGCACACGTCGAGGACGGGCTCGTCCACGACGTCCAGTACGCAGGCCCGTTCACGCGTTACCACGTCACGCTCGAGCGAGGCGGGGAGCTCCAGGTGCTCGAACAGAACCTGGAGGGGGGATCGACGCAGGTGCTCGAGGTGAGAGGCCGCCGGGTGCGACTCGCCTGGCAGCCGGAGCAACAGTCGGAAATCGAGGAAGTGAAGGAGGAAACGTATGAGTAGAGGCAGACACCGCCTGGCGTTGTGGACGGTGTTGGGGCTGCTCGTCACCGCGCTCGCAGTCGTTGCGGCGGGTTGTGGCGGAGGCGACGACGGGGGCAGCGCGAGCACGGAGATCGAAGGGCTCGGCTCGTCACTCGAGGAGATCCAGGAGCTGGCGCGTGATGAGGGCGAGGTCAACATCGTGCAGTGGGCCGGCTACGCGCAGCTCACCGACGAGTTCAAGGCCGCGACCGGCTGCACCGTGAACACGAAGGACGGCGGCAGCTCGGACGACATGATCAGCCTCATCCAGACGGCTGAGTACGACGGCGTGTCCGCGTCGGGCAACGCGAGTGTCCGCCTGATGACGACCGGTGACGTAGCTCCCATCAACACAGAGCTGATCCCCAACTACGCGGACGTGCAGGATGGCATCAAGGGGAAGGACTACAACAGCCTCGACGGGCAGCCGTACGGCGTCCCCCACGGGCGCGGTCCGAACTACCTGATGTTCCGCACGGACGAGGTCCCCGAGTCGACGGACAGCTGGAGCGTGATCTGGGAGGACGACGAGCTCGCGAAGTACAAGGGCAAGATCTCGATCTACGACGACTCGATCTTCATCGCCGATGCGGCCGTCTACCTGAAGGCGACGCAGCCCGAGCTCGGGATCGACAACCCGTACTTCCTCGACGACGAGCAGTTCAACGCGGCGGTCGAGCTGCTGAAGAAGCAGGCCGCAGCGGGTGTCAATTACTGGCCCGGAGACGTCGCGAAGCAGATCGGCGAGTACACCAACGGCGACAGCGTCGTCGGGACGACGTGGCCGTACCAGTACCTCCAGCTCACGAACGCCGATCCGGCCGTGCCCGTGTCGGCGATCAAGCCGAAGGAAGGGACGACCGGCTGGTCGGACACCTGGATGATCTACTCCGAGGCCGCGAACCCGAACTGCATGTACCTCTGGATGAACCACATGATCTCCCCGGAGGCGCAGGCTGCGGTGGCCGAGGGCTTCGGCGAGGCGCCCGTCAACCTGAAGGCGTGCGAGCTCACGGAGAACGAGAACCACTGCAGCGAGTTCCATGCAGACGACGAGGCGTGGTGGGAGGACATCTACTACTGGACCACTCCGACCGCCGACTGCGGCGACGACCGCGGCGAGGTCTGCAAGACCCAGGAGGAGTGGGAGGCCGCCTGGACGGAAATCAAGGGCTAGATGGCACGTTCGGGCCGGGTGGCGGCACCGCCTTCCGCGGCCACTGAGGCCCGGTGACCTCGGTCACGAACGCAGAGGCGCCGCCCCGGGTTTCCCCGGGACGGCGCCTCTCGACTTTCTTCTACCGGCACCCGCGGGTCAGGCTCGCGGCCCTCCTCGTGCTGCCAGTCGGCTGGATGGTGGTCGTCTACCTCGGGTCGCTGGTCGTGCTTCTGCTCTCGGCGTTCTGGGACACCGATCCGTTCACCGCGGAGGTCGTGCGGGAGTTCACCCTCGACAATTTCAGGGATCTCTTCGAGAGCGACGTCTATCGCGACGTCGCCTGGCGGACGATCCGGATGGCGGCGCTCGTCACGGTCGCGGACGCGGTGCTCGCCTTCCCGATCGCCTACTACATGGCACGCGTCGCCACCCCGCGGACACGCAACCTCTTGATCGTGGCGGTTCTGATGCCGCTCTGGGCCAGCTACCTCGTCAAGGTGATCGCCTGGCGCACGGTTCTCTCGACCGGTGGCGTCGTCAACTGGGTGCTCGAGCCGCTCGGGGTGCAGTTCGACGGCCTGTCGACCGTCGGGCTCTGGCTCGTGTTCACGTACCTGTGGCTTCCGTTCATGATCCTGCCGATCTACGCCGGCCTCGAGCGGATCCCGGACTCGCTTCTCGAGGCGTCGGCGGATCTGGGCGCCCGCGCGTCGAAGACGTTCCTGCGCGTCATCCTGCCGCTCGCGTTCCCGGCTCTCGTCGCGGGGTCGATCTTCACGTTCTCGCTCACGCTCGGCGACTACATCGCGCCGGCCCTGCTCACGAGCGACCAGTTCATCGGCACGGTCATCTACGAGCGCCGCGGCGAGAACCTTCCGATTGCCGCGGCGTTCGCGTTTGTACCCATCGTGGTGATGATCGTCTATCTCCTCGTCGCCCGACGGCTGCGGGCCTTCGAGTCGCTCTGATGGTCGAGTCGAGGCTCGCGCGCGTGCTCCTGCGGCTCGGCGCCGGGGTCACGCTTGCCTTCATCTACCTCCCGCTGCTCCTGATCGGCCTATACGCGTTCAACCGGAACGTGACGCAGGAGTGGCCGATCCGGAACTACAGCGCGCGGTGGTTCAGGGTGGCGTTCGAGGACGAGCAGGTTCGGGACGCGCTCCGGCTCTCGCTCTTCGCGGGCCTCGGGGCAACCGCGGTCTCCCTCGTCCTGGGGACGCTCGCGGCGCTCGCCGTGTCCCGCTACCGCTTCTTCGGCCGGGAGGTGATCTCGTTCGCCGTCATCCTCCCGATCGCGTTGCCGGGGATCATCACCGGCCTCGCGCTGCAGGCGACGATCCTCGACGTCTTCGGTCCGCTCGGGCTGAGTTTCGGCCTCGCGACGATCATCCTCGGCCACGCGACGTTCTGCGTCGTCGTCATCTACAACAACGCGGTCGCGCGGCTGCGGCGGACGACCGGCTCGCTGGACGAGGCTTCCGCGGATCTCGGCGCGGACAGCCTGCAGACGTTCCGTTACGTCATGTTCCCGCAGCTCCGCAGCGCCCTGCTCGCGGCGGCGCTCCTGGCTTTCGCGCTCTCGTTCGACGAAGTGATCGTCACCGTCTTCACCGCCGGCGCGCAGCAGACCCTCCCGATCTGGATCTTCGCGACGCTGTCGCGGCCTGCGGAGCTGCCGGTCGTCAACGTCGTGGCGCTCTTCGTGATTGTCCTGTCGATCATCCCCGTGTATTTCGCGCAGCGGATCGCGGGCGCCGGAGCGCTCGCAACCGAGCGCACGGCTCGCGGAGCGGTCGCGGCGACGACAGACGAAGAGCCGTAGGGCGAGCCGCGACCGCCGCGCCGCCTGCAATCGTCTGGACGTGCGGGTGTGGAGAGGGACGAGCGCCGGTGGGCAGCGCGCACGGCGCGAGATCGCGCTCCGGCGACGCGTGACTCGTGTTGCCGCGGCCTTGCTCGTCTCGGCCCTGGCCGCGACCGCCGCCTCGTGCACGCTCGGAGACGAGGATCGCGGAGCGAAAATCGAGGGCCTCGGATCGTCGCTTCGTGAGATCGGCCGGCTTGCGCGCGACGAAGGCCGACTCGAGCTCGTCGCGTGGCCGGGCTATGCAGACGAGGCGTGGGCCGGCGCGTTCACGCAACAGACCGGCTGCGTGGTGAATGCGACGGACGCGCTGGATGCGGACGAGATGGTGGAACTGGTGCGCTCCGGGAACTACGATGGCGTCTCGGCGTCGGGTGAGGTGAGCGGGCTCCTGATGGCGAACGGCGATGTCGCGCCGGTCGACCCCGGACTCATCCCGAACTACGAACAGCTCCCGGAGGGATTCAAGAACCAGGCGTTCAACAGTCGAGACGGCCAGCCGTACGGGGTACCGCTCGGACGCTCACCGAACCTGCTGACCTTCCGTACGGACGCGGTTCCCGAGGACACCACGAGCTGGGACGTCATCTGGAGTGAGGCGAACCGGTACACGGGCAGGCTCTCGATCTACGACGGCGCGATCACGATCGCCGAGGCGGCGACCTATCTGAGGGCGACCCGGCCCGAGCTCCGGATCGACGATCCGTATCAGCTCGACGAAGTGCAGTTCCAGTCCGCCATCGGCCTCTTGCGGGGGCAGGCGAGGCACGTCGGCGAGTACTGGCGACGGAACGAGGCGACGCAGATCGAGTCGTTCCGAAGTGGCGAGAGCGCCGTCGGGACGAGCCGTCCCGATCGTGTTCGCACGATGGAGAGCCAGGGCGTGCCGGTGAAGGCGATCAAGCCCGTGGAAGGCGCGACCGGGTCGTCGGACACGTGGATGATCTCCTCGAGCGCCGCCAACCCGAACTGCATGTACCTCTGGATGGACTACGTCATCTCGGCCGGTGTGCAGGCGCAGATCTCGGAGACCTTCGGACTGGCACCCGCGAATCTCGCGGCGTGCGAGCTCACGAAGGACCCGGATCACTGCACGACGCTCCACGCAGACGACGAGGCCTGGTGGGACGACGTCCGCTACTGGGCGACGCCGGCCGCCGACTGCGGCGATCCGACACGCGACGAGGAATGCAAGACGTGGGAGGAGTGGAAGACCGCCTGGGCGGAGCTTCGCGGCTGACGCAGGCTACGAGGTCGCGACGCCGGTGCCGACCGGGCAGGAGACGCCCGTGCCGCCGAGCCCGCAGTACCCGTTCGGGTTCTTCGCGAGGTACTGCTGGTGGTAGTCCTCGGCGTAGTAGAACGGCCCGGCCTCGGCGATCTCGGTCGTGATCTCCCCGTAGCCCGACTTCGCGAGCTCCGCCTGGAAGCGCGCGCGGGAGGCGAGCGCGGCTTCGTGCTGGCTCGCACTCTCGAAGTAGAGCGCGGAGCGGTACTGCGTCCCGACATCGTTGCCCTGCCGCATGCCCTGGGTCGGGTCGTGCCCCTCCCAGAAGATGCGCAGCATGTCGTCGTAGCTCGTCTGGGTGGGATCGAAGACCGCGAGAACGACCTCCGTGTGGCCAGTGCGCCCGGAGCAGACCTCCTCGTAGGTCGGGTTCGGCGTCAGCCCGCCCGCGTAGCCGGCGGCCGTCGTGTACACGCCGTTCGCCTGCCAGAACATCCGCTCGGCGCCCCAGAAGCAGCCCATGCCGACGATCGCCCGCTCGGTGCCCTCCGGGAAGGGCGGAGTGATTGGTGTCCCGAGAACCCAGTGCGGCCCGAGGCCCGACATCGGCTCATTGCGGCCGGGAAGGGCGTCCTCGGGAGCGGGAACCTCGGTCTTGCGGAAGAGGCGCACGTGTTGGTGGGAAGGATACGCGTCCGGTGATGGGGGTCCGGTACATCGGATCTCCTGAGGTGCTTGTTATGCCGTGTGCTGAAGCTTGACTTCCAGTGTCGCCTTCAAAGAGGATGCGCGCGGGAACTGGGCGAGGCGGCTTTCGCTCGAGCCAGCTCTAGTCAGCGGGCACGAGTGCAGGGAGGAGCGGAAGCGGTGTCGACCACCTCGAAGCGCGCCGTGGCGGTGCGGCCATGAGTCCGAGAGTCGGAGTCATGCTGCTGGTTGTGCTCGCGCTGGCGTCGCTCGTCGCCGCCGCTGCATCGAGCGCGAGCAGCAGCGAACCTTCGCGTGCCGCCTCGCTCGGAGCTCCTGGCACGACCTTGCTGACCGTATCCCGGTTCGGGAAGGGCGCTGCAGAGAACCGTCCAGCCAAGATCGTGATCGCTCGTGCGGACGGGAGCGGGAGTCGCGTCCTCACGACCGGCTGGCTCTCGTACGTGTCGCCCGACGGCTCCCAGGTCGCGGTGGTCGACTCGGACATGAACTGGTACACGAACCAGAGGCTCGAGCTCTACGCGCCTGCCGGCGGCGCGCCGACGCGCGTCATCGACCTCGGCTGCACCCACCTCTACTGGTCACCCGACTCGACCAAGCTCGCGTGCGTCGAGCACAGCACGGCCGCCGGCAAGCCGACGCGCCTGGTCCTGATCGACGCCACGAGCGGAGCGAAGACGCCGCTCGCGACCGGCTTCTTCCACCCTCAGCTCAGCTTCTCGCCCGACTCGGCGGGCCTTGCGTACGTCCAGAACCCCACGGAGACGTTCAACAGTGCTCGCGGCAAGCTGAAGGTGATCGACCTCGCCACCCGGTCGGTGCGGACGATCCGCACCGGAGCCGTCTCCGCGCCGGCCTGGGGGCCGACCGAGATCGCCTTCGCAACCGCGAAGCGGCGCGGTCGCAACTCCACGTACGACACCGCCGTCGTCAAGCCCGACGGCAACGGCTTCCGCTGGCTCACCCGTTTTCGTCCGACCAGGGATCTGTGGGGGCCGTATCCGGTCGCCTGGTCGGCGGACGGCAGGCGGCTGCTCGCGGGAATGAGGGGCATGGACGCCTGGACCGTCCAAGAGACCTATGCGATCGACGCGATCCGTGGCGGCTCGCGGCTGATCGCACATGGCGTGTCGCCGACTGCGCTGAGTCGCGACGGCCGCTACGTGGTCGGCCAGACGTGGGCCGAAGGAACGCATCGCGCCAGCTCGACCATCGTGCGGGTGCCTTGGACAGGTGGGAAGAAGCGCGTCCTCCTGCGGCAAGCCGTGGAGCCGAGCTTCAATGGCTAGCGCACGACTTGCGGCACTGGTCGCGGTACTGGGCGTTGTCGCCGTGTCGTTCTCGATCACGCTGACCGCCAGCGGAGCGCCGTCTGCTCCTTCCTTCGCCGACCTCGCCGTCGGCCATTCACACGCGTGTGTGGTCACGAACGTGGGTGGCGTGAAATGCTGGGGCTCGAACAAGTACGGCCAGCTCGGAAACGGCGTGTCGAGCCCCTGTACCAGGTCCGGCAGGTGCCCCCTTAAGCGATTCAGCCTGACCCCGGTCGACGTCGTCGGTCTCGGGAGCAGAGTCACGGCGATCTCCGCGGGCGGCGGCCACACGTGCGCGCTCACGAACGTGGGTGGGGTCAAATGCTGGGGCTACAACGCGAGCGGCCAGCTCGGCAATGCCCAGAAGGCCTGCACACAGGTCTCGACCTGCTCGAGGACTGCCAGCAGCACCCCGGTCGACGTCGTCGGGCTCACACGGGGGGTCAGCGAGGTCGCCGCTGGCGAATTCCATACCTGCGCGGTCACGAGCAGGGGTGCGGCCAAGTGCTGGGGCTCGCAGACGAGCGGGGAGCTCGGCAACGGCACGGGAGACAGCAGCGGCGTCCCGGTCGACGTCGCCGGTCTGACGAGCGGCGTCAGTGCCATCGCTGCGGGTGCTCACAGCTCCTGTGCGATTACCAGCGGGGGCACGGTGAAGTGTTGGGGTGGCACGCCACGCGTCATCGCCGGCCTCCCGAACGGAGTCACGGCGATCACGATCGGCGGCACGTCGGCCGGTGCCACCAGCGGGCACGCCTGCGCGCTCGTGAGCGGGGGCGGCGTCAAATGCTGGGGAACCAACTGGCTCGGCACGCTCGGGAACGGGTCGCTGAAGGACAGCTCTACACCGGTCGACGCGGTCGGGCTCGCGAAGGGTATTCGCGCAGTCAGGGCAAGCTCCGATCGGACCTGCGCGCTCACGAGCCAGGGCGGAGCCAAGTGCTGGGGCTCCGGCCTGCTCGGAAACGGTTCTGGCTCCACAAACGGGAAGAGCAGCACTCCGGTGGATGTCGTCGGGCTCACGAGCGGGCTCAAGGCGATCGCTGCCGGCGGAGGCTTCGCGTGCGCGCTACCGATCGCGGGTGGAGTCAAGTGCTGGGGTATGAACTTCCTGGGTCGGCTCGGGAACGGCGCGACGGCCAAGTGGTTCCCGAAACCCGTCGATGTGCGCTTCTCGGGAGAACCGAGCACCAAGCCACCGACGTCGTCTAGCGGCTCGGGCCGCTGCTCGAAGGCAGAGGCGACTGCGGTCGTCAAGCGGCTTCGCCTGAGCGACTCGTCCTATCCGGTTTACAAGGTGCTGTGCGGCGCTTTCAGCGGCCCGGGAAGCCGGACGATGGTCGCATCGATCTACGGCGCTGACAACGTGGGCATGACCGACTGGGCGATCTTCCGTTGGTCGGGAAGCGAGTGGCGGCTGATCCTGAAGCAGCACCAAGCGGCGGTCCTCATTGCGGCTGGGTCCGACATCAGGGAGTCGGTTTCGATCTACCGTCCAGGCGACTCGCGCTGCTGTCCGAGCGGTGGGACCAAGTCGCGCATCTGGCAGTGGAACGGCACGCGCCTCGTCGCAGGCCCCTGGAAGCAGATCGCCAAGCGCGAGCCCAAGGACAGAGGTTTCGACTCGCCCAGTCTCAACATCAGCTGCGGAATGTTCGACAACAGCAGCTTCCGCCAGGTCGTTTGTCAAAGCCGCAGACCTCCCCAGAAGGTGATCTTGAACGCCGCCGGGCGCGTAACGATTTGCCGCGATCCGACGCCGAACGACTTCAACAACGAGTGCGGCATCGGCGACCGCGGTGAGAACCCCATTCGTCCGCTCGCCTACGGCAGGCAGATCACCGTCGGGCGTTTTCGCTGCGAGTCGCTGGAGATCGGCGTCCGGTGCACGGTGATTCGAAGCGGAAAGGGCTTCCTGATCAACCGCGATGGGGTCCGTCGCGTCGGATGACGTTCAAACGGAAGGTGGCGGCCTGATGAGGCTTGGCCTGGGTATGGGCGTCGCGGCGGTCCAGTGAGTCGACCAAGGCTGCGCTTGGGTGTATCCGCTGCGGTGCTTGCTGCGGCGCGTGTCCGGCACCCACACCGAGTCCTACAACTGGTCGCGCTCCTGACCATGTCCGTCCTCGCGTTCTCGCTCACGGTGGCCGCGAGCGGGGCGCCGGGGGCTGGCCCGGCTTTGTCCGCGATCTCCCTCAGTAGCGGCCACGCCTGTGTGGTGACGGCCGGTGGAGGCGTCAAGTGCTGGGGTTCGAACGACTACGGCCAGCTTGGCAACGGCGTGCCGAGGAAGTGCGGCCCGGACGTCGGCCGATTCTGCGCTGCAGCGTTCCACCGCACACCGGTCGACGTTGTCGGCCTCGCGAGCGGCGTCGAGTCGGTCGCGGCGGGTGGTACGCACACGTGTGCGCTCACGCGCCGAGGCGGAGTCAAGTGTTGGGGCTACAACGCGAGCGGCCAGCTCGGGAACGGCGCGAAGCTCTGCACCGTGGCCGAGAAGGACACGTGCGCCAAGTACGTGAGCAGCAAGCCTGTCAACGTCGTCGGCCTCAAGGGCGGGGTCAAGGCGATCGCCGTCGGCGAGTTTCACTCCTGCGCTCTCACGACCCGAGGCGGGATGAAGTGCTGGGGCTTGAGTAAGTACGGCCAGTTAGGAACAGAGGCCTCGGGCTCGCGCGGCAGCAGTACTCCACTGGTCGTCGACGGCCTCGCGAGTGGTGTTTCTGCGATCGCCGCCGGTAGTCAGAGCACATGCGCGCTGACGTCCGGTGGCGCGGTCAAGTGCTGGGGCCTCGTCACCGGCGGCTACACGCCGCTCGATGTCCCGGGAGTCGCAAGCGGCGCCACGGCGATCTCGGTCGGTTGGTCTATCGAGACGCCTGACTCCGCCAACACCCATGCGTGCGCTGTCACCACCGGCGGCGTCAAGTGCTGGGGCATGAACCTCGCCGGTGAGCTCGGGGACGGCTCGCGCGTCACGAACAGCTCCGACGCAGTCGACGTGGTCGGGCTGAGGACTGGAGTCAAGGCGATCGCCGCAGGCGCTGAGTACAGCTGCGCAATCACCCATGCCGGTCGAGTCAGGTGCTGGGGCAACTGGTTGGCCGGGCGCAGCCGGGTTCCGGTCGACGTCCCCGGTCTCGCGAGCGAAGTCACCGCCATCGCCGCGGGCGCCGTGCACGCGTGTGCTCTTCCGCGCGGAGGCGGAGCCAGGTGTTGGGGGAGCAACCAATTCGGCAAGCTCGGAAGCGGCTCGAAGACACGCAGTAGCAGCGCGCCCGTGGATGTCGACTTCGCCGCGAAGCCGAGCGCGAAGCCGAAGCCGCCCACTCCCTCGCGCACTCTCGTCGGCGACTTCAGCGGAAGCGTCGTCTTCTACATGGTGGACGGATCCAGGAGGGACACGCAATTTGCCCGGCTGGCGGTGACGTCGGCCAGGCCCTCCAAGAGGGCAGCGTCCGTGAAGTGGAACTACAGCGCTGTTCCATGGAATGCAGGTCCGGTCTGTACCCACTACCTCGATCTGACGAGCGCACAGCTCAAGACGCGCGAATCTGCATTCCTCGTCTCGGCGATGACCGGAAGTTGCATTCCCAATGCACAGAGCTATCGGATCGTCTCACTGGACCGCCAGAGAGTCAGGATTCACCTCCGTTATCGCGATGGGTTGACAGCCTCCGGTGTGCTCCGAAGGAAGTAGACGTGTGATCGAGCGCGGGAAGCGCGAGCAGGGCGAGGTGCTCTCGAGCGAGGACGCGGGCACTTGCCCAGTGACGGGGAGGTAGCTCGACCGCCCGTGCACCACAAGTAGACGCCGCCGTGGGGAGCGACAATCCTCCGGCCGTGAGGAGCGACCTTCCGCGCGGGACCGTCACGTTCCTCTTCACCGACGTCGAGGGGTCGACGAAGCTTCTGCACGAGCTCGGTGCCGAGGACTACGCGGTGGCGCTCGCCGAGCACCGACGAGTCGTGCGCGAGGCGTGTGGATCAGGCGGCGGCGTCGAGGTGGACACGCAGGGGGACGCCTTCTTCGTCGCGTTCCCCACGGCGCCGGGAGCGATCGCGGCGGCTCGGGCGATCGCCGAAGCCCTGCGCCCCGGCCCCATGCAGGTGCGGCTGGCCGTCCACACGGGGACGCCGCTCGCGACCGACGAAGGCTATGTCGGGCCCGACGTGCACCGAGCGGCACGGATAGCGGCCACCGGCCATGGCGGCCAAATACTCGTCTCGGCGTCCACGGCGACCCTGACCCGCACTGCAGATCTCCGCGATCTCGGAGAGCACCGGCTGAAGGATCTGTCCGCGCGCGAGCGCATCTATCAACTCGGAGACGATGAATTCCCGCCGCTCCAGAGCCTGTACCAGACGAACCTGCCCGTGCCGGCGACCCCGTTTCTCGGCCGCGAGCGCGAGCTCCAGGAAGTGGTCGAGCTCCTCTCCCGCCCCGATATCCGTCTCCTGACGCTGACGGGGCCCGGGGGGACGGGAAAGACGCGCCTCGGCGCGCACGCGGCTGCGCTGGCCTCCGATCTCTATCCAGAGGGGGTCTTCTGGGTCCCGCTCGCCTCCTTACGCGACCCCGAGCTCGTCCTCGAGTCGGCGACGCAGGCGGTAGGGGCGAAGGACGGCCTTGCGTCCCACATCGGCGACAAGCGCCTGCTCCTCCTCTTCGACAACTTCGAGCACGTGTTGGGGGCTGCGGGAGGTCTCGGCGAGCTCCTGTCGGCCTGCCCCAATTCGGGCTCATGGTGACGAGCCGCGAGCCGCTGCACCTGAGGAGCGAGCAGGAGTACCCCGTTCCTCCCTTCGCTCCCGAGGAAGGCGTCGGCTTCTTCCTCGCGCGAGCGCGCGCGGTCAAGCCCGACTTCACCCCGGAGGACTCGGTCGCCGAGATCTGCCGCCGCGTCGACTCGCTTCCGCTCGCGATCGAGCTGGCGGCAGCGAGGGTCAAGGCGCTCTCGCCGAACGCAGATTCTCGAGCGCCTCGACAAGCGTTTGCCCGTGCTCGCGGGAGGTGCGCGCGATGCCCCCGACCGTCAGCGCACGCTCAGAGCGACGATCGAGTGGTCGCATGAGCTCCTCTCAGAAGACGAGCAACGTCTCTTCGCCCGCCTGTCCGTCTTCGTGGGCGGCTGCACGCTCGATGCGGCGGAGGAGCTAGCGCACGCCGATCTCGACACGCTGCAGTCGCTCCTCGACAAGAGCTTGCTCCGCTTCTCCGGAGAGCGCTACTGGATGCTCGAGACGATCCGCGAGTATGCGGCCGATCGGATCGAGGCGGACCCTCGGGCCGCCGCAGAGCTCCGGTTACGACACGCGCACTGGCATCTCGCGCTCGCCGAGGAGATCGCCTCAGTAGAGGCGGTCGAGGGTAACCATGACCGGCTGGAGGAGGAGCACGGCAATTTCCGGGCAGCACTAGGCGCGTTACGAGAAATGTCCGATTCGGCTTCGGAGCTTCGACTCGTCGTCCCGCTTGCGAGGTTCTGGTACGGAGCCGGCCACCTCCGCGAGGGCCTGATGCGGTTGGACGATGTCCTGGGCCGAGCCGACACCGTCCCGGGACGTGACAAGCTGCTCGCCCACTACTACGCGTCGGCCATTGCGCTCAGCCGCGGCGATCTAGACGGCGCAGAGGAGCATTCCCGCGCCGAGCTCGAGATGAGTCGTGCCCTGGGAGCGCACGATTTCGGCATATGGGCGCTCGTGGGGCTTGGACACGTCGAACGTATGCGCGGCATGCTCGACAGCGCCCGGGTCAACTACGAGGAGGCACTCGCACTCGCCCGGGAAGTCGGCGACGAAGCGGACGTGGCCGCTGCGACGGGCGCTCTGGGTGAGGTTGCTTTTCTCGAGAAGGACTTCGATCGTGCGGTTGAGCTCGCGCAGCAGTCGATCGATCTGGCCGCGAGCGCAGGCTGGGACGGGGGAGAGGCGAACGGGCTCACCGAGCTCGCCGAGGCTCGACTGGCGCAGGGGCGGATCGCCGAAGCGTCCGCTGCCGTGCTCGGAGCCGCGGCTGTCCTCGAGCGAATTCCTTTCCCCGAGCTTAGCCGCAGCCCTCCTCGAGGTTGCCTGCCAGATTCTCAGCGCCCGCGGAGACTCTCTCCAGGCGGCACACCTACTAGGCGCCGCGGCGTCCATGCGTGAGGAGATCGGCAGGGAGTTCGAGCCTCATGAGCGCGAGCTGCACGACGAGGTTGTCGTGCGCCTGCGAGCGGAGTTAGGGGACGGGTTCGACAACGCGCGGTTGGAGGGTGCAGCGATGACGAGGAGCGAAGCCATGGGCCTCGTCGTCGAGTCGCTCGCTGGAAGCTGAGCTCGGGCTTGAGGAAGCTGGCTCGGTACGGTCATGAGCGGGAACGCGGGAGCTCCAACCCGCGATTGCTCCTAGGGCTCCGCGGCCGCCTCCCAGCCGTCGTACTCGCCGTCGTTCGCAGCCGCGATGCGCTCGAACTGCGCTCGGTGCGTGTCCACCGTCGTCTCGTCGACGACCCGCGTCGCCTCGGCTCGCACCGACCAGCGCTCGGTGTTGCCGGCGGGCGCGACGACGGTCGCGTCGAAGCCGATGTCCTCGACCGCGTCCGCGGCGCTGGTCGCGGAGGCCTCGTCCGGGAAGTCGAGGAAGTGGAGCACGTGCCGCGGGAGCGCGAGGTTCGCGCCCTTGCCGCGAAGCTGCTGGAGCGTCACGCGGTCGAGCTCTCGCGGAGGCGGGCGCTCCTGGCGAAAGCGATCGAGGAAGCCCAAGCGCTACGCCCCGTCCAGGGCCTGCTCGAGGTCCGACCAGATCGTCTCCGCGTCCTCGAGGCCCACCGAGAGGCGGAGGAGCCCGGGCAGGCACGCGGTCGCCTTCCCACCGCGAGCGCGCCTCGATGCTCGAGGTCACGCTGCCGAGGCTCGTCCTGTTCTCGACGATCTGCGTGGCCGTCTCGACGCGGCGTGCGGCGTCGGCGTCGGCCACGTCGAAGGAGAGGAGGCCGCCGAAGCCCGGATAGCGGACGACCTCGACCGCTGGATGTGCGTCGAGCCGCTCGGCGATCGCGCCGGCCGTCTCGGTCTGCCGCGCAAATCGGACCTCCAGGGTGGCGAGGCCTCGGAGCACGAGCCATGCGACATCGGGCGCGGCGACCGGCCCGGTGCGCGAGCGGAACTCGCGCAGGCGTGCCGCATCCGCGGCCTTGCGGCACACGACGACCCCGGCGAGCGCATCGTCGTGCCCGGCGAGGAACTTCGTCGCCGAATGGACGACGAAGTCGCAGCCGTGCTCGAGCGGTCGCAGATGGAGCGGTGTGGCCGCGGTCGCATCGCACGCGACCGGCGCCCCATGCGCCGCGGCCGCAGCGAAGTCAGGCATCGTCAGGAACGGGTTCGACGGCGCTTCGAGCCAGACGAGGTCCGCGTCGGCCGGCGGAGTGCCGCGCTGGTCGAACTCGACGTGGCGCAGGTCCCACCGCTCGAGCTCGCCGAAGAGGACGCCGGTTCCGTAGTACGCGCCTTCGGCGAGTGCCACGGTCTTCCCCGGCGAGAGCAGGCCGAGAACGAGGCTCGAGATGGCCGCCGAACCGGACGCGAAGAGAAGCGCCTCGCCGCCGTCGAGCTCGCCGAGCGCGCGCTCGGCTTCAGCGACGGTCGGGTTCGAGAAGCGTGTATACGAGAACGGTCCCGGCTCGCCGTCCGCGTACGGCCATGTCGTCGAGCGGTCGAGCGGCGTGCTCGGCACGCCACGGAGAATACGGCTACCTGAGCCGGTAGCTGACGGGTTCCGGATGCCCGGTCACACCTCGTCCTTCTCCAGGAAGGACGAGAGGAAGCCATCCGTCACCGCCGCGAGATTGACCTGGCAGACGTCGCAGACGAGCTTCGCCATGTCACGCCCGTACGAGGGGATCCAGACGAGCACCCGCTCGCGGTCCACGAGCTCCCGCTCGCAGAAGCCGCAGCGAAGCTCCCGAAGGCGCTCGAGGGAGCGAAGGCGTGCTAGCACGGACCGCTTGCCGCCGCGCATTCGAGGTCCTCGTGGGATCGCCGCATCTCTCTTCGAATTCTCCAGGTCACCGAGTGGTGAACGGTACGGCCAGCAGGCTAGGTATCGCCCGGCCGTACGGTTAGGCCTGGATTAGCTCCCGGTTAGGCGCGGGAGAGAGCCCAGTCCGCGCGCGCGGACACGTACGAGGGTCCGTCGACGTAGGTCCTGACAGATGACGAAGGCGCTCGCCCTCATCGCTGTCGGCGTCATCGCGCTCGGTGCGGCCGGCTGGCAGAAGCGGGCGCCGATGCCGTCTCCCAGGAGCGAGGTCGCCGCAGCTCCGTTCCGCGGCGGCGTGGCGGTCGTCGGCGGGTTCTCGCCCGGCCGGATCTCGAAGCGGGCGGATCTGTACCTGCCGAAACGGAATCGCTGGCGCGCGCTCCCCGATATGCCCCTCGCCTCGGACCACGCGATGGCCGTGTCCGCCGGTGGGAAGCTGTACGTCGTCGGCGGGTACGCGCGGGCGCAGAACCCGTTCCTGCGCACGACGCTCGAGTTCGACGGCAAGCGCTGGCGACGGCTTGCGCCACTGCCGCAGGGACGCGGAGCGGGTGCCGCCGCGATCGTGGACGGGAAGCTCTACGTCGTCGGTGGAGTTGCCCCGACCGGGCTCGCGGAGATGGCGTTCGTGCTTGATCTCGAGACAGGCTCGTGGTCAACCCTGCCCGGGCCGACTCCGCGCGAGCACCTGGCCGCGATCGCGCACGGAGGGAAGGATCTACGTCCTCGGCGGCCGTCTCGGTGGCGTTGACTCCAACCTCGGCACGTTCGAGGCGTACACGCCCGCGAGCGGGCGCTGGGAGACGCTGCCGCCCGTGCCGGAGCCGCGCGGCGGCGCAGGCCTCGCGTTCGCCGACGGTCTCCTCGTCTCCGTCGGCGGCGAGGGCCCGAACGCCGCGACCTTCGAGAAGGTGTACGGCTACGACCTCGCCGGCGGAGCATGGCGGCGACTGTCCGACCTGCCGACCCCCCGCCACGGCCTCGCCGTCGTCGGGATCAGGGGAAAGGTGTACGCGATCGGCGGAAGCCCGATCGCGGACCTCGGCTACTCGACGGCGAACGAGGCACTCGACCCCGTGCCCTGATTAGGCTCCTCGGCGATGGCCGGGACTCACGACACGACCGAGGCCAAGCTCCGCTGGCTCGAGGAGCTCGAGGCCGAGGCGGCGCCGGCGGAAGACGGCAAGGCGGTCGCCCGGCAGCGCGAGCGAGGGAAGCTCCTCGCCCGCGAGCGCCTCGAGCGGCTCCTGGATCCCGGATCGTTCGTGGAGCTCGACCGCTTCGTCCGCCACCGTGAGGTCGAGTTCGACATGCGCGAGAACCGGCCCTGGGGCGACGCCGTGGTCACGGGCCACGGCACGATCTTCGGACGCAAGGTCTTCGTCTTCTCGCAGGACTTCACCGTGTTCGGTGGATCGCTCTCCGAGGTCTTCGCGGAGAAGGTCTGCAAGGTGATGGACCTCGCCGTCACGTACGGCTGCCCGGTCGTCGGCATCAACGACTCGGGCGGGGCGCGGATCCAGGAGGGCGTGGTGTCGCTCGCCGGGTACGCGGAGATCTTCTGGCGGAACGTGCAAGCCTCGGGTGTCGTCCCGCAGATCTCGCTGGTCATGGGGCCCTGCGCCGGCGGCGCCGTCTACTCGCCGGCGATCACGGACTTCGTGCTCATGGTCGAGGAGACGTCGAACATGTTCATCACGGGGCCCGATGTCGTGAAGACGGTGACCGGGGAGGACGTGAGCTTCGAGGAGCTCGGCGGCGCCGCGACGCACGCGACGAAGTCCGGCGTCGCGCACTTCACCGCCCCGGACGAGGAGACGTGCCTCGAGGAGGCGCGCTATCTCCTCTCGTTCCTCCCGCAGAACAACCTCGAGCAGCCGCCGTTCGCGCACCCGTCCGATCCCGTCGACCGCGAGGACCCGGCGCTCGACACGATCGTCCCAGACAGCCCCAACCGGCCCTACGACATCAAGCACGTGGTCGAGCGCGTCGTGGACGACGGCAACTTCCTCGAGGTGCAGCCGCACTTCGCGGAGAACATCGTCTGCGGCTTCGCGCGCCTCGGAGGGCATGCGGTCGGGATCGTCGGGAACCAGCCGGCCGCCCTCGCCGGCGTGCTCGACATCGACGCGTCCGTGAAAGCCGCGCGCTTCGTCCGCACCTGCGACGCCTTCAACATCCCGCTCGTGACCTTCGTCGACGTTCCCGGCTTTCTGCCCGGAACCGCGCAGGAGTGGGGCGGGATCATCCGCCACGGCGCGAAACTGCTGTACGCGTATGCCGAAGCCACGGTGCCGAAGCTCACCGTCGTCACGCGCAAGGCGTACGGAGGCGCGTACGACGTCATGTCCTCGAAGCACATCCGCGCGGACTTCAACGTCGCCTGGCCGACGGCGGAGGTCGCGGTAATGGGGCCGGAAGGCGCCGTCAACATCGTGTTCCGGCGGGAGCTGGAGGAGGCGAAGGACCCCGAGGCGCGCCGCGCGGAGCTCATCGCCGAGTACAAGGAGCGCTTCGCAAACCCCTACACGGCGGCCGAGCGCGGGTATGTTGACGACGTCATCGCCCCTCGACGCACCCGACCGTGGCTCATAACCGCGCTCGAGACGGCGCTGCCCAAGCGCGAGCCGAAGCCGAAGCGAAAACACGGGAACATCCCGCTCTGAGAGAGATGACCGAAGTCGCCACACCGCCGCGCAGCGACATTCCCGTCGAGCGCACGTGGGACGCGGAGAGCGTCTTCCCGAGCGTCGAGGCGTGGGAAGCGGCGCTCGAGGCGCTGCGCACCGACCTCCGAGGTCTCGAAGGGTTCGGGGGACGGCTCGCGGAGGGGCCGGGCGTCACGATCGAGGCGCTCGAAGCGCGTGACGACCTGATGCGTCGGTTGGGCCATGTCTACGTCTATGCGTACGTCGACTACGCGGTCGATACGACCGCCCAGGACGCGGTGGCCCGCTTCGGGAGCGCGCAGACCGCATACGGCCAGGTCCTCGGCGCGGTGGCGTTCATCGAGCCGGAGCTGCTGGCACTCGGTCGCGACCGGCTCGCGGAGTGGGCGGCCGAGCGTTCCGAGCTCGCTCCGTACGAGCACTATCTCGACGACCTCTTCCGGCGGGGCGAGCACGTTCGCTCGGTGGAGGTGGAGGAGCTGCTCGGCCAGCTCGCGGACGCCCATGACGGGCCGTACGCGGTCTACAGCGGCCTGGCCGACGGCGACCTCACGTTCGCCGAGGCAACCGACTCGGCCGGGGAGACGGCGGAGGTCACGCAGGGCTCGGTCGAGGCGCTGCTCGCGAGCCCCGACCGGGTGCTTCGGCGCAGCGCCTGGGAGAGCTACGCGGACGGCTTCCGCTCCGTCCGCAACGCGCTGGCCTCGAACTACGCGACCGCCATCAAGATGGACGTGTTCTCGGGCAGGGCGCGCCGACACGAGTCGACGCGCTCGGCGTCGCTCTTCGCGTCGAACATCCCGGTCGAGGTCTTCGACAACCTGCTCGCGACGTTCGAGCGGCACCTTCCCACGTGGCATCGGTACTGGCGGGTGCGCGCGGCGCTGATCGGCGTCGACACGCTGCAGCCGTTCGACCTCTGGGCCCCGCTCGGCGCGGAGCCGGAGCCGTCGCAGCTCTCGTACGAGCAATGCGTGGACTGGGTATGCGAGGCGCTAGAGCCGCTCGGTGACGAATACGTCGAGACCGTGCGGCGAGGCTGCCTGGAGGAGCGCTGGATCGACGTCTACCCGAACCAGGGCAAGATGGGCGGCGCTTTCTCGGCCGGGTCACCCGGGACCCATCCGTTCATCGTGATGAGCTTCGACGGCACCGCGGTGAGCCTCGGCACGCTCGCGCACGAGCTCGGCCACTCGATGCACTCGTACCTCGCGTGGAAGACGCAGCCGCAGATCTCGGCCCGCTACTCGCTGTTCGTCGCCGAGGTCGCCTCGAACTTCCATCAGGCGCTCCTGCGCGCCCATCTCCTCGACGTGATCACCGACCGGAACCTCGAGCTCGCCATCCTCGAAGAGGCGATGGCGAACTTCCATCGGTACTTCTTCATCATGCCGACGCTCGCCCGTCTCGAGCGGGAGATGCACGAGCGCGTCGAGCAGGGCGAAGGGCTCACGGCCGACCTGCTCGAGGAGCGGATGGCCGACCTCTTCGGAGAGGCGTACGGGCCGGGCTTCGAGTTCGACCGCGAGCGGGTCGGGATCACCTGGGCGCAGTTCTCGCACCTGTACGCGCCGTTCTACGTCTACCAGTACGCGACCGGCATCTCGGGCGCTCACGCGCTCGCGCGCGGCGTGCTCGCCCGCGAGTCCGGCGCTGCCGAGCGCTACCTCGACTTCCTGTGCGCCGGCGGCTCCGAGTACCCTCTCGACGTCCTCCGGCAGGCTGGGGTCGACCTCGCCTCGCCCGAGCCCGTCGAGGAGGCGTTCGCCGTCCTCGCCTCGCTCGTCGACAGGCTCGAAGCGCTCGCGCGCTGATCTCTAGTTGCCCGCGAGCTCGCGGAGTCGCTCGACGCGCACCGTGTCGTCGGCGAAGGATGGATCCGCGTCGGCGAGGAGCGAGAGCGCGAGCCGAGCATTCGATCGCGCCTCGTCGTCGCGACCGAGCGCGGCGGCGCTCTCGGCGAGCGCTTCGTGGAACCAACCGTCGGGCGAGCCTTCGGCCGCCGTCCAGGCGATCGCCCGCGTGAGCTCGGCGACCGCCTCCTCGTGTTGCCCGAGCGTCTGCTCGGCCTTTGCGACCGCGTACCGGCCGACAGCGATCGCTTCCTGATTCGCCGGATCTTCCTCGCGCTGGGCGAGGGCGCGTTCGAACGTCGCGAGTGCCTTCTCGTGCTCGCCCGCCTCGTACTCGTCCCAGCCGAGGTTGTTCAGGAGCGGCCCGAGCCAGTAGCGCGCCTCGTCGCTCGACTCGGCGAGCTCGATGCCGCGCTCCGTCCAGGCGATCCTCGCCTCGCGGCTGGGCGCCGCGATCGCGGCCATGTGCGCGGCGTCGGCAGCGATGAAGAGCTCGCCGAGCGCGAGCGCGTTCGCGACTCGCGGACTCGAAGAACGGCAGCGCGGCCTCCGGATCGCCGCTCGACCGCAGGATGCGGCCTCGCTCGAGGTCGATGCGGACGCGGGCGCGCGGGCTCGCGGCCGCGAGCGCTTCGGCTTCGCGGACGAGCTGCTCGGCTTCGTCGAAGTTGTCGCGCAGACCTTCGACCCGAGCGAGTTGCGTCAGCAGCTCCGCGCGCACGCCCTCGTCCTGCTCGGTTCCGAGACGTTCCCGGAAGCGGTCTGCGCTCACCTCGAGGTCGCCGAAGTCCCAGAGCGGTCGCAGGTCGTCGCTCACCGATTCCCTCGCGGGACGAACGCGTAGTCCACCGAGTCGCACACCGGCTCGTAGCCGACCTGGGTGTAGATGCGGTTCGCCGTCGGGTTCTCGACATCCGTGTAGAGGAAGCAGAAGCGGCGCCCGGCGGCCAGCAGCTTCGCCGAGACGGACGCGGTGAGGGCGCTTGCATAGCCTCGTCGCCGCAGCTCGGGCGGGGTGTAGACGGGGCCGATGCGGACGCCGTTCGGCGTCTGGCCTCCCCAGCCGACGAGAGACACCGGCTCGCCGTCCTCCCAGAACGCGAACCCTCCTGCTCCGCGCTCGAGGCGCGCGTCCACCTGCCTCTCCGCGGCCTTCGGGTCGACGTCGTCGAAGCTCTCGCGTGCGAAGGCGTTCACCCACTCGAGCAGGAGCCTGCGGTCGGCGGCAGTGGCTGATCTCGGCCGGCCGCGCACGCCCGAGACGGGGCGGACAGACGTGAGCCGGTAGATCCGCTGGCGCATCCGGGCGCGGCGCTCGAGGCCCGCACGGCCGACCCAGGCGTCGGCGAAGTCCTCGACCTCCGGGACCGATGCGGTCACTCCGGGAAGCTCGACCTTCGTGTCCCAGAGCGCCTGTGCGAGCGCCTCGACCCCGGACGGCTCGGCAGGCCGCGCGAGCACGAGGTTGTAGGGCGGAGTCTGGAGTGCCGCCCCCACCACGTGCCCGTCGCTCTCGACGACCCAGCCGTGAAACTCGAGATAGAGGCCCGGATGGTCGCGCAGATTGCCCGCGATCCCGAGCATGAGGTTGTGCCGCGCCTCGTCGGCGAGCAGGAGCGGCTCCGTCGCGCCGAGGTACGCGGCCGGATCGCCGAACCGCTTGACCTGCACGCCGCCATGGTATATCTCCTAGGCAATGCCTAAGCAGGACTACACGGCGGCGCAGGCGGCCCGGGTGCTCGGAATCTCGCTGGACACGTTACGCAGGTGGGACAAGGCGGGTCGCATTCGGGTCGAGCGCGACGCCGCGAACCGGCGCATCGTGCCCGCCGCCGAGGTCGAGAGGCTCAGCGGGATCCAGGGGTCGGACGTCTTCTCCGCGCGGAACCGCTTTCGTGGTGTCGTGCGCTCGGTCGAGCTCGACGGGCTGCTCGCAAAGGTCGAGATCGACGTGACCGAGCCGGCCCGCGTCGTCGCGATCATTACGCGCGAGTCGGCGGAGGAGCTCGCCCTCGCGCCGGGCGTGAGCGCGGCGGGGGTCGTGAAGTCGACGAGCGTCATGGTCGAGCGATGAGGGCTCGGCTCGCGATCTCGGCGGCACTCGTCGCTCTCGCCGCCGCACTCGCGTCCACGTTCGCGCTCGCGGCGCCCGCTCGGGAGGAGCGGGCGGCTGCACGCCCGGTCGTCCTCGCGGCCGCCTCGCTGACCGAGGTGCTTCCACGGATCGTGCCGGAGGCGACGTACTCCTTCGGGAGCTCGAATTCACTGGCCGAGCAGATCCGTCGCGGCGCCCCATTCGACGTGTACCTGTCCGCGAGCCCGATCTACACGCAAGCGCTGTACCGGGAGAAGCTGGCACGCAAGCCGGTGGCGTTCGCGACGAACTCGCTCGTCGTGATCGTCCCACGCTCGAATCCGGCCAGGATAAAGAGCGTCTTCGACCTCGCCAGGCGTCCGAAGCTCAAGCTCGTCGTCGCGGGCCCGAAGGTCCCGATCGGCCTCTACACGCGCGAGGTCCTGAAGCGGCTCGGCCTCCTCCGGGTGCTGAAGAAGACCGTCAGCCTCGAGCCGGATGTGAAGGGAATCGTCGGCAAGGTCGCCCTCGGGCAGGCCGACGCAGGCTTCGTCTACCTGACGGACGTCGCCCCCGTGGCGACCCGGGCGCGCGCGATCCGGATCCCGGAGCGGGCACAGCCGACCGTCGTCTACGAGCTCGCGATCGCTGCGGAGCCGAGCGACCTGGCGGCCGCACAGGACTTCGTGATCGCCGTTCTCGGACCGGACGGACGGCGTCAGCTGCGGGCTGCACGGTTCGGGCTGCCGTGAGGCTCACGCCGTTCGGCGCGGCGCTCGCGGCGGGCGCCGCGGTGTCGCTTGCCTTTCTGCTGATCCCGATCGTCGCGATCTTCGCCGAGCTGTCGTTCCAGGAGTTCGTCGACGGTGTCACGAGCGAGATCGCGCTCGACGCACTTCGGGTCACGGCCGAGACCAACCTCGTCGCGATGCTGCTCATCGTGCTCTTCGGGACGCCGACGGCGTACCTCCTCGCAACCCGGCGCTTCCGCGGCCGCGCGCTGCTGGTGACGCTCGTCGAGCTACCGCTCGTGCTCCCGCCGGCGGTTGCAGGCGTCGGCCTGCTCGCCGCGTTCGGGAGGCTCGGCCTCCTCGGCGGGACGTTCGATGCGCTCGGCATCGAGATCGCGTTCACGAAGGTCGCGGTCGTCCTCGCGGTGACGTACGTCGCCAGCCCGTTCTACGTCCGAACTGCGATCGCCGCCTTCGAGGCCGTCGACCCCGATCTCGTCGCGGCCTCGCGCACGCTCGGCGCCGGTCCCGGGCGCACGTTTGCCCGCGTCGCGCTGCCGCTCGCCGCGGGCGGGCTCGGCGCCGGGCTCGCCCTGGCGTTCGCGCGCGGTCTCGGCGAGTTCGGGGCGACGATCATGTTCGCCGGCTCGTTCCAGGGCGTCACCCAGACGCTCTCCCTCGCCGTCTACCAGGCTTTCGACGTCGACTTCGACCTCGCGCTCGCGATCGGGGCCTTGCTCGTCGTGGTCAGCGCCATTGTCCTCTTCCTCGCGAAGCTGATTCCCGCATGGAGACGTTCGAGCTCGAGCTCGATCACGCTCTTCGCTCCTTCCGGCTCGCGTTAGGGCTCGAGCTCGGGGCGGAGACCGTCGCCCTCGTCGGGCCGTCGGGCGCCGGCAAGTCGAGCGTGCTGCGCGCGGTGGCCGGGCTCCTGCGACCTGAACGCGGCGTCGTCCGGCTTGGCGAGGAGCGCTGGCTCGATACGTCGCGTGGCATCGACCTGCCTCCCGAGCAGCGCCGCGTCGGGCTCGTCTTCCAGGAGTACGCGCTCTTCCCGCACCTGAGCGTTCGCGCGAACGTGGAGTTCGGCGGACGAGCGCGGGCGGCTGAGCTGCTCGACCGGTTCCGCATCGCGCAGCTCGCGGACGCGCGCCCGACGGCGATTTCGGGCGGCGAGCGCCAGCGCGTGGCTCTCGCACGGGCGCTCGCGCGCGATCCTGCGGTTCTGCTGCTCGACGAGCCGCTCTCCGCGCTCGACGCGTACACGCGGGCGCACGTGCGCTCGGAGCTCCGCGAGCTGCTGCAAGAGCTCTCGTTGCCGACGCTGATCGTGACGCACGACTTCGACGACGCGGCCGCGCTCGCCGACCGCGTCGGCGTCCTCGTGGACGGCAAGCTCCTCCAGGTCGCGGGCCCGTCCGAGCTCGTCGCGGCGCCCGCAGACTCGTTCGTCGCCGGGTTCACCGGCGCCAACGTGCTCCGCGGCATGGCGTCCGAGGGACCCGACGGGCTCACCGTCGTCGCGCTGGACGCCGGCTTCACCGCGTACACCGTCGACTCCGGAGAAGGCGGCGTCACCCTTGCCGTCTATCCGTGGGAGGTGTCGGTCGCGCGGGAAGCTCACGAGGACTCGGCCGTCAACCACGTGCGGGCGCCGATCGCGTCGCTCGTGCACCTCGGGAACCGGACCCGCGTCCGGATCGGGCCGCTGACCGCGGAGATCACCGCGCGGTCGGCCGAGCGCATGGGGCTTCAGGAGGGTGAGGTCGTCGTCGCGTCGTTCAAGGCAACCGGCGCCCGGCTGCTCCAGATCTAGACTCATCCGGTGCCGATCGACGTCCGACCGCAGCTACCGGATCAGGAGCGGGCGGCGCTCGAACGAGCCCTCGCCGAGGCTGGGATCCGGATCGGCGAGGCGCCCGCGCTCTACCGGAGCGCATGGCGGCAGGCCGCCGCGCACGAGGCCGTGGACGGCGAGCCGCACGAAGACGGCTACGCGCTCTCGCCGCGGAGCACGCGCGGCGCGACGCGCGCGTAGTCGAGGCCCGAGACCCAGGTCGCCGCGAGCGCGAGCAGGAGCGCCCACCAGGCGATGTCCTCGCTCCAGGCGCCGGCGGCGGCGTAGCCGGCGATCGCCGCGGCGAGCGCCTGCGCCCACGTCTTGACGCGGCCGAGGTCACGCGCGCCGAGGACGACGCCGCGCTCGAGCGCCGCCAGGCGCAGCCCGGAGACGAGGATCTCGCGGACGACGATGAGCGCGACCATCCAGGCCGGCGCGACGCCCTCCCCGATGAGCATCACGAGCGCTGCGAGCACGAGCACCTTGTCCGCGACGGGATCGAGCAGCTTGCCGAGCGGCGAGCTCGTGCCCTGGCGCCTGGCGAGCCAGCCGTCGATCTGGTCGGTCGCCATGGCGACGACGAAGACCGTCGTCGCCCAGTACGCGTGGCTCGGGAAGTCCCAGGCGTAGAGGACGACGACGACCGGAACCGCGGCCGCCCGAAGCACCGTGAGCTGGTCCGCGAGCGTCACCGTCCGAGAGAATACGCCTCCCATGCAGTCCTTCTCGAAAGCGCTCGTCGCCAATCGCGGGGAGATCGCGGTCCGGGTCTTCCGGACGCTCCGCGAGCTCGGGATCGGGACCGTCGCGGTCTACTCGGAGCCGGATCGCGACAAGCTCCATGTTGCCGTCGCCGACGAGGCCTACCTGCTCGGGCCGGGGCCGGCGGCCGAGAGCTACCTCCGCGGCGACCGGATCATCGCTGCGGCTCAGCGGTCCGGAGCGGAGGCAATCCATCCCGGGTACGGCTTCCTCGCCGAGAACGCTGCCTTCGCGAGAGCGGTCGAGGACGCTGGCCTCACGTGGATCGGCCCGCCGCCCGCAGCGATCGAGGCGATGGGCTCGAAGATCGCCGCCCGCAAGCGCATGCGCGCTGCGGGCGTGCCGATCGTCCCCGGCGCGACCTCGCCGGCCGAGACGGTCGAGGACGTCCTCGCCGTCGCCGCCGAGATCGGCTTCCCGATCGCGATCAAGGCGTCCTCCGGCGGCGGCGGCAAGGGCCTCAAGGTCGCGCACTCGCGGGAGGACGTCGAGCGCGCGTTCGAGTCGGCGCGCCGCGAGGGCGAGGCGTACTTCGCCGACCCTGCGGTGTACGTGGAGCGCTATCTCGAGGATCCGCGCCACGTCGAGGTGCAGGTGCTCGCGGACACCCATGGCAACGTCATCCACCTCGGCGAGCGGGACTGCACGATCCAGCGCCGGCACCAGAAGCTCGTCGAGGAGACGCCATCGCCGGCCGTCGATGCGGAGCTGCGCGAACGGATCGGCCGCATTGCCGTGGACGCCGCCGCGGCCGTCGGCTACCGCTCGGTGGGAACGGTCGAGGGGCTCCTCGCTGCCGACGGCTCCTACTACTTCCTGGAGATGAACACGCGGATCCAGGTCGAGCACACGGTCACCGAGGCTGTCACCGGCCTCGACCTCGTGCGCGAGCAGATTCTCATCGCGGCGGGACACGAGCTCGGCATCGCACAGGAGGACGTGGTCCTCCGCGGGCACGCAATCGAATGCCGCATCAATGCGGAGGATCCCGCGAAGGGCTTCCTCCCGAGCCCCGGCCGCATCACGGCGTATCGCGAGCCGGCGGGGATCGGCGTCCGCGTGGACTCGGCGATCCGTCCCGGGGACGAGATCTCGGAGCTCTACGACCCGCTCGTCGCGAAGCTTGTCGTCCACGACGTCGACCGCGAGCACGCGCGCCGCCGGATGCTGCGAGCGCTCGAGGAGTACGTCATCGAAGGCACGACGACGCTCGTCTCGTTCCACCGGGCGTTGCTCGAGTCGCCGTGCTTCGTCCGCGGCGAGACGTGCGCGGGGATCGTGGAGTCGGAGGAGCTCGCGCAGCGCGCGCGGGAGCTCGACGAGGCGCGCGCGACGGACCGGAGCAGTGCGAGGTCGGCCGACGGGGCAGGCACCCGGAGCCGCGTCCTGGCGGTCGAGCTCGACGGCCGCCTGCACGAGGTCCGGATCCAGGAGCCGGAGCCTCCCTGGACGGAGGCCGCGCAAAGGCACCGGGAGCGTGCTAAGGGCCTCACCGCCGCAGGAACCGATGCCGTCGTGAGTCCGATGCAAGGGACCGTGCTCGCCGTCGAGGTCGCGGACGGCGACGTCGTCGAGGCGGGCGCAGTCGTCTGCGTGGTCGAGGCGATGAAGATGGAGAACCCGATCGTCGCGCACGCGGACGGCGTCGTTTACGAGCTAACGGTCGCGGCCGGCGAGCAGGTCGCGAACGGCCAGGTGATCTGCGTCATCCGTCCGGAGAGCTGACGTCGTCAGCTCTCGTCGGCCGGCACCGCGGATCAGCGACGCAGGCGGTACGCGTTGTCGGTGATCCAGACGACGCTGTCCTCGAGGACGTCGCCGGTCGACCCGATCGCGAGCAGCGTTCCGAAGACGACGCGAACCCAGCTCCCGGCGACGAGTGAGCCCGGAGCGGAGATCGCGCCGCTCCAGCTTCCGTTCGGCTCGAGGAGCTTCGGCAGGCTCGGCTCGTAGGTCGTCGCAGAGCGGATTGCCGGGCAGCGCCCCCTGCGAGTTGCGTTCCTCGAGCTCCGTGACGTCGCCGGTCTCGAACAGCATGAGCCCGAAGCTGCGGTCGATCGTCGCCCGCGGATCGCCGACGTCGTATGCGACGGACGTGTTGTTCGTCAGCCGCACCCACGCCTTCCAGCCATCTTCGAGCACCCGGATGCGCTCGACCTCGAAGACGAGCTGCTGGCCGGCCGGCCCGAACGTCTCGCGCCACGAGAGCTCCGCGGTCTGCGGCCCGGCTGCGACGCTCTGCTCGGTACGAGACTCGCCGTCGTCGGCCGGCCCGATAGCGGTCGAGGAGAAGACGAACCCCGCGAGTGCCGCGCCGAGCACCACGAGTGCAATAGCGGTGCTCCGGCTCATGACGCATGCTCGCATACGGGCCGCGGGCCAGGCCCGCTCGCCTCCGGCGAGATGCCGGGCCTCTAGTACACTCGCGCGCGCCTTGGACCTCTACGAGTACCAGGGGAAAGAGCTCTTCGCGAAGTACGGCATTCCCGTCTCCGAAGGGCGGCTCGCCGTGACCTCTGCTGCCGCTCGCGCGGCGGCCGAGGAGCTCGGGGGCCCCGCCGTCGTGAAGGCTCAGGTGCTCACCGGGGGGCGCGGGAAGGCCGGTGGGATCAAGCTCGCGTCCACGCCCGCAGAAGCGGAGATGCACGCGGAGGCGATTCTCGGCATGGACATCCGCGGGCACGTCGTCAACAAGGTCTGGATCGAGCGCTCGTCGGACATCGCCCGCGAGTACTACCTCTCGATCACCTTCGACCGCGGCGCGAAGAAGCCGCTCTTCATGTTCACGACCGAGGGCGGGGTGGACATCGAGGAGATCGCGGCGACGAAGCCCGAGGCGCTCGTCCGGCTCCACGTCGACCCGCTCGAGGGCTACCACGCCTGGCAGGCGCGCCGCCTCGTCTACGGCGCCGGGGTCGCCGACCCGGCGGAGCAGAAGCAGATCGCGGCCATCGTCGGAAAGCTGTACGAGGCGTTCGTCGGCTGCGACGCGATGCTCTGCGAGATCAACCCGCTGATCGTCACACCCGACGGCGAGGTGCGCGCCCTCGATTCGAAGTTCACGGTCGACGAGAACGCGCTCTACCGGCATCCGGAGATCGCGGAGATGCGCGACGTCGCGGATCTCGATCCGCTGGAGCGCATGGCGCGCGAGAAGGGCGTCACCTACGTGAAGCTCGACGGAGAGGTGGGCGTGCTCGGCAACGGAGCGGGGCTGACCATGTCCACGGTCGACGTCGTCACGTTCGTCGGCGGCCGCCCGGCGAACTTCTGCGACCTCGGGGGCGGGGGAGACGCGCAGGGCGTCGTCGACGCGCTCGAGGTGATCACGAGCGACGAGCAGGTACGCGCGATCTTCTTCAACATCTTCGGCGGGATCACGCGCTGCGACGAGGTGGCGCGCGGAATCCTCCAGGCGCTCGGCCAGATGGGCATCGAGGATCCGATCGTCGTGCGGCTCGACGGCACCAACGCCGAGGAGGGCAGGCGCCTCCTGACGGAAGCCGCGCCGCCGAACCTCCACGTCGAGGCGACGATGCTCGACGGTGCGCGGCGAGCGGTGGAGCTGGCCGCATGACGCGGTCATACGGCCAGGAGGGGGCGTGGGGGAACCGGATGGTTCCGCCGGAGAGACGCGCCGATGCGCAGCATCGGCGGCAACTCGCAGGGGGCTCGCGAGGGAAACCGGGTTTCCCCCGCGCGACCGAGCCGAAGGCGAGGGAGGCGGGATGACGGATCTCTGGTCGGAGCGCGCGGCGCTCTACGCCGACTCGGACGCACACCGCGCCGGAGACGACCTCGAGCTGTTGGTCGCCTGGGCCGAGGGCGCCCGAACGGCGCTCGACGTCGCGACCGGCGGCGGCCACGTCGCAAGGCGCCTCCGGGAAGCCGGCCTCGCGGTGACGACGTGCGACCCCGCGCCGGGCATGCAGCCCGACGTCGTCTGCCATGCGGAGTCGATCCCGTTCGCCGACGCGAGCTTCGACGTGGTCGCATGTCGCACCGCGGCTCACCACTTCACCGACCCCGGAGCCGCGGTACGGGAGATGGCGCGCCTAGCGCGCGACCACGTCCTCCTGGTCGACACGCTCAACATGGGAGACGACGCCGAGCAGGCCGAGGCGCTTCGCGACCCGAGCCACGTGCGCAACTACACGGAAGGCGAGTGGGCGGGTTTCCTCGAGGCGGCGGGGCTCGAGGTCGAGGAGCGTGTCGTGCTGCCGCACACGATCGATTTTCCCGCCTGGCTCGAGCGCACGGGCTGCAAGGGCGAGGAGGCCGAGCGCGTGCGCGAGCTCTGGGGCGAGCGCGTCCAGGACGACCGGCTCACGCTCGACAAGATCGCCATCCGCGCCCGGAAAGCGCGCTGACGGTGGCCATCCTCGTCGACACCGAGACGCGGCTCCTCGTGCAGGGCCTCACCGGCTCGGAGGGGCGCTTCCACGGCCTTCGGAACCGCGGCTACGGGACGCAGCTCGTCGCGGGCGTCACGCCGGGCAAGGGCGGGCAGGACGTCGAGGGCGTCCCCGTCTTCGACACCGTCGCCGCCGCGGTCGAGGAGACGGGCGCGAACACGTCGATGGTCTTCGTCCCGGCGCCGTTCGCCGCGGACGCCATGTACGAGGCAGTGGACGCGGGCATCGCGACGATCATCTGCATCACCGAGGGTGTGCCCGCGCACGACATGCTGCGCATCCACGCGTACCTCCAGGGCCGGGGGGTCACGATGATCGGGCCGAACTGCCCAGGGGCGCTGTCCCCGGGCAAGGCGAACGTCGGGATCATTCCCGCCGAGATCTTCCGCGAGGGCGCGATCGGGCTCGTCTCGCGGTCGGGGACGCTCACGTACCAGATCGGCCACGAGCTGACGCAGCTCGGGCTCGGGAACTCGACGATCGTCGGCATCGGCGGCGATCCGGTCGTCGGCTCGTCGTTCGTCGACATCCTGTCCCGCTTCGAGGCGGACGCGCAGACGGACCGCGTGGTCATGGTCGGCGAGATCGGAGGCGACGAGGAGGAGAAGGCGGCGGCGTTCATCGAGGCCGAGATGTCCAAGCCGGTCGTCGCCTACATCGCCGGCTTCACGGCTCCGCCCGGAAAGACCATGGGGCACGCGGGCGCGATCATCTCCGGCTCGGCGGGCACCGCGGAGGCGAAGAAGGACGCGCTCGAGGCGCGCGGCATCCGCGTCGGCACGACGCCGACCGAAGCCGCAGAGATCGTCGCCGCGCTCCGGTCGTAGAGGGCCGCGCATGCCCGGCCGGGCGAGGCATGCCTCGCCTCTACGTCTGTGGTCTGAACGCGGATAGGCTCAAGGCGTGCCTGCGACGCCGATCTCGTTCGCGCGCGGGGCTCCGGCTCCCGAGCTGATCCCCGCAGCGGAGCTCGCGGAGTGCGCGCACGCCGTCGCGCTGAGAGTCGGGGCGAGCGTCTTCTCGTACGGCCCGACCGGCGGGTACGGGCCGCTGCGGGAGTGGGTCGGCGCCCGTCACGGCGTCGGCGCGGACCGTGTCGTGCTCACGATGGGCGGGCTCCTCGGGTTCGTGCTCTATGCGGCCGAGCTCCTCGCGCGCCGTCCCGGCCGGGTCCTCGTCGAGGCGCCGAGCTACGACCGCCCGCTGAAGATCCTCGCGCGAGAAGGGGCCGAGATCGTCCCGCTCGCGATGGACGAGGAAGGGCTCGATCCGGACGCGCTCGAGCACGAGCTCGGCTCCCGTTCCGACGCTCCCTCGTTCCTGTACACGATCCCGACCTTCCAGAACCCGAGCGGGCGCACGCTCAGCGAGGAGCGGCGCCGCCGCATCGCGGAGATCGTCGCGCGGAATGGCCTGCCCGTGCTCGAGGACGACCCGTACGGCCTCGTCCGCTACGAGGGGGAGGCGCCTGCGACGCTGCACGAGCTGGAGGGCGGCGAGCTCGTGACGTTCACCTCGTCGTTCTCGAAGACGGTCGCACCGGGCCTGCGGACCGGCTACTTCGTGCTCCCCGCGGCCGACACCGCTGCTTTCGAGGAGCGCGCGAACTCGACCTACATCTCGCCGCCGTTCTTCACGCAGGCCACGATCGCCGAGTTCATCGAGCAGGGCCGCTTCGAGCCGAACCTCGAACGCGTCCGCACCGGGCTCCGCGCTCGCCGCGACGCGATGCTCGCGGCGCTCGCCGCAGGCTTCCCGAACGGCGCGTCGTGGAGCCACCCGGAGGGCGGCTACTTCCTCTGGCTCGACCTCGAGGGAGGCGACACGGCCGAGCTCGCGCGTCGCGCGGAGGAGGACGAGGTCTCGTTCGTTCGCGGCGCCGATTTCTTCCCGGCCGACTCGGGTCTCGGACTGACCTCGGCACGGCTCGCATTCAGCTTCGAGCCGCCCGAGCGGATCACCGAAGGCATCGGCCGGCTCGGCAGCCTGCTCGCCGTCGCGACCTGACCCGGAGAGAGGGCGCGCTAGGTTCGGTCTCGCCGCTTCCGGCGCTCGCGCCAGCGGTCGAAGAAGAAGCCGCTCGCGAAGCCGAGCCCGAGGCAGAGGACGATGAGGACCAGCAGGCGGACGTCCGCCGAGAAGAAGAGGAAGTCGACCTCGACGCGGTCCGAGTTGAGGATCGCGACGATCAGCGCGTAGAGGACGGCGACGCCGATGAGGATCGGCGTCCAGGGCGTCCCGCGCTTGGGCTCGTGCGCGTTCGACCTTCGCGCTTCGCCGGCCGGCGGCTGACTCTCGGTCATTCCCGGATCCTAGGCAGCTGCGTGCGCGACCGTGGTCCCCGCAGCCTGGCGCGGAACGAGTCGCGGCTGCGGCGGAGGCGTGAGGCACGCCGTCCGCGGCTGCCCGGTACGTGGGGCAGGGCGCGTTGCCGGGCAGGGCGCAGAGCCCGGAGCGCCGGAAGAAGCAGTCGTCGCAGGTCGCCTTCGAGCGCTTCAACGGCGGTGTCTGCGGCGGTCGCGTCCCATCGGCAAGCCCGCATTCTGGCGAGGCGGGCGCGGGCCGACAAGGGCGCTGGCGACGAATCGGCCGCAATTTGCGCCTCTTTTCAGAATCGAAGAAAGCCCTGCAAAATCAACATTTGAAGTCGGTCGTTGCCAGCTTCCGCAACGCCTGTTGAAAACTCTCCACAGGGACGACGACCAGGTCCTTCGCATACTTGCGGGCATCTTCCGCGTTCTCCCCCACCGGGACGAGGAAGACATCCACACCCGTCCGCCGTGCGCCGATCGTCTTCTGCTTGACCCCCCCGATCTGGATCACGGATCCGTCGAGCGCCAGCTCGCCCGTCGCGGCGATATCGCAACCTCGTGTGACGTCCTTGCCGAGCATGCGGGCAATCTCGAGCGCGAAGGGCAGGCCGGCCGATGGCCCTCCGACGTCGCCGAGGTCGATGTCGACGTCGATCGGGAGGTCGATGTCGGCCTTCTGGCCGACCTCGATGCCCACGATCGCGCGGGCCGGGTCGGCCGGGCTCGCGATCGTGTCGACGGTGACGTCGACCGTTTCGCCGTCGCGCTCGACGGTCATCTGAACCGGCTCTCCCGGCCGGCGGCGCCCGATCGCCGCGCGCAGCCCGTCGATTGTCTGGACGGGCTTGCCGTCAACGGCGACGATCACGTCCGCTGCCTCCAGCTTGGAAGCAGCCGGCCCGTCCGAGTAGACCGCCGCCACGCGGGCGCCCGTGGGCTTGATCGCAACGTCGTAGCCCAGAGCTCGAAGCGCGACCGCCGACGCGATTCGCTCGGACTCCTCCATATCCACGGCGTTCTGACGATCGCGGTCCTTCTCCGAGGTGCCCGGCGGGAGGACGGCGTGCTCCGGAAACACATCAGCGCCCTCCGGCTGGGTAAAGGGCAGGAGCTGCTCGAGCCAGGTCGCTCGCCGCACGAAGACGTCGACGTAGAAGACCTCTCCGGGCGCAGGGCGGGCGTCCTGCACGCGCACCTTCTCCGCGAGCGGCCTCGCCTGGCCCGGCGTGAAGATGAAGTCGTCGGCCGGGACCGTGTAGAGCGCGCCCGTCGCGACGACGAGCAGGACGAGGAGGACGGCGACGAGGCGGTAGCGCATCAGAGCGCGCGGACGAGCCCGCCGTCGACTGCGATCAAGGTGCCGGTGATGTAGGCCGCGCGATCCGAGCAGAGGAACGCCACGAGGTCGCCGATCTCGCGGGACGTGCCGAGCCGCCGCAGCGGGATCGCGGCGAGATCGGCTTCGGACGGCCCGTCGGGATAGACCTCGCGGATGCGGGCGGTGTCAATACGTCCGGGAGCGATCGAGTTCACGGTGATGCCCTTCGGGCCGAGCTCGCGCGCGAGCGTCTTCGCCCAGCCGACGACTCCCGGGCGGACGGCGTTCGAGAGCGCGAGGTTGTCCACGGGCTCGCGCACCGTGCTCGAGGTCACGTTGACGATACGGCCGCCGGGGCTCTGCTCGAGGTATGGAAGGCAGAGCGACGTGAGGCGGACCGCGGAGACGAGCATGAGCTGCACTGCCTGCACGATGTTTTCTTCGGTCATCTCGAGTGCAGTGGTTCGAGGCGGGCCACCCGAGTTGTTGACGACGATGTCGATGCCGCCGTGCGCCGAGACGGCCGTCTCCACGAGTCGCTCGAGGTCGGCCGCGACGCTGACGTCGCCTGCGACAGCGACTGCGCCGAGGCGCTCTGCCTCGCGCTCGCAGACGTCCCGACGGCGGGCGAAGAGCACGAGGTTCGCGCCCTCCTCAGCCAGTGACTCGGCGATGCCGAGCCCGATCCCCGCCGATCCTCCGCAGACGACGGCGGTGCGGCCAGTCAGTTCGAGATCCACGCGCCTCGAGGCGGGAGAACCCGCCTACGACCTCTTCAGGATGGACACGACCTCGCGCACGGACGCGGCGGACGTCCTGAGCATCTTCTTCTCGTCCGGCGTCAGCTTCAGACGCTGGATCTCCTCCGCGCCTCCGGCGCCCAGCTTCACCGGGGCTCCCATGTAGAGCCCCCGGATCCCGTACTCGCCCTCGAGGTACGCGGTGCAGGGCAGGACGCGCTTCTGGTCGAGGCAGATCGCATCGACCATCTGCGCCGCCGCAGCGCCGGGTGCGTACCAGGCCGACGTGCCGAGCAGGCTCACGAGCTCGCCGCCGCCGACGCGGGTGCGCTCGACCAGCTTCTTCATCCTCGGCTTCGTGAGGAGCTCGGCGAGCGGGATGCCCCCGACGGTCGTCGCCGAGACGACCGGCACCATCTGGTCGCCGTGCCCGCCGAGCACCACCGCGGTCACGTCGCGCACCGAGACCTCGAGCTCCTGGGCGATGAACGCCGAGAAACGTGCGGTGTCGAGGATCCCGGCCATGCCGACGACCCGCTGCTTCGGGAAGCGCGACACGGCGCGGGCGACGTGGCACATCGCGTCGAGCGGGTTCGAGACGACGACGAGCACCGCCTTCGGCGAGCGCTTCATCGCCTCCTTGGTAACCGCCGTCACGATCGCCTCGTTCGTCGCGACGAGGTCGTCGCGGCTCATGCCGGGCGTGCGCGGCCTTCCCGCGGTGATCACGACCACTTCCGAGTCGGCGGTCTCGTCGTAGCCGTTCGTGCCCACGATCCGCGGCTCGTAGTCGAGCACCGAGCCTGCCTGGTTCATGTCGAGGGCCTTCCCCTGCGGGAAGTTCGGGATGATGTCGACGAGGACGACGTCCGCGTAGTCGCGTCGGGCGATCTCCTGCGCGCAGGTCGCCCCGACGTTCCCCGCGCCCACAACCGTCACCTTCGTCCGCATTGTCAGACTCCCTTTTACCGGCCGAGTCTCGCAATGATGGCGTCTGCGTACTCCGAGGTGCCGACCGCCGTCGGGTCGTCCCGCTTCGGCTTCAGGTCGTACGTGACGTGGCGGCCCTCGGCGATGACCTCCGCGACGGCGCGCTCGAGACGTGCGGCGGCGTCCCGTTCGCCGAGATGGTCGAGCATGAGCTTGCCGGAGAGGATCATCGCCGTCGGGTTCGCCTTGTTCTGGCCCTTGTAGCGGGGCGCAGAGCCGTGCGTCGCCTCGAACACGGACGCCTCGGTGCCGATGTTGGCCCCGGGAGCGAGCCCGAGGCCTCCGACGAGGCCGGCGGTGATGTCGCTGACGATGTCCCCGTACAGGTTCGGCAGGACGAGCACGTCGTACTCCTCCGGGCGCTGCACGAGCCCCATGCAGAGCGCGTCGACGAGCACCTCGCGCGACGCGATCTCCGGGTAGTCGGCGGCGACCTCGCGGAAGATGGAGAGGAACAGCCCGTCCGTGAACTTCATGATGTTGGCCTTCGTGATGCCCGCGACCTCGCGGCGGCCGTTGGCTCGCGCGTAGTCGAAGGCGAAGCGAATGATCCTGCGCGAGGCCTCCGCGCTGATCGGCTTGACCGAGATGCCGGACCCCGGAGTGATCTGCTTCGGCTGGAGGCCGTTCAGCGTCGCGATGACCTGCTCGGCCGTTTCGCTGCCCGCCTCGTACTCGATGCCCGCGTACAGGTCCTCGGTGTTCTCGCGCACGACGACGATGTCGACGCCGTCGTAGCGCGAGCGGACGCCCGGATACGACTTGCAGGGGCGGACGCAGGCGTAGAGCTGGAGCTCGTGGCGGAGCGCGACGTTCACGGAGCGGAAGCCGGTGCCGATCGGGGTCGTGATCGGGCCCTTGAGCGCGGTCCGGTTCCGCCTGATCGACTCGAGCGTGTCGTCGGGCAGCGGAGTCCCCGCTTCTTCCATCACGTCCACGCCGGCCTCGCGGACGTCCCACTCGAACTCGACCCCCGTCGCCTCGAGGACGCGCCGCGTCGCCTCCGTGAGCTCGGGGCCCGTCCCGTCTCCGGGGATAAGCGTCACGCGATGGGCCATGAGCGCGGCGGATCGTACCTGCGCACGCGCGGGATTCCCCTCAGGTAGCGTCCCTCGCGGAGACGGGGCGATGAGCGAAACGACCGAATTCAGGCCAGGGCTCGAGGGCGTCGTCGCCGTCGAGACCGAGATCGCGGAGCCGGACCGCGAAGGCGGGTCGCTGCGCTATCGCGGCGTCGACATCGAGGAGCTCGTCGGGCAAGTGCCGTACGAGAAGGTGTGGGGGCTCCTCGTCGACGAGAGCCTCGAGCCCGGCATGCCGGAGCCCGAGCCGTACGAGCCGAGCGGGCTTACGGGGAAGGCCCCCGCCGACGCGCAGGCGGAGATCGCCCGCTTGTCCGGCGTCTGGGGGCTCGGCCAGCTGGCAGACATCTCTGACGAGCAGGCGCGTGACGATCTCGGGAGGCTGTCTGCCCAGCTCATGGCGATCGTGGCGCGGTCCGCGCGCGTTGCGGACGGGCACGGCGAGGCGATACCCGACGATGTCGTTTCCACCGGAGTGACGGCGGCCGGCAAGTTCCTTCTTCGCTGGCGCGGTCAAGCCGATCCCCGTCACGCGAGAGCGATCGACACGTACTGGATCTGCACCGCCGAGCACGGCCTGAACGCATCGACGTTTACCGCTCGTGTCGCCGCGTCCACCGGCGCGGATGCAGGGGCGTGTCTCTCCGCTGCGGTAGGGACGCTCTCAGGGCGGCTGCACGGAGGAGCGCCCGCCCACGTCATTCCCATGCTGGATGCCGTCGCGGAGAGAGGAGACGCGGCGACGTACGTGGCCGAACTGCTCGAGAGCGGCGAGCGCATCATGGGCTTCGGTCACCGCGTGTACCGAGCAGAGGACCCACGCGCACGCCTCCTACGAGGCATGGCCGAGGAGCTCGGCTCGCCTCGCGTCGAGACTGCAAAAGCGCTCGAGACGGCGGCGCTCGCCGCGCTCCAGGAGCGTCACCCCGAGCGTGTGCTGGCAACGAACGTGGAGTACTGGGCAGCTGTCGTGCTCGATATCGCGGAGATTCCCGCGAAGCTGACGCCCGCGATGTTCGCCTGCGCGCGGGTCGCCGGCTGGTCGGCTCACATTCTCGAGCAGAAGAGCGTCCGGCGCCTGATCCGGCCGGCCGCCCGCTACGTCGGCCCTGAGGCGCGCGAGCTCTCCTCTCTATGAAGCTCTGCTCGTCGTGAACCTGGCAGAGGCGGCAGCCGAGGCTGACGCCCTCGCGCAGGCCGGCGACGAGCGCAACCTCGCGTCACTTCGCGCTCAGTGGGACGACGAGCTCGAGGCTGCCGCACGCGATGCCGACTATCGCACGCGCGCACAGGCGTATCGCGCGATCGCGCAGTTCCGGTTCCGCCAGAAGCTCGAGCTTCTGCGCCGCGGCCTCGAGGACGAGAGCCCGGCCGCGCGAGGGTCGGCGCTCATCGCGCTCGAGGGGCTCTCGCGCAACCACCCGGGTGACGTGAACGCGTTCCGTCCGTTGCTCCACGAGCTCGTCGCGCGCGACCCGAACGTCGCCGTGCGCAGGCTCGCGGTGATCTGCCTCAAGAACGGGACAGCGAGCCGGGACACGATCCAGATCCTCGAGGGGCTCTCCGAGGACGACGAAGCGGATGCTGAGCTACGGAAGACGGCCAGGGTCGTCGGGGCGGCGTTGCGGAAGAAGGAGCGTGCGAAATGAGCGCCCTGGTTGCCGTCGTGATGGGCTCGAAGTCCGACTGGGAGACCATGGAGCACGCCGTCGAGACGCTCGCGAAGCTCGAGATCCCGCACGAGGTTCGTGTCCTGTCCGCGCACCGAACGCCTGACGCGCTCGAGGAGTTCATCGCCGACGTCGAGAAGCGAGGCGCGCAGGTCTTCGTGGCCGCGGCGGGCGGTGCGGCGCACCTCGCGGGAGTCGTCGCCTCCAAGACGCTGCGTCCGGTGCTCGGCGTTCCCATGGGGACCGCGCTCGGCGGGCTCGACTCGCTCCTATCCACCGTGCAGATGCCCGCGGGAATCCCGGTCGGCACCGTCGCCATCGGCCGTGCCGGCGCCGTCAACGCGGCGCTGCTGGCCGCCGCGATCCTCGCGCGCTCGGACGAGGCGCTCGAGAACCGGCTCGCCGTGTTCCGTGAGGAGCAGACACGCGCGGTGCTCGAAATCGGGGACCCACGTTAAGTTCGTACCAAGTTCGTCCCTCGTTTCAGGGGTTGTACGGTGAATATCTGGCAGTATCGTCCGACGTGGGCTGGCGTCCGGGCGGGAGCCACGCTCTTTGCGGTCGATATTCAGGGGATTGAAGGGAGATGGGGATGGTCTTTGGTGCTCGATGGCGGTCGCATGCCGCTCTGGGAATTGCGGTAACAGTTGCCGCACTCGTGGCCGGGCTTTTCGTCACACCGGCGATCGCAGCTGAGTCTTGCTCGTACAACGCCGGAACGAAGGCGGTCACGGCGAGCATCACCGACGGCACGGCGACGCTGAAGGTCGTCGGCGGCGCGATCCACTTCGGCTCGACGCCCGTCCCCTGCGGTGCAGCGACGGTGAACAACACCGACTCCATCTCGGTCACCGGCTCGGCCGCGACCACCGAGACCCTCGTCATCGACTACCGCGGCGGCATGCTCGCGCCCGGCTTCACGGCCGAGTTCAACCAGCCCGAGATCGAGCTTGCGACGTCTCTCGGCAACGCGATCGACACGGTCACCGTGTACGCGACCGAGGGCGACGACTACATGGCAGCGGGCCAGAACGGCATGGCGGTGAACAGCGACGGTGACGTCGACATCACGTTTGCGCCGGCCGCGTTCCCGCTGACGATGAACATGCTCGGCGGCGCGGACTTCTTCAACGGCCGCGGCCAGGGCGGCGCCGGGCTCCACTTCCTCGGCGACATCTGGATCTACGGCGGCGACGGCAGCGACACGTGGTTGCGCGGCAGCGACCAGGTCGATTACATCGAGGGCGGCTCCGGGAACGACATCATCCGCGGCGAGATCGGCGTGGACACGATCTACGGCGGCCCGGGCGACGACGACATTGCGGCGGGCGACGGGAACGACACGGTCGACGGCGGGCCTGGTCGGGACATCTACGTCGGCTCGAGCGGCGACGATCTCTTCCTCGCTCAGGACGACGAGGCCGACATGAGCTTCAGCGGTGGCGGCGGCGTCGACACGCTCTACTACGACACCGGGCTCGACCCGAACCCCATCGCCGTGGAGAACAAGATCGGCGACGGCGATCCGCCGCCTCCACCCCCGCCACCTCCGCCTCCTCCACCCCCGCCTCCGCCCCCGCCTCCGGGCGACTGCACGTACAACGCAACGGCGAAGTCTGTGACGGCGACGGTTGCCAGCGGCCAGGCGGCGACTCTGAGCGTGGTTTCGGGCGCGATCTCCTTTGGCGCGACTCCGGTGGCGTGCGACGCGGCGACGACGACGAACACCGACTCGATCGCGATCGCGGGTACCGCGGGCACGGTCGAAACCCTCACGCTCGACATGTCGGGCGGCGCCTTCGCGCCGGGTGCGACGAGTGAGGCAGGGGGCGTCTCCGAGATCGAGATCGCGACGACGCTCGGCGACGCGACCGACGTCGTGGTCGTTCGCGGAACCCCAGCGGCCGACACGATCCGGATCGGGACGACTGGCGTGAACCTGAACTCCGATACCGACGGCGACGTGGCGTTCTCACCGCTGCCCGCGCAGATCGAGGTGTTCGGGCTCGGCGGCGTCAACACCCTGAGCGCTGCCGGAGGCTCGGGTACGGGCTCGGTGTTCGCCGGCAAGGTGATCCTGCGCGCGGGCGACGCCGGCGACACGCTGAGCGGCGGCAACGGGGCCGACGAGCTCTACGGCGGAGCGGGGACCGACATTCTCCAGGGCAACAACGGGAACGACGTCCTCAGCGGCGCCGGCGGTAACGACAACATGAACGGCGGCAACGACAACGACGACCTCACCGGCGGCTCCGGCGCCGACACGTTCACGGGCGGATCGGGGAGCGACGTCATGCATGCAGACGACGATGCGGCCGACACGAGCATCAACGGTGGTCCCGACGGCGACACGGCGTACTACGACCTCGGGATCGATCCGACCCCGCTCGCGACGGAGACGAGGATCCCGGCCTAGGTCTTCTCGGGGCGCGAGGTCTTCCTCCGCGCGTGCGGATGCGCGCGGAAGTAGACCTCGCGCCGCCGACGATCGGAGACGTGCGTGTAGCGCTCGGTGGTGCCGAGATCGGCATGGCCGAGCATCTCCTGGACACTTCGGAGGTCGGCGCCGCCCTCGAGCAGGTGCGTCGCGAACGAGTGGCGCAGGAGATGCGGGTGGACGCGCGTGGGCTCGAGGCCCGCTCTCTCCGCGAGCCTCCTGAGGATGAGGAATGCGCCGGCACGCGTGAGCGGCCCGCCGCGCGCGTTCAGGAACAGCTCGGGCCGATAGCGGCGGTCGAGGTGCGGGCGCCCGAGTGCGAGATAGCGGCGGACCGCCTCTGCCGCCGGGCGTCCGAGCGGCACGAGGCGCTCCTTGCCGCCCTTGCCGAGCGCGCGGACGATGCGCGCATCCAGGTCGACCGCGCCCTTCTCGAGCCCGACCGCCTCGGAGACGCGCAGCCCCGCGCCGTAGAGGAGCTCGACGAGCGCGCGGTCGCGCAGCGTTCGCGGTGACGAGCCGGTCGCCGCATCGATGAGGCGCTCGGTCTCGCCCGGCGAGAGCGCCCGTGGCAGCCGGCGCGCGCGCTTGGGGAGGACGAGCGCGGCCGCCGGGTTGTCTTCGCGCACGCCGATGAGCGTGAGGTGGCGGAAGTAGCTGCGCGCGGCAGACGTCCGGCGGGCGACCGTGGACGACGCGAGCCCGGCTGCGCGCATCTCGGCGACCCAGCGCTCCAGCTCCTCCACGGTCGCGTCTGCCACCGGCCCCCCGCGGAACTTTCCGAACGTGGCGAGGTCGCGGCGATAGGCATCGACGGTGCGCGGTGAGCGCCGTGCGGCGAGGAAGAGGAGGAAGCGCTCGAGCTCGGCGTCGGGGGGAGGCACGGCCAGGTCGGATTCAACGACCCGCGGCCGCCTCCTCCTGACACATTCGCAGCGGCGGGCGCCGAGCCGCGAACAATCGCTCCAGAGGCGGGACGCTACGAGCGCGGGTGCGAGCGGTCGTAGACGCGACGCAGCCGCTTTGCGTCCACGTGGCTGTAGATCTGCGTGGTCGAGAGCGACGAGTGGCCGAGGAGCTCCTGGATCGTGCGCAGGTCGGCGCCGCCCTCGAGGAGGTGCGTCGCGAACGCATGGCGGAGCCGGTGCGGGTTGCGGAGCAGCCTCCGAACCGTGCTCGTGTCGAGCCGGCGGCCGCGGATCGAGAGGAAGAGGGCGTCCACCGCCCGTGCCAGCTTCGGACGGCCATCGCGCAGGTACCGGGCGACCTGGTGCGCGGCCTCCTCGCCCAGAGGCACGACGCGCTCCTTGCCGCCCTTCCCACGCACGTGCACCGCTTCCCGCTCGAAGTCCACGTCGCCGAGGTCGAGGCCGACGACCTCGGCGCTTCTCAGCCCGCCCGAGTACAGGAGCTCGAGCAGCGCGCGGTTCCTGAGTGCAAGCGGCGAGTCCCCGTCGACGAGCTCGAGCACCTTGGCGATCTCGTCTTCCTTCGGCGCATCCGGGAGCCGCCGAGGACGTGAAGGCGCGAGGGCCGCGTCCGGGACGCGCGAAGCGCCGTACGTGAAGCGCAGGCACGCGCGGATGGCGGCCAGGCGCCGCGAGATGGAGGCCGGAGCGAGGCGGCCGCGGCCGCGTCCGAGCTCACCGACGTAGTCGGCGAGGACACGGGCGTCCACGTCCTCCAACCGGATGCGTGCGCTCTCGAGCCAGGAGGCGAACGCTCGGAGATCGAACGCGTACGCGCGCCGCGTCGAGGCCGCGAGCCCAGCGTGCTCGAGGAAGCGCTCGATCGCAGGGCCGGTCTCCATCCGAACCGACTTCGCCGCGCGCGGCCGGTCGCCTGCCCCCCCGTACCCTTAGACCGTGCCAGGCCGCCGTTTTGCGTTCACGACCGAGGATCCGCCGGAGCGGCCCGCCGACCCTACCGTCCGCCGCGAGAACTTCCGCAGGATCGTCCGCCTCTTCCGCCCGTACAAGGCGCGACTGGCGGTCGTTTGTGCGTTGATCGTCTTCTCGGCGGCACTCGGCGTCGTGTCGCCGTTCCTGCTCCGCGAGGTGCTCGACGTCGCGATCCCGGAGGAGAACGTCGGCCTGCTGACCGCGCTTGTCGCCGGGATGGTCGCGATCCCGATCGTCACGGGTGTGATCGGTGTCTGGCAGACGCTGCTCTCGAACCAGGTCGGCCAGAGCGTGATGCACGACCTGCGCTCCCAGGTCTACCGGCACCTCCAGCGTCTCTCGCTCGCGTTCTTCACGCGCACTCGCACGGGCGAGGTGCAGAGCAGGATCGCGAACGACATCGGCGGCATCGAGACCGTCGTCACCTCGACCGCAACCTCCGTGCTCGCGAACGTGACAACCGTGCTCGCCACGGTCGTCGCGATGGTGCTCCTCGACTGGCGGCTCGCTGCGTTCTCGCTTGCGCTCCTCCCGCTGTTCGTGTGGCTGACGAAGCGCGTCGGCGAGCAGCGCAAGAAGGTGACCGCGGAGCGGCAGGCGTCGCTCGCCGACGTCTCCTCGATCGTGCAGGAGTCGCTCTCCGTCTCGGGGATCCTGCTCGGCAAGACGATGGGGCGGGCCGACGACCTCGCCGAGCGGTTCGAGCAGGAGTCGGGGCGCCTCGCGGCTCTCGAGGTCAAGAGCCGGATGACCGGACGCTGGATAATGGCGGCGATCCAGACGTCCTTCGCGGTCATGCCGGCGCTCGTCTACTGGTTCGCCGGTTTCACGATCGCGCAGGGGAGCGCGACGATCACGATCGGGACGCTCGTCGCGTTCACGACGCTTCAGACCAGGCTCTTCTTCCCGATCGGCGAGCCTGCTCGGAGTGCAGCTCGAGGTGCACAGCTCGCTCGCGCTCTTCGACCGCATCTTCGAGTACCTCGATCACGAGGTGGACATCGTCGAGGGCGACGAGCGCCATCGAACGGCCGCGCGGCGAGGTGCGGCTCGACTCGGTCTGGTTCCGCTACGAGGACGGGCCCTGGACGCTCCAGGACGTCTCGTTCGTCGTGCCGCCCGGGACGAAGACCGCGCTCGTCGGAGAAACCGGCTCCGGCAAGACCACGTGCGCCTACCTCGTCGCACGGCTCTACGACGCGACCGACGGGAGCGTCTCGATCGACGGCGCCGACGTGCGCGAGCTCACCTTCGAGTCCCTCTCGGCGACGGTCGGAGTCGTCTCGCAGGAGACGTACCTGTTCCATGCCACCGTGCGTGAGAACCTTCGCTTCGCGAAGCCCGACGCAACCGACGAGGACGTCGAGGAAGCCGCTCGAGCAGCCCAGATCCACGACCTCGTCGAGAGCCTCCCGGACGGCTACGACACGGTCGTCGGCGAGCGCGGCTACCGCTTCTCGGGCGGCGAGAGGCAGCGGATCGCGATCGCGCGGACGATCCTCCGCAACCCGCCGGTGCTCGTGCTCGACGAAGCCACCTCGTCGCTCGACACGCAGACCGAGCGGCTCGTGCAGTCGGCGCTCGAGCGGCTCTCCGAAGGGCGGACCACGATCGCGATCGCCCACCGGCTCTCCACCGTCGAGGATGCGGATCAGATCGTCGTCCTCGACCATGGCCGCATCGTCGAGGTCGGGACGTACGCCGAGCTCGTCGCGCGGGGAGGGCGCTTCGCCGTTCTCGCCGCTCGCGAGGAGCTCGTCGAGCCTCCGGCGGTTGCCGCCGTCGACGCGACGTAACTGCTCGGCGCCGACCCCAGGCGCGTAGCATGAGGCGGTTTTCGGGAATCGGGGTATGACTTGACGAAGGTGCAGACGTGATCGCAACCGTTCCGGGCCGCGGATCCCTCACCGCACACGGCATCGAGCCGGCGGGCGAGGTGCACTGGCACCCCACGGTGTCGCAGCTCTACATGCACGCCCTCGCATGCGGCGACGGGCAGCTCTCGGAGGGCGGCCCGCTCGTCGTCGACACCGGTATCCACACCGGGCGCTCGCCGAGAGACAAGTTCGTCGTCTCCGAGCCAGGCTCGGAGGACAGGATCGCCTGGGGAGACGTCAACGCGCCGATCTCCGAGGACCGTTTCGAAGGGCTTCGCGACAAGCTGGCCGCTCGGCTCGGGGAGGGAGACGTGTACGTCGTGGACGCGTTCGTAGGCGCCGACCCCGTGCACCGGATCGCCGTCCGCGTCGTGACCGAGAGCCCGTGGCACGCGCTCTTCGCGAAGACGCTCTTCATCGACCCGACCGAGGACGAGCTCGAGCGGATCGAGCCGGACGCGCTCGTGCTCCATGCGCCTTCGGTCGTCGCCGATCCCGACGAGGACGGAACGCGCACCGAGACGTTCGTCGTCCTCCACCCGAGCCGCTCGGAGGTGCTCATCGGGGGCACGTACTACGCGGGGGAGATCAAGAAGTCGATCTTCACGCTCATGAACGATCGCCTCCCACTCGAGGGCGTCCTCCCGATGCACTGCTCGGCCAACGTGGACGACGACGGAACGGTCGCCGTCTTCTTCGGTCTCTCCGGCACGGGCAAGACGACGCTGTCGGCCGATCCTGCGCGCCACCTGATCGGCGACGATGAGCACGGCTGGGGCGACGACGGCGTGTTCAACCTCGAAGGCGGCTGCTACGCGAAGGTGATTCGGCTCTCGCTGGAGGCCGAGCCGGAGATCTACCGGACGACGCACTCCTTCGGGACCGTGCTCGAGAACGTCGTGGTGGACGAGCAGGGCGTGCTCGACCTCGACGACGCCACCAAGACCGAGAACACGCGCGGCGCCTACAAGCTCGAGCAGATCGCGAACGCTCTCCCGACGAAGCGCGCGGGCCATCCGCGCTCGGTCGTGTTCCTCACCGCCGACGCGTTCGGGATCCTGCCTCCGATCGCACGGCTGACGCGAGACCAGGCGCTGTACTGGTTCCTCTCCGGGTTCACGGCGAAGCTCGCCGGGACCGAGATCGGCGTGAGGGAGCCGCAGCCGACGTTCTCGGCCGGCTTCGGGGCGCCGTTCCTGCTTCAGGCGCCGGCCGTGTACGCACGCATGCTCGGCTCGAAGCTCGACCGCCACGGAGCGACGGTCTGGCTCGTCAACACCGGCTGGACCGGCGGGCCGTTCGGCGAGGGGAGCCGGATGCCGATCCAGGCGACGCGCGAACTTCTGCACGCCGCTCTGTCCGGGAAGCTCGACGCGTCCGAGTATCGGCTCGACCCCGTCTTCGGCTTCGAGGTGCCGGTCGGCGTCGACGGCGTGGACAGCGCGCTGCTCGACCCGCGCACGACGTGGCGCGACCCGGGCGCGTACGACCTGAAGGCTCGCGAGCTCGCCCGGATGTTCCAAGACAACTTCGTTCGCTTCGCGGCAGAAGCGGGCGAGGCCGTAGCGACTTCCGGCCCGCAGGTCTGAGTGCCGCAACGCCCGCTTAACCGCTTTCTTAGCGTTCGCTCAGGTCATGCTGCGCATATGGGCAACGTGAGGCCAGTCCGCCCGCTCCGGCCGGTCGTCGTCGTGCTCCTCATCGCGCTCGCCGCCGCTCTGACGATCGCCGCGGTCGGCTCCGGAGCGCGGGTCGGCACTGTCGAGCGGTTCGACAGCCCCTCGAATGCGCGCAAGGCAACCGTCGCTGACCGCGTCACGAAGCTGGACGCGAGAAAGCTCCAGCAGGCGGCCATCGCGTGGCGGGGCGGACCGATCGTCACGTCGACCGGGGAGACGGTCAACGTGCTCGTCTCCGATTCCTTTGCGGTCGATGTTGTCACTCCGGAGTCCTGGGCCGAGTTCATCGCGAAGCTCGTGCACGGCACGGAGCTCGCGCAGCTCACGACCTACATCGCGCCACTCTCGGAGATCCGTTCGGTGTGCGGCCTCGGCGCGCTCGGCTGCTACAGCCGGAACCGCTCGCTGGCGATCGGAGAGGTGCTGCCCGACGGCACGACGCCCGAGGAGGTCGTGCGCCATGAGTATGGCCACCACATCGCGCTCTACCGTTCGAACGACCCGTGGCGTGCGATCGATTGGGGGCCGAAGCACTGGGCGTCCTCGGCCAACATCTGCGCGCGCGAGGCGCGGCGCGAGGTATTCCCTGGAAATCAGGATGATCGATACGAGCTGAACCCTGGCGAGGCTTGGGCCGAGACCTATCGCCTCATGGACGAGCGCAAGGCGGGCATCACGACCGGCGGGTGGCAGGTGGTCTCGCCGAGCTTCTATCCGAGCGAGGCTGCGCTCCAGGCCGCCGAGCGCGACGTCCTCCAGCCCTGGACGGCGGGAACGCAGACGACGTTCCGCAGGTCGGTGGCGAAGAGCAAGACCTGGTGGGTGCCGCTATCGACTCCTCTCGACGGCTCGTTCACCGTCACCGCGAGGCTCCCCCGCGGCGGCCTCCACGAGGTCGCGATCATGGCGGGAAACCGGAGGAAAGTCATCCAGCGAGCCTCCACGACCGGGCGCGCGCGTCGGATCTCGGGCACCGTGTGCGGCCAACGCTCGCTCTTCGTTCGCGTGCTGCAGAAGGGGAAGCTCGGGCCCGTTACCGTCGTCGCTGCCACGCCGTAGCCAGCGGCTCCGCGTGGTGCACGGTCCACGTATCGTGCGGGCGTCTCGCGGGGAATCCGACTACTAGGACGGCAGATGCACGGACGCTTCCAGCGCGGCTCGACCGCGGCGTGTGTGGTCATCGCGCTCATTTTCCTGCTGGGCATCTCGCTGGCGGTTGGTGTCGGTGGGAGTCGCGTTGCAGCCCGGCCGCCGGAGAGTGCGCCGCGCACCCTTGCCGTCGCCAGGTCGTCGGCCGCGACGCTTCCGGACATCCAGGCGCGCTCGAGCGCGACCTGGTGCGGGACGCCCTCCGAGCTGGACTCGCGGCCGAACGGCGTCTCCGGCCACCCAGTCCACTGGATCTACGCGATCCCCTCCGACGGCCAGGATCGGTTCTCGACCTACGCGAGCCTCATGCAGACCGACTGGGAGACGATCGACGGGTGGTGGCGGGGCCAGGACCCCACACGCGCGCCGCGGTCGGACCTCGCTCGGTTCTCGTGCGGCAGCCAGCTCGACCTGTCCGTCGTCCGGCTGCCACAGTCGGGCGATCAGCTCGCTGCGCCGGAGTCGCCGTTCGAGCTCATCTGGGACGCGATCGAGGCAGACGGCTTCCGCTCTGAACACACGAAGTACGTCGTGTACTACGACGGGCCCGTTGGGGACGACAGGATCTGCGGAGTCGGCGCAACCGTCTCGAACGGGACCGGGCTTGCCGTCTTCCTCACGCAGTCATGCGCGGGAGTCGAGCCCGCCCAGGTCGTCGCGCACGAGCTCATGCACGCGCTGGGCGCCGTTCCCGACTCCGCGCCGAACAACTGCCCGCCTCCCGACGACGGGCACACGTGCGACAACGACCGCGACCTGATGTTCCCGTTCACCGACGGAACGCCGCTCAGCGGGCTGCTGCTCGACCCGGGCCGCGACGACTACTACGGTCACTCCGGCGGCCGGCTGGACATACAGGACTCGCCGTGGCTCGTCCAGCTCGACCGGCAGGCGCCACTCGCGCTCACCATCTCGGGGCCGGGACGGGTTGAGGCGGACGTCCCGGGGCTCGATTGCGGGCAGAGCTGCTCGACCACGTGGAACGCCGGGACCCGGCTGACGCTCACGCCGACGCCGAGCCAGGGGGCCAAGCTCGTTCGCTGGACCGGCTCGTGCAGCGGCGTTTCGCCGTGCGCGGTCGCGGTCGGGCAGGCAAGCGGCGTCGCCGCAGTCTTCGCCCCGAGCAGCTACCGGCTCAGCGTCAGGGTCTCGGGGAAGGGCTCGATCCGCGGTGCCAAGGGCGCGATCCGGTGCCCGGGGCGCTGCACGTCCCCGGTGCCGTCGCACAGCGCGCTCCGGCTGACGGCCGCGGCGGGCACGGGCTGGAAGTTCAGCCGCTGGGGCGGCGCCTGCCGCGGGACGCGGCCGTCGTGCTCGCTGCCGATGACGGCGAGCGCGAATGCGCGCGCCGTCTTCGTGCGACGCTAACGAGAACGGGGGTGCCCGACGGGCACGCCACCGTCAGGTGCCTGACTTCAGTCTGGCACCGCTCTAGGCGTCCTGACTCGTGGGGGCGGTCTCGTCGATCTGGCCTGCGGGGGCGGGCGGCCTTACGGGCATCGCATCCTCGCTTTTCGGCGCAAGTCGATCAGGTAGCGTCCTCCCCAGATGGAAGCCGTCCACGACGTGGTCGTCATCGGTGCCGGCTGCGCTGGAATGCGAGCCGCGATCGAGGCCTTCGACACCGGCGCGGACGTCGCGATGATCTCGAAGATCCACCCGGTACGGAGCCACTCGGGCGCCGCCGAGGGCGGGATCAACGCCGCGCTCGGGAACGCGTCCGAGGACGACCCGGTCAAGCACGCGTACGACACGGTCAAGGGCTCGGACTTCCTCGGCGACCAGGACGCAATCGAGATCCTCTGCAACGAGGCGCCCGACGACGTCTACCAGCTCGAGCACTGGGGCGCCGTCTTCTCGCGGACGCCCGACGGCCGGATCGCGCAGCGGCCGTTCGGCGCTGCCGGCGAGCCGCGCACCGCGTACGCGGCGGACATCACCGGCCACGTCCTCATCCACGTGCTCTACGAGCAGGTGATGAAGCGGGACATCAAGACGTACGAGGAGTTCTTCGCCTGGAAGCTCGTCGTCGACGACGGCCGCTGCCAGGGCGTCATCGCCTGGGATCTCGTGAACGGCGGCCTGCACTCGATCGGCGCGAAGACGGTGATCCTCGCGACCGGCGGCGCCGGCCGGCTGTACACGGGCACGACCAACGCCTACGCGTGCACCGGTGACGGCATGTCGCTCGCGCTCCGCGCCGGTGTGGCGCTGAAGGACATGGAGATGATGCAGTTCCATCCGACGACGCTCGCGCCGACCGGCGTCCTCATCACCGAGGGGTGCCGCGGAGAGGGCGCGTACCTCCTGAACAAGGACGGCGAGCGCTTTCTCGTCCGCTACGCCCCGAATGCGATGGAGCTCGCGTCGCGGGACGTCATCTCGCGCGCGGAGCAGACCGAGATCGACGAGGGCCGCGGGATCGAAGGGAACGTGCTGCTCGACCTCCGCCACCTGGGCGCGGAGAAGATCCTCGAGCGGCTCCACGGTACGCGCGAGCTGTCGATGACGTTTGCAGGCGTCGACCCGATCTACGAGCCCATCCCCGTCCGACCCGGTGCCCACTACCACATGGGCGGCGTGGACACCGACGTCTGGGGCCGAACGGAGCTCGAGGCGCTCTACGCAGCGGGCGAGGTCGCGTGTGTTTCCGTGCACGGCGCGAACCGGCTGGGCGGGAACGCCCTCATGGAGACGATCACCTACGGCAAGCGGGCGGGCCGGCATGCAGCCGACTGGGCGCTCTCCCACACGACCGTGACGGTGCCGGAGTCCGTCGAAGCCGACGCAACGCGCGAGCTCGAGCAGCTCCTCGACCGCTCCGAGGGGGAGCGGCCGTGGAGGATCCGCGACGAGCTCGCCGAGACGATGCACGTGAACTTCGGCGTCTTCCGGCGCGAGGAGCAGATGGTCGAGCAGGGCGGCGTCGTCCAGGGGCTCCGCGAGCGCTACGAGCGCGTCGTCGTCGAGGACAAGGGCGATGTCTTCAACACCGACCTCACACAGGCGCTCGAGCTCGGCTTCCTGCTCGAGCTTGCCGAGTGCATGATCGTGTGTGGTCTCGCCCGCAAGGAGAGCCGGGGTGCCCACGCGCGGCCGTACGACTACCCGGACCGCGACGACGAGAGCTTCCTCCGGCACACGGTCGTGACGTGGGAGGATGGCGCCCCGAGCCTGGACTGGAAACCGGTCACGATCACCAACTGGCAGCCCGAGGAGAGGAAGTACTAGGTGCAGGTCGCGCTGAAGATCTGGAGGTACGACGCGGTAGCGGGCGAGCGGGCGCTGAAGGAGTACGAGTTCGACGCCCCGGAGTGGGTGACGCTGCTCGACTGCCTCGACATCGTCAAGGACCAGATCGACGGCACGCTCGCGTACCGGAAGAGCTGCCGCATGATGATCTGCGGCTCCTGCGGCATGCGCATGGACGGCGCCGCGGTCCTCGCCTGCAAGACGCGGATGTACGACATCGTCCAGTCCGGCCACGTCCCGGTGATCTCGGCGATGGGGAACATGCCGATCGTCAAGGACCTGGTCACGGACATGCAGCCGTTCTGGGGGAAGGTCCGTGCGATGTCGCCCTGGCTCGACCCGGGCTATGCGGATCCCGGCGAGAAGGAGCACATCGTCTCCCAGGAGCAGATGGACACGATCCACAAGGAGGCGCTCTGCATCATGTGCGGCTGCTGCGTCTCCGAGTGCAACTCGATGGAGGCGGACCCCGAGTTCCTCGGGCCGGCCGCGCTCGCGAAGGGCATGCGCTTCGTCGGGGACGCGCGCGACGCGGCCAAGGTGGAGCGGCTCCAGGAGTACTCGAATCCGCACGGGATCTGGGACTGCACGCGCTGCTACTTCTGCCAGGAGCGCTGCCCGAAGGGCGTCGATCCCAGGGATGCGATCGCGAAGCTCGGCGCGGAGGCCATGCGCGAGGGCATCGACTCGGACATGGGCGCCAAGCACGCGAAGTGGTTCGTCACGTCGGCCAAGACGACCGGCTGGCTCCGCGAGACGGAGCTCGTCCCGAAGACGCAGGGCGTGGTCAAGTCGCTGAAGGAAGTGAAGTTCGCGATGGGCCTTGCACGCCACGGGAAGGTCCCCCCGCCGTTCCCGCCGCACGTCGCGAAGGACGTGGACGAGTCGCGGGCGCTCTACGACCTCGTCAAGCAGCAGGGCCGCGACGGCGCCGCGGGCATCGTCCAGGGCGAGCACGCCCTGGAGCGCCTGGAGTTCGAGCAGAGCGGCGAGGCCGGCCGCGACCCGTACGGCGAGGGCTCGTTCGTGCGGCCCTACCTCCCCGGCGACGAGGAGCAGGACGAGTCGTGAAGACCGTCGCCTACTACAAGGGCTGCCTGGCCTCGCTGTCCGCGAAGGAGCTCGACATCTCGACCCAGGCGCTGGCGCCGAAGGTCGGCCTCGAGCTGATCGAGCTCGAGCGCGTGACGTGCTGCGGCGCCGGCGACATCCACGAGGCGGAGCCCGACTACTACCTCCACCTGAACGCGCGCATCCTCGCGTACGCGGAGGACACGGGCTGCGACACGCTGATGACGGTCTGCAACGTCTGCACGCTCAACCTTCGACAGGCGAATTTCCAGCTGAAGGGGGACCAGGCTCTGCTCGAGCGCGTGAACGGCAACCTCGTCTCGGTCGGGGCGCCTGCGTACAGCGGCACCGTCGACGTTCAGCACTTCCTCTGGCTCGTGTCCGCCGGCGAGGGCTACGAGCTGCTGAAAGACGCGGCGCACAAGGGGCTCAAGGGCCTGAAGATCGCGCCGTTCTACGGGTGCCAGATCCTACGTCCGTCGAAGCTCCTCGGGTTCGAGGATCCCGACCGGCCGGAGTCGCTCGAGCGCATCATCGAGGCGTGCGGCGGCGAAGCGATCGACTATCCCGCGAAGATCAAGTGCTGCGGCTTCCCGATCATCCAGGCGCGCGAGGACGTCGCGCTCGGCGAGCTCATCCAGCCGATCGAGCAGGCGTCCGAGGCAGGCGCCGACGCGATCGTCACGCCGTGCCCGCTCTGCCACCTCTCGCTCGACGCCTGGCAGTCGAAGCTGCGCGAGCAGACCGGGCGGGACTTCCGGATGCCGATCCTCCACCTCTCGCAGCTGATCGGCGTGGCGGCCGGGCTCAACGACTCCGAGCTGAAGTTCAAGCGCCACGTCGTCTCCGTCGACCCCGTCGTCGAGCACCTGCGCGTCTGACCAGTACGCTCGCCTCTACGGCTAGATGACGTGGGCTCTCGGCGCACTTGCCGTGCTGGCGGCGGGCGCGCTGGCCTGGGGGTGGTTCGAGGCCGGATGGCTGCGGCGCCGGGTGCTCGAGGTCGAGCTGAAGGGAGCTCCGCCCGAGCTCGACGGCATCCGCATCGCGCACCTCTCGGATCTGCACCTCGGCGTTCCAGGCCGCGGGCGGCGCGCTGCGGAGCGGGCCGTCGCGTGGGTGGCCGGGCGCCGGCCGGAGCTCGTCTTCGTGACGGGCGACCTCGTCTCCCGGCGCGCAGGGCTGCCGCTGCTCGAGCGACTTCTCAGCGAGCTCCCTGGCTCCATCGTGGTCCTCGGCAATCACGACTTCGCCGACAGCCGCGACCCTTTCTCGGAGCGGATCGACGGCAACGAGCTCGATCGGCTGGACGGAGTCACCTTGCTCTTCGACGACGCGGCGGAGGTCGACGTGCGGGAGCATCGCGTGCAGGTCGTCGGCGTCGATCCGCGGAGCTACGCGGCCTACGAGGCGCGACCCGCCGAGCTCGCGGATCCCACGGCCGACCTCCGCATCCTCCTGTGTCACTTCCCGGGGGTCGTTCGGCGGATCCCGGAGAACGCGTTCCACCTCGTCCTCGCCGGGCACTTCCACGCCGGCCAGATCGTCCTGCCGGTGCCCGGCGCGCGCATCCGCCTCGCGCACCTCGGCGCCCGCGACGTCGAGGGGATCTACCGCTACGGCGGAACGACGCTCCACGTCTCGCCCGGCCTCGGGACGACGTTCGTTCCCTTCCGCTTCTTCGCTCGGCCTGAGGTGACGGAGCTCGTTGTACGATCGGGGTGATGGAGGGTCACGCCCTCATCTCACCGGACGTGCTCGCTCGCTACGCAGCCGACGCGGCACGGGACGTCGAGGGCGTGTCGGCACTCCCCGAGAGCGGCTTGCAGCGCGCCCGGGCGGCATCGGTCAGAACCGAGGACGATGCGTACGAGGTCCAGGTGCACGTGGAGCTCGAATGGGGACGGAGCGCCGCCGAAGTGGGGGCGGCGGTTCAGCGCAGCGTGACGGACTACCTCGAACGAATGGCTGCCGTCAGGCCGTCCTCGGTCGACGTGCTCGTCGACGGCGTCGGCGCGCCCACCGCCGGCAAGTGAGCTCGCGGCTCGCCGGGCTGACGGGCGCGACGCTGGAGACCGCGCCGTCCGTCTGTCAGTCGTGCGTCTGGTGGCAGAGCCGAGGGAACCGCGAGGCCGACAAGGCTCGCTGGATCGAGCGCACCGAAGAGGCGTGGGGGGCCTGGGGGACCGTCTACCACGACGACGACGGGCGGGTGCTCGGCTCCATGCAGTACGGGCCTGCTCCGCTGTTTCCGCGGGCGGCAGACCTTCCGGCCGGGCCTCCGTCCGACGACGCCGTGCTCGTGACCTGTTCGTATCTCGTCTCCGACTCACAACCCTGGGTCGAGCAGTCGCTCTTCCTGGCCGCGATCGGCGAGGCGCGAGACAAGGGCGCTCGAGCGCTCGAGGCGTTCGCGTATCGCTACCGGGAGGGGACGCCGCCGAGCGAGCGCTTCCTCGTCCACCGCACGGTGTTCCCGCGCGACTTCCTCTCCGACTTCGGCTTCCGCACGATCCGCTCGGTCGGCCGGATCGAGCTCGCTCGCCTCGATCTCGGGGGGCTCCAGCCCGCCGAGGCGGGGACGAGGGAGAGGGTCCTCAAGGCCGTACGCGAGGCCTTCCAGCCCGCGCCGGCGCCGGCCCCACCTACGGGCTGACGGGCACGAGTCGCGGCAGCATGCTGTCGCCGCGCATGGCCTCTGGCACCGCGATCCCCATGACGTCGAGCAGCGTCGGAGCGATGTCGAGGATGTGGGCGTCGACGCTCCCGGCGGCGGGAATCCCGGGCCCGGAGAGGATGTACAGCCCGTCCTGCGCGTGGTTCGCGTCGTCCGGCCCCGTGTCGTTCTCGAACGTGTGGATGCCCTCGTCACCGCCGACCGTCCCGACCGAGCGCCAGGCGAGGTCGCCGAAGTGGACGATGAGATCGGGCGCGACGCCGTTGACCTCGGGATAGACGTCCTCCGGCAGGTACACCTTGGTCCCGAGCGGCTGTCCGTTCTCGTCCGGGATCGCGGCCAGACGGGCTGCCAGGTCCGCGCGCACGGAGTCGTAGTCCTCGGGCGCGACGACCCCCTCCGGCTCGCGCCCGCGCACGTTCATGAAGACGCGCGAGTAGTAGCCGCCCTCGCCCCAGGCGACGGTCCGCGACCAGTCGATGCCGACGTCCGCGAGCGAGGTCCGGCCGTTGGGCTCGGTCTTCGTCGCGAGCAGGCCTTCCTGCCTGAGCCACTCGTTGACCCGGATCCCGCCGTCCATGCGCTTCGCTCCGTGGTCGGAGACGACGAGCACGACCGTGTCCTCGTCCGCGTGCTCGAGCAGGCCGCCGATGAGGCCGTCGACGTGGCGGTGGTAGTCGAGGATCGCGCTCTCGTACGGGTTGCCGGCCTCGTACCTCCGATGCTCCGGATCCATGAACTGCCAGAAGCCGTGGTGCATCCGGTCCGGCCCCATCTCGACCATGGCGAAGAGGCGCCACGGCTTCGACGCGAGCAGGTGCTCGGCGAGGGCGAAGCGGCGGTCCGTCATCTCGTAGACCTGGCGCAGCAGGTAGTCCTTGTCCTCGGTCCGGAAGTCCTTGCAGTCGAAGATGTACTCGCCGACCGCCTCCTCGATCTCGCGCCGCAGGAGCGGCGGGTACGTGTACCGGCTCTCGAGCGACGGCGTGAGGAAGCAGCTGACGAGGACGCCGTTCAGCGGGCGCGGCGGGTAGGTCCCGGGCACGCCGAGCACGATCGACGGGTGCCCTGCACGCGTGACGAGGTCCCAGAGGCGCGGCGGCTTGATCGCATTGCCGTCCGCGATGAAGAGCGCATCGTACGAGTGGTCGGCGCGGTTGCGGAACCCGTACACGCCGAGGTCGCCCGGCGTCTGGCTCGCCATCATGCACGACCAGGCCGGCACGGTGATCGGCGGGATCACGGAGGTCAGCCGCCCGTAGGCGCCGCCCTCCATCAGACGCGCGATCGTCGGCAGCTCGTCGCGCCAGCGCTCGAGCACGAGCGTAGGCTCGGCGCAGTCGAGGCCGATGATCATGACCTTGGTGGCGGGCTGATCGCTCACGGAACGGGATTGTAGGGGCGAGGCTCGCCTTGCCTTCGCCTCCACCGGAGGCCTACTCGAGGTATCCGAGGCCGCGCAGCCGGTCCTCCACTGCGCGCTCGTCGTCGGCGGAGTAGCCCTCCGTCGCGGACACGAGCACGTCGCTCTCGGCGTCGGAGTACTCGGGCGGGCGGCTCTCGAGCAACCCGGCGTCGAGCGCCTCCGTGACGAGCCGTCCGTCGAGGTCGCTCGGCAGCGCCTGGCCGAGGAGGTAGAGGATCGTCGGCGCGACGTCGGCGATGTCGGCCTCGAGCGAGCGGCCGGCGGCCGCCGACGGCCCGGTCAGCGCGAAGATTCCCTCCGTGCGATGGCTGCCGACGTACGAGAGCCGGCTTCCCGACTCGATCTCGATCCGGTCCCACAGGGAATCGTTCCGGCTCTGGAGGTTGCCCTTGCCGAGCCAGGCGTACTCCTCGAACTCGACGATGAGATCGGGGACCTTCTCGATCTCCGGCCCGTAGCAGAGGTCCTCGCGGCGATGTACCGCGCGGACGATCTCTTCACCGTTCTGGCCTCGCAGCTCACGGAGAGCCTGCGCAACGTCGTTCCGGACCGATTCGTAATCATCCGGCGCGACGATCCCCTCCGCCTCGCGCCCGCGCACGTTGAGCACGACGTTCCCGAACGTCCCGTAGGCGAAAGCCCGCGTCTGCGACCAGTCGAGGACGGTGAACGTCGTCGCCTCGTAGGCTCGTTCCCGCACGCCGGGGAGCCTGCGCTTGACCCAAGTCCGGAGGCTCTCGGGGAAGGCTCGGCGCAGGTCGAAGACGCGACTCGCCGCGCGGCGTCCGAGCGCCGTGCTGCCTGCGCCGTAGGTCAGGAAGCCCCGCTCGGCCAGGTAGCCGTTGAGGTTGACCACGCCCTTGAGCTCGCCGCCGCCGTGGTCGGACACGATGAGCACGTCCCCGCCGCCGGCGGCGTCCGCGAGCGCCCCCGTGGCCGTGTCGAGGATGCGGTACACGTCTGCGACCAGGCTCTCCGGGCCGCGCCGCATCCAGTCGTCCCAGCACAGGTGATGGACGTGGTCTGCGGCCATGAACACCGTGAAGAGGAGGTCGAGCTCGAAGCGGTCGACGAGCCAGAGCGCGATCTCGACCTTCTGCTCCGCCGCGCGTCGCACGAGATCGAGGTCGAGCTCGCCGTTCGAGCCGATCGGGAACTTGTGGTCGAGCACAAGCGGCCCAAAACGCTCTCGGAGCTCGGCGGTGAGGGAGCTCGGATGTGCGAAGCCCTCCTCCCGGTCCGCCGCATCGAAGCCGGCGAGCACGCACCCCTCGATCTGCGGCGCCGGCCAGGTGAACGGGATGCTGACCAGGCCGGAGCGGATGCCGTGCGCCGAGAGCCGGTCCCAGATCGCGGGAGCTCGCCGGTAGCTGCCGTTGACGATGCGGAGGTCGTACCCACCGTCCGACCGCTCGGTGAAGTCCCAGATCCCGTGTCGGCCGGCGTTGACGCCGGTCGTCATCGTCGACCAGGCGTGGGGAGTCAGGGGATGCGTCACCGACCGGAGCACCCCCCGCGCGCCCCCGTCGAGGAGGCGCCCGAGGTGCGGGAGCTCGCCCGCTTCGAGCAGTGGGTCGATGACGTCGAACGTCGCAGCGTCGAGGCCTATTGTGGTCAGCTTAAGAGTGGACACCCCTCCAATTAGAGCCTATAAAGTGGTCGAGGGATGAGGGTGGCTCGGGGAGTCCTTTTGGTGCTCGTTTTTGGCGTGCTCTTCGCAGGCGGCTACGCGCTGGCTGCGGGCGCGCCCGTGTCGCTGACCCCGCAGGGGCCGCAGCCGGCGACCGTGACGATCGACTGGGGCGACACGGTCACGTTCTCGAACCAGGACTCGATCGAACGCGGCATCAATTCGCCGCGCGCGGAGATCGTGAACGTGCCGATTCCTCCGGGGGCGAGCTACGAGCACCGCTTCGACGGCAGGGCCGGTAGGTACAGCTACGTGCAGACGGGCTCCCGCCCGAATTTCGCGGGGGTCGTCATGCTCACGGCGACGGGCAAGGTGACGCTCAAGGCGAGCAAGGCACTCGTCCCCTACGGCGCCTCGATCACCCTGTCGGGGAAGTCGACCTACGTCGGCACGCCGGTTGCTGTCCAGTTCCGCGCTTCAGGATCCTCGGCCGACTGGACGACGCTGTTCAGCCCGAATGCAGCCGCAGACGGCTCCTACGCCGGCAAGACCAGGCTGACCGTGGGTGGTCGCATGCGTGCTCTCGTCGCCGCCGGGCAGATCTCTTCGACGTTCGTGGACGCTGCGGTCGTGCCCAGGGTCCAGGCAGGCGCGAGCCGGCGGCGTGCGCCCAAGGGTACGAAGATCGTCGTCACCGGGCGCGTCGTCCCTGCCTCCGCGGTCTCGAGTGTCGATCTCGAGGAGCGTCGCGGCAACCGCGGCTGGCTCCGGAAGGCGACGAAGTCCGTTCCGAAGAGCGGCACCGTGAAGTTCGTCGTCGCAGTCGCCGACGGCCAAAACGTCTTCCGGCTCTCCCTGAAGCGCGGAGCTCTCGACCCGGGGTTCGCCCCCACGGTCAGCCGCGCGCTGCTCGTCGTCGGCACCTGATCCACCCGAGGAGACCTCCGTGCGGCTCATCGTCCACGCCGACGACTTCGGCACTTCCGACGACACGGCGCGAGCGACGATCGAGTGCTTCGAGGCGGGCGCTCTGACGAGCGCCTCGATCATGCCCGGCATGCCCGCTACCGAGCAGGCGACGGAGTTCGCCCGCGCTCATCCCGAGCTCGACTTCGGCGTGCATCTCACGTTCGTCGGAGAGGAGGACGAGCGCCCGCTCTCGCCGCCCGACGAGATTCCGGCTCTCGTGACCGCGTCCGGTCGCTTTCGGTCCACGCGCGAGCTACGCATTCGCGCGCTTCTCGACCGCCTCTCCGTCGATCAGATCGAGCGCGAGGTCGTGCGCCAGGTGGACGCCATCCGGCAAGCTGGAGTCGAGATCACGCACGTCGATTCGCACCGGCACATGCACAAGCTGCCCGCCTTCCGGCGAGCGCTCGAGCGCGCCCTGCCGACTCTGGGGATCCGGCGAGTGCGGGCCGTGCAGGACGTCTATCTGGAGCGGCCCGCCCGCAGCGCGACGTACTGGCTCGGTCGGCGTTGGCAACGGCGTCTCGCGGACTCGTTCGTCACGACCGATCACTTCTACATGCCGGCGACGGGCGGCGAGCCCGGCTGGGAGAAGCCGCTGCTCGACGCGGTCCGGCGGCTCGACGGCGCGACCATGGAGGTCGGAGTGCACCCCGGCTTCGATGACTGGCGCGAGGGCGAGCGAACGACCGTTCTCCGCTTTTCGGAGCTCGCCCGGGACGAAGGGCACGAGCTCGTCGCGTGGAAGGATGTCGCATGAAGGGCTCGCGGCGCTCCCGGGTCCTCGAGACGATCCTGGACCCGGGCACGTACCTGCAACCGATTCGGCTCCTGCACTACTACGGCTACTCGCACGTCCGGCCGCGGCGCAGGGTCACGCTCGGGAAGGACGCGCGGATCGCGCCCAACGTCTCGCTCCGGAACGGCGAGCGCATCGAGATCGGCGACGGAACGATCGTGGGCGAGCGGGCCTATCTGTGGGCGGGTGACGAGAGCGGGAGGATCACGATCGGCAAGCACTGCCGGCTCGGGCCGGAGGTCTTCATCACGGCGTCGGACTACGGCCTTCAGCCAGACCAGCTGATCGCGCACCAGGAGCGGAACGAGCGGGACGTCGTCATCGGCGACGACGTGTGGCTCGGCGCTCGCGTCTTCGTCGGCGCCGGAGTCGAGATCGGCGACGGCTGCGTGGTCAGCGCGGGCTCGGTCGTGGCGCGCTCGCTGCCTCCCGGGTCGATCGCAGTCGGCGTGCCCGCGCGCATCGTGCGCCGGCGCGAGGACTACGGACGCGCCGACTCGCCCGAGGATGCGGGCGAGCCCGGTGCGACCGATGCGGTAGCCAGCACGAGCTCGTGACCCGGCTCGAGGACCCCGGCCCATGACCGGGGAGCACGGGATCCGCGGGTCGCTGCGCTGGGCAGCCGCCCTGAGCTGGGGCGAGCGCGGCCTCACGATGCTCTTCACGGTCGTCCTCGCGGCGATCCTCGGGCCGGAGGCGTTCGGGATCGTCGCGATGGCCCTCGTCTACCTCGCCTTCGTCGACCTCGCGCTGGAGCAGGGGTTCCTGACGACGATCGTCCAGCGAGAGCAGCTCGACCGTGCGCACCTCGATTCCGCGTTCTGGGTGAATCTCGTCTGGTGCCTCGTGCTCGCGGCTGCGAGCTTCGCACTCGCCGGGTGGTGGGCGGGCGTGAACGACGTGCCGCAGCTGCAGGAGGTCATCCAGGTGTTGTCCATCCTGGTCATCGTCTCCGGGCTCACCATCGTGCAGCAGGCCTACCTCCAGCGGCATCTCCGGTTCCGCCAGCTTGCGATCCGCGCCAACGTCGCTGCTCTCGTCGGCGGGATCACGGGCCTGGTGCTCGCCTTGGCGGGGGCAGGAGTGTGGTCGCTCGTCGCCCAGCAGATCGTCGCGGGCTGCACCTCGCTCGCGTTGCTGTGGGCGGTGAGCGACTGGCGACCGGGGCTCCACTTCTCGCGTTCTCATGCACGCGACCTGCTCGGCTTCACGAGCGGCGTGTACCTCGCGAACATCGGCGGGTTCCTCAACAGGCGCAGCGACACGCTACTCATGGGCCTCTTCTTCGGCCCGACGGTCGTGGGCATCTATCGCCTCGCGGATCGCTTTGTCGACTCGATCCTCGAGCTGACGATGCGACCGGTCGGGCTCGTGTCGCTGCCGCACCTGTCGCTGCTCCAGCGCGATCCCGAAGCGCTGCGGAGGACGGTCACCACCTTCATCCGGATCGCGATCCTCACGACGCTGCCGGTGCTACTCGTGTTCGCGGCCTGCTCCGACTACGTGCTCGCGGTCGATCGGGCCCGAGTGGGAGATCGGCTCCGACGCGCTGAAGCTGCTCTGCATCGTCGGCATCGTCAAGGGCCTCGTCCACTTCACGGGCCCGCTGCTCTTCGCGGTGGCGAAGCCGTTCTACCGGGCGACGATGCTCTGGTTCCTCGCGGGGATCAGCGTCGTCACGGTCGTGATCGTCGGCTACGCGTTGTCCGATGCGAGCGCGGAGCGCCAGCTGGTGGGCATGTCGGGGGCCCGGGCGCTCGTGTCGCTCGCGGTCATCGTCCCGCTGAACCTGCTCATCATCTGGCACGTCGCACGACTGCGGCCCCGGACCTTCCTCGCCTATCTGCCGGCGCCGCTCGCAGCCGGCGTGATGGCGATCCTCGGTGTCGAGGCGCTCACGCAGACCGGCGTTCTCGACGGTCTGGCGCCGCTGCTCGCGCTCGTCGTTGCGGGTACCGTCGCCGTCGGGATCGCGGGCGCGCTCATGGTCGCCTTCGAGCCGCAGGCCCGCGGGCTGGCGAAGCGGCTCGTGCGCATGCGCCGCCGCGCTCCGGTGGTCGAGCCCGAGCCGCCCGTTACCTGAAGCCTTCCCCCCGCTGGCCGCGGATCGGCGGAGGCCGGACTGCGTAGCGAACCGCGCTCGCACCGAGCGTCCACTCCGCGATGACGAGGCGCGGAAGGTTGCGCAGGAAGCGGGCCCGCAGCTCCGGGATCTGGTTGACGCGCCTGAAGATCACGGGCAGGCGCAGGAGCGCGAAGTAGTGGAACGGGAATCGCGCCAGCACGCGCTTGTGCATGCCCTCTCGCTGGACGGGGCCGAGACGAGCGAGCCCGTAGGCGAGCCGCCGCTGCTGGCCGCGCAGGTCGTCGAAGCTCTCGCGCCCGTGGTCGTGGTGCGCGGTGAAGCGCGGGTCGAACACGAGCCGGATGCCGGCCGCGATCGCGTCGGCGCTGAAGACGCCGTCCTCGCCGCCGTAGCTCTCGTCCCAGCGCAGCGGCGCGGAGCGCGGCACGGCGAGGCAGTACGAGGACACGAACCGCTGTGGCCGAGGCTCTCCCAGGGGAAGGTACGGCGTCTCGATCTGGAGATGGGCGACCCAGCCCCAAGGTGTCGTGGCGTCGAAGGTCCGGGCGCAGCCGATGATCGCTCCCGGGAACTCGGCGAGCGCACGGGCGAGCCCGGCGCCCCAGCCCGGTGCCGGGACCGCGTCGGAGTCGAGGAACACGACGACGTCGCCGCCGGCAGCCTCCCAGCCGCGGTTCCGGGCCCCACCCGCGTAGCCGACGCCGGATCCGGGGACGACGCGTGCTCCATGCGACGTAGCGATCTCGGCCGTCGAGTCGGTGGATCCGTCGTCCACGACGATTACCTCGGCCGGCTTCGGATCCTGCCCGGCGAGCGACGAGAGGACGGCGCCCAGCGTGCGCTCGGCGTTGAACGCGGGGATCACGACGGAGTACGAGCGCTGCTCGCCTGACACGACGCTCATTGTGCTGCGAGGGCGGCTAGCGCTTCGAATCGATGAGCGCCGAGATGTCCTTGATCGTCCGGAAGTTGCTCGGGACGACGTCGCGGTCGTCGATCTCGACGTCGAACTCCTCCTCGAGCAGGGAGATCAGGGTGATCATGCCGAGGGAGTCCACGACCTGCTTCTCGAGGAGCGGGTAGTCCTCGTCCACGTCCGACCAGGAGCCGCTCCACTGGAGGTTGTTCGCCATCAGATCCTTGATTTGCTCGACGTTCGCCACGGTGTCCTCTCAGTCGTTGCCTGGGTCAGCTGCCGGCGTCCGCAGCGGCTGCGACCGCCTCCTCCGCGAGCGTTCGCCGGTCGATCTTGCCGGTGGACGAGCGGGGCAGCTCCGTGCGGAACTCGTACAGCTCGGGTGCCATGTAGCGCGGGATCCGCTCGCTGCAGAATCGGTTCAGCTCGGCCGTCTCGAGCTCGGCGCGCGTGACGACGTAGGCCTTGATCCGGTTCGACACCAGCTCGTCCGGGATCGCGACGACCGCGCACTCGACGACGCCCGGATGCTGGTTGAGCGCAGCCTCGATGTCGCCGAGCTCGATCCGGTAGCCCCGGCTCTTGATCTGCGAGTCGCGGCGGCCGAGGAAGATCCAGTCGCCGTTCTCGTCGACGCACGCGAGGTCGCCGGTCCGGTAGGTCGGATACGGGCTCTCGCCGTTCCAGTCGCGGAGCAGCGTCTTCGCGGTGCGCTCCTCGTCGCCCCAGTAGCCCTGCATGACAGTCGGGCCGCGCACGTACATCTCACCGACCTCTCCGTCCGGGGCGATCGTCCCGTCCTCCCGGACCGCGAAGACCTCGACGTCCGTGACTACCTTGCCGATCGGGATCGAGGCCGGCGGCTCGCCTTCCCAGCGCGGCACCTCGTACCACGTGTTGACGTTCGTCTCCGTCGGCCCGAAGAGGTTCGCGAAGCGAACCCCCGGCAACAGCTCCATGAGCCGGTGGAGGTGCTTCGTCGGGAACACCTCGCCGGCGAAGAGGATCGTGCGCAGCTTTGGGAACTCGACCTCGTCGAGCCTTCCCCGCAGGACGAGGAGCGTGAGGATCGAGGGCACCGAGTACCAGATCGTGATCTCCGACTCGCGGATCCAGCGCGCGAGCTCGATCGGGAAGAGGGCGAGCTGCCCGGGGACGAGTACGACCGGCGCACCGGCCTTGGCGGCGACGTACAGGTCGAGGACCGAGAGGTCGAAGTGGAGCGGCGCGTGGCTCGAGAGGCGGTCGTCCTCGGTGGCCTCGAACTCCTCGGCCGCCCAGTCCACGAAGGCCATCGCGTTCAGGTGCGACAGCATCACGCCCTTCGGGACTCCGGTCGAGCCGGACGTGTAGAGGATGTACGCGAGGTCGGAGCTCGACCGCGCAACGTCGGGTGGCGCCTGCGCAGCGTGCTCCTCGAGCGATCCCGAGGTGAGGACCTCGACGCCGGCCGGGCCGGCCAGCTCGTTCGTCGCGTTGAGCACCACCAGCACCTCGAGCGGTGCGCCCTCGGCGACGAGCGCCTCCCACTCGCCGGCCTTCTCGGAGCCCGTGATCAGGCACCGCAGGCCTGCATCCCGCGCGATCGCTCCCAGCCTCGCGGGCGGCGCGGCGGGATCGAGCGGCACGTACGTTCCGCCGGCCTTGAGGACCCCGTAGATCCCCACCACCGCCTCGAGCGACTTCTCGAGATAGAGCCCGACCCGGTCGCCGTGGCGAACGCCGTGCGCGGCGAGCAGGTGGGCGAGGCGGTTGGCCGTCGCATCCAGCTCTGCGTAGGTGAGGCTCCGCTCCCCGTCGACGACGGCGGTCCGCGTCGGGAAGCGTTCGGCCGAGCCGGCGACGAGGTCGTGGACGAGCGTCTCGCTCACAGACCCATGCTCCGGGCAGCGATCGTGTACTGGATCTCGGACGTGCCCGAGTAGAGGCGGCTGCCGACCGCATCGCGCACCTCGCGCTCGAGCTCGTACTCGGTCATGTAGCCGTAGCCCCCGTGCACCTGGAGCGCGTCGAGGCTCGACTTGACGTACGACTCGCTCAGGTAGAGCTTCACGAGGGCGGAGTCGAGCACGGCCGACCGGCCGCTGTCGAGCAGCCAGCCGAGCCGGTACAGCAGCAGCCGCGCCGTCTCCAGCCGAACCTTCATGTCCACGAGCATCCGCGCAACCGCCTGGAAGCGCCCGATCGGCTGGCCGTACTGCTTTCGCTCCTGCGCATATGCGATCGACCGCTCGAGCTGGCGCTCCATCGACCCGACGGTGCTCGCGAGGATGCAGCTCCGCTCCCACGTCATCGACGTGTTGAAGACGGCCATGCCCGAGCCGGGCTCGCCGAGGAGCGCATCGTCCGGCACCTCGCAGCTCTCGAGCACCACCTCGCCCATCGGCGAGGTGCGCAGTCCCATCTTCGACAGCGGCTTGCCCACCGAGAGGCCAGGCGTGCCGCTGTCGACGAGGAAGCCGGTGATCCCCGCGAAGCCGAGCGACCGGTCGATGGTCGCGAAGACGACGTGCAGATCGGCTTCGGGCGCGTTCGTGACGAACGTCTTGCTGCCGTTCAGCACGTAGCCGCCGTCGGTCTTCGTCGCCGTCGTCGCGAGCGCGAACGCGTCCGAGCCCGACTCGGGCTCGCTCATGCCGTGCGCGGCGAGGATCGAGCCGTCACAGAGGCCTGGGAGGTAGCGCTGCTTCTGCTCCTCGCTGCCGAAGTGGACGATCGGCGTCTCGCAGGCCCACATCTGGGCGTTGAGCGAGAAGACGAGGCCGTTGTCGGTGCAGGCGTAGCCGAGCGCCTCGAGCGCGACGAGCGTCGTCAGGGCGTCGGCACCGGTGCCGCCGTACTCCTTCGGGACGGGGAGGCCGAGCAGGCCGATGTCGGCGCACTTGACCCAGGCGTCGCGGGGGAAGACGGCGTCCTTGTCCCTCTCGATGACCTCCTCGTTCAGCTCCCGCCGCGCGAAGTCGACGATGGACTGCCGCAGCGAACGCTGTTCTTCAGTGAGCTCGAAGTCCATCGGGAGGTCCCAGCTGGAGGCTATTGCGGAGGCTCTTGCGTGCACCCGGCGGCGTCCAGTCGACGTCCAGGCCCACTCGCCTTATAGCTACGGTCGGAGAGGAAGACAATACCGTCGCAGCCTGCCGGAAACGGTGCTCTACCCTGTGCTGGCCGGCGTACGGCCGGTTGACCTCACGGGGGACGGATGGCCATCGACGACAAGCGCTTGAGCGAGCTTCGCCGCTATGAGGATCCCGCGGCGGGTGTCGCCGAGGAGTTCCTCGAGCAGCGGATCGGACCGGGGCGTTCGCTCGCCTTGCTCTCGACGCCGCTCGGCGAGCAGCGCCCGACCGGTTGGGTGATCGTGCCGTCGATCGGCCCCGAGCACGGCAATCTCCGGAGGCTCGAGACGCTGCTCGCGAGGAGCCTCGCGGCGTCCGGCTTCCCGACACTCCGTATCCGGCCCGACGTCCACCCGACGCGCGGGGCCCTGGGGGAGATCGACGTCTCGAGCCGGCTCGTCGAGGCGGACGAGGCGGCGACTCGTATCGGCGAGCTTCCGGGAGTGGCGACGATCGGCCTCGCCGGGATGCTCTTCGGCGGAACGGTCGCGGCGCTCCTCGCCGACCGCCTCGGCTCGGCGGCCCTCGCGCTCGTCGAGCCGGTCACGCGGGGGAAGCGCTATGTCCGCGAGACCGTTCGGCGGCAGGCGATCGCCGAGCTGATGGCCTCGGCCGAGGAGGGCGCAGAGCCGACGGAGCCAGGCGAGCTCGACGAGGCCGGGCCGGCGAGCCGTCCCCTCGACGACCTCGCGGCGAACGGCTCGACGACGATCCGCGGCCTTCGCCTCTCACAGGACCAGTTCGACCTCATCTCGGCGATCGATCTCGAGCGCGATCTCGAGTCGTTCCGCGGCAGCTCGCTGCTCGTGGGGATCTCCGCCTCCGGAGCGGTGGCACCGGGCCTGCGCAAGCTCGCGACGAAGCTGGAGACGCTCGACGGACGCGTCACGCTGGAGACATTCGAGGATCCGCTCCCGGCGCCGTTCGGCGAGTACTACTACCGCAACGCCGGTCCAGGTCCGGATCGACACCAGGCTCGAGCTGGATCAGCGGATCTCGGCGCTGGCCGCGTCGTGGGCGACGAAGGAGCTCGGCCGTTCCCTCGGGGAGGAGGCGGCGTGACGCAGTTCCCGATCTTCGCCGAATGGGACGGCGGCTACGTGGCCGCGATCGTGACCGTGCCGGATCGCGACCCGGATGGAGTCGTGATCTCGCTGGCGGGGACGGGCCGCCACAACCTCGTCGGCTCCACGTTCTGCGCCCGGCTCGCCGAGCGCGTCGCCGAGCTCGGGCTCGCATCGGTCCGGCTCGACTACGGTGGCGTCGGCGACAGCCCCGGAGCGGTTCCGGCGTGGACGCTGTCGGATGTCGGTGAGGCCTCGGAGCAGGCCCGGGCGGTCCTCGCGGCCACGATGGAGGCTGTCGGCGTCGACAGCTTTGCGGCCGTCGGGACCTGCTACGGGACGCGGGTCGCGCTCAGCCTCGTGTCGGAGCCTTCGTGCCGGGCGGCCATCTGTCTGGCGCCGCCGGTCCTCCAGCATGGAGGGGTCGCGAGCGCCGGTCGCCGGGTCGGCGGCGAAGGGCTCAAGTCGCTCGTCCGCTCGAACCGCGTGCTGCGTAGGATCGCCGGGCCTTTGCGCCGTGCGGGACGAGCGCGCAAGCCGGCCCCGACGGTCGTCGGCGCGTTCGAGCACCTCGATCGTGCGACGATCGCGTTCCTCTACGGCACCCCGCCGTTCGACGACCACTACACGCGGCGCGTGCAGGAGGTCCTGGATGCGGCGCTCGCGGGTCTCCCGAACGAGCGGCGCGACAACTTCGAGCTCCGGATGCTGCCGTGGGGCCCGCTGTCGACGTTCGACATTCTCGCGCCGGCCGACCAGGACGAGGTGCTCGACGTCGTGGTGCCGCTCGTCGAGCGCGCGTTCGTGGCCCGGACGCCGCTCTCGCTCCCGGTCGAGCGCTGAAGCGGCTCAGGCCGCTCCAGCGCTCGCTCGGTGTTTCAGGATCGCTAGCCGGAGGCCCAGTTCCGCAGGGCCGCCAGCGTCGCGCAACGAGCGTCGGTGCTCGCGACCACCTGGTTGTTCTGGTTGACCGGGCTGCTCGCGCTGGACCCGATCGTGATCGCCTCGCGTCCGCTCATTCGGACGACAGACGAGCGAGTTGCGGATGCCCGAGGTGTTCGACGTCTGGATCTGGACGTTGTTCGGATGCCTCGGGCCGAAGGCGCAGTGATCGCAGACGACGTTCGTCGGCGTCGTCGCCCCTGATCCACCGCGGGCCGGGAAGTAGTTCCCGCCGCCGCCGCCGAGGCAGTCGATCACGAGGTTGCGGAACAGGATGTTGCGTCCGCCCATGGCCTGCATGCCGTCCTGGTGGACGCCGGCCGCGGCCGGCCCGCAGGCGACGTAGCCACCGAGGATCTGCAGGTCGTGGGCCGCGTTCGCCGACGAGTTCTGGACCTTGATCCCGTCGGCCATGCGACCCTCGACCTCGATCCGGCGGATGACACCCGTGCACCCTGGTGCGAGTACCAGTGCGTCACGCGAGCCGTCGTTCATCGTGATCTTGACCAGATCGAGGTTCACGGGGCCCGTGCAGCGCCACTGCGTGTTGGTCACGACCGTCCCACCACTCGGAGGCGGAGGCGGAGGTGAGGGCGGAGGCGGGGACGGCGGTGGTGGCGATGGCGGGGGTGGGGACGGCGGAGGCGGGGATGGCGGGGGTGGCGAGGGCGGAGGCGGAGACGGCGGCGGAGGCGACGGCGGCGGAGGCGACGGCGGCGGAGGCGAAGGGGGAGGCGGGGGCGAAGGCGGAGGCGGAGAAGGCGGCGGGGGCGACGGCGGAGGCGGCGGAGGCGGAGGCGGAGGAGGCGGAGGCGGATTCGTCGATCCACCGCCCGGGCGTAGGAGAACGACGCCCGCGACGTTGCAGCTCTCGGATGCCTGTGCGCGGGCAGTCTTGTTCCCGGTCTCGCCCGCGCCGGCGAGCGCCTCGTCGGCGACCGTGAGGGACGCGGTCGGGTCCGACGTGACGGCCGAGGCACCGCGTCCGGTCATGCCCGACGGCACGGCGACGCTCTGGCTGCCGCTGTGCGCGAACGAGCCGACGAGCCGGCGCCCCTCGCCCGAGGGGGTCAGGGACGGCCCGTGGAGGTAGACCGAGTTGCGTGTGAACCGGCCGCCGTGCCCGTCGAGCGGGTTTGCGGTGTCGACGCCCGTGAAGGCGAGCACCGACCCAGCCGCGGCCGTGGCGCCGGAGAAGCCGAAGGTGTAGGAGGCGGGCTCGGAGCCGCCGGCGACCTTGTAGTAGAACGCCTGCGCGAGGTCCGTCTTCTGCGGCCCGGAGCAGTCGTCGCGGCGGACCAGCGACCAGCCCGCCGGCTGGTCGAGAGGTGAGCCGGAGCCCAGCCGAGCCGCGACGGATGCGACGAGCACGTCCCCGCTCGCGACGCCGGCCGGCTTGGCGACCGTGAGCGATGCGGTTGCAGCTGCGTTCTGTCCCGTGCTCGCAGAGCGGAGCGTGGGTGGTGCAGGCGCCGCGGAGGGCGATCCTGCGCCGAACGGGCTCGTGGAGGCAAACGCCAGGGCGACGAGCACCAGGGCGGCCGTGGCGAGCCGGGGGCCCAGCTGTGACGAACGTACGTGATCTCGAATGCGGCTAACGGCAGGGTGGCGACCCATAGGTGACCTCACTGGGAGACGGCGGGGAGAGGTGCGGCATCCCTGTCCATCGGAAGTGACCCCGGGCCCACACTCCCCCGAACGGGGGGCGGGGCCGGCTTTCCCTCGATCGGGCGAGCGCACGCCGCGGGCTCAACGGGGGAAGGAGCCCCGGCACGCGCCGGGGCTCCTCAGGGGCCTCGCGTTGCTAGGGGGAGCAGCGCGAGTCGCTTGCGGGGGCAAGCGTGTTGCCCGAGTTGATCGGGCTCGAAGCGCTCGACTGGATCTCGAACTCGACCGCCCGGGCCGGGCAGATCACGGTGCCGCGCACGCCGGAGCGCACGGACGTGGCGAGCAGAATCGTGTGGGCCGCGTTCGGGCCGAGCCGGCCGTTCTCGAAGACGATGTCCGTCGGCGTGGATCCCCCCGAGCCGCCGCGGGCGATGAAGAGCGCCGCGTTGACCCCGGTTCCTCCACAGAAGACAGCCAGATTGCGGAACGCGATCCGCGACCCGCCCATGACCTGGATGCCGTCCTGGTGGTAACCGCCGCTCCGCGAGTGGCAGCGGACGTAGCCGGACTCGATCGCGACGTCGTGCGCGACGGGCGCCGAGTTCTGCACCTTGATCCCGTCGCCCGACCACGTGTCGACCTCGATACGGCCGATCCGGCCCGAGCAGTTCTCCCCGAGGACGACCGCATCGAGCCCCGCCGAGCGCGGGTTGATCGTCACCTTGACGAGGTTCAGGTTGACCGGGCCGTTGCACTCGTACGCCCGGTCGACGAGGACGACCGATCCCGCCGGTGGAGGCGGAGGTGAGGGCGGCGGCGGTGCCGGGGGCGGGGGTGGAGGCGGTGGAGGTGGAGGCGGTGAGGGCGGCGGCGGGGTGGGCGGCGGCGGAGCCGCGGGCGGAGGAGGCGATGACGAGCTCGTCTCGCAGCCTGCCAACGCGTCGATGCGATCCGACACGACGCGGTCGCGACCTGGCCCGCAGTCGACGCGGTCGCGCGCTCGGTCGGCGGCATCGATGCCGTCTGCGCCGGCGCCGCCCTCGATCGAGTCCTGACCCGTCCCTCCGACGAGGACGTCGTTGCCGCCCTTGCCGACGATGCGATCGTTCCCTCCGAGGCCGTAGATCCGGTCGTTTCTCGGGCCGCCGACGAGAACGTCGTTGCGGGGCGTGCCGCGGATGATTCGTCCGTGGCCTCCGCCACCGCCGCGAGAGGGCGGCGCAGGCGCCGAAGGACCGTTCGCACGCGTGACCTGCTCGCAGCCTGCCGCGGCGTCCTGTGCGTCGACGGTCGCCGTGTCCCGCCCCGGGCCGCACGCGATCGAGTCGCGTTCGCCGTCCCTGGCGAAGATCGCGTCGTTCCCGGCGCCGCCGACGAGCGTGTCACGCCCGTGGCCGCCGTACACCGTGTCGTTGCCACCGTTTCCGTCGAGCCGATCGTTGCCGTCGCGGCCGTAGATCGTGTCGGCTGCGGAGCCTCCGTTGAGGACGTCGGCCTTGCCCGTGCCCGTGAGCACACGGTCGCTCTTGGCCGACGGCGAAGCGCCGGCGGCGGAGACCAGCGCCGCGAACGCGACCACGACTCCGTACGCGCTCAAAGTCCTGGCAACGCCTCTTCCGCGGCAGACTCGGTGCATCCGCAGTCACCTCTCTCATCGCCGTCAAGCGGAAGGTGCGGAACCTAGCAGCGGGTCCAGAGGGCACTTACGGATGCTTACAGTCTCTTTTCAGAAAACGCCGAAATTGCGGACCAGCGCCAAAACACGGCCGCGTGGACGGCTCGCGCGTCTCCCGGCCAATGCGGGACGGCAGTGGGACGTTACGCTCACGCGGTGCATCGCCGAGCCCGCGCCCGATGAGCTCCGCGCCGATCGACGTCTCGGTCGTCATCGTCACGTACCGCTGTCGTGACGAAGCGCGGGAGTGCCTCGCATCGCTCTATCGCGCGACCACCGAGGCGAGCTTCGAGGTCGTCGTCCTCGACAACGCGTCGAACGACGGCACGGTCGAGATGGTGGCGGCCGAGTTTCCCGAGGTGCGCGTCGTGGCGCTCGACGAAAACGTCGGGTTTGCGGCGGGCGTGAATCGCGCCGCGGAGGAAGCTGCCGGCGAGTTCGTGCTCCTCCTGAACCCGGACACCGTCGTGCATCCAGGTGCGATCGAGCGCCTCGTGGGCTTCGCCCGCGAGCGCCCGCAGCACGGGATCTACGGCGGCCGCACGCTCGATCCCGACGGATCCGTGAATCCCGGGTCGTGCTGGGGCCGGCCCACCGTCTGGAGCCTGACCTGCTTCGCCACGATGCTGTCCACGGTCTTCAAGCAGTCGCCGCTGTTCGACCCCGAGTCGCTCGGCCGCTGGCAGCGCGACAGCGTCCGCGAGGTGGACATCGTCACCGGCTGTCTCCTGCTCGCCGAGCGACGCGTCTGGCTCGAGCTCGGAGGCTTCGACGCGCGATTCTTCATGTACGGGGAGGACGCCGATCTCGCCCTGCGGGCAGCACGGCTCGGCTACCGGCCGATCATCACTCCGGACGCCGTCATCACCCACGAGATCGGCGTCTCCTCGGAGACGCGTTCCGACAAGCTCGTCCTCGTCTACCAGAGCAAGGCCGAGCTGGTGCGGAAGCACTTCGGCCCGGTTCGGCGTCCCGTCGGCCTCATGCTCCTCTGGGTCGGCGTGGGCGTGCGCGCGCTCCTCGGCGGCGGCTCGCAGACGCGCGGTGCGAGAGGGGCCGCCTGGCGCGACGTCTGGCGGGCGCGCGGCCAGTGGCTCGCGGGGTATCGCGACGGCGTGCCTCGGGCCGTTGGGTCGACCGGCGCCGGCTAGTTGCTGGGCGCGATCTGCTGCTCTCCGCGGAATGAGAGCGTCTTGAGCCCGAGGGCGGCGAAGATGAAGAGCAGGAGCGTCACCTGGACGAAGGCGAGCGAGTCGTAGAAGATCATCCCCGCGCCGTACCCGGCACACGCGATTCCGCAGGCGGCGATGTAGTCCGCCTGCTGCCCGGCCGTTCGCTTGGCAGCCCGTAACAGCCTTCGCGCGGTCCCCCAGACGAACCAGATGAGCGCCAGGAGGCCGATCAGGCCGAACGAGACGAGACTGAGCAGGTACTGGTTGTCGAAGATCAGCGGCACGGCTGCAATCTGGCCGGCCCCGGTGGCACTCGTGCGCGCACCGGCCGTCACGATGTTCGGGTTGTCGAGCCCGAGCCCTACGAGCGGCGACTGCGCCCACAGGTCGAGCGCCGGCTCGACGTCGGCCAGCCGACCGGAGCCCGACTCGCCTGCCCGGGAGTTCAGCGAGCCGATCAGGGTCGTCCCCTCCTGTGAGCCGAACGAGTTGAGCAGTCCACCGATCGCTCCCGGTGCCGCCGAGTGCACGAACAGCGGCAGCACGAGGAGCAGCGGTAGGAGCTTCACGACGGCCTGGCGCCGGACCGAGAAGGCCGCGATCGCCATGACGACGCCCATGATGACGGTGGTTCGCGAGATCGTCGCGGTGGCGGCGGCGGCGATCAGGAGCATGCAGGCGACCCACCACCCCCTCGCGAGTCGCGTGCGCGCCTGCGCCGCGAAGTAGACGACGAACGGCAGGATCATTATCAGAGCTGCTCCGAAGGCGATCGGATGCTGGGCGGACGCGTGCACGCGCAGGCGTCCACCTCGGAGCTCGAGCACCTCGCGCTCGTTCTTCTCGAAGAGCGGGATCCAGTCGCCGAGATGGTCGAAGAGGTTGTACTGTCGCTGGCCCTCGTAGAGCGCGGCGATCGCAACGACGACAGCACCGATCACGAGCGCGGCGGTGACCAGCTCGACCTCCCGGAAGGAGTCGAGCACCGACGCGAAGAGCAGGAAGACGATGATGAAGCTCAGGAAGAGCGACAGGGACTTGAGCGACTGCCCCTCGCTCCCGGCGATGTCGATGTCCGAGGCGTTGACGATCTGCGAGGTCAGCGCGACGGCGGCGAGCACGAAGAGAGGCTTGCTGGCGCTGAAGGCTTCGATCGGACGCTTCGTCGTCAGCGAGTTGACGACGAAGGCCAGGACGAGCACGACGAGCAGCACGCGGTAGAGCTCGAGCTCGAACGGGAGGCTGACCGGGAGGCTGTAGAGCTTGATCGGCACGAACCAGAGCACCGAGATGAAAACGAGGAGCGCGTTCGGCCAGGTGACGACCGGCCAGACCGTCTGGCCGAACGCGAGCACCGTGGACAGGAGGAACACGGCTGCGCCGATGGCGACGCCGCTGCCGCCCGCGACCGCGCCGGCCGCGAGCGCGAGGAAGCCGCCGCCGACGAGCGCGGCGATCGGGAGCGCGCGCGGACGTACCGCGCGGGGCCCGAGCTCCAGGGTGTTGTCCAACGGAGCTCCGCTCAGCTCGTCTCAGACCGCAGCTGAGACACCCGCACGGTGGGCGGGAAGAGCTGATCGAGCGCGACGGCGAGCAGGCCGAAGGCGGCCATCAAGGCCAGCGTCACGAGCACCGGGATGCCGTACGACGCCCCACCGGTCGCAAACGCGCCGCGCGGCGCCTGGAGCACCTGGATGAGGATCCGCTCCTCCTGCGAGATGCCTGCGCGGTTCTGCTCGAGCCTGATATAGCGGTCGAACGCCGTCGCCGTGGACTCTGCGAGCGTCACGGCTTTCTGCTCCGAGCCCGCCGAGGCGAGGATGTCGATGACCGGCAGCTGGGCCGGCGAGTACCGAGACGGCGTGCTGACGGCCGAGACCGCCTGCGCCTGCACCGTGCCGGGCAGCTGGCCGAACATCTTCTCCCGCTGCCGGGCGACCTGGTCCGACTCGATGAGCAGCGGATAGAGGTTCGCGGCGGCGAGAAGCGGCGCCACGTTCGGCGACTCCTGGATGACGGCGGGGCCGCTCCCGGCCGAGTCAGCCCGGCCGGCGTTCGGCGCCCCGGTGTCCGCCGTGGACTCGACGGTGCGCGGGACGCTCAGGCGGATGTACTGGCCCTGGGAGCTCGTGACGAAGAGCCGCGCCGCCGACGTGTACACGGGCTGGTCGCGTGGCGTGAAGCTCGGGAGCTGGTAGACCATCGAGAGCGCGAGCCCGATACCGACAACGGCGCCGATGGCGACCACCCACCAGAAGCGCACGAGTGCAGCGCTCACGGTTCCGTGTCCTCTGAGTCGATCCGCCGCAGATTCGATCATCACGCGCTCACACGACTATGCGTCAAAAGTCCGCCCACTTCAACCTCTCCCCCGTTTTGGCTCCGGCAATACGTCGCCGCCGAGAGTACTGCCTCGACGGCTCCGGTGAATCCCCCTTGGCCCCTAGCGTTCGACCCATAGTTATAGGCGCTCCGCGGTGCTGCGTCTACCAAAGTGTGTTGTCATTGTGTTTGGCATCGGGGCGAGTTTGGCCCGCGCATCCGGTTGCGCGCCAGGACCGGGTCTTCTGCCGAGGGATGGACGCGAGAGTCGGTGTGGCGACCGTCGCAGATCACGGTGCCCCGGGCGCCCGAGCGCACCGAGTCCGCGAGGAGGATCGTCTGCGCCGCGCCGGGCCCGAGGATGCCGTTCTCGAAGACGACGTCGATCGGACGCGAGCCGCCTGTTCCTCCCTGCGCGATGAAGAGCGCCGCGTTCACGCCCGGCCCGCCGCACTGAACGTTGAGTTTCCGGAAGGTGAGCCGTTCGCCGCCCATGACCTGGATGCCGTCCTGGTGGTACCCGTCGCTCGCGGCGTGGCAGCGAACGACGCCCGACTCGACGACGAGGTCGTGCGCGACCGGGCCCGAGTTCTGGACCTTGATTCCGTCGCCGGACCACGTGTCGACCTCGATCCGGCCGATGCGTCCGGAGCAGTGATGCCCGAGCGAAACGGCGTCGATGCCCGTCGCCTTGCTGCTGACCCGGACCTGGACGAGTTCCACGTCGACCGGGCCGTTGCACGACCACGTCTCGTCGACGAGCGTGACCGCGCCTCGTACGAGCGGCGCCGCCTTCGGGGTGCCATCGGCGAGCACCTCGGACATGGTCGGCGGGTCCGGAGTCGCCGGGGCGGAACGATCGCGGCCCTGCACCGACTCCTCGCAGTCGAGCGTGAGGTCGAGGTGGTCGACGAACACGATGTCGTCGCCGGAGCCGCACCTGATCACATCGCGGCTCAGGTCGTAGGCGCGGATGCGGTCGTTCGCAGGGCCGGCGCTCACAGCGTCCTCGCCGTTCCCGGGGTCGATGAGGTCGCCGCCGTCGCCTCCGTACGCGCGGTCGTCGCCGCCGAACGTGAACACGATGTCCCCCGCCGCCGAGCCGTGGATGATGTCGTGTCCGCGCGTCCCGAGCATCTGCTCGCCACGAAACGTGCCGCTGCCGCCGACCGGCGACGAGTTCGAGCTCACACCCGGAACACGGCCGCTCGCGCTGAGCACTGCAACGACCGCGAACACTGCGCTTGCAAGCAGCAGCCAGCGACCGCGTTGGAGCGGGCCGCGTGGTGCCGCAGGCTTACGTGCGCTGGTACCCACCCCTGCTCTGAGGGTACCAGCGGATTTCCGATCCGGGAACCCCCTGATATGCAGGGATTTCTTGCTGCACCAAGTTCGCGGGCGGTTTGCGGTAGACATTCCGACCGGACCCGGCGACGATGCAGCGATGGCCGAGAGTCGCCTCGCCCCTGTCGACGTGCTGCTCGTCTGCTCGACCGGCGGTCACCTCCTCCAGCTGCTTGCGCTCCGCGAGGCGTACGAGCAGGAGCGCCGCATCTGGGTCACGTTCGACAAGAGCGACGCCCGCTCGCTCCTGCGCGGTGAGGACGTCCTCTATGCGTTCGGTCCAACGAACCGCACGTTCGGTCTCACAGCGGCGCGGAACACGCTTCGGAATCTCGCCCTCGCGTGGCGGGTCATGGGGAGCGCGAGACCCGCCGTCGTGCTGACGACCGGCGCCGGCGTCGCCGTCCCGTTTGCGTGGGTGGGTCGCTTGCGTGGCGCCCGCGTCGTCTACGTCGAGAGCTTCACGCGGATCGAGGGCCCGTCACTTTCGTGTCGCCTCATCCGGCCGGTAGCGTCCCGCGTCTACGGCCAGTGGCCGGAGTTCGTGCGGGCCGTCCCGCGTGCCCGCTACCTGGGCAACGTCTTCACGCGCGGATGATCCTCGTCACGGTGGGCACCAACGAGGCGCCGTTCGACCGGCTCGTCGGCGTGTTCGACGCGCCTGGCGGCGGCGACCGTGTCGGTGAGGCAGAGGAGGTACTGCTGCAGCACGGTGCGTCGCTCCTCCGCCCTGCGGGTGCGACGTGCGTGGACTTCCTGCCGTTCGACGACCTCGTGGCTGCGATCCGGCGCGCACGCGTCGTCGTCATGCACGCCGGCGTCGGCTCGATCATGACCGCTCTGGCCAACGGCAAGCGGCCGGTCGTCGTCCCACGCCTGCGCCGCTACGGCGAGGCGGTCGACGACCATCAGCTCGAGCTCGGCCGGCGGCTGAACGAGAGCGGTCTCGTCACGCTGGTCGAGGATCCTCAGGACCTCCCGCACGCGCTCGAGACCGCGTCGGAGACATCGGAGCACGACCTCGGCCCCAGCCGGCTGCTCGTCGCCGAGCTCCAGGGCTTCATCGCGGAACACCGGCGGACGCGCACGACCTAGAGCTCGACGATGCGCGAGAAGCGGTCCTCCGCCGGCTCGAGCAGCGGCACGCCCTCGCGCTCGACCCACGCATGGGCGACGAACTCCGAGTCGGAGCTCACGGCGATCACGAACGAGGAGTCGATCCCGCGCCGGGCGAGGAGCCGGGTGAGCACGAGCGAGCGCATGAGGCAGCGCGAGTCGAACGGCAGATGGCAAAGCGTCATGCCGACCGCGCGGCCGAGCCGCACGCCGGTGCGCCGAGCCTCCGCCGGGCCTGCCGCCGGCTCGCTAGCTCCGGCACGGAGTGAGGCGATCGTCGTCGGCAGGTCGGTGCGCCACAGCAGCCACCGTGCCCGCGAGTACGCGGCGACGATCTCGCCGCCCATCCGTGCCTTCTCCCGCGGGGTGAGGCCGCGCTCGAGCCAGTCCGGGGTCATCCCCGCGAGCCGGCGAGCTCGCGCGCGTGTGCCTCGACCTCACCCGCGACGTCGCTTGCCCGGGCCGTCGGGGGGACCGAGAGCTCGAGGATCGGCACCGTCGCCGCGATGTGCGTACACACCTCGAGGTGCTCGACGAGGTGCTCGGGCGAGCGCAGGTAGGCGATGAAGCTGCTTCCGAGGAGACGCGTCGGAACCGACTCGCTGGGCGCAATCTCGACGTTCTCGTGGTCCGTGCGCGTGATGAAGTAGAGCGCGCGCAGCGGAAGCGCTCGCTCGACGATCGGCACGGCCAGGTAGGACTTGTCCGCCTTCCCTACGGGTCGGCCGAGGCGAGCTCGACCCGAAGCGCTCATGGACGCCAGCTCGTGCGGGGCAACACCTGCGAGCCCGCTGCCCGGGTGGGAGCTCACCCCGCCCGGAGTGCGTTCGAGAGCGAGCACGTCGTCGGCCACGAGACCGGCTCCGTCGGCTACGAGATGCGCTGCGATCGAGCTCTTCCCCGCCCCCGTGAGCCCGACGAACGCGACGGCTCCCCCGTCGAGCGCGACCGCGCTCGCATGGAACAGCTCGCGACCGCTGAGTGCCGCGGCCAGTGGGAGCACCTGCGCGAAGAGAAGGCGCTCCCAGCGCCACGGCGACACTGCCGGGAGTGCGGATCGGATGTGTGCGCCATCCGCGCTGACGAGATGGCGCCCGTAGTGGGGCGCCCAGATGTGGAAGCCGAGCTCCGTGTGCCGTTCGACGACCATCATCGGCCGACCGTTCGGCCGCACGCGCTCGAGGACGCGCTCGACCCCGTGGGCCGGCCAGGCGCGCTTCAGCCCCTCCGGATCGGCGCGCTCGAGGGTGACGCGTGGATTGCCATCCAGCTCGTGCCCGGCGGGCAGCTCCGGGACGACGATGCTCGAGTCGATGTCGATCCCGAAGGCGTGGCCGCGCACCCCGCCGCCCGCCTGCGTGGACTCAGACGTCATTGCCCGGACGCATCGCTCTCGAACGGAACGCCATCCGAGTCGATCAGCTCGATCAGGCCGCGTTCCAGGAGATCGGTGCAGAGCGCGGTGAGGTCTCCCTCGAGTTCCTCGACCGGGCGCTCGTAGACGGCTCCGAGCCGCGTCGCGATCTCGTGCAGCGACGCTCCGGTCTCGAGCTCGGTCAGCATGCGGCCTGCGGTCGGGTTGAGACCGTGGTAGCGCCCGGTCTGCAGATTGAGCACGACGGTCTCGTGCGCGAGCGACCGGTGCACCACGTGCTCCGGCACCCGAGCGGTCGCGAGGCCGAGATCGGATCGCTGTCGGCTGGGCTGTGCCATCAGTACTCGAGCACCGTGCCGTGCTTCTGCGCGTAACGCAAGGCCGCACGGAGCAGGAGGATCGACGCCGGCAGGAGCGCGAGCGCGAACGCAGCGAGGCGCGCGGCAGTCCGCCACGCGGAGTCGAGCGGCGCGCCGACCACGAGGTGACGGAGCAGGTCGAGCGCGGGGGTCAGCGGCTGTACCTCGGACGTCCACTCGATCCAGTCGGGCAGAAGGGCCACCGGGAAGAGCACCCCGGCGACGATGGAGAGGCACGTCACGAGGAGTCCGGCGCCCGTTCCGACCTGCTTCACGACGAACACCGCTGCGGTGACCAGGACGGCGAAGGGCAGGAAGGCGACGAACCCGAGGACAGCCGCCGGGAAAGCTGCCGGGACGGTCGACCAGTGGACGGGCATTCCGAAGACGAGCGCCGCGACGCCGATCGTGATCATCGCGCCGACGACCGCCGAGAGAAACGGGAAGATCGACATCGCGATCAGACACTGGATCGGCCCGAACGTCGACACGAGGGCGCGCTCGAACGTCCCCGCGACGAGCTCCTGCCGCAGCGCCATGGGCATGACGACGAGGCCTGCGGTGAGGACCTCGAGCACCGCGAGCCCCATGATCGCGAATGCGAAGTACTCGTCCGGGCTCGCGAAGCCGCCTCCGGTCACGAGCCGGGAGACGTAGTAGAAGACCGCGACGCCGAGGGTCGCGGCGACGATCTCGGACAGGAAGCGAAGGCGGTAGCTCGCGAAGATGACGAAGTCGCGTTTGACGATCGCCGTGGCGCCGCCGAGCTCGGAGCGAATCGCGTTCACTGCGAGGTCAGTCGCCCGTCTTCGAGGAAGAGCGTACGGTGCTCGGGCAGGCCGGTGAGCTCGTGGCCCGTCGGGATGCACATGAGCGCCGAGCCGCCTTCCCGGGCGAACTCCGCAATCGTCCTGTTCACGAGGTCGATGCCGTCGCCGTCGAGGCTGTTCCACGGCTCGTCCAGAAGCAGGAGCGACGGACCGTGGACGACGGTCAGCGCGAGCCGCAGCCGCTGCCGCTGGCCCATCGAGATCCGGTCGGCGCGCCTCGCCGCGACGTCTTCGAGCTCGAAGCGCGCGAGCGCGGCCGAGATCGCCGGCCGGCGCCCGGCGGGTGCGACCAACGCGAGTCGGGTCCAGTACTCCAGGTGCTGCTCGACCGTGAACCGCGCGTAAAGGCCTGTCGAGGCCGCCGAGAGGAATCCCACTCGCCGGGCGTAGCGCCGGCGCTGTCGCCGCGCCGTCAACCCGTCGAGCGTCACCGTGCCCGAGTCGGCCGCGATCATGCCCACGATGATCCGCAGGAGCGTCGTCTTGCCCGAGCCGTTGCGCCCGACGACGACGGCGAGCGACCCGCGCGGAAGCTCGAGGTCGACGTCGTCGAGTACGGGCGGATCGCTTCGCCGCCACTGCTTCGACACGCCCGTGAGGACGAGCCGCTCGCCCGGATCGCGCGAAGGTGCGGCGACGACGGGCCCTGAGGCCTCGGTGCGGGTCACCCCTCGCCGGCGATCGTGAGGATGCCTGCGCCCAGGCCCGTCGCGGGGTCGAGGATCAGCGCCGTGGCCTCGCTCCGCGAGCGGGCTCCCAGCTTGGAGAACGCCGAGGAGAGATGGCTCTTGACCGTGCTCTCGGTCAGATGGAGCTTGCGGGCGATCTCACCGTTCGTCAGGCCGAGGACGACGAGGCCCAGCACCTGCTTCTCGCGGGTCGAGAGCACGGGCTTCACCAGCGTCTGTCGCAGCGCGCCCGGAAACGTGAGCAGCCCGGCTGCGGCCGCCCGGACGGCGGCGCCCAGAGACCGCGCGCTTTCGTCCTCGAGCACGAACGCGTCGACACCTTCGGTGAGGAGTACGCGCAGCTGCCTGAGGTTCATCGGCCCCGACACCACGACGACACGGGCGTCGGGCGACAGCTCACGAACGGCTCGAACTTGTGTCGCGAGATCCGGCGCGTTACCGCGAACGTGGAGGACGACGACGTCGGCGGAGGCGGCGGCGCCGGCGGTGAGGCCTGCAGCGACTCGGGCGGCAGCCATGACGTCGTGGCCGTCGGCGCTCAGCACGCGTCGCAGCCGGGTCGTGCTCGCTCCGACGAGAGCGACCTTCGTCGGGGTGGTCTTGGAGTCGGCGACGGCCACGTTCACCGGCCTCGATCGTTCAGCCGGATAAGCACCAAGGAATCCGACGGCGGCTGGCTAGGGGGAGCAAGAGCCTCATGAAGCCGGCACAGCATAGGGACGCTGTCCGGCTAGTGGTCACGAATCTGCGTCAGGATGGCGCCTTGCGCGTCCCCGCCCCAGACCTGTGGGCCTCCGTCGATCGGCTGATCGACTCCACGAGCGACTTGGACGCGCTCCGGGCGAACAGGCTTCACCTCTTCGCCGCCAGGCGTTGGCGCGAGCGCGGGATGGAGGTGCCGGGTGAGCTCATGGAGGCCGAGCGCCTGGCGGTGCTCGTCTCGCTCGTCCTGCCCGACGTGCTCGCGCGCGCCCGTGCCGCCTACGACGGCCCGCTCGTAGTGCACAAGGGTCCCGAGGTCGCGCTCCGCTATCCGGATCCGCTCCTGCGCCCGTACATCGATGTCGATCTGCTCACTCCCGACGCGGCCTCGGCGCAGAGCGCGCTCGTGGCGGCCGGGTTTCTCGAGGTGGGGAATCCGATCTTCTACGCGGAGTCGGCGCACGAGCTTCCACTCGAGTGGCCGGGCCTGCCACTGCTCGTCGAGGTGCACACGGACCTCAATTGGCCGACCTGGCTCGCGGCTTCTCCGACGGACGAGCTGCTCGCGGCCGCGGTGCCGTCGGCGCTCGGGATCGACGGCGTTCTCACGCTGGAGCCGCACCACCACACGCTCGCGGTCGCGGCGCACGCCTGGGCGCATGGACCGTTCACGAGGGTTGCCGATCTCGTCGATGTCGCGGCACTGATGGGCGATCTCGACCGGGGAGAGCTCATGCGCCTCGCCAGGCGCTGGAACGTCGAGGGCATGTGGCGAACCACGGTCGAGACGGTGGACGCCGTGCTCTTCGGCGGCAAGGCGCCGTGGGCGGTGCGCACGTGGGCGCGGAACCTCCCGGCGGTACGCGAGAGGACCGTGCTCGAGAACCACGTCGGGCGTTGGCTCGCCGGCTTCTCGGCACTCGGGCCCCGGGGAGGTGTCCGCGTGCTCGGCCTGGAGATCGCCAAGGACCTTCGGCCCGACGTCGGCGAGACGTGGGGCGACAAGCTCGCCCGTGTTCCTCACGCAGTGCGCGATGCCTTCGTCACGAGGTCGCGCCACGATCGCCGGGTCGAGGAGGCGAGCCGCCGGCGTTAGGAGGGCTTGGCGCTCGACGCATCCTCCAGCACGCGTCGGGGGAACTCCGGGTCGGCCTGCGAGCGCAGCCAGCTCTCGGTCGTCGCCAGCCGCGCGACGACGCGCGCCCACTCGGTCGTGCGGCGCTCGGGCGGGCGCTCGAGCAGCGCCCGCGCCTGCGCTCGTTCCACGTATGCCCACAGCTCAGCGTCGTCGGTGCCCAGGAGCCGGTTGACCACGCGCCAGTCCGGGCCGCCGAGCGCATCGATCAGGAGGCCGCTGAAGTCCACCTTGTCGGACCGCAACCTGATCTCCTCCGGCAGCAGTCCGGCGACCGCCTCGCGGGCGAGGGGACGGGTGAGCGTCGGGTCGAGGGCGAGCTCGGGTGGCAGTCGGAGCACGAACTCCACGAGGTCGAGGTTCTCGAGCAGGGGATGGGTGTTCGTGAGCCGTGCGACCGACGCGCGTCGGCGGAGCAGGTCGTACGCGCCGAGCCGGACGCGCCCGGCGGTGAGGAGATCCGCGAGGTAGCTCCACCAGCGCGGCCCGTCGAGCTCCTTCCATGCCCATTCGTCGTGCAGGTCCAGGTACCGCGCTGCAGTCGCCGGCCGCAGCCAGGGAGGCGAGTAGCGGCGCGCACCGAGGGCTCTACGTAGCACCCGGTGGAGCGCGTGCGGCGCTGCTCCCTTCAGCCCGAACTCGCGCAGAACCGCCCACAGGAGGCCCGGTGACGGTCTCGTCCCGACGCCGGGCAGGCGTCGCGCGAGCGCGACGGCGGAGCGCAGATCACCGCGACGCACGCGATCGGCGACGAGGTACTCGGAGCAGCCCAGGAGCTCGTCGCCGCCCTCGCCGTCGAGCAGCACGGCGACGCCGTCGCCCGCGGCGCGGCGCAGCAGGGGGAGGTTGAAGGCCACGAGCGACGAGGACGGCGGCAGCTCCCACTCGAGCTGGTATTCGAGTGCTGCGGTCAGGGCGCTCCGGCTCCGGACGGGCAGCCGTTCGCCGGGAAGGTCGAGGTAGCGCGTGACGAGGTCGATCTGCGCCGACTCGTCGATCTCCGGATGCTCCGGATGGACGAGCGAGTACGCCGTGAGCCCGGCGACGGGCCGGTCGAGCCGCTGCGCGAGTGCTGCAACGATCGACGAGTCCAGACCGCCGCTCAGCTGCACGCCCGTGACTCCGCCCTTACCGACGCAGCCCTGCACCGAGCGGGTGAGGGCGGACCGCAGCTCGACCGCTGCCTCGGCTCGGCTGATCGGCGTGGGTGGCACGTAGCGCGGCGCCCAGTACTGGAACGTGCGCGCTTCGCCGCTCTCGAGGCGGATGAGATGGCCTCCCTCGAGCCGGCGGATCCCGCGGAAGAGCGTCGCATCCGGCGCGAGGTCGCCTCCCGCGATCCAGCGGACGAGGGCGTCTGGATCCGGCTCCGGTCGTCGTGGGAGAAGTCGAAGGAGAGGACGCACCTCGGTCGCGAAGGCGAGTCCTCCGGGTGTCTTCGCGAGGAACAGTCCTCCGACGCCGAGCTGGTCGACCGCGAGGAACCCGGCCTGCGTGCCGCGATCCCAGACGACGAGTACGAAAGCGCCGCGCAGGCGGCCGGGAAGCTCGGCGCCCCAGTGGGCGACCCCCAGCGCGAGCACACGTTCCGCGTCGGCCTCGGGCTCGCCGAGCTCGGCTGCGAGCTCGCGCAGGTTGTGCAGGCGCCCGGAGAGCAGAACGATCGGTGCGCCGGCCGGCACGGTGCTCCCGGTCCACGCAAGAGCGAGCGAGCCGGACTCGGTACTGTCCGAGCCCGGCTCGAGCGCGCGACCCACCTCACGGTGAGCCGCACCCACCCCTGCCCCGAAGTTGCCGGCGATGCTGCGATTCACGTCGCGCGCACGTTGTGCGGATGCACGACCAGGGCGGCGGTGCCGGCTATGAACGTAAGTCGTCTACGAAAAGCAGGTGACGACGCACTTGACGGCCTTGGGATTGTTCGGGTGGAGTTGATCGAACCCACCACGAATGGACCCGCCGGCCGTCAGCTCGAAGAGGTCACCGAAGTCCTTGATCTCCGGCTTCTCGTAGGCGCCGGCCAAGGACGTCGCCCGCTCAGTCTGCTCTTCAACTCTTTCCATGCTGGCCCCGCTGCGTTTGCTTGTCCGGGAACGCTCTCCAGTTACTGTGACGGTACTGGCGGCCCGAGAAAGGGTCAAGTACGAGAAACGGTTGATTTCCGGTCGCCGACTGGGTCCCGGCTACGACTGCCGGAGCTCGGGAACCGGCTCCAGGAGCAGCGGCGGCTCGTGCAGGTAGGTCGTCGCGCGCCGCTTCGACTCGATGTCACGAAAAACCCGCTCGACGTCGTCTTCGCCGAGCCCGGCCGCACCCGAGACCGACGCCGCCGGGACGCCGTTGTTGAGCGCGTAGAGGCAGAGATCGAGCACCTGGTACGGGACCGAGAAGTAGAACTCCTCCTGGCTCTGGGGGAGCGAGTACGTGTCCGTCGTGGGAGGCCGCGAGCGGATCTCCTCGGGGATCCCGAGGGCCTCCGCGAGCTGGTAGACCTGCGTCTTGTACAGGTGCGCGATCGGCTTCACGTCCGCGAGGCCGTCCCCGCCCTTGACGAAGAAGCCCTGGTCGTACTCGAGCCGGTTCGGCGTGCCCATCACGGCCCAGTCGAGGCGATCGGCGTGGTAGTACTCGAGCATCTTCCGCGTGCGTTGCTTGAAGTTCGTGGCCGCGACGACCGCGCGGTAAGCCTCGGCCGTCAGCCGCGCCTGCGTGCGCTCCCCGGACGGTGACTCGACCACGATCGAGAACACCGGCAGCCGCTCGCTCGCGAGCACGCTCGGCAGGACGAGCTTCGCCTTCCAGTCGGAGGTGAACTCCGGGACCACGGCCCGGATCGCCTCGTCACGCCGTCGGTAGCACCCGGTTGCGTCGAGGATCGGGGTGATGTCCTCCACGACCGACTCGATGCCCAGGTGCTCGACGAGCAGATTGCTGAGGTCGAGCGTGTCGTCACTCGACTCCGACTCCGGCATGAGCAGGGCGAGGACGCGCTCCGCTCCGAGCGCTCGCACGCAGAGCGCTGCAGCGACGCTCGAGTCGATACCACCGGAGACGGCGACGATGGCGCCGCGCTTCCGCAGGCGGCGGAAGACGAGCTCGGGAAGGGTTTCGGCGACCTCGGCCAGCGCCGCCTCGGCGTCGAGGTGGAGCGCGTCGGCAGTGAGCGGCGCCTCAGTCACTCACATTCGAGCCGTCGCCGGCGTCGAGCCTGCGCGCGACGTAGCCGGCGATCGCGTCGATCGAGTCGAGGTTCTCCGGCAGCACGTCGGCGTCGGGGATCTGGAGCTCATAGGTGGACTCGATGTGCTCGATGAGCTCGAGCACGCCGACGGAGTCGATCACGCCGACCTCGAGCAGCGAGTCGCTGCCGGCGAGCTCGGCGCCGCTCCCGCCGAGCGGGAAGTTGTCGGTGATGAAGCGACGGACGTCGCTCTCGATGGATGTGGTTTCGGTCATGTCTCTCTTGCCTTCGAAGGTGCCGGGAGCGGGCTACACGGTATCGGCATTGCGCCTCGAGCCTTGAGGCGAACCGTCGCGCGCGTATCCTTCGGCGGGGCGACTGTGTGCGGGATCGCGGGCATCTACGCCAGGTCGGGGCGCCACGCCTCGCCGGAACTTCTCCTCGCCATGGCGGGAGAGCTGCATCACCGTGGTCCCGACGGGGTCGGGCTCTATCTCGACGACAGATTCGGGATGTCGAACACCCGGCTCGCGATCGTGGACCTCGAGGGTGGCGACCAGCCGCTCTCGAACGAGAGCGGGCGCTACTGGGTGATGCAGAACGGGGAGGTCTACAACTACGTCGAGCTCCAGGACGAGCTGCGCGCCCTCGGCCACCGCTTCGAGACGTCGTCCGACACGGAGGTCATCGCACACGCCTACGACGAGTGGGGCGTGGGGTGCCTCGACCGCCTGAACGGCGATTTCGCCTTCGCGGTCTGGGACCGCCGGACCCAGGAGCTGTTTCTCGCGCGCGACCGCTTCGGCGTGCGGCCGCTCTTCCTGGCCGAACTCGACGGCGACCTCGTGTTCGGCTCGGAAGCAAAAGCGCTCTTCCGCCACCCGTCTGCGCGCCGTGAGCTCGACCCGCTCGGCCTCGTCGAGGCGTTCACGATCTGGTCGATCCTCCCGGATCGCTCCGCGTTCGTGGGCATCCGGGAGCTGGCGCCCGCGCACTACCTGCGCTGGGGGCCCGACGGGCTGATCGAGGAACGGCGCTGGTGGGACCATCGCTTCCCGCGCGTCGGCGAAACGCGAACCGAGACGGAGGACGAGCTCGAGGCCGAGCTCGTCGAGCTCCTCACCGACGCGACGAGGATCCGGCTCCGCGCCGACGTGCCGGTCGCCGCCTACCTGAGCGGCGGCCTCGACTCGTCCGTCACGGCGGCGCTCGCGAGCAAGCTCTATCCCGGAACGCTCAACTCCTTCGGCGTCGGCTTCCGCGACCCGCTCTTCGACGAAAGCGAGTACCAGGATCGGTTCGTCCGCGAGCTCGGCACCGACCTCACGCGCGTCGTCGTCGATTCGCCCGATATCGCCGAGCTGCTCCCGCGCGCCGTCGAGCTCTCGGAGAAGCCGACGCTGCGCACGGCCTTGACGCCGCTCCTCAGGCTCTCCCGTGCAGTCCGCGAGGCCGGCCTCAAGGTCGTGATCACAGGCGAGGGCGCGGACGAGCTCTTCGGCGGCTACGACATCTATCGCGAGAACAAGGTGCGCCGCTTCTGGGCGAAGGTGCCCGACTCGACGATCAGGCCGCTGCTGTTCACGCGGTTGAACGAGTTCATCGGGAAGGACCTCAAGCGCTCGGGTGCGTTCCTCTTCGGCTTCTACAAGCGCGGGCTCGAGGACGTCGACGACCCGCTGTACAGCCACCGGCTGCGCTTCGCGAACACGGGTCGGGCGCTCCGCTTGCTCGACGAGGGCCTGCTCGCGCAGGCCGCGCTCGAAGGTGAGAGCACGGCGCGGGTCGAGGCGCGCCTGCCCGACGACTTCGACGGGCTGACGTCGCTCGGCAAGGCCCAGTACCTCGAGATCGTGACGTTCCTCGACTCGTACCTCCTGCACTCGCAGGGCGACCGGATGCTGATGGGGAACTCGATCGAGGGCCGCTTCCCCTTCCTCGACTACCGGGTCGCCGAGTTCGCGGCCGCGCTTCCGGACACGATGAAGGTGCGCGGCCTCGAGGAGAAGTACCTGCTTCGCAAGGCGGCCGAGCCGCTGTTGCCGGCGGAGATCTCCTCGCGACGCAAGCGCCCCTACCGGGCGCCCATCGTGTCCGCGTTCGTCGGCCCGGATGCGCCGGAGTACGTCCGCGAGCTCCTCGCTCCCGACCACCTGCGCTCCGTCGGCCTGTTCCAGCCGGAAGCTGTCGCCCGCCTCGTCTCCAAGTGCGAGGCGCCCGGCGCCGCCGGGGTGGGGGAGACCGACGAGATGGGCCTCGTCGGCACGCTCTCCGTGATGCTCCTCCACGATCGCCTCGTCGCGCGCCCGACGCTGGCGCCGACTGCCGAGGCCACGCGGGTCGTCGTCGGCGACCAGGTACAGGAGCCAGGGCCGGAGCCCGCATACCTTGCGGCCGGAGCCCGCTAGTGCGCGAGAACCGCCTCCTCCACGACAGCCTGAGCGCGGCGGCAGCCGCGACGCCGGACAAGACGGCGCTCGTCGTCGACGGGCAGCGGCTCACGTACGCGGAGCTTCTCGACTCGGCGCGGCGCTTCGCGTCGGCGCTGCAGGGCCTCGGCCTCGAACGCGGCGACCGCGTCATCGTGTTCACGGACAACTCGCTCCCGTGCGTGGTCTCCATCTTCGGGACATCGATCGCGGGCGGCGTCTTCGTGGTCGTCAACCCGCAGACGAAGGAGGACAAGCTCGCGTACATCCTGGACGACTCCGAGGCCGCGTTCGTCGTCACCGAGGGCTCGATCGCGAAGGTCGCGGGGCGTGCTGCAGAACGGGCGCCGTCGATCCGCGCGACGGTCAAGGCCGGCGGCGGGGACCTCGACGGGATGGCGTCGTTCGAAGACCTGCTCGCGGGCGGCGACGACGGTCCGCGCGATCCCGGGACGATCCCGCTCGATCTCGCCGCGCTCATCTACACCTCGGGCAGCACCGGGAACCCGAAGGGCGTGATGGTGACGCACGCCAACATGGTCTTCACGGCGGGGAGCCTCTGCGAGTACCTCCGGCTCGGGCCGGAGCAGCGCATCCTGAACGTCCTCCCACTCGCGTTCGACTACGGGCTGTACCAGCTCTTCATGGCCATTCGCATGGGCGCGACGCTCGTCCTCGAGCGCTCGTTCGTCTATCCCGCACAGGTGTTGAAGCGGATGGAGGAGGAGAAGGTCACCGTCTTCCCGGGCGTCCCCACCGTGTACTCGACCCTCGTCGGCATGCACGAGCGCGAGCCGCTTCGCTTTCCCGAAGTCGAGCGGGTCACGAACACGGCAGCCGCGCTGCCGCCGAGCTTCCACGACCCGCTGCGCGAGATCTTCCCGAACGCGCTCATCTTCCGCATGTACGGCCTCACCGAGTGCAAGCGCGTGAGCTACCTCGAGCCGGAGCTGCTCGACACGAAGCCGACGTCCGTCGGGAAGGCCATCCCCGGGACGGAGACGCTCGTGCTCGACGAACAGGGCAAGCGGGTGTCCCCCGGCGAGACGGGCGTCCTGCACGTGCGCGGCCCGCACGTGATGGTCGGGTACTGGCGCCTGCCGGACCGAACGGCGGAGATGCTCGTCGAGGGGCCGCTGCCGGGCGAGCGCATGCTCTGCACGCACGACCACTTCACGATCGACGAGGACGGCTTCCTCTACTTCGTCGGGCGGAGCGACGACATCATCAAGTCACGCGGCGAGAAGGTGAGCCCCGCGGAGGTCGAGGACGCGCTCTACGCGATCTCCGGCGTGCACGAGGCAGCGGTGATCGGTGTCCCGGACGAGCTGCTGGGCGAGGCCGTCCACGCGTACGTCGCGCTCGACGAGGGCTCGGAGCTCGGCGAGCGGGACATCATCGCTAGCTGCCGCGAGCGGCTCGAGGGCTTCATGGTCCCGGCGCGCGTCCACTTCCTCGACGAGCTGCCGAAGACGGCGAGCGGGAAGATCAGGAAGAAGGGACTGGGCGAGCCTGCCGCGGCCGCAGATACGGCGTAGCCGCGCGCGCGAACGCGCCAAGTGTCAATTTGACACTTGGGTTGTCTAGCAGCGCGAGTCGCTTGCCGGCAGCACGGTGTTGCCGCTGTTCTGCGGCTCGACAGCGCTCAGTGCGACGCTGAGGACGCGGAAGCGCCCATTGCAGAGGAGGGATTTGCGCGCGCCGGAGCGGATCGACTCGCCGATCAGCAGCGTCGTCGCGGCGCCGGAGCCGAGGAAGCACCGTTCGCAGACGACGTCGGTCGGCATCCCGCCGTTCGAGGCGCTCAGGAAGAACTGAGCGTTCGGCTGGGAGTTGCAGTTGATCTCGACGTTGCGGAACGTGATGCGCTCGCCCCCGAGCGCCTGTACGCCGTCCTGGTGCGCACCGGGCGGGTGGTCGTAGCAGCGGATGTAGCCGCCCCAGATCGTCAGGTCGTGGGCAGCAGGGGCGGGCGCATTGATCTTCACGCCGTCGCCCGTCCAGGTATCGATCTCGATGCGCCGAATCGTCCCGCTGCAGTTCGTGCGCAGATGGATCGCATCGCTGCCCGTCGCGCCCGCGTTCATGGTGACCTTGACGAGATCGAGATCGACGGGCCCTCTGCAGACCCACGGCCTGTCGACTTCGACCACGCGCTGGCCGGATGGCGGCGGCGGCTTCGGCTCCTCGGGATCGGGCCGCAGCACGCTCTCGCAGTCGGGCTCGGTCCGGTCGAGCGCATCTGCGGTGACACGGTCCGAGCCGAGACCGCAGTAGATGCGGTCGCGCACGCCGTCCCGTGCGAGCACGACGTCGTTGCCCGGGCCTCCGGAGACGACGTCCTTGCCGACTCCTCCGTCGAGCAGGTCGTGCCCCCCGAGCGCGCGTAGCCAGTCGTTGCCGGCGAACCCGAGAAGACGGTCTTTCCCGGCCGTCCCGACGAGCGTATCGGCGCGCTTCGTTCCTTTCACGACCTTCGCGCTCGCGGCCGTGGCGAGCCCCACGAGGGCGAACGAGAGCGTGAGTGCGCTCGCGATCGAGAGCGCACGGACGAGCACGCGGCGCGTGCGGTGTGCGTCTCCCCGTTGACGCCCGACCATGCGCTCGACGGTAGCAGGGCCTCGGCGCGGGAGAAGCGGCTGCTTACGAGGCGTTAACCGACCCGTGCGGGAGCTGCGAGCTCTGCGATCTGGATCGCGTTCAGGGCCGCGCCCTTGCGCAGGTTGTCGCACGCGAGGAAGAGAGCGAGCCCGTGCTCGACCGCCGTGTCCTCGCGCACACGTCCGACGAGCACGTCGTCGGTCCCGGTCGCCTGCGCGGGAGACGGGAGCTCCTCGAGCCGGATGCCGTCCGCGGCGCCGAGCACGCGCTCCGCGTCTTCGGCGGAGAGCGCATCCTCCGTCTCGAGCCAGACCGCCTCGGCGTGCCCGACGAGGACGGGCACCCGAACGCACGTCGCCGAGAGCGGGAGCTCCGGCAGCTCCAGGATCTTGCGCGTCTCGGCGCGGATCTTCGCCTCCTCGTCCATCTCGAAACCGTCGAACGACCAGTCCATCCTCAGGTCGTGCTCGTCCGCGGGCTCGGCCCGGAGCCGCTCCAGCGCCTGCGCGCCGGCGCCCGAGGCCGACTGGTACGTGGACACGCGCACCCGCCGCAGGCCGGCGACGTCGCGCAGTGGCGCGAGCACCATGGCGAGCGGGATCGAGCAGCAGTTCGGGTTGGCGACGATCCCGCGATGCTCGAGCGCTCGCGCGCCGTTCACCTCGGGCACCACGAGCGGGATGCCGTCCTCGAGCCGGAATGCGGCCGACTTGTCCACGCAGAGCGTGCCGGCCGCTGCGGTGGGCGGGACGAGCACGCGGCTCGCCTCGGTGCCGACAGAGAAGAGGCAGACGTCGAAATCACCGCGCGCCAGGTTCTCGGGCGTCGCTTCCTCGACCTCGAGGCCGTCGACCGTCGTGCCGGCCGAGCGGGCGGACGCGAACGCGCGCACGTCGGTGTACCCGCGCTCGGCGAGGAGACCGAGCGTGACCCGGCCGACCGCACCGGTCGCGCCGACGACGGCGATTCGCCGCAGCTCGGTCACGCGGCTCCCGTACGTCCGCTCGCGACGCCTCGAGGCTCGGAGCCGGTCGGCGACGACGCACCGAGCCCGAAAGCCTGGTGCAGGACGGCGACCGCCTGCTCGACCTCGGCTCGCCGGACGTGGCAGGTGATCTTGATCGGCGAGGTGGACACGATGAGCGGCTCGATGCCGTTGGCCTCGAGCGTCGAGAAGACGGTTGCCGCGACGCCCGGGTGACTCTTCATTCCCGCGCCGACCACCGTCACCTTCCCGAGCTCGTCGTCTGCGCTCCACGTGGCCCCCAGCGCCTCCAGTGCCTGCGACGTCGCGTCCCCGTCCTCGTTCGGCGCGGAGAAGACGATCTCGTCGCCGATCCGGAGGATCGTGTCGACGTTGACCTGGGACGTGGCGAGCGCCGAGAAGAGCGTCGCCGCGGGGATGCCGCGAACGCGGTACACGGTCTCGTCCACCGTGTGCGCGATTCCGGAGATCATCGCCTTCTCGAGCATTCGGTCCGATTCCTCCGCCGTCACCCACGTGCCCGTTTCGTCCGTGAACGACGACCGCACGTGCAGCGCGACTCCGTGGTTCCTCGCAAACTCGACCGAGCGTAGCTGGAGCACCCGCGCGCCCGAGGCCGAGAGCTCGAGCATCTCGTCGTAGCTCACGACGTCGAGCTTCCCGGCGTCCGGCACGACCCGCGGGTCGGCGCTGAAGACGCCGTCCACGTCCGTGTAGATCTCGCACGCCTCGGCACCGAGCGCAGAGGCGAGCGCGACGGCCGTCGTGTCCGACCCGCCGCGGCCGAGCGTCGTGACCTCGGCGTCGGTGGACACTCCCTGGAACCCCGCGACCAGCACGATCGCGCCCCGCTCGAGCGCGTCGTGGATCCGCTTCGCCCGCACCTCGACGATCTTCGCCTTCCCGTGCGCGGTGTCGGTCACGATCCCGGCCTGCGAGCCGGTCAGCGAGACGGCGTCATGGCCGAGGTCGATGAGCGCCATCGCCGCGAGCGCGCAGGACACCCGCTCGCCCACGGAGACGAGCATGTCGAGCTCGCGCTCCTCCGGCCGAGGCGAGACCTCGCGCGCGAGCGTCAGGAGGTCGTCGGTCGTGTCGCCCATGGCGGAGAGCACGCCGACGACGCGAACGCCGCGTTCGCGGGCCGCGGCGAGGCGCCGTGCAACCGCGAGGATCCGCTCCGTGTCGGCCACGGACGAGCCGCCGAACTTCATCACGACGATGCCCGCCGGTGACGGTGCGGAATCCGACTCGACGGCGGGGACGGCCTCGAACTCGGAAGCCGGCATCGCGCCAGTCTAGGCAGCGACCGAGCCGAGTCCCGTACGCCGTGCGATGGCGCAGTTCGCGCGGCCGGACATGTCCGGCCCCTACGAAGGCACGGCACGACCGCAGCCGTGATCCCACTGTCGCGCTCTGAGGAAGGGGGCCGGGCGGAAACCGTGTTTCGCCCAAAAAAACACTGAACCGGCTGACCCGAAGGCCCGCCGGTTCAGTGGGCGCAATCTATGAAGGACGAGGCTCCGGATGCAACCCCCGCACAACCGGAAAGTCGCAAATTGCGCAGAAAACGTTTTGGGGCTACATATCGCGGCGGCCGGCGAGTGCGCGCCCGAGCGTGACCTCGTCTGCGTACTCGAGGTCGCCGCCCACGGGAAGCCCGCTCGCGAGCCGCGTCACCCGCACCTTGTCCCGCAGCCGATCGGCGATGTAGGCGGCCGTCGCCTCACCGGTCATCGTCGGGTTCGTCGCGAGCACGACCTCGTCCACCCCGCCGCGCTCGATCCGACCGAGAAGCCCCCCGATGCGGAGGTCGGACGGCTCGACGCCGTCGAGCGGCGAGAGCGCGCCGCCGAGCACGTGGTAGAGCCCGCGGTACTCGTGCGTCCGCTCGAGCGAGACGACGTCCACCGGTTGCTCGACCACGCAGATCACGGAGCGGTCGCGCCGTGCGTCGGTGCAGACCTCACAGAGCTCCTCTTCGGTCAGGTTCCCGCACTCGCGACAGAAGCGGACGCGCTCCTTGACCTCCTCGATCGCGCGCGAGAGCTCGAGCGCGTCCTCTGGTTGCGCGGAGAGCAGGTGGAACGCGAGTCGCTGAGCCGTGCGGCGCCCGATCCCGGGGAGCTTCGCGAGCTGGACGACGAGGTTCTCGACCGCAGGGCTGAGCACGGCAGGAGCGTAACCGTCCATTCCGGACGGGCCTGCCAGCCGAGCAGCGTCGCCCGTCGCGGTACGGCGAGATATATCTCGCCCTACGGAGGCGAGATCACGAGCCGGGCAGGAGCCCGCCGAGCCCGCCGAGATCGCCCGGGACGATCCCGGACATCTTCGACTCCATGAGGCTGCGCGCCGAGCGGAGCGCCTCGTTCACGGCCGCGAGGACCATGTCGGCGAGAAGCTCGGGGTCGTCCGGGTCGATCGCCTTGGGGTCGATGCGGATCTCGACGACCTCACCCGCGCCGTTCGCCTTGACGGCGACCATGCCGCCGCCGGCCGAGGCCTCGACGACCTCCTTCGCCGCCTCCTCCTGCGCCTGTGCGAGCTCCGCCTGCATGCGCTGCGCTTCCTGGAGCATCTTGTTCATGTCGAACTTCATCGTTCCGGTTCCACCTCTCGGGCGTCGAATGTGTCCTTGAGCGTCGTGATCCAGTCGTCCTCGGAGATCGGCTCGTCCTCCTCCACCTCGCCGGCGCCGCCCTCGCCGGTCTCGAGGACGACCGTCAGCCGACGCCCGGTCACCTCGTAGAGCGCGTCGCGGAGGACGCCGATGTTTCCCGGCTCGCCGACCTGGCGGCGGTGGAAGTCCGCGCCGGCGGGGAACTCGAGCGTCAGCGTGTCGTCGGCGAGCTCCTTCGGCGTCGCTTCCGCGAGCAGGCTGGCCACGGGGATCGAGCGCTCGCGCACTGCCTCGACGATGGAGCGCTGCCACGCGTCGACGACCTGCTCGAGCGCGAGGTCCGGGGCGTCGGGGGACGAGGGCTCCGGCGGAGACTCGGGCGCGGCCGTGGCCGGGGCCGGCTCGTGGACCTCGCGAGCCGGTGCCGCGGCGGGTGCGTGCGTCCGGCTTTCGAGGACCTCGACGCGGTGCGCGAGCGACTCACGGGAGAGGTCGGCTTGCGGCCGCGTGACCTTCACGATGGCGAGCTCGAGCGGCAACCGCGGATCTGCACCCTGCCGCATGTCCTCGAGCGCCACCGCGAGCAGGTCGATGAGGCGCAGAACCGTCGGCTCGGGGAGCTGGTTCGCCTGCTGGCGCAGAAGCTCCTTCGTCTCCTCCGTCACCGGCAGCGAGTCCGGGACGTGCCCGACGTGCTGCACGAGCAGGAGGTGCCGCAGGTGCTCGAGGAGGTCGGTGACGAGCCGGCCGAGATCCTGGCCCTGCTCCGCGAGCTCCTCGATGAAGACGAGCGCGCCGGCAGTGTCGCGGTCGACGACCATGTCGCAGAGGCGGAGCAGCGCGTCCTCGTCCACCGCGCCCAGCAGCTGCAGCACGGCCTGCGGGTCGATCGCGCCGTTCGTTGCGGACGCGAGCTGATCGAGCGTCGAGACCGCATCCCGGAATGCGCCGCGCGCGCTTCTCGCGATCAGCGAGAGCGACGCGTCGGGCGCCTGGATCCCTTCCCCGTCGGCGACTCGCCTGAGCACCGTGACGAGCTCGGCGAGCCGAGGCCGCTGGAACACGAACGTCTGGCAGCGGGAGCGCACGGTCGGGATGACCTTGCCGAGATCCGTCGTGCAGAAGACGAAGACGAGGTGGGGTGGAGGCTCCTCGATGAGCTTGAGCAGGGCATTCCAGGCGGCGTCGGTGAGCTGGTGCGCCTCGTCGAGGATGTAGACCTTGTGCCGGCCGGACACGGGCTGGAGGACGACGCGCTCGCGGATCTCGCGGATATCGTCGATCCCGCGCTGCGAGGCCGCGTCCATCTCGACGACGTCCAGCGACGTGCCACTGGCGATTGCGACGCACGTCGAGCAGGTGCCGTCGGGCGACGAGGTCGGCTCCGCGGAGCTCTCGCAGTTGAGGGCCTTCGCAAGGATCCGCGCCATGGACGTCTTCCCGGTCCCGCGCGGCCCGGCAAACAGGTACGCCTGACGCACGTGGTCCTGGTCGATCGCGTTCCGCAGCGTTCGGACGACCGCCTCCTGCCCGACCACGTCGTCGAACGTCTGCGGGCGGTACTTCCGGTAGAGCGCCGTCACCGCGGTGACGATACTCGTTGAGGTCGGGGAGCGGAGGACAGGGATAAGTGCCCGGCTGCGCGTTCCGGCTTCGAGATCGGCATCACCGGAGGTACCTGCGTCGTTCGCTCGGATCGGGCGGAGCCGCGGCACCTGAGAGGGAGTCCTTAGCGCTGCTTCCTTCCGGACCTGACGCGGTTCGGACGCTCCCAGTGCGCGGAACCCGATCTGTCAACGCCACGTGCGCAGACCCAATCCCGACGAACCGTCCCTCGGACGGCGTTCGGCCCCGCATGGAGCGGATTTCGGGTTCAGGGAACCGCTGACTCCCCACCTAGCGCGGCCGGGCAGGCGGAGGGTAGCAACGCCAGGAGCACGAGGCCGCGGGCGTCGTGAGGCGATGTCCGGTGACTACCATCGAGGGCACGACCGTGATCGACGTCACCCTCTACACCGACGCGGCCTGCCCGTGGGCGTACTCGGCCAATCCCGCTCTCCGCGTGCTCGAGTGGCGGTACGGTGACCAGCTCTCGTGGCGCCTCGTGATGATCGGCCTGCGCGAGGAGGTGAGCGAGGCCTCGCGGACGACGTTCGACCCGGCCCGTGTCGTCCACGGGCAGATGGCGTTCCGGCGTCGCTACGGAATGCCGTTCGGCCTCCAGCCGAAGGAGCGGCCTGCGGCGACGGGGCGCGGGTGTCGCGCGGTCGTGGCCGCCCGCCTCCTCGAGCCGGGCAGCGAGTGGCGGGTGCTGCGCGCCCTCCAGCTCGCGAACTTCACGACCTCGGTCCTTCTCGACGACGACGACCTGATCCGGGAGGCCCTGCACGGCTTCCCCGGAATCGACGCCGCCGCCATCGTCGCCCGGCTCGACGACCCGGAGGTCGCTGCGGCCTACGAGCGGGACCGCGCCGAGGCTCGAAGTGCGGCGGGGTCAGCGGCGGAAGCGCAGGGAAAGACGTCGACCTCGGACGGGCCGGTGCGCTTCACGGCGCCCTCGCTCGTGTTCGAGCTCGACGGTACCCGGCTCGTCGCCGGCGGCTGGCAGCCGGTCCTCGCCTACGACGTGCTGCTCGCGAACCTCGATCCCGGCCTCCGCCGCGAGCCTCCTCCGGACACGCCGCTGCCGTTGCTCGAGCGCTTTCCCGACGGGCTCACCACCGCGGAGATCGCCGCCCTGCTCGCCGATGGGCCCGACCCGGTGGCGGACCAGGAAGCGGCCGAACGCGCGCTCTTCGAGCTCGCTGCGGAGGGACATGTCGCGCGCGCCGCGCTCGGGCAGGACGCGCTCTGGTTCCCGGTCGCGGACGTCGCAACGCGGACGCCGCGCGAAGTCGACGCGGCGCTCGCCTAGCTCGACCCCGTCGTTCTCCGCGGGGAACGCACGGCGGAGCCGTACTGCGCGAGCGCGGCCTCTGCCTCGCGTACGAGGTCGGCGACGATCTCGCCCGCCGGCTTGATGTCGTTCACGACGCTGGACGACTCGCCCGCCCACATCGGCGGAAGGTCGAGATCGCCCTCGAAGTCCGGCGTGATCACCCCGGTCGCGTAGCGCGGCCACTCGACCACGTCACCGGCATAGGAGCGGCGCGTGCCGACGATCGTTCCTTCGCCGGGGCGCTCGCCCGAGGCAGGCCGGCCCGCGGCCTCCCACTCGGCGTGCGTTCGGTTCCGCAGCGTTCGATGCGGCGCGTCCGGCCACCACACGTCGTAGAGATCGGTGGTGTACACCGTGTCCTTCGCCGAGCTCTCGACGATGCGCCGCTTGTACTCGGGATGGACATTCGCCTCGTCGCTCGCGACGAATCTCGTTCCGAGCGAGACGCCCTGCGCGCCGAGCGAGAGCGCCCGCGCCAGGCCCGCACCGTCGCCGATCCCGCCCGACGCGAGCACCGGTACCGGCGCGACGGCCTCGACAGCCGCGGGGAGCAGGTCCCAGATCGGCGTCGTCCCGCGCACGTGCCCGCCCGCCTCGACGCCCTGAGCGATCACTGCGTCGACTCCGGCCGACGCGGCCGCCAGCGCTTCCTCGACGGAGCCCACCTGGATCAGCACCTCGAGGCCTGCCTCGTGCGCCACGGTCACGAGCGGTTCGGGATCGCCCCAGAACAAGACGACAGCCGCGGCTCCTTCGGCGGCCGACGCGCGGATCTGCTCGCCGAAGAACCGCCTGTCCTCCTCGAGGTCGGCCGACGGATCCTCGGCGATGATCAGGTTGATCCCGAACGGCCGCGGGGTGCGCTCCCGGGTCCGCGCGACCTCGCGGGCGAGGAGCTCCGGTGGCACCCCACTCGCCCCGAGCACGCCGAAGCCGCCGGCGTTCGAGACAGCGGAGACGAGCTCGGCGCGCGCGCCGCCACCGATGCCGGCGGAGAAGACGGGCGCGTCGATGCCGAGCGCTTGACAGAGCGGCGTTCTCAGCGCGGTCGTCACCGCCCGATTATCCGCCCCTTGCAGTCGAACGGGTGCCTAGTCGCTCGTCACCGGCGCACAGGCCACCGAGACGTCGAACTCCGCATCCGACTTGTGCGCGTGGATCACGAGATCGTCTTCCGTGAGGCTCTCGAGCGACATGTCGGTCTCGGTCTCGGACGCACCGGCCTCGACCGCCGTCAGTGGCACGACGGGATCACCGAGGTCGTCGCACGTGCCGTCGTGAACGTGGGCGGGCTGCGCCACGGCCGGCGGGTTCGTGAGCTCGAGGACGATCCTCGTTCGATCGCCGTCGAGCGCGGTGAAGGTCGCCGTCCCCGACTGGCCCGAGTCGTTCTGCTCGGCGAGCTGGAGGGTGAGAGGGCTCTCGATCGCTCCCCCCTCTTCGTCGTCACCGCCACAGCCCACGCCTGCCACGAGCGTAAGGGCGACCAAGGCGACGGCTCCCAGCACGTTCCGAACGAGGCACCTCCGGTGTCGGACGCGTCTCTTCGTTCTTCCTCGCTCGGACGGAATCGGATTGCGGTCGGTCCGTGCTCGAAGCAGCCCGTCGCCGGATGGGCGCACCTGGGATCCAAGGCCGCACGCGACGTCTGATCGTGCGGCGCGATGAGTCAGCTCGCGAAACTCGGTCTGAACTCCTGATGGGCGCGATCACCCACCTCATCGCCGGTCTCCCGGTATCCGACCTCGACGCCAGCATCGATTGGTACACGCGGTTCTTCGACCGCCCCGCAGACCTTCGCGTCGGGGACGAGGTGCTCTGGGACATCGACGAGCACGCCACCCTTTTCATCGAGCCGAACGCCGAGCAGGCTGGCGCGGGCCGGATCACTCTCGCCGTCGCCGGTCTGGACGCGCTCCTCGAGCGCCTCGCTGCCCAAGGCATCGAGCACGAGCCGATCGAGACCTACTCGAACGGCGTCCGCCACGTGAGCATCCCCGATCCCGATGGGAACAGGGTCGCGTTCGTAGAGCCGCCCGACGCCAGTTGAGACTAGCCCCGTCCCTTCTGCTCGGCTGTGGGGGCGCTACGCAGGCATTCCGACTTCGACCCATCGGCGAAAGAGCGCCACCTGTTCATCGGGCCAGGCTTGATCGCAGGGCATGGAGCCGTTCTCGAGTCGCTCGAGGATGGGCTGTGAGTGCTCGACGACATCCTCGCGAGCCCACAGGTCGAAGTTGGCGACCTCGAGCATCGATCCTCGATCTCTTTCCCTGAACAGCGGACGAACGTCCCGTTCGAAGCTCAGTTGCTCATGTTCGCCGGTCGCTTCCACGGCACCCCCCTCGCCTGATTCTCTCTCGGATGGAAACCAAAGAGCGCCTACCCGCTTTCAATGCTCCGAAACGAGCACCGCGCCGTATCAGCGCTTGCGATTCACGATCGGGGCTCCCGGCTTCGTCGTCCATTGATCCCGGGCCGGTACCGGGGGTGGCGGCCAGGAACGGAGACGGCTACGCAGACCCGAGGTAGCCGGCAGGAATGCGGCCCAGCTGGTTGCGCGAGGTGATGTCGAGCTTCTGGAAGACCTTGCGCAGGTGGTACTGCACCGTTCGCGGGCTGATGAACAGTTGCGCGCCGATCTCGGGGTTGGAGAGACCGTCTCGGGCGAGACGTGCGATCTGGGCCTCTTGGGCTGTGAGCACACCACGCGTGTCGTCGCTGCGCCTGCGCGCGGTCTCGCCGGTGGCCGAGAGCTCGCGACGGGCTCGCTTCGCGAACCCCTCGGCTCCGATGCGGCTGAACGTGTCGTGGGCGGCTCGAAGTTGCTCGCGCGCGTCCAGACGTCGGTTCTCGCGACGCAGCCATTCGCCGTACACGAGCTGGGCTCGGGCCAGGTGAGGGGCGAGGCGGCCGTGGGTCAGCCGCTCGACCGCCTCTTGGTAGAGAGGTTCGGCGAAAGGGCCGTCGGTCAGCAACGCGCGCGAGCGGGCCTCGAGCCCGAGGGCCCAGTCGGTGCCGCTTGCCCGTGTTCGTTCGCTGAGGCGCTCGAGCGCCGTGGCGGCGAGGTCTGGGCGGTTGCCACGCACCGCCGCCTCGATGAGCTCGACCAGCGCCAGGGCGTAGAGGGATAGGTCATCCTGCGCGCAAGCCCGCTGCGCCGGGGCGAGCGCCTGGTCGTAGAGGCCGAGGCCGTTGAGGAGCACCGCATTTGCGCACTCGATCATGCTGAGCGCCATGCCTTGGCCTCTGGCGGACGCGTCCGGACGGCCCGCTTCGATCAGCTCTAGGGCCTGGGCCTCGTTGCCACGCCACGCGGCGACCATCTGCCTGGCCTGTACGGCGAGCGCGGTGTGGGTCGCCTGGGCGACCGCGTAGGCCTCCTCCAGCAGCGCCGACGCCTCGGCGTACTCCCCGGCGTGCACGTGCCCGCCGGCGCGGTAGCTGGCCGACATGGGAAAGACGCTGAGCGCGCCTGCTTCGCGCGCACGGCGCACGCCGCTGGTAGCCAGCTCGTCCCAGATCTCGTGCTCCCAGAGATCCGCCGCGACGCGGCACGCCAGCCAGAGCCAGCGGTCGTTGGCCGGACTGCCCCCGTCGTCTCTTCGGAAGGCCTCGAGCGCCGCCCGCAGCGGAGCCACAGCTGCCGCGTAACCCTGCGTGACCAGCGTCGCTAGGCCGTTCAGGAGCAGGTCGGACGCCGCTGGGGGCTGCGCTGGGGGTGTGGCGCGGACTACCCGCAGCACGTCCCGACCGCTGCCGAGGCTGCCGGCGAAGATCGCCGCGGCAAGCGCTTCGAGGCACGTCTCACGCGCCAGACCGGGGTCGAGGGCGACCAGGCGCTTGGCGGCGTCGAGCAGCAGCGCGGGCGCGTCGCTGCCCCGCCTGAGGGCAAACGCGATCTGCGCTCGCAACCGCTGCGTCCGCGCACGCTGGAGCTCGTCGAGCGGTGTGAGTTCCGCTGTCGCGAGCAGCGCCTGCGCCGCTTCCGGCGCGCCCGCGTCCAGCTTGGCTTGGGCTGCCGCGAGCGCTCGCGCACCGCGGTGTCCGGGATCCGGAGTCAGCTCGGCCGCTCGCTCCAGGAACGCGGCCATGGCCGCGACGCCGCCGCGACGCTGCGCCCGGTCGGCCGAGCGCTCCAACTCGCCGGCGACCGCTTCGTCCAAGCCAGACGCCGCGTGGGCGCGATGCCATGCTCGGCGATCGGGATCCGCCTCCGGATCCGTCGCGTCGGCCAGCGCGCGGTGTGCCTCCCACCGGTCCGGCGGCGGCGCGGCCCGATAGATCGCCGAGCGCACCAGCGGATGCCGGAACCGCACGCGGGCGCCGACCTCGATCAGGCCGGCAGCCTCGGCTGGCCAGATTGCGTCGGGTCCGACCCCGAGTCGATCGGCAGCGCGCCAGAGCAGGGTGACGTCGCCGAGCGGCTCCGCCGCCGCCGTGAGCAGCAGCCGTTGCGAATCGGGCGGGAGCGACCGAACGCGCCGCAGGAAGCTCTGCTCGATGCGGTCCGTCAGCGGTGCGCCGGGGAGCGCGAACCCTCCCGCAAGCTCCGCCGGCGTCAAGGCGCGGGGAAGTTCCAGAAGCGCGAGGGGGTTCCCGCGCGTCTCGGCGAGGATCGTCTCGCGGACCCGCTCGTCCAGCGGTCCCGGGATCGCAGAGTCCAGCAACACGCCTGCTTCGTCGTCCCCGACCCCGTCGAGCACCAGCTCTGGCAGCCCGCTGAGCGCGTCGATGGGCTCGCGTGTCACGAACACGATCGCCAGTGGCTCCGCCAGCAACCGGCGGGCGACGAACGCGAGTGCCTGGGCTGACGCCCCGTCCAACCAGTGGGCGTCGTCGAGCGCACAGAGCACTGGGCACTCCTCGGCCATGTCCGACAGCAGGCTGAGCGCCGCAAGTCCGACCAGGAAACGATCGGGCGCCTGCCCGCCACTCAGCCCGAACGCCACGCGCAGCGCATCTTGCTGTGGACCTGGCAGTCGCTCGAGCCGATCGAGCATCGGCGCGCACAGGTGCTGAAGGGAGGCGAACGCGAGCTCCGTCTCCGACTCGACCCCGTCCGCCCGCAGGACGCGAAGGTCGGGAGCCGCGCCGATCGCGTACTCCAAGAGCGCCGTCTTACCCACTCCCGGCTCGCCACTGAGTACGAGAGCGCGGCTTTCGCCACCGCGTACCGCGTCGAGTAGGCGGTCGAGGGTCGCGCATTCCGAGTCGCGCCCCCTCAGGGTGTTCTGATTCGCGATCGCCATCGGCCCGAAGCCGACGGTACACCCCGGACCCCGCCGTGCCAATCCGACAGGTCTGGGTCGGCTCGGCACACGACTGGCGACCCAGGCTGGCGTGTCGGCGGATTCGAGGAAGCCGCGGTCGCGCGATCCTCACCGCATGTCCACCGGCCGACGCCAAGCGGGGCGCGAGCCGGATCCGACAACGAAAGGAGCGAGATGAAGATCGTAGTCATCGGCGGGACCGGCCTCATCGGCTCGAAGCTCGTCGAGAAGCTGCGCCAGGCGGGTCACGACCCGCTTCCGGCGTCGCCCGACTCGGGCGTCGACACGCTCACAGGGGAGGGACTGCAAGGGGCGCTCGAGGGCGCCCAGGTCGTCGTCGACGTGTCGAACGCGCCTGCCTGGGACGATGCGGCGGTGATGGACTTCTTCCAGACCTCGTCGCGCCACATCCTCGCCGCGGAGACGGCCGCCGGGGTGAGCCACCACGTGGCGCTCTCCGTCGTCGGCACCGAGCGACTACAGGAGAGCGGCTACTTCCGTGCGAAGCTCGCCCAGGAGGAGGCGATCAAGGCCGCGTCCGTCCCCTACACGATCCTCCGCGCGACGCAGTTCTTCGAGTTCCTCGGCCGCATCGCCGACTCGAGCACCGACGGCGATACGGTTCGTCTGCCGCCCGTGCTCATTCAACCCGAGGCCGCCGATGACGTCGCCGCCGCCCTCGCGGACGTCGCGGTGAGCGCGCCGGTTAACGGCATCGTCGAGCTGGCCGGACCCGAGGCGTTCCGCTTCGACGAGCTCGCCCGCCGCGTGCTCGAGGCGAAGAACGACCCGCGGCAAGTGACCGCCGACGTCCACGCACGCTACTTCGGCGCGGAGCTCGACGAGCACTCGCTCACGCCTGGCGACAACCCGCGCATCGCCCCGACCCTCCTCGAGGACTGGCTCAGCCAGTCCACGGCGGGGCAACACCTAGCGACCCAGAAGAGGGTCTCATGAAACCGACCAGCAGCCCGTCAACGACCTGCTCGCATTCCTCAACTCAACGGCTGACGTTCCTGAACTCGTTGGCTTCTCGACCGGAAAGGACGACGCATGAGCACTGAGGCGACCACCCCCGACACGATTGTGCTGATCCACGGCTTCTGGGTGACGCCGCGAAGCTGGGAGGACTGGAAGGCTCGCTACGAGAGCCGCGGCTACCGCGTCCTGACTCCTGCATACCCCGGCTTCGAGGTGGAGGTCGAGGCGCTGAATGCGGACCCGACGCCCATCGAGGACCTCACGGTGCCGGCGGTCATCGAGCATCTGGAGTCTGTCGTCTCGCAGATCGAGCCGGCGCCGATCCTGATGGGTCATTCGGCCGGTGGCGTCTTCATGCAGCTGCTGATGGATCGGGGCTACGGCGCCGCCGGCGTCGCGATCAACTCGGCGCCCACCGAGGGCGTCAAGCGCGTGCCGCTGTCACAGATCAGGTCGAGCTTCCCCGTCCTCAAGAACCCCGCCAACCGGCACAAGGCCGTCGGGTTCACCTTCGAGCAATGGCGCTACGTGTTCACGAACACGTTCAGCGAGGAGGAGGCGCGAAGGCTCTACGAGCGCTACCACATCCCCGCGTCGGGGCGCGTGTTCTGGAGCAGTGCGCTCGCGAACATCCATCCGGGGCCCGACGACACGCACGTGGACTACAAGAACCCCAACCGGGCGCCGCTGCTCTTCATCTCTGGCAGCGAGGATCACCTCATGCCCCCGTCGATCCAGCGCTCGAACGCGAAGCACTACAAGGCGGAGGGCACGGTCACCGAGGTCGTCGAGTACGAGGGCCGCGCGCACCTCATGCCCTCGCAGACCGGCTGGGAGGAGATCGCCGACTACGCCCTGTCGTGGGCGATGGAGCAGGCCGCCGTCTGGGCGGCGCGACGCGGGCAGGCAGCGAGGGCGTGACCCGAAGATGGCCATTACCACTGGAACAGCAGTCGTGCTCGGGCCGGCCTCCCAGGCGTTCGTCGACGCGACCTCCACGCCGCCGTTCCTCCACGAGCTCACCCCCGCCGAGGCACGCAAGGTGCTCGACGACGTCCAGGTGTGGTGGACCTGAGGCACGACGTACACCGCGCCGCGTCCTCAGACCGAGGCGCGGCGCGACCCCCAGGGCGCGGCCGCGCCAGTGACTCAGTGACGTGAGCAACCCGGCTTTCTTCTACGCGATTGCCGCGGTCAGCACGAGCTTCGCCGGGTTCGCCGGCCTCTACCTCGCGCTGCGGCCGCACGGCGCAGCTTGGGAGGAATACGAGGTGGTCCAGGTCAACACGATCATCCTGTACGGGCTGACCACCCTATTCGGCGCGCTCCTACTCGTTCCGTTGGCCGACCTGATCGGCGAGTCCCTGGCTATACGCGTTTTGAGCGCTGGACTCCTCGTCGTCGTCTTCTACGGTCATCAGGTCAGGTCGGGGACGTCCTGGACGCGGTGGCCGAAGGTTCGACATGACCTCTCCCGACGTGGGTTGATCATCGAGATGGCTCCGTTCGTGCTGGTCGCGATCGCCGATCAAGTGCTGCTGCTGGCGTGCTTCGTCGCGCCGACTGAGGGCCTCTACCAACTCGCCCTCGTCCTGATCCTCGCCACGCCGGCCCTCGTCTTCGTAACCGTGGTCTCGCGATTCGGGTCGAGCGCCGAAGACTGACCGCCGAGTCCCCGGCGATCGCGAATCCGCGATCATGCGCTCGGCAGTTCACACGTCGCAAGTCAGTTCTGCTATTCAGATCCACCCCTAGCTCGTCGGCAATCGCGGGAATGTTGATGGGAACGAGCACCCGGGTGTCGTCCGTACGAGCGAAGTCGCCGCGGTGCTCCGGTAGATCGCAAGCAGAAGCTCGTAGTCCGTCGGCGGTCGCTTCGCCCCCATGCGCACCGGCCGGATCGTAGGTCCCGCCCCGGACACGAACGATGTCGTCATGACGACCTACATTCAGTGCATGTAGACGTCAACGACGAGGTGGGACGATGCAACGCAGTATCGAGTTGCGTGACCTACGTCTCCCGCTTCGCCAAGCACATCGTGATCTCCGCGAAGTGCTCGAGCCTCGGTGATCCCTCGGTCAAGTAGCGCTCGAGCCAGCGCAGCGTCGCCCTCTCTCCGCCCGCCCGCCTCGAAGACCTCACGGTCGGATGCACGTACCGTAGACACCCCCCTGACTGCTGTAGAGTGCCGCGCCTACCGGCGCAAGTCTCCTTCGGGGTTGGCAGGCCCTCTGCGGCGAGCTTCTTGTTTCCGGCCAACAGGGAGCGCGAATGCGCTTCCGCAAACCAGGGGAGATTCCATGCTCTATCGCCTAGTCGTAGGCCTCATCGCGGCCGTGGGCTTGTTGGTGATCGCGGTGCCGGCCCTTGCTGGCCCGCCGGAGACGACGACCACACACCAGAAGGGCCTTGTCGAGACCTTCGTCGATGTCCTGCCCTCCTGCGAGGGAGGGCCGCTCTACACCGTCACGACCACCAGCAATCTGGTCGACCATACGACGGCGTTCGCCGATGGGCGCTTCCACGGCACGTTCACGCAGACCGGCAAAGTTGTCGCGGTGCCGCTGGCGAATCCGAGTCTGCCGAGCTACACGGGTCACTTCACGGTCTGGGGCGGCTTCAACGCCAACGGCACGACAGTCAACGGCACGTTCACTTTCAACGTGAACCTGGTCGGCTCGGACGGATCGAAGGTCACGAACCACACGGTCGAGCATTTCAACGTACGCCCAGATGGGTCGGTCAACGAGTTCTTCCACTGTCACTGACCCGTATGGCCGAGCCGCTTCGTTAGTCGCGACAGCAGCCGGACGCTTGAAGAGAAGGCCCGCTCCGGCGGGCCTTCTCCGTTCAGCCGTACGGTCAGTTCCGCCCGCCCGCCTCGAGCTCGCGCTCCTCGATCCCCACCGACGGGACGTGCATTGGCTAGCCTCCCGCCTCGCGAGATCCGTAGCCATTTCAACGAAGTCCTGGAGCCTCGGCGAGCTCTCAGTCAGGTAGCGCCCGAGCCAGCGCAGCACGGCCTTCTCGTACTTCGGCGAGCCGCGCTCCGCGTACAGGTGGACGAGCTGGCGCGCGTCCTTGAGCGGGAGGTTCGGAAGTCGCGAACCGTTGACGTGGGACACTCTTCGCGTGGACAAGCCGGACACGTACTACGCTCGGAGCGGGAACGTCTACGTGGCGTATCAGGTGTTCGGCAAGAGCCGGTTCGACCTCGTGGTGGTCCCCGGCGCCCTTTCGAATATCGAGTATGGCTGGGAGTTCGAGAGCTGGCAGAATTTCTATGGCACGTTGGCGTCCTTCGCCCGCGTCCTCCTCTTCGACAAGCGAGGAACCGGGATCTCGGATCCCGTGCCCGGAGCACCATCGGTCGAGGAGCGAATGGACGACGTGCGGGCGGTGATGGACGCGGCTGGCTCGGAACGGGCTGCGCTCATGGGTGCGTTGGACGGGGCGGCGATGGCGGCGGTGTTCGCGGCAACGTACCCCGAACGCGTGGCCGCGCTCGTTCTCAATAATCCGGTGGTTCGAGGAAGGTGGGCATCGGACTATCCGTGGGGCAGCCGAGACGAGAGAGACTGGGCCACTGCAGCGACTATCGCGGCCTCGTGGGGGAGCATCGAGGCAGTCAGAGAGCAAGTCATCGCGCGAACCATGCCGGGGAGGGCAGGCGACGAAGAGTTCGTGCGATTGATGGCGTCCTACCTGCGCCTCGGTGCGAGCCCGACAACAGCCACAAAGCTGTACGAGATGGCCTTCGCCATCGACGTGCGGGAAGCTCTCGCGACGATCCGAGCGCCGACGCTCGTGACCCACATCGATCCTCCCGGGCGGGGGCATGACGACCCACTTGCCCACACGGTGGAAGCGAGCAGCTACGTGGCCGAGCGGATCGCGCACGCCCGGCTCGTCGAGTTGGCACGAGGTGACCCCCCTCTCTGGGCCGTCGACCAGAGCGAGGCCCTTGCGCTTCTCCGAGGGTTTCTGACCGCGGCATGGGAAGCGGGCGCGTGGGAAGCAGCCGAGCCGGATCGTGTCCTGGCGACGCTCCTCTTCACCGACATCGTCGGCTCTACTGAACGCGCAGCGGAACTGGGAGACGCTGGCTGGCGCGAACTCGTGCAGCGCCATCATGCGCTGGTGCGGCAAGAGCTCGTCCGCTTTCGCGGACGCGAACTCGACACGGCCGGGGACGGGTTTTTCGCAAGCTTCGACGGGCCCGCCCGTGCAGTGCGCTGCGCCAGCGCAATCGCCGAAGGCGTCCCCGAACTCGGAATCGACATTCGGGCTGGCCTGCACACGGGCGAGTGCGAGCTCATCGATGGAAAGATGGCCGGCCTTGCGGTGCATATCGGCGCTCGCGTCGCTGCTGCGGCCGCACCGGGTCAAGTGCTCGTATCGAGCACCGTGAAGGATCTAGTTGCTGGGTCGGGGATTGCGTTCGAGGATCGAGGCGAGCACGAGCTAAAGGGCATACCCGGCACGTGGTCGCTCCACGCCGTAGTCACGACGGAGCACAGAGGCGCGGCTGGCTAATCCAGCCCGCCCGCCTCGAGCTCCCGAGCCTCGATCCGCAGCTAGCCCGCGAGCTCGGGATCGTCGCCCCGACCCTCGGCGGCGATGGTTCACTCGCTCGCGTCGCAAGCGCACGAGGAGGAGGAGCCGCAGCCGCCGATGTTCGCGTTCGCGTGAGTCGAGATCCCGAGGTACCCACGGAGGTACCTACGACCTGAGCTTGTGCGACGTATGTGGCACGTCTGACCCACGGAACCATCCGGGTCTGCCCATAGCTCCGTGGGTTCCGATGGGCGCACCTGGGATCGAACCAGGGACCTCTCGCGTGTGAAGCGAGCGCTCTCCCGCTGAGCTATGCGCCCGGGAGCGGCCTAGGTTAGCGGAGGCCTTGGTAGCGTCATGCCTGTGCCCGCGACCCTCACGCCCCCCAGGAAACGGACGACGCAGCGCACCCGGCGCGGCACCGGAACCGGGCACGGGAGACCATGGCGCGTGATCGTCCGGAACGACGACCACAACACGTTCCAGGGTGTCGCGTTTGCGCTTTCGAGCGTCCTCCCGGGTGTCACCTACGACCGCGGGATGGACCTCGCGAACCGGATTCACTCGACGGGCCAGGCGATCGTATGGTCCGGGCAGAAGGAGCAGGCGGAGCTCTACTGGAGCCAGCTCGAGGCGTTCGGGCTGACCATGGCGCCGCTCGAGCAGTAGCGTCGCCCACGATTTGACCCCGTGGTAGCGTCCGCCGCGTGCCGCTGGCGCTGACCGGCTACGAGCTCGGGCTGCTCGTCGTGGCCCTCTTGTTCATGGCGTTCGCGCTCGTCGTCGCGCTGGTGGTCCCGCGCGGCCGGCCGGGTTTCCCGGGGAAGCGGCTCGGCGTCTTCATCGGCATCTGCGTCGCGCTGTTCGCGGCCCAGATGACCGCCGTGCTGCTCCTCGCCGAGGTCGGCGAGGCCGACGAGCCCGTCGCGCACGAGGGGGAGCCCACGGAGCCGCAGCCGACCGAGCCGCCGCCCGCGGAGACGACTCCTCAGCCGCCAGGGACGACCGGCACAGGGACGACCGGCACCGGGACGACCGGCGAGACCGAGACGACGACCGGCGAGACCGGGTCGACCGGGGGCCAGGGCGACGCCGCCGCGGGCAAGGAGGTCTTCCTCGCGAACTGCGCGAGCTGCCATACGCTCGCCGACGCGGGCACGTCCGGAACGATCGGACCGAACCTCGACGACGCCTCGCCGTCATACGACAAGACCGTGGAGCAGGTCACGAACGGAGGCGGCGCGATGCCTCCGTTCGCCGACACGCTGACCGAGCAGCAGATTCAGGACGTGTCGGCGTACGTCTCGTCCGTCGCCGAGTAGCTCCGACAAGAGCAGCGCTAGTCTGTAGCCGCCTGGAGAGGTGTCCGAGCGGCCTAAGGAGCGCGACTGGAAATCGCGTACGTGCTGAAAGGTGCGTCGCGGGTTCAAATCCCGCCCTCTCCGCTCGAGAGGCCCCGCGAGGGGCTCTCTCGTTCTTGGGAGCCGAAGGGAGGAGAGATGAGTCGGAAGCGGCGGGTCGTCGTCCTCGGAGCGGGCTCGACCGGCGAGCACTTCGTAGGAGCTTTGCGGAGGCTCGACTCCAAGGCTGAGATCACGATCGTCGAGCACGGGCTCGCAGGCGGCGAATGCTCGTACTACGCGTGCATCCCGACGAAGACGCTCCTGCGTCCCACGGAGGCGCTCGCGGCGGCGCGCCTCGCACCGGGCGCCGCGGAAGCGGTGACCGGGGAGCTCGACCTCGAGCGCGTGTTCTGGTGGCGGGAGCAGGTGACGGACGGCCGGGACGACTCGTGGCACGCGGGGTGGCTCCGGGATCAGGGCGCGACTCTCGTCCGGGGCGAGGCGCGCATCGCCGGGCCCGGGCGGGTCGAGGTCGAAGGGCGGGAGCTCGAGTACGACGCGCTCGTCGTCGCGACCGGCTCGTCGCCGCTGATTCCGCCGATAGACGGGCTCGAGGACGTCGGCTACTGGACGAACCACGAGGCGGTCTGGGAGGGCGAGGTGCCGGAGTCGCTGGTCGTGCTCGGCGGCGGGCCGGTCGGAGTCGAGCTCGGGCAGTTCTTCCGGCGCTGTGGCGCGAGCGTCACCATCGTCGACGGCAACGACCATCTCCTCGCGCTGCTCGACAGCGAGGCGGGGGAGCTGCTCGCAGAGCGTCTCGGGGAGGAAGGGATCGAGATCCGTCTCGGAACGCGGGCGGAACGCGTCGAGCCCACGGATGCCGGTGCGAGGCTCCACCTGGATGGAGGCGAGACCGTCGATGCCTCGCGCATCCTCCTCGCCACGGGCAGGACGCCCAACGTCGAGGGCATCGGGCTGGAGGCGCTCGATCTCGAGCTCACGAAGAAAGGGATAACCGTCGACGAACGCCTCCGCGCCGCCGAGGGCGTCTGGGCGATCGGCGACGTCGCGGGCGTCGCGCTGCTCACGCATGTCGGGAAGTACCAGGCGCGTGTCGCCGCTGCCGACATCGCCGGGCTCGACGTCCGCGCCGACTACCGCGCCATCCCGGCCGGTGTGTTCACCGATCCCCAGGTCGGGAGCGTCGGCCGGACGGACGGCGACGACGTGGTGACCGCGAGCTTCAGGATCGACGGCGGGAGGCTCACGACGTACGAGCGGCCGAAACGACCGGGCCTCGTGAAGCTCGCAGCGGACCGCTCGCGGCGGGTTCTCGTCGGCGCGATCACGGTCGGGCCCGAAGCGGGGGAGTGGCTCGGCCAGCTCACGCTTGCCGTTCGCGCGGAGGTTCCGCTCGACGTCCTGCTCGACACGATCCAGCCGTTCCCGACCTTCTCCGAGGCGATCTTCAGCGCGCTGCTCGAGCTCGAGGGCGCCCTGGCCGCCTGAGCCGTGCCCGAGGGAGATGCGCTCCATCGTGCGGCGGCCCGGCTCCGGCCGCTCGTCGGGGAGCGCGTCGAGGCCTCGAGCCCGAACCCGCGTGGCCTGGCGACGGGGGTCGCGTCCGCGGTGGACGGTCGCGTGCTCGAGCGGGTGGAGGCCGTCGGCAAGCACCTGCTTCTCCGCTTCGAAGGAGGTGTCGTGCTGCGGAGCCACCTGCGCATGAACGGCCGCTGGCGGCTCGACCCGGTCGGGCGCGAGCGGCGCGGGCTCCCGTGGCTCGTGCTCCGTGGCCGCGAGTGGGAGGCGACGCAGTGGAACGGCCCGGTGCTCACGCTCGAGCAGCGAGCGGTCGGGAGGCTCGGGCCAGACCTCCTTGCAGACGACACCGCGGTCGAGCTCGTCGTCGCGCGCCTGCGCCGGTCCGATCCGTCGCGGCTCGTCGGCGACGCGCTCGTCGACCAGCGGCTCGTGGCCGGCATCGGGAACATGTGGCTCGCGGAGGCGCTGTGGCACGCACGAGTCTCGCCCTGGCGTCGCCTCGGCGAGGTCTCGGACGACGAGCTCATGCTGGCACTCGCGTGGGCGCGTGAGCACATGCGAGCGGCGGTCGGAGGATCGCGCGCGCCGCGAGCCGTCTACCGGAGGGCCGGCCGCGCCTGTCCGCAGTGCGGAACCCCGCTGAGCTCACGCGGGCTCGGAGACGCGAACCGCACCGCGTACTGGTGCGCGACTTGCCAGCCGGCCGAAGCGCGCGCGTAGAATCGCCGCGTGCCGCGGCTCCTCATCGCTGCTGCATCGGGCTTGACCCTCGCGGTCGCCGCTGGGATCTCTGCGACCCGCGAGGCGCCGGCCGCCGCCGAGCCGCAACTCGGCCCGCCGGCCAGCGTGCAGCATGCCAGGGCGACGCTGAACGGCGAGCTCGCCGGCAGGCGGCTCGTCGCGACGATGCCGGCTCCGTAGGAGACCGATCGCGTCGTGCCGGTCGTCACCATCCCGACGAACCGGGTTCCTCGACGACAGGCGGCGACCCGTAGAGGTGCCGCACGAGCCACGCCGCCGCCCTCCAATCGCCCTGCTCGGCCGAGCGCGTGATGACCCGACGAGGTGCGTTTCGCTCGGAGTGTCAGAAGCGATCACGCCGAGGCGGGATCGATGGGCGTCACGCTCGCGGGCGCGGTGCGCGCGGCGCCGCGACACCCTGGCGAGCAGTAGGGGCGGTCGGCGCGGCCGATGAGCGACGCCGCGCAGGCAGGCATTCGAGGCTCAGGCTACTTCGATGCTTCGGCGACCTCTGACATGCGGCGTAGTTCCGCTGTTGCTCGATCGTGTCGCCAAGCTCACGCTCGAAGCACGACTCCTTCGCATACAGCGGACGTAGTCGCCGCTACGATCGCTCGGTGGTCCCCGAGGCACCACTCGAGCGCACCGAGCACGGGCTTGCGCCCGCCGGGGAGGGCTGGTTCGTCCTGAACGCCCGCGAGGCGCGCTGGGTCCGCGACGAGCGCTCCGCGTGCTCCGAGTTCGAGGGTGAGACGGAGTTCGAGCAATTCGGCATCTTCCTGCGCGTGCTCTCGCCGGGTGGGACGATGGGGATGTACCACTGGGAGGCCGACCAGGAGGACTTTCTGGTGCTGTCCGGCGAGGCGCTTCTCATCGTCCAAGGTGAGAAGCGGCCGCTGCGCCGGTGGGACTTCTTCCACTGCCCACCCGGGACGGAGCACACAATCGTCGGCGCTGGAGACGGGCCCTGCATCGTGCTTGCAGTCGGCTCGCGCGAGCACCAGCGGGGCGAGAACTGGGGCGCTTACACGGTCGACGAAACGGCTCTCCGGCACGGTGCCAGCGTCGAAGAGGAGACGACCGATCGAGCGGAGGCATATGCGCGGGCTCCGAAGGCCGAATGGACCTCGTATCAGGAGGGGTGGCTTCCCGGCTAGCCGCCTACACGTCGAAAGCGCGGACTAACGCGGACGGCTACGCGGCCCGGCCACGCTCGCGGCCGTTAGGAGACCGGGGAGAGCCTTAGCGAGGGACGACCGTGAGTTCGACGCGACGGCCCAGGACCGGGATGCAGCGCGAGTCGGGCGGCGTCCAGAGCACGGCCTCGACGCGGTAGACGTGCTCGGCGCTCGCCACGAGGTCCCCGGGCTCGACGGGTGTAGGTGCGGTCACGTCGGCGAGGTCGTCCAGCGTCTCCACGTTGACGAGCGGAAGCCGTGCGATACCGTCTGCGCATGGGCACCCTGATGGTGGACGGCTACCGGATCGAACCCCTGAGCATGCGGACGTGGGATGCGTTCGCGGATCTGGCCGAGCGGCACAACGGTGTGTGGGGCGGTTGCTGGTGCACGTACTTCCACCGCCACCCGGATTCCGATGAGGAGCGCAGGGAGCTCGGCCATCGCGAGTTCAAGCGGCGTCTCGTCGAGGCCGGCCGTGCGCACGCCGCGCTGGTATTCGACGGTGATGTCGCGGTCGCCTGGGCCCAGTTCGGGACGGTCCCAGAGCTATGGAACATCCACCACCGCAAGGAGTGGGAGCAGGGCGTCGCCCGGATGCCGGACTACCGGATCACGTGCCTGTTCGTGGACAGCGGATACCGGCGCGCGGGAATGGCCGCGGTCGCAGTACGGGGCGCGCTGGCGCTGATCGCCGCGGCGGGAGGCGGCCTCGTCGAGGCGTACCCGCACGACCTGCCCGAGGGCAAGAAGACCTCGGCATCGTTCCTCTACAACGCCACCCGGACCATGTACGAGCGGCTCGGGTTCAACTACGAGCGCTCCAAGGGCAAGGGCAACTGCGTGATGAGCGCGGTCGTCCCGGCCGAGAAGCCTGCCCGTCGAGCTCCTCGCGGCTAGATGGCCGGAACGGGCAGGTGTCAGTCTGGTGCCAGCCACCGGGGAGAAACGCGGATCAGCACGGACGAACCCGGACGCTCGGGGAGCTCAGACGAGGAGCCCGCAACCCGTTTGGCAGCACGGGATTGCGGGCTCCTACAGGCGGAGGGGGAGAGATTTGAACTCTCGAGACGCTTGCACGCCTAACGGTTTTCGAGACCGCCCCGTTCGACCGCTCCGGCACCCCTCCGAGGGCATGCAGGGTACTCCACGCTCAGGGGAGCGGCGGGTGCGTCCGATATCCTCCTCGCCTCTGGGAGAAGTGGCCGAGTGGCTGAAGGCGGCGCCCTGCTAAGGCGTTAGGTGGGGAAAATCCCTGCCTCGAGGGTTCGAATCCCTCCTTCTCCGTACGAGCCCCGCGTCAGGCGGGCTTCGTCCTCATCGCGTCCCAGAGGAAGTAGACGAAGAGGCCGAGCAGGGGCGCGACGAGGATGATCACGATCCAGAGGATCTTGCCGCCGACACCGATGTCCGGCCGGCGGACGACTCTCCACGCAACGAGGAGCCAGATGAAGATCCACAGCGCGAGGGCGGCAAAGGCGAGGCCCTCTCCGAACTCGTAAGCGAGAACTGTTGCCAGCATCGCTCGCGGAACCTACACCGGCGCTAGTCGTGGATGCGGGCGATGATGTCCTCGCGCTTCAGGACCTTCACCTCGATCCCGCCGAGCCGCACCTCGTAGCCGGCCTCGCGGGGGTAGAGCACCTTGTCCCCGGGCTCGATGCCGTCAGCCTCGGTCCCGACCGCCGTCACGATTCCGGTACGGCACGACGCGGCTGCGGCCGCGGACGCGGGAAGCACGAGCCCGGACCGGGTCTCGGTCTCGTCGGACACCGGCTGCACGACGACGAACTCGTCGAGCGGCTCGAGCGTCATGTCGACTTGCGGCTCCTCGATCACGCTCTAACGATACGCCGCTCGCCGATCACAGACGGCCTGCCTGCACGATCCGCTCGAGGAATTGCTGCGTCCGCGGCTCGCGAGGCGCGCCGAAGATCTCGTCCGGCGTCCCCTCCTCGAGGATCACGCCGTCGTCCAGGAAGCAGACGCGATGGGCCACATCGCGGGCGAAGCTCATCTCGTGCGTCGCGATGAGCATCGTCATGCCGCCGTTCGCGAGCTCGCGGATGACGTCGAGCACCTCCGCGATGAGCTCCGGATCGAGCGCGCTCGTCACCTCGTCGAGCAGCATCAGCTGCGGGCGCATCGCGAGTGCGCGCACGATCGCGACGCGCTGCTGCTGGCCGCCGGAGAGCCGGTCGGGAAAGTCGTTGCGCTTCTCGGAGAGCCCGAAGCGCGCGAGGAGCTCGTCCGCCCGCGCGTCCGCGTCGGCGGCGGAGAGGCCGAGCGCCTTGCGGGGGGCGAGCGTGATGTTGCGCAGCACGGACATGTGCGGGAAGAGGTTGTAGGACTGGAAGACGATCCCGATCCCGCGCCGGATGCTGTTCTCGTCGACGTTGCGGGCCGTGATCTCGTCCCCGCGCACGAGGATCCTGCCCGCGTCGATCGGCTCGAGGAGGTTCACGCATCTGAGGAGGGTCGACTTCCCGGACCCGGAGGCGCCGATCAGGCAGACCACCTCGTGGTCGGCGAGCGCGAGGTCGATCCCGCGCAGGACTTCGAGCTTCCCGAACGACTTGTGCAGGCCGTCGATCTCGAGTGCCCGTCGCGTCACGCGGCCACCTCCCTCCCCTCCAGCTCGGTCGCGTGGGGTCACGCCGCCACCCCGACGGCCTGCCGCTTGCGGCGGTCGCGCGCGACGAGCCAGTCGGTGAAGCGCGCGAGCGGGATGGTGATGAGCACGAACAGCGTGGCCGCGACGAGGTACGGCGTCCCGTTGAACGTCGCTGCCTCGTCGATCGACGCCTGGTTCAGCGCCTCGACGACACCGAGCACGCTCACAAGCGCCGTGTCTTTCTGGAGGCCGATGAAGTCGTTCAGGAGCGGCGGGATGACGCGGCGCACCGCCTGCGGGACCACGATGAAGCGGAGCGACTGGAAGCGGGTGAGCCCGAGCGAGCGGGCGGCCGCGTCCTGGCTCGGGTGCACCGACTCGATCCCTGCGCGATAGACCTCGGACACGTAGGCGGTGTAGACGAGGACGAGCGAGACGATCGCCCAGAACACCTGCGAGTCGGGGACGCCCTCGAGCTGGAGCGAGGGCATGCCGACGCCGAGCATGAGGATCACGAGGATCGTCGGTATGCCTCGGAACAGGTCCGCGTACACGATCGCGAGCGCGCGCACGGGGAAGAAGACCGGTCCCGGGAGGCCGCGGAGGATCGCGAGGCCGAGCGCCGTGACGAGGATGATCGCCTCGGCGATGAGGAAGATCTTCACGTTGATGAGGAACGCGTCCGCGATCTCGGGAAACGAGTCGCGGTAGATGTCCCAGTCGAAGAAGTACGCCTTGAACCGGTCCCAACCGGACGATTGCGTGACGAGGAACGCGACGACGGCGAAGAAGACGACCGTGCTCGCGAGCGCGATCAGGACCCCGCGCCCCGGTCCAGAGCGCGGGGTTCCGAAGCTCAAGATCCGGGAGCGGCGGTCTCCTTCCAGGGTTTAGCCGCTACCCGAGGACGGGCGCGCCGCCGACCTTGGCGAGCCAGGTGCTCTGGATGCTCTTGATCGTCCCGTTCGCCCACAGCCGGTTCAGCGCCCTGTTGACGCAGCGCCGGAGCGTGTTGCCCTGCTCGAACACCATGCCGAAGCGCTCGCGGGACCCGCGGTTCGGGAACTGTCCGACGATCACGCCGTCTTCGACCGTGACGGCGGTGACGAAGAACGCCGTCGGCAGGTCGACGACGATGCCGTCGATCTGCCCGTTCCTCAGTGCCTGGATCGCGAGGTCGTTCGTGCGATACGCCAGCGGCCTCGAATCGGGGCGGATGTGCCGGACGATGTACTGGTAGCTCGTCGTGCCGAGCTGCGCGCCGAAGCGGTACGGCTTGAGCGCGGCGATCGACTTCGCGCCGGCGATCTGCGTTCCCTCACGCCCGACGAGCGCCTGGTTCACGTAGTAGTACGCGTTCGAGAAGTCGACCACGCGATCACGCTCGGGCGTGTACGAGACCTGCGCCATGTAGAAGTCGAACCGCTTGTCGCCCGGGCGGTACGACTGGGAGAACGGGGTGTAGACCCAGTCCACCTGGCCCTTCGCGAAGCCGAGCCGCCTCGCGACGGCGTACGCGACCGCCGACTCGTAGCCCTGGCCGCTGTACGGGTTCGACACCTTCCACGGCTTCCGTGTCTCGCCGCCGCCCCACCAGGGCGGGAAGGCGGGGTTGTCGGTGCCGAGGGTGAGCCGGCCGTCGTTCTTCAGGTCGAGGCTCGCCTTCGCGCACCCGGGAATCTGCGCTTGGGCGGACGTGTTGCCGGTTGCAGTCGCGGCGAGCGCCAGGGCGAGGGCGGTGAGAAGGACGGGGACGGCGAGACCGACGAGAGCCTTTCGCATCGCAGATCCACTCCTCGAGCCGGGAAGGGACGGTGAACGAGAGCGCGAGCGTACCACCGTGCCGCTAGCGTGCCGAAATGGCTTCTCCGTTCGTCGAGCTCGAGGTTGGGGAGCGCGTCGTCAAGCTGACGAACCCGGACAAGGTGCTGTTCCCGAAGGCCCGGAAGACGAAGCTCGATCTCGCCGAGTACTACATCGCGGTCGGCGACGGCATCGTGCGGACGCTCTTCGAGCGACCGACCCAGCTCCGCCGCTTCCCCGACGGCGTGGCCGGCGAGGCGATCTACCAGAAGCGCGTCCCGGAGAAGCGGCCGGAGTGGGTCGAGACCGCGCGGGTCACGTTTCCGTCCGGCCGGCACGCGGACGAGCTCTGCGTGACGGAGCTCGCCCAGGTCGTGTGGGCGGCGAACCTCGCGGTCGTCGACTTCCACCCGTGGCCGTCGCGGCGCCAGGACACGGAGCATCCGGATCAGCTGCGCATCGACATCGATCCGCAGCCAGGCACGTCGTTCAAGGACGGGAAGCGGGTCGCGGCGCTCGTGCGCGAAGTCCTCGACGAGATCGGGTACGTCGGCTGGCCGAAGACGTCGGGCAACCGCGGTATTCACGTCTTCTGCCGGATCGAGCCGCTGTGGGAGTTCCCGGTCGTCCGGCGCGCGGCCCTTGCCTTTGCCCGCGAGGTCGAACGGCGTCTGCCGCGCAAGGTGACGACCGCCTGGTGGAAGGAGGAGCGGGGCCGGCGGGTCTTCATCGACTTCAACCAGAACGCCCGCGACCGCACGATGGCCTCGGCGTACTCCGTGCGCGCGCGGCAGGACGCGACCGTCTCGGCGCCGGTGACCTGGGACGAGCTCCCGGACGTGGAGACCGAGGACTTCACGATGACGACGATGCCCGAGCGGTTCGAGAGGGTCGGCGACATCCAGGCCGGCATGGACGACGCCGTCTGTGACCTGCGCGTGCTCCTCGAGTGGGTCGAGCGCGAGGAGAAGGAAGGCGTCGGCGAGGCGCCGTACCCGCCGAACTTCCCGAAGATGCCCGGCGAGCCGCCGCGCGTGCAGCCCTCGCGGGCGCGCAAGCCGGAGAGCGATGTAAAGCAGACTTGACACCGAGGTGATGTCAAGCTAGCTTTACACCGTAGTGAAGGCATCACTGTGAAGAACGAGGTCCGGGCACTGCGCACCGAGCGAGGTCTCTCGCAGCAGGAGCTGGCCGTGGCCGTCGACGTGTCACGGCAGACGATCAACTCGATCGAGAAGGAGCGCTACACGCCGTCGCTCCCGCTCGCGATTGCACTCGCACGCTTCTTCAGTCGCCCGGTCGAGGAGGTATTCGATGCAGATGGAAGCGAATAGGGGAGAGCTTTCGATGACAGGTGTTTACAAGTCGCGCTGGTTCCTGCCGCTGTTCTCGGTGGCGTTGGGGGTCGCTTGCTTCGTCGCGTTCTGGATCGGCGACCAGCAGGGATCGGCCTGGTTCGCGCTCGCGCTGATGAGCGCTGTCGGTCTCGCGTTCCTGCTCGGCGGGCGCTTCGACATGGTGCGAGGCCTACGGGGCGACGGTCGCGACGAGTACTGGGCGCGGATCGACGTCCATGCGACCGCCCTCGCCGGGCACGTCGTGATCGGTGTGATCATCGTCATGTGCTTGTGGGAGTGGGGGCACGGCCGCGATGGCTCCCCGTACGTCGCGCTCGGCGCAATCGCGGGTGTCGCCTACGTGGTCGCGCTCGCGGCTCTGCGGATCAGGAGCTGAGCAGGCTCGAGACGTCGACCCCCGGCTCACGTGGCGGGAGCAGCTCCCGCCACGTGCACTGCTTCGGGTCCTTGTCGTCGCGGAAGCGGATGAGCTTCGTGCCGTGCCGAAAGCGGTGCGACTGCACCTTGTCGTACCGCACCTCGACGACGAGCTCGGGGCGGACCGCGGACTCCTCGAGCTCGCCGCCGCCCCAGCGGTTCGGCTCGGAGAAGCGCCGGTCGGGTGCGTTCTCGAGCAGGGGGATGAGCCGCTTCGCGATGTCGTCGTGCTTCGCGGGAGCGACCGCCGCCGAGCCGACGTAGTCGATCTCGCCCGCCTCGTTGTAGAGGCCGAGCAGCATCGTCGCGATCCGGTCCGGCCGTGACTTCCAGCGGAGGCCGACGACCACGCAGTCCGCGGTCTTCTCGGGCTTCACCTTGACGACGCCCTCGCGCGAGCCCGGGAGGTAGGCGAGGTCGCTGCGCTTCGCGATGACGCCGTCGAGGCCGATCGCCTCGAAGCGCTCGAGCCAGTCGAGCGCTTCCTCTCGGTTGCCGGTTGCAGGCGAGAGCCGGAAACGCTTGGCCTTGCGCTCGAGCTCCTTCCGTCGCGCCGACATTGGCTCCTTCCAGATCTCCACGCCCTTCCAGACGAGGACGTCGAAGGCGATGAACTCGGCCGGGATCTCCGCGGCGAGCTTGTTGACCCGGCTCTCGGCGGGATGGAGGCGCGTCTGCATGGCGTCGAAGTCGAGCACGCCGTCGCGCGAGATCACGATCTCGCCGTCGAGCGCAGAGTGGGCAGGCAAGAGCTTCCCGAGCGGTCGGAGCTCCGGGAAGTAACGGAGAAGAGGTCTTGCGTTCCGCGACCACAGGCGCAACTCGCCGCTCGTGTTCTCGAGGAGCCCGCGGAACCCGTCCCACTTCGGCTCGTACTGCCAGCCGTCTGCGTCGGGGAGCTCGCGTACGAGCTCGGCCTCCATGGGCGGGAACGGAACCGCCGTGTCGAGGCCGGCCGGACGCTCGACCGGCTCTCCCGCGGCTCGGCGACCTCGGGGACGTGCCATGTCCGGAACCTACCTTGTGACTCAGAGCCTCCAGGCGACGTCGAGCTCGGCGGCTCTCGGGCTCCAGACGGCGCGGAACGGAGTCGGTACGGTCGCGGCCGTGTTGTTCCTCTTGTTCGGCTCGAGCGGATCCGGCAAGACCGCCGCCCTCGACGAGCTTCGCGGCCGCGCTCCGGGGCTCGCGATCCACGACTTCGACGAGGTGGGCGTTCCATCGGGCGCCGACACCGCCTGGCGGCACAGGTCGAATGAGATCTGGGTTCGCCGCGCGCTCGAGTACGAGGCGCGAGCAACCGACCTCGTGCTCGCCGCGCAGACGCCCCTCGGCGAGCTGCTTGCGACACCCTCGGCGACCCGGCTCGAGGCGATCTCCGCGTGTCTCCTCGACTGCGACGACGCGACGCGCCTCGCCCGCCTGGAGTCGCAGGCGGACAGGCGACCCCTGTCGGCACGGGAGCGTCAGGACTATCTGAACTGGGCGGGGTGGATGCGTCGTCATGCTGCTGATCCGACCTGGCGGCAGGACGTGATTCGGCACGACGCGACCGAGGACGAGATGCGGTGGGAGCGCTGGAGCGACTGGCCGCTCGGCGACCCTCGCTGGCGCGTCCGCGTTCTCGATACCTCCCACGTCTCGAAAGCGGAGGTCGCGGCCGAGCTGCGCGCATGGATCTCGGAGGAGCGGACGCTGTTCGACGCCGGCGGCCACCCGCTCTCGAAGTGGGGCGACCCGACCCGGCCGGTATAGGCTCACCTTCCCCATGCGCCGCGTCGCCGTCACCGGTCTCGGAGCCGTTACGCCGCTCGGCCACGACGCGCGGACGACGTGGGACGCGGCCGTCGCCGGGGAGAGCGGCGTCGACTGGATCCGGTCGTTCGACGCCAGCGGCTTCCCGGTCCGGATCGCTTCGGAGGTCAAGGAGTTCGACCCGGTCGCCGTCGTCGGGCCGAAGGACGCGCGCCGGCTCGAGCGCAACGTCGTCCTCGCCGTCGCGGCGGCGCGGGAGGCGTGGGCGGACGGGGGCGCGAACGGCGTCGATCCGGCGCGGGCGGGGATCCTCGTCGGCTCCGCGATCGGCGGCGTCATGGGCGTCCTCGAGCAGAACGAGGTTCTCGCCAAGCGGGGGCACGACCGGGTGTCGCCGTGGTTCCTGCCGAATGTCCTCGTCGACTCGGCGAGCGGCCAGATCGCCATCGACCTCGGGACTCCGCGGCCCGAACTACGCCCCGGTGTCAGCGTGTGCGACGGGCTCACACGCGGTCGGCGAGGGCGCGGAGCTCATCCGCCGCGGCGACGCCGACGTCGTCCTCGCGGGCGGGACGGAGGCGTGCATGCACCCGGTGATCCTCGCGGGGTTCTGCGCGATGCGCGGCCTCGTCGCGGAGGAGGAGGATCCGGCGCTCGCCTCGCGCCCCTTCGACGCGACGCGCGCGGGCTTCGTGATGGGGGAGGGCGCGTGCGTGCTCCTGCTCGAGGACTACGAGCGGGCGGCGGCGCGCGGCGCGCGGATGTACGCGGAGGTGCTCGCGTACGGGACATCGAACGACGCGCACCACATGGCACAGCCGGACCCTGCGTCGGTGGGCGTGGCCGAGATGATGCTGGCGGCGATCGAGCGCGCCGGAATCGAGCCCGAGCGCATCGGTTACATCAATGCGCACGGGACGTCCACGCCACAGGGCGACCTCGCCGAGACGAAGGCGATCAAGGAGGTCTTCGGCCCGCATGCGAACGAGCTTGCCGTCTCCTCGACGAAGTCGGTGCTCGGCCATTTGTTCGGGGCCGCGGGGGCGGTCGAAGCGATGATGTGTGTGCTCGCGCTGCACGAAGGCGTGCTCCCGCCGACGATCAACTACCGGACGCCGGATCCCGAGTGCGACCTCGACTACGTCCCGAACGAAGCGAGGCGTGCGCAGGTGGATGTCGCGCTCTCGAATGCGATGGGCCTCGGCGGCCACAACGCGTGCGTTCTGCTCGCGCGGATCGGAGACTGAGCTTTCAGCCGCGGCTCGCGCCGCGGATTGTCACCGTCTTGGCGCAGTTCGTATCCCATGCGCGAGCACTTCCGGGTTACGCTCGCGGCGGGGAGGAGGTTGGTGGCCCCGGCGTCGCGTCGGTTCCGGCGACGACTTCCGGTGTCAGGTCCGCAAGCGACGCGAGCACCACGTCTGCCTGCTCCAGCGCGTCCTCGGGCGGCGGGTAGCGTGGGTTCGGGATCGCAAGCACGCGGAGCCCGGCCGCACGCGCCGAGCGGATCCCGTTTGCCGAGTCCTCGACGGCGGCGCTGCGCTCGGGCGGCACCCCGAGCCTTGCCGTCGCCTCGAGGTAGACGTCCGGTGCCGGCTTCCCTCGTCGCACTTCCTCCGACGACACCGTCACCTCGAAGAGCTCGCCGAGCCCTGTGGCCGCAAGCACGGCGTCGATCAGCGGCCGGTTCGAGGACGACGCAAGCCCGAGCCGGAACGCGGTCGCGAGACGAGCGACGGCCGCAACTGCGCCCTCGACGAGCGGCAGCTCGGCCGCGTACCGCTCTTCCATCCGCCGCACGACCTCGGCGTTGATCTCCTGCGGGGAATCGGCGATCCCGATGACGTCGTGCATGTAGCGGGACCACTCGGTCGAGCTCATGCCCATCATGTCCGCCTGCGCGCGCTCGTGCCAGCGGCCGCCGCGCTCGCGTGCCAGCTCCTCGCGCACCTCGTCCCACACGTGCTCGGAGTCGACGAGCACGCCGTCGAGGTCGAAGACGACCGCCTCGATCGTCACGACGACGAGTACTCGCCCCGTATCCGGAGAAGTGGTGGCGCATCGACGCCGAGCTCGACGCGTTCGACGGCGCAGACGAAGAAGGTGTGTGTACCCGCGGGAATCTCCTCGCGCAGCGCGCACTCGAGCCAGCCGAGCGCGCCCACGAGGAGCGGGGCGCCGCTCGCGGCCGGCTCCGTCCCGATGCCGTGCCACATCGCGATCGGCGGCACGCCCCGCGCGAAGTGCTGCGCGAGCCAGTCCTGGCCGGCCGCGAGCAGCGAGAGCGCACCGCCGCCGGCCTCGCGCAGGAGCTCGTGCATCGCGGCCTCGCGCGAGATCGAGAACCCGACGAGCGGCGGATCGAGCGAGAGGCTGACCACGGATCCGATCGTCAGCCCGAGCTTGTGCCCGCCGGCGTCCACGGTGAGCACCGCGACCCCGGACGGGTAGCGGGCGAACAACGAGCGCAGCTCTTCCGGCTCCACCACCGGGTCATCCTAGAAAGCAGGCCCGCTCCCTCAGGGGACGCGCGCCAGAGCGTGCGGCGCCAGCTCCGCGACCGAGGCGTGCCCCGACAGCCCGAGCGTGAGGTCGAAGTCCCCGCGGAAGTTCCGCAGCACCTCCCGCACGCCCTCCTCGCCGCCGATCGCGAGCCCCCACACGTACGGCCTGCCGAGCCCGACCGCCGTCGCCCCAAGAGCGAGAGCGCGCAGCGCGTCGGCTCCCGAGCGCACGCCGCTGTCGAGCAGGACCGGCACGCGGCCCGCGACTGCCTCGACGACGGACGGAAGCGCGTCCATGGTCGCGATCGACCCGTCCACCTGGCGACCGCCGTGATTCGAGACGACGATCCCGTCCATGCCGTGCTCGACGGCTGCCGCAGCGTCCGCGCCCGAAAGGACGCCCTTCAACAGGATGGGCAGCTTCGTGCGCTCGCGCAGAAACGAGAGGTCATCCCACGCCAGCGACGGGCGCGAGTAGATCTCGACGAAACGGCGCACGGCGGCCCGCGCCTCGCCGGACCGAAGATTGCGGAACCGCGACCCGGGATACGCGCCCGCGAGCTGCCAGAGCGTGCGCAGCGCCGACGGCGTCACGCGCCCGGTCGGCGGTGCGGCTTCGAGAAGCGCCTCCCGAAGCTGCTCGACGAACACGGGGTCGCTCGTGTACTGGGCCAGCCCCTTCCCGCGCAGGAACGGCAGGTATCCGAGATCGAGGTCGCGGATGCGCCAGCCGAGCATGGTCGTGTCGAGCGTGAGCACGATCGCCGAGCACCCACAGGCCTCCGCCCGCGCGACGAAGCTCTCGACGAGCTCGTTCGACGTGCTCCAGTAGAGCTGGAACCAGTGCGGCGCGTCACCGATTGCCCTCGCGCACTCCTCCATCGAGCGCGACGCCTGGTTCGAGAAGATCATCGGCACGCCCTCGGCCGCGGCCGCGCGCGCGACGGCGAGGTCGGCATCGCGGTGTGCCATCTCGAGCACGCCGATGGGGGAGAGGAAGAACGGGCTCGGCAGCCGTGTCCCGAAGAGCTCGACGGTCGTGTCCCGGGACGCCACGTCTCGCAGGACGCGCGGGATGATGCGCCAGCGCTCGAAGGCCGCGCGGTTCGCGCGCATCGTCTCCTCGGTGCCCGCTCCGCCGGCGACGTAGGCGAATGCCTCCGCCGACATGACGTCCTGCGCCCGTTGCTCGAGGCGCTCCACCGAAACCGGAACCCGCGGCAGCACGCCGCGCGCCCCGCCGACGTAGATCTCGAACTGCCGTTCCCGGCCTATGCCGGGTGGAGGTCGGGTCTCCTCGGGCACGCGTGCACCCTAGAACCCGCCCGGAAAGCGGGCAAGCGCTATGAATCGCAGCCCATGGCGTCCGGACCCGTCCCCTACCCGCTGCCCAAGTGGCTCACCGACAAGGGCGTCTCCGTGGTCCTGCTCCTCCTGCTCTCGCCCGTACTCGCCGTCGTCCTCGTCGCGATGGCGGTGGACAAGGTCCTGGTGCGCCGAGATCGAGGCCCTTTCCTGTATCGCGAGCCGCGAGTGTCGCGAGGGGAGCCCTTCGACCTCCTGAAATTCCGGACGCTCCGAGCGGCCGCACTCGAGCGGCAGACTGGTGGCGAGGCGCATGCACGACTTCTGGAGATGGACGCCGAGAACCTCACCTGGACGGGACGACGCATCCTCAAGCCGTGGTACCTCGACGAGCTCCCGCAGCTCCTGAACGTGCTGAAGGGCGACATGAGCCTCGTTGGCCCACGCCCCTGGCCGCGCTCGCTCGTCGAGCGCCAGCTCGCCGAAGGCATCGTCTACCGAAACGAGATCAAGGCCGGGTGGACGGGCCCTGCCCAGGTCCAGAAGGACGTGACCGAGCCCGCGGGCTACACGGCGCTCGACCTCACGTACGTGGACGCCTGCCGAACGTGGAGCGGCAGTCGTCTCGTCCGCCACGACCTCGGCATCCTCTGGCAGACGGTGAAGCTCATGGCCAGGGGCGAGGGGCTTCGCTACTGAGCTCTTAACGAGCTGAAGGCGGGCTGCCGGGAGGACGCGCGATGTAGACGTGCACCCCCAGCGGGTCGAAGCTGTCCGTGAACGCGGCGCCGTCCGCGCCAACCGTGCGGGACTCGTCCAGCAGGTGGAGGCGACGACCGTCGAGCTGGGACGCACGGATCGTTGCGGTCACGCGCGCACGGCTCGTATTCACGGCGATGACGTAGAGCGCACCGAGATGGCTGCGCGCCATGACCTGGATGGGCGAAGCCGGCGTCGTCACCGCTGCATCGGCGCGGTACGAGAAGAGGGCAGGGCCGAGGCGCGAGACGTCGCGTGCGACTGCGGCGATCGCCTCTCCGACAGGTCGGCTCCAGGTCGCCGGGAAGAACCCGAGCCCTCGGCCACCGCCAGCGATCGCCAGCCAGGCCTCGGCCCGAATGGTCTCCGGCGTGACCGCAGTGGATCCTCCCGGGCAGCGCCACTCGGCTGCTTCGATCCACTGGAACGTCGGCTTGCCTCGCGCGAGCGACACGAGCTCCTTCTGAGCCAGGTACACGTCCAGGAGCCGATCGGCACGACACCACTCCTGGAGTGGATAGAGGTCGAAGCCCACGACGTCGGCGGCAGCCACGAGACCTGGGTACATCGCCCGTCCCCACGGAAGGGGATCCGCCCCCGAGTAGAAGTGGTTCGTGAGCGTCAGGAAGCTGACGCCACGGTCGGTCCCGTTCGGAGCATCCGGAAGCGTGGCCGCTGTCAGGCCGAGCCCATCGGCCTCATCCGGGTGGAAGTAGCCGATGAGGCCGGAGCCGCTTCCGCCCTCACGTCCTGCCACACCAGCCGAGAGCGCACGACCGGAGAGAGCGACAAGCTGGTCTCGCAGGCTGCCGCAGGGATCTCGGCGAAGAGGTTGATGCCGACCGCAAGACTCCGGGCGTAGTCGTCTGGGCACTGGTTCCAGATCATGAGCGGGAAGAACGGCTCGCCGTCGACCAGAAGCGCCTCCGTTCGTGCGCCGATCGACGCGTGGACCTGGTTCGCGAGAGCAGGAGTCGTGACGTCGAGCGTGCTCGTGGCCTCTTGACCCTCGGGACCGATTGCGTTCAGACGCACGCGATACGAGGTTCGCAGCGCGAGACCCGAGAGCTGCACCCGGTGCTCGGTCAGCACCGACTCCGCGACTGCCAGAGCGTCGGGGCTCGCCCGCAGCCCGTATGCCAGCGCGGTCCCGACGGGCAGCGAGGTTCGCCAGGAAATCGTCGCCGCGAACGGGGACGGTTGACTTACGCGCACGTCGGAGATGTCGAGCCGGTCCGGAGCCTCGGGGCCGGGAACCATCGTCACTCTGTCCAGGGCGCGGCAGTCACGGTTCCCTCGTTCACCTCGTGAACGACCTTCTTGAAAGCCGGATACGACGGCTTGGGCATCCAGTCTGCCCAGAAGACCCCGGACTGCCAGCCCCGCAGGTCGGGCTCGTCGACGAGAAGGAAGTTGAAATACGCGCCGACGTTGGGTTGGCAGTACGCGAGCCGAATGGCGTCGACGAGCTGCGTCGCCTGGTCGGGAGCGTTGCCGCTCCTGCTCCCGGCTTTCGTCGACCACGCCGGCAGGGCAAACCGATCCGTCTCCGTTCCGGCGTAGGCCGCACGCTTACCCGGGTCGATCGACGTCTGAAAGCCTTGCTCCAGGTACCAGATCGTCACGTCCCGCTCGCCGGGGAGCGGCTGTGCCGTTCCCGCGAACGCGTCCTCGAGTGCCTCGGTCAGTCGCGCATGGTCGCCCTGGGCAATCGTTCTCGGGGACTGGTGCTCCTTCCACGGGCGCTCGGATGAGAAGTCCGGATACGGGTTGTGACCGACCGTGTCGAAGATCGGATCGTCTCGACCGCTTTCCCGGTACGCGGCGCCGACCAGGCGGTACCACGTTCCGGGGGAGTGCGAGGCGGCAACCGCTGAAGCGTCGTCGTTCCCCGGGGAGCGCTTGCGGCGATGACATTCACGCGCGGGTGAGCCTCGTGGAGCACCGTCCAGCAACTGGCGAGAAGAGCCTCGTAGGCGGCTGGTGCAGCGCTCGTCCCGTCCTCGTCGAACTGCGGTTGCCAGAAGGCCGGGCTGTTGGGCTCGTTCCAGATGACTACGTCTCGGACCGCGCCGAAGATCCGGAGCAGATCGCTGACGTAGCTGCAATAGGCGGCGCGCGCCGCATCGTCGAGCGGGGCATCCTGGGCGCGTCCGTATACCGCGAGGACGATGCGCACCGATCTGGCAGGGATGATCGCGTCCTCGAGCAGGCGTCGTTCGGCAAGTCGCACCTGCGACTCGCCGGTGCGCCATGGCACCGTCAAGCGAACGGCGCCGATACCCGTCGAGCGCGCGACCGCGACCGCCGATCGAGCACGCCCCCACTTGAGCAAGTCGTCGTCCACTCCGACGACGAAGGTCCGGCCCGGAGCCGAGCCGATCAGGCCACTGGCCGGTGAGGCCGACCAGCGCGCTCAGCACCACGGCGAAGACGATTGCGCGGATCCGGCCTCGCTGCACGCACGTGCTCACGAGCGGGGCGCCCCTCTCTCATGAGCTCATGGAAGCGCCGACCGCGGCGTCAGCGGGGGACATGACGAGGGTGTCAGCAACGTGTCATGTGCCGTACACACGCGCCTGCGACACGTGACAGCTGTGTAATCCTCTTGACGCGATTGTCACAAGGCGCACACAATTCGCCTGTCAAATGGGGAGTTGGCCTTGGAGCAGGGGCTTGACCTGCGGATCGAGACGTGCAAGCGTCGGCCGCTGGGCTGCCCGAGGCGCCGCCCGTGAGCCGCATCCTCATCGTCGAGGACGAGGCTCGGATCGAGAGCTTTCTCCGGCGCGCGCTGACGAGTTGCGGCTTCGAGGTCGGCTCGGTGCCGGACGGCGAGGCTGCGCTCGACGCTTGCGGCCGTGAGCCGTACGACCTCGTGCTGCTGGACCTGCTGCTCCCGGGACTGGACGGCTTCAGGTTCCTCGAGCGGATCTACGAGGTGCGGCCGGACGAGGAGGTGCTCGTCCTCTCGGCGTTGTCGGACGTGGAGTCGAAGGTGAGGTGCTTCGAGCTCGGAGCAGCGGACTACGTCACGAAGCCGTTCGTGCTCGCGGAGCTGATCGCAAGGATCCGCACGCGAGTCCGACACGGTAAGGCTGTCGTCGGGACGCGGTTCCTCAACGGTGGCTCTGTAACGCTCGACCTCCACCGACGCAGCGTGATGACGAACGGGAGGCGCATCGACTGTCTCGGGGAGTTCCTCCTGCTCGAGTACATGATGCGTAAGGAGGGAGACGTGTGCTCGAGGGAGGAGCTGCTGGCGTCGGTGTGGGGCTTCACGTTCGATCCGGGGACGAATGTGGTGGACGTGTACGTGCGCCGCTTGCGTAGCAAGATGGGCGACGACGTCATCGAGACCGTGCGTAACGTCGGCTACTGCTATGCGGCTGCTGCGTAGGTACTGGCTCGAGACGGCGTGGGTCGTCTTCGCGCTCGCGAACGTCGCCGCGATGTTCGCGATCGACAACTGGGAGACGATCCCGTTCCACTCATCTGGGTCAGCCTCGCGCTCCTCTACTGCGTGCGCCCGTGGAAGGTCGCGACACGCTGACCGTGCTCGCGATCGTGACGCTCACGACAGGCGTTGCCCTCGCGTCGGTCGTGATCGACCAGGGAGCAGGCTACGACGAGCTGTCAGAGGTACCGCTGATGGCCTCGATGTACCTCGTGATCGTGTGGCACGCGCGACGATGGCAACAGGCGATGGACGAGCGGCGGCGCTGCTCGAGCGCGAGCGCGATTTCATCCGCGACGCTCTCACATGCTGCGAACGCCGATCACGGTCGCGCTCGGACACGCCGAGCTCGCACGGGCGTCGGGAACGGCGTCAGCGCTCCGACGACCTCGGCATCGTGATCGACGAGCTGGGGCGAATCTCGTCGATCTCGGACCGGCTGCTGCTGCTGGCTGGAGCGAGCTACCCGCACTTCCTCGAGCGAGAGCCGGTCGACGTGGGGCGTCTCGTGCGCACGGTCGGGAAGCGCTGGGAGGGAACGGCGCTGACGGAACCTGGCGCGTCGCAGTGCTGAGCGAGGGCACGATCGTGGGAGACGCAGAGCGGCTCTCGCTGGCGCTCGACTGCCTCGTAGAGAACGCAGTGAAGGCGACGAGCGAGGGAGACTGATCTCGCTGGTGTGCTGGTCCAGGACAGGACGATCGTGTCAGCCTGGAAGTCTCGGACACGGGCGCCGGCATTGCGACGAGGACCAGGGCCGACGTCTTCGAGCGGTTCTCGCGAGCGAACGGCGCGACTGGACGCACGAATGGGGGTACGGGACTTGGTCTCGCGATCGTCAAGGCGATCGCTGAGGCTCACCGCGGCACGTCGACGTCGTCAGCGAGCTCGGGAACGGAGCGAGCTTCAGGATAGGTGCTGAGCGGCTTCCGTCCTCGCTCGGCGCGCGAGTGCGCCGGTGCGCGGCGCTGGAGAGCGCGACGCGGGCCTAGAGAGGCGGCCCGACCTCAGCGAACGCGAACGCCGGTGAGCCGCGCGTGCCCGAGGCGAACCGCGACACCGTCTCCGCGCTAGACGAGCTCGTTCGGGTTGAGGAAGAGCATCCAGTAGTTCAGGTCCGCGTTGAAGCTGTCTGGCCGGTGCGCGTGACCCATCCATTGCTTCGTCAGCGCCTTGCCGGTCTCGGAGTCGATGATCGCAGGCACCGACTGGTGCCTCTCGTGGGCGAGCGGCTTTCTTCTCGTCCAGCACGCGGTAGCGGAGGTCGAGAATGCCGCCCGCTCCCGAGGCGGCGACCCGGAGGACCTCGAGGCCCGGTGATCTCGGTGAACCGCGCCCGTGACGCGGTTGCCTGAGCAGGGACGGGAGAGGCGCTGGGCGAGGGGTCGCGCGCAGGCTGCTCGTCGCCACCGGGAGGACGGGGACTCGACGTGATCAGCGTCGAGACGATCCAGTACCCGAGCGACGACGTGGAGGAGGAGGACGAGCGGCGGCAGCGCCCACCAGAGGGGGAATCCGGACGGACGCCGACGCCGCTCGACGAGCAGGGGAGGGGATCACGAAACGTTGAGGAACGTCAGCATGCCGCCAGGGTAGGCGCCGTCGTTCGTGACGTCGAGCTGGCGGTTGTACAGCGGACAGCGTGGTCCGCCGGCAACGCCGGTGAGCGTCACGATCGCGTCGAGAGTCGACCCGGCAGGGATCGTCTCCGCGACCGCGTCGTATGCGTTGGCTGCGGTGGGGAAAGCGTCCTTGGCGATCACCGCTGGTGCTCTGCCGAGCAGCGTCATCGTGTGATGCGAGAGCCCCGCGTTGACGTAGCGGAGCAGGACGCGATCCCGGTCGTCGCGGAGATCGGGTCGGTGTCGGGATAGGCCTTGCCGTTGATCAGGAAGTACGTCGGGTGGTAGCCGTCGGTGTAGACCTCAGGATCGCCGACGAGGTCGAAGTCGTTCGGGTCAGGGGTGCTGTTCAGGTAGGCATCGATCTCGCTGAGCACGAGGACCTGCTCGACGTCGTACTCAGTCGCCGGGTCGCCGTACGCCTGCCCGGCCGTCAGCGGCCGGACGACGAGGGCGCCGTAGAGCCCCATCGCGACCTGGACGGAGGTGTTAGTGCCGGCTTCGTAGAGGAACGTGCCGGGATCGCTCGTCGTGAAGGTGTACGAGCCGCTGCCGCCGGACGGGACGACGACCGCGTTCGGGGCGAGGTCCTGCCCGGGGAAGACGATCGAGAGGGCCTCCGAGAGGTTGTTCTGGAGATTCACGGTGACGACGTCGCCGACGTCGACGCTGAGCACGGGGCCGGGCAGGGTCGCGGGCTCGCAGCCTGTGCCCGGGTCGAGCGAGAAGCCCCAGATGGGAACGGCTGCCGGGCCCGGGAGGTCGATCGTCCCTTCGTCGGCGCAGAGGTCGATCGTCTCCGCGTCGGCGATGCCGCTCACTGCCGGAGCGACCTGGATCGCAGGGCCGGTCGCGCCGGCGCCGGACTGGACGAGCGCGGGGATGCCGGCGGCGAGCGCGGCGAGCACGAGCAGGATGGAGCTCCGCCGGATCGCCTTCCTGCGATGATGCGCGCATCGCCTTCAGCTCCTTGCGGGGACGGCCAGGATCATGGGCCTGGACATGACGGTGGAGTGCCCTGGCCGACCGGTGGATCGACGCGAAGCAGCGTGGCGAGCCCGCCGAAGCCCTCGTCGAAGTTCTGGAACTCGTTGAGCGCGTGGCTGTGCCACGGGTAGTAGAACTCGCCGCAGCGGTTGTACGAGACGGTGCCGGCCGGCAGCGTCGCCTTCCTCCCGAGATACGGGCTGCCGCTGTACCAGGTGACGCTTGTCCTTGAAGACGAGGTTCCGGATGCTGCGGGAGCGTGACCGGGACCGGGTGGGTGGGGGACCAGTTCTCGACGTTCGTCCACTTGAAGAGCAGGTCGAAGGTCTGCCCCGAGCCGGCCGTCTGCGTGAACTGCTCGAACGACAGGCTCGCCCCGGATCCCGAGCAGCCGGCCGTCCTGGGCGATGACGCGAACGTGGTTGCCGTGCGGGTGGAACGGGTGGTTCGACATGCCGGCGTTCGCCATAGCGGATGAGCGCGGGCAGCGAGTTGCCCGGTTGCGGGCCTCACCCGCACGAGCGCGCCGTACGGCTGGCTCGGGAGGTAGGCGACGTTGTTGGCGGCGATCGTGTCCGGGAACGAGCGGCCGTTGATCGTCCAGTAGCGGTCGTGCTTCGCCGTGATGTCGTACGGCTGGCCGCGCTCGACGGCGCGGTGCAGAGCGGGATCGATGTCGTGCATGAGGAGGAGGTACTCGCGGGCCGGGTCGAACTGCGTGGCTGCGTCGTTGTAGGCGAAGCTCGGCGCCGATGCGTCGGGCCGCACGATGAGCGCGCCGTAGAGGCCCATCTGCACCTGCTTGTGCGGGTTCGTGCCGCTCTCGTAGAGGTAGGTCCCGGGCTCGCTCGGCGGTGAACGAGTAGGTCACCGTGCCTCCCGAGGTCGCTGCCTCGCCGCGTAAGCAGGCCCGGGCGCGCCGCCGCTCGCGCTCGACGCCGGTCTGGCCGGGGAAGACGATCGAGACCGGCTCGGACAGGTTGTTCGTGGAGGTTGACGGTGACGGTCGTCGCCCTGCGTTGACGCAGAGGATCGGGCCCGGGCATCTGGAACGCGCCGGGGTTCTTCGCGAAGCCCCACATGAAGACGCTGCCGCCGTCCGGGCGTCGAGATGCGCCCGGTCGTCGCCCTGAGGTTGAACGTCGTGCCGTTCGTGCAGGGCAGCGACTCCGGCGACCGCCGGCAGCGGCGCGGCGCTCCTCGGCACGGCGACGGCCGCGCACCGCGAAGACGCCGAGGGCAGCGAGCAGCAGATTGAACCGCGTTCTCGGCGTCACGCTCGCTGCCAGCGCTCCGGTCCCTCGAGCCCGAGATGTCGGCGCGCACTACGCATAGGTCTTGTTCGGGTCGTCGGGCCCTGGAGCGGCAGCGCGGGACGTTGCTCGGGTCGAAGACGCGCACCTCGGTGACCATCCCGCCGAGCCCGGCGGCGCCGCCGTTCGTCTGCCGGTCGTAGTTGCGGTTCTTGAAGAGGTAGGTGTTCCAGGGCCCGTACGTCGAGCTTCCGGACGCCGTAGCCGCCGTCGAACGGAGGCGCGGTGAAGAGCACGTCGCGGCTCTCGCCCGGGCCGATGTAGATCGTGTTGGTGTCGTAGGTGAGGACGAGGCCCGCCGAGAGCGGCGTCGCGTCCTCGCCGACGACCGTCATCGTGATGCCGGGCAGCACCATCGAGTGCTGCTCGTAGCCGAGGTTGGCGATGCGCAGGAGCACCCGGTCGCCGGGTTCACCTGGATCGAGCGACGAGATCGGCTGGATGTCGAGGTCGGGGTCGGCGCCGCGGCTCGCCGAGGTTCGGCTTGACCGTGTCCGGGTAGGAGCGGCCGTTGATGATCCAGTACTGGGGCCGGTACTCCGACCAGACGAACTCCTGGACCGCCGAGCAGCCCGTCGTGCGGCCGCTGCGTCGATCTCGTTCAGGAGGAGCGAGAACTCGCGATCGAACGCGGTCGACGCGTCGTTGTAGGCGAACTTCGGCCCCATCGTCCGGCCGCACGAAGACGATCCCGGTCATGCCCATCTGGACGTGCTCGGAGTCCTCGAAGTGGCAGTGGTAGATGTAGGTGCCGGGGTGGTGCGGGTGCGTAGAAGTACGGGAACGTCGCGGTTCACGCCGACGGCGATCGAGAGCTCCGGCGTCCCGTCGAAGATCGGGATCGCGTCGCGGAAGCCGTGCCAGTGGATCGTGTGCGAGTCGTCGAGGTCGGGGCGCGCCGACGAAGCCGACGTTCGTGAGGTTGAGCTGGAAGCCGGTGTTCTCGGTGACGGGGAGGATCGGCGACGGGAACCTGCGCCTTCCCCTTCGCTGCGTTGACGACGGCGCTCGAGGCTGGCGTTGAACGCCGACCTCCTTGAAGCCGAAGACGTAGAGATCATCGGATCCGCGCGCCCGGGCAGCGTGATGAAGCCGTCGCTCGACGCGAGGCGCCGGAAGAGGGACGGCGTGATGTGCGCAGCCGAGCTCGCGGCTGCCGGAGCTGCCCGCCCTGCGCGGCGGCGGCGCAGCGCGCCGCCGCTCGACCAGGCCGACGACGCCGAGCCCGCCGATCTTGAGGAAGTCGCGCCGGTTCGACCTTCGCGAGCAGGACCTCGTCGCTCACTGTCTCCCTCCTCCGTCGGCCGGCGCCGGCTAGTGCTCGCGCGCGTCCATCAGCAGCCGCGACCGGGACCTCGTCGGCGCCGATCGGCTCGATGCGGAGCGTGCTGGACGCCGAACCTGGCCGGTCGATGTCGGGGACCAGCGCGGGAAGCCGTCCAGAGACCCGCGCCTCGCACGTCGCCGGCGAGCCGGCGCTGATGTGGTAGTCGCCGGGCAGCCCGTCATGGCCGGGCGGCGGCGGATCGGCGCGGAAGAGCGTCGTCGTGAATCTCGTCCGGGACGAAGCGGGTCGGGCCGGCGACGATCTGCGAGTCGTAGACGAGCGACGAACGAGCGGATCGACGCCGACGATGTTGCGTCGGATGCGCCGGTCGCCGTGTCGGAGTCGCGTCCGTGAGGAGCGAGAAGCGCGGGCTGGAGCATGCCCGGCGTCCCGTACGACCTCGAGGTCGATCACACCGGCGGACGACGAGCCGGTCCGCGTCCGTCGGGTCGTACGTGAAGGCCTCGTTGTGCCAGAAGATGTTGTTGAAGAACGCGACCGGGATCGAGAAGCCGGCGTCCGAGCGTGTGCGGCTCGCTGACGAAGCCGGCGCCGTTCGGCAGCGCCGTCGCGGTCCTCGGACGTGTCGGTCGAGGCGTTGCGCGGCGAAGGTGTTGTTGATGATCGCGGACGTTCGTGGGCGTCGTCGATCGTCGATGCCGCCGCCGATGTCGGTGGCGACGTTGTTCGCGATCATGTTCGACCCGATGCCGATGTCTCGAGACCGGCGTGCTCGCTGACCCGAGCGTGTCGAGCAGCATGATCCCGCCGCCGTCGTCGTTCGAGAGGTTCAGCGAGATGAAGTTGCGCTCGACGTCGACGCGGCCGGAGCCGCGCGCCGCTGCTCGAGCCCGGGCGGATACTCGCCGGCGATCATGATGCCGCCGCCCGAGTCGAACGCGTCGTTGCCGTAGATGCGGTTGTCGCGGATGCGGCCGCGGCGCGCCGGCGGCGCCTGCGCCGCCGGAGAGGCCGAAGTGCGAGATGCCGCCGCCGTACTCGTTCGAGTAGTTGGCGCAGATGTCGTTGTCGCTCGACGACGTAGCGCTCGGCGCCGTTGTAGATCGCGATGCCCGCCGGCCGTTCGGCGCCCGCCGTTGCCGAGGATGCGGTTGTAGCGCGATGCGGACGTCGTCGTTCTGGTTGTCGAGCCGGTCCGCGTTGAGCAGCTGGCCGGCCGGGATGTTGAGAGGTGGGCAGCCCGAGCGCGATCGCGCCGCCCCACTCGCCGCCGTTGGACTCGAGGATGTTGTTGGTGATCTCGCAGCCTGCGCGCGAAGGCGTTGACCTGGATGCCGCCGGCGCCGCCGCCCTGGCCGAGGATGATGCCGAAGCCGTCGATCGCGGCGTTGCGGCCGGTCGCCGAACTGTGGCTGGTCGTCCTCGGGACGACGGTGATGGCGGCACCGCCCGGGACGTCTCTGGATTGCCGGCGGCTTCGGTAGACGCGCGAGCTTCGCGTTCCAGTCGCGCCTCGCGTTCGAAGAAGTTCCGCCCGTTGATGACGGAGCCGGGGACGGTGAAGCGGATGTCGTCGACGGCCGCGCGTTCTCGCGGTGCGCCGATCGTGCCGCCGGGGCCGACGCCCTGGAGCTTGACGCGCCGGTGCATGATGACGTTCTCGTTGTAGGTCCCCTGGTGGACGACGACGAGTGCCGTTGTCGGTCAGACGGCGTCGATCGCCGCCTGGATGCGTCGGCTGCGTACTCGGGCGACGTGCACGATCGGCGGCGTCGTGAGGTGCGCCGCCGAGCGACGTGGATCGTGATCCCGATCGGCGTCGTCTCACCGTTCGCGGCCCGGATCAGCAGCTGGCGCGGGCCCGGCGGCGGACGCAAGCGCATCGGCACCCTGATCGCTGATCGTCCCGTGTCGTTCCACGCACAGGTACGCGGAAGCGGGCAGCGCGACGCCGTCGAGCGTGACGCGGCCGGGCGTCCGCGCGGTGGCGCCGAAGCCGGTGCCGTCGAGCGTCAGCTCGCGAGCGTGCGGCGTCGGCTGCCGGTGCGCTGGATGTACGGGTTCGGGTCGACCCGCCAGAACTCGGGGAACTGGAGCCCTGCGCCGCTCCGTCGGGAACGGACGCCGAGGTTGCAGGCGAGCGCCGAGATCGGGTCGACGCGGCGTGTCGGCGTACGTCGTCTTGCCGGGCCAGACGTCGAAGGCGAGCGACCGCGGTGAGGTAGTCGGGGTTGAAGGCCGGGTCGGCCGGGTCGTCGATCACGCAGCACGTACATGCCCGGGCAGACGCCGGACGGCGTCGGGCAGTTGTAGGTCTGGGTGGACGGGAGCACGACGTCGTAGAAGCCGTGCTCGTCCGTGTGGAGCATCGTGATGCAGCCGGCCGTTGTAGTCGTAGACGCCGACCGGGATGTTCGGGAGCGCCAGCGGCTGCCCGAACCAGGGGCTCGTCGGGTCGGTATCGAAGCGGAGGTCGTCGGCGACGAAGCCGAAGATCCGGCCGGGAGGCGCGACCGACTCGACGGTGTTCCACGATCCGTCCTCGCCGTGTTCGTCTTCGGGTCGTCGTCGACGTCGGTGAAGAGGAAGAAGTCGGCGGCGGGGTTCTGGCCGTCCTCGAGCGTGACGAGCTTCTTGTTGCAGAGCGGCTTGTCCTGCCCGTCGGCCGGATTCCGCGTCGTCGATCGACCTGCGTGCAGCGGCCCGACGCACGGAGGCGGCGGGACCTGCGGGACGAGCACGTCGCCCTCGTCGGTGTTCTGGTCCTCCTCCTTGATCACCTGGTAGAAGGCGGGAGGCACGACCTCGACGACGTAGTCGCCCGGAGGCAGCAGAGGCTCCGACGGCAGTCGGCGCGCCGGTGATCGGATCGCTCGAGCATCGTCTCGATCGCATAGCCGCCGTCGAACGCCCGTCCTTGGTCTGGTTGGAGAGCGTCGGGAACTCGAGGCAGTTCGCGGTCGATGTCCGGGGTGAACGGCGGCAGGTTGGCGCCGAAGGCGTCCCGGACGTCGCACGACTGCGGCTCGTCGGGATTGTCGCTCCGCGGATGGCTCCAGGCGTCCGCCGTGACCTCGTTCACGAGGACGTCGTCCGCCGTGTTGCGCGCTGCAGGATCGGCGGCCGGGCCCCAGAGCTTGACGGTCGCGTCCGGGATGCCGGGCTCGTAGTCCTCGGCGCCGGCGAGGGCCGGGTCGAACTCGTTGCGCGTCGTCGCGTAGTAGACGATGCCGGTGATGCCGCCGTGCTCGCCGTCGTACGCCGGTGTCGACGGGTCGTCCAGCGTGTACTCACGCTTGCCCCAGTCGACCCAGCTCGTGTGGCCCTCGGTGGTCAGCTGGTTGAGCAGCAGGCCTCCGCCGAGCCCGTCCGGCAAGCGGCGAGACGCTCGACGGGTCGAACTCGTCGTGCAGCGACATGCCGGTGCGGGCGAAGCGCCCGAAGCCGACCTCGGTGATGAGGAACCTGGAGAGCGGGCTCAGAAGCTCCGGGTACTCGTAGTAGCCGCTCGCGCCGGTGACAGGGTCGGGCGCGGTGAACGTCGCGGCCTTGACGCTGCCGTCGCGCAAGCGGAGGTCGAGGTCGATGCCGTCGATCCCCTCCTCGCAGCGGTCCGGGTTGCCGGGGTCGCAGTCCCGGATCCCGTTGTCGGCCTCGGCGCCTGGGATCGGGCCGCCGGCGCCGTCGAGCCCGTTGTCCTCGAAGACGTAGCCCGGAGAGCCAGCCGAACCAGCGCGCGACGGGTACGCCGCTCTCGCCGTTCACGTCCGTCGACGTTGAGGTCGAGGTCGCGGCTGCCGGTCACCGGGTCGGGCAGCGTGAACGTGACGTAGCGGATGATCCAGTCGAGGTTCTCGTCGAAGATCGAGAGCGTGTACGTCCCGTCCGGGATGTTCCCGATCGCGAAGCTGCCGTCCGGATCGCCGAAGCCGGTGTACACCTGGCTCCTCGGTCGCCGCCGATGTCGGACAGGGCGACGATCGGAGTGCGGGATGGGCTCGCCGAAGTAGATCTCGTTGTACGGGCGGCCAGCCCACCCAGGTCTTCGCGCGTCCCCGTGATCGACCCGCACGGGCGTGCCGTCGCACGGGCAGCTCCATGCGGCTGCACGAAGCCGAACCACCATGCGGTCCTGACGCCGGCGGCGACCACTGCCTCGCCGAGCGCGCCGAGCCCGTCGTCGTTCTCGGTTACCCGGCGCGAAATCGATCAGATGCGTGCCCTCGAAGGTGGTCGTCTGGAGCCAGTCCGTCGCCGTCGGGCGGGAGCACCTCGATCTCGTACCGGCCGGGCGCGAGGTTCGGGATCGTGACGTTGCCGTCCGCGTCGGTGAGGCAGACGCCGCCGCAGAGCGGGTCGCCGTTGTAGTCGGCCTGCAGCTCGCCGACGGTGTCGTGGAGGCGGATCTCGAAGCCTTCGAGACCGGGCTCGCCGTCGTCGTCCGCGCCGCATGAAGTCGGGCGCGGCGTTGACCGGCCGGCGGTCGTGGAAAGCGTGCACGACGAGCTTTCCGAGCTTCAGCGGGAACTTCTCCAGCTGGACGACCTGCTCGCCGGCGCCGGCGGGAAGCGAGAAGTGCTTGCCCCAGAGCTTGTGCCCCGGGCGCCTTGACGGTGACGAGGTAGCGGCCGGGTGAATCGAGGTTCACGGTCGCCGAGCCCTGGTCACCCGCTGCGACGAGCGGGATGTAGCTCGGCGTCGGCCTCCTCCCGGGACGCTGGCTTGGCGGGTCGGTCCGACGCCCGGCGTTGTCCTCGCTCACGAGGAAGGTGAAGGTGGAGATCGGGTTGCCGTTGAGATCCTGCGCGACGATCGTGACGCTTGCCGTCTGAGTCGTGGCGCCGACGAGGAGCGAGGGGAGGGCGAGTGCGGCGACGATGCCGAGCGTGCTGGCGATGAACGTCGAGGCGCGTCGTCTCCGGCGCCGCCGAGCGTGTGCAGGCGTGGATCTGCTCACGGACTCGCGCCGCGGTGTGCTCGAAGAACGGTCGCGCATCTCGCCTCCCCCGGAGTTCCGACACGTCTGGCCAGAGAGCCGTCCATCCGTACGAAGGCGATTGTGTGGTGGCCGGCACGAGGGTCACGAGCCTTGTGACAGGTCTGTCACGGACCTGTAACGCGCCGTACATGCCGCGGAGAGGGTGCGGGTTCGCCTGACATCGAGGGTGCAAGCGGCAGCTCGACGTGACCCGCGGTCCCGCGCCGTCGTCCTCGGGCGGTCAGCCGGAGCCTCGCCTCCTCGGCGTGATCCGGACCGCAATGGAGTCCGCTCTCGGCGTGTGAAGACCACGCTGTCGACGACACGGATCAAGCGTCTCTGCTCGTCGGCCACCGCACTCAAGAAGCTCGTGGACGACGACATCGGGATCGAGCAGGACGATGCCGCTCGTCGCGCCGGCCAGCCGACGTGGCGTCGTCGCCTCGTCGTCCTGTCCGAAGAAGAGCCGCACGTCGTCGAGTGCGAGGCCCGCGTGGGTTGCGAACGCGTCTGCTACGAGCATGTCTCCCCGGTCGAACACGCGTCTGCTCCGCCGTGCGACGAGCGTGACGGCGCCGAAGACGTGGCCCCGCGCGGCGAGCGGGGCGACGATCGCAGCCCGGAAGCCCCCTGCTTCGACCAGCTGTGCGAGGACCGACACGTCCTCAGGAGTCGCCGACAGCGCGGATCCGAGATCCGAATGGAACTCGGAGATGCCCGTGCGGACGACTCGAGCCACCCCGGCATCCGCGTCAGGGTCGGGCTTGAGTCGGGGTCGAAGCTTTCTCGTACCCGGTGCAGCCCTGGGGTCGGCGTGCGCGACCGCGACGCATTCGAGCTCCCCGTTCGGCAGGACGACGTCGATGCAGCACCAGTCCGCGAGGCGGGGGACCGCGATCTCCGCAAATGCGGCGACGCTCTGTCGGAAGTCGTGTGCCGAGACGAGCCGCGACTGTGACTCGGCGAGAAACCGACATGCCGCCTCGACACGAGCCCGCTCGACCGCCGGGACGAGGAGGTGTCCGGCGCTCTGGAGGAAGTCGGCTGCGAGCGCGGACGGAACCGACAGGCGCCCACGCGCGCCGACCTCGAGAACGCCGTACGGGCGGGCTCCGCGACCGAAGAGCGGGACGCTGATCGTAGTACGCACGCCCTGTGCTTGCTGTGCGCGCGACGTACGGAACCGCGTCTCGCGCTGCACGTTCTCGACGACGACCGGCGCCTCCGCATGGAGGGTGTAGCCGGCCTGTGAATCGCGAGGCCGGTCGATCCTGACCCGGGCCGACGCTCTTCGATCGACGTTGAACGCGGACCGCACGACGAGCGTGACATCGTCCGGCAGAAGCTCGAACACCAGGACGTAGTCGGCAGCGAGAGTGCCCGCGATGCGCGCGACGCCCAGATCGAGGAGTCGCTGGACGTCGCGCTCGGAGACGGCAAGCAGCGCGAGGCGCGCGATCCCGTCATCGAGCAGGACGCGGTGCAGGCCCTCAGCCTCCGCGGCCGCACCCATTGCCTACACAGCGGGCGCAGGGGCGCCGCGCGGCGGTCGCCGCTGCACCGCGGCGTCGATGCAGACGAGCTAGCACCTCGCGATTCTGGGAGCGAACGTGGTCTCGACGCAGGTTCGGTGACAGAGGCGTCACGCCACTGTCATCGAGTGGACATGCCTCGCAGCGCGAACGCGTGTAAGGGCTGTGTAACGAATCGGTCGTGCGCGCACACGAGCCCGATCAGGTGAGTAATGGTGTCCGTACCGTCGCGACGCTCTCCCAGCGCCGGGCGGCACAGATCGCGGCTGCGGAGTCAGCTGCGCTTCGCTGATGGCGTCGGCGGCCACCAGGGTCACTCCCCAAGCGCCCCTTCCTGGCCGCCGCGCCGTCGGTCACCCGCGAAGTGCTGTTCGAATGCGAGAGCTGCGGATCGGCGAGAGGGCTTGCCCGGGCGACGATGCGATCGCTGCTCGGGCAGCCCGTGTGCTAGCTCGCCCACCGTCTCCGTGTCGCTCTACCGGAGAGTGACATCCGCGCGCATGCCTCCTGCGTAGTGGCCCTCGATGTTGCAGAGGAGCACGTAGTGCCCCTTCTTCAACGGCATCACGAGGGTCACGCGGTCGCCGGGCTCGACGTCCTCGAGCTCTGCGAGGAAGCCCGGCTCGACCACCTTCGCCGGCTCCTCGGAACGCGGCTTGAGGCTCGGCGGCTTTGACCGGCGTCCGGAGGAGGATGAACTCGTGCACGATCTTCCCCCGGTTCCGAACGGCCAACGCGACCTCGCCCCCCTTGCCTGACCCGGCTTCGCCGTGAGGCTGTACTCTTGGGCTTTCCCATCGTGACGGCGATCTCGGCGTCGGCGCTGCGAGCGCTTCCGGCCGATGCTGTGCCGATAGCGACGACGGCTATCGCGACCGCGCCGAGGATCGCGATCAGCCGCGCCGCCAGTAGGCGCGATGTCGAAACCGCTGCATGTGCGGCCCTCCTCTCGTTTGAGGGCCGCCCCAGCGCCAACCTGGATCGTCGGCCCGTGTGGGATTCGCTGAGCGTGCTCCCGCACGGGGCGCGCTGCCGCCTAGGTGACGGAACTGTCAGCATTTGTAATCTGGCGCGCTCTGGAGGCGCGTCCCAGAGTCGACCGATCGCCTAGCGGGCGGAGGGCCGAACGGTCCGGGTCGACGCGTGGGTTTCGTTCTCGAGATCCACGACGACGTGTGTCACCGGAACGGAGAACCGCTCCCGCGCCCGCTCGACCACGCGCCTTTCCAGCCAGTTCGAGCGGCTGCGCGGATGCGTCGAGATCACGATCTCGTCGGCCGCGAAGACTCGCAGTGCGTCGTCGATGGCCTGGATCGGATCCGAGTCGCCGATCTCGCCGGAGGCTTCGATCCCGAGCCGCGTCAGCTCGGCGAGCGAAGCGTCGAGTCGCCGTCTCGCCTCTGCAACGCCTGCGTCGACGTCGGAGAACCAGCGGCGGAGGCTCCCGGTAAGCGCGGGACACACGACGAGAACATCCGCATCGGCATCGCGCACGCGCTCGTCTATGGTCCGAAGCAGCGCGCGACCGCCGACGGTCTCGTTGGCAACCACGAGAACCTTCCCTGTCCGAGGGCGCAATATGACGTCGGAGTATGGCTCGGCCTCGACGGCCGGGACCTAGGACATGACGGAACTGTCAGCAGCTGTAATGTCGATCCGCCCGTCGAGCCGTCGTGTTCGGTCCGGCGCATGCGTAGTTGTTCGCGATCCGGTGAAGACCTCGGTGATCGTGGAAGAGCGCATCCCCAGTCGTTAGGGTGTCGCGCGTTCGAGCAATCGACGTAAGAGGGGAGAGGGAATGCGCAGCCAGCTTCGGCTGACCTTCGTAGGTCTGATCGTCGGTGCCGCGGCGCTCGTCCTGGCCGCCGGCGCGACGAGCATCAATCCACCACCGATCATCAAGGACGGCAACGAGATCGAGGTTCAGCTCCTCGCGCTCAACGACTTCCACGGCAACCTGCTTCCGCCCGCCGGTTCGAGCGGACGCGTCGGGACCGTCGATGCCGGAGGCGCGGAGTACCTCGCGACACACGTCCGGACACTCAGTCAGACGAACCGCAACACACACGTCGTATCGGCCGGCGACCTCATCGGCGCCAGCCCGCTGCTGTCGGCGCTCTTCCACGACGAGCCGACCATCGAGGCGATGAACATGATCGGCCTCGACCTGAACGCGGTCGGGAACCACGAGTTCGACGAGGGCACGACCGAGCTCCTGCGGATGCAGGAGGGAGGCTGCCACCCGACCGACGGCTGCCTCGACGGAGACGGATTCGGCGGCGCCGAGTTCGAGTTCCTCGCAGCCAACGTCGTGAACAAGGACACGAAGCAGACGCTGTTCCCGCCGTACAAGATCAGGAACTTCAGCGGCGCGAAGGTCGCCTTCATCGGCATGACGCTCGAGGGCACGCCGAACATCGTCAGCCCGTCCGGGGTCGCCGGGTTCGACTTCCTCGACGAGGCGGATACGGCCAACGCGCTGATCAAGAAGATCAAGCGCCAGACCGACGCGATCGTCATCCTCATCCACGAGGGCGGTCAGCCGACTGCGCTCGACATCAACGGCTGTGCGAACGTGAGCGGCCCGATCGTCGACATCGCGCAGCGGCTCGACGACGAGGTCGATCTCGTTATCTCCGGGCATACGCACCAGCCCTACAGCTGCGTGATCGACGGGAAGCCGGTCACGAGCGCGTTCTCGTTCGGGCGCCTCATCACCGACATCGACATGCGCGTGGACAAGAAGAGCCAGGAAGTGACGTCGCTCGCGATCAACAACCGGATCGTGACCCGTGACGTCGCGAAGGCATCCGACATCACCGCGCTGATCGCGAAGTACCAGGCGTTCGCCGCCCCGATCGCCAACCGGCCGATCGGGCACATCACCGCGGACATCCTGCGGGCGAACGACACGTCCCTGGAGCAGTCCATGGGGAACGTCATCGCAGACGCACAGCTCGATGCGACCGACGACCCGGGCTTCGGGGACGCGGTCATGTCGTTCATGAACCCGGGCGGCGTCCGGGCCGATCTGCTGTTCGCCGGCAGCCCGGCGGGCGAAGGAGACGGGGTCGTCACGTACGGCGAGCTCTTCACCGTGCAGCCGTTCGGCAACTCGCTCGTCACGATGTCGCTCACGGGCGCGCAGATCGAGCGCATGCTCGAGGAGCAGTTCTGCGGGCTGAACTCACCGAACGCCACGCCGACTCCAGGATTCTTCAAGGTGCTCCTGCCCTCGGCGGGGATCCACTACACGTGGGATCAGTCCGCCGCGGGTGTGGTGGACTGCAACGTCGCGAATGCAGTCGATGCTGCGGGCATCACGGTCAACGGAGCGCCGTTGAACCTCGGCGCGAGCTACCGCGTCACCGTGAACAGCTTCCTCGCCGACGGTGGCGACGGGTTCGCCGTGCTGAAGCAGGGCACGGATCGCCTCGGCGGCGCCGTGGACACGGACGCCTTCGAGGCGTACCTCCAGGCGGCCGAGCCGACCGGCGTCTCGCCGGCTCCGCGCGACCGCATCGACGTCCAGCCGTAGTAACGACAGAAGCGCGGCCGGCGAGTTACGCCGGCCGCGCTTCGTCGCCTTCAGGCCTGGATCCAGGTGAGTGCCGCGACGCCGATCGCGATCGCGGCAACGCCTGTCGTCTGACGCCGCGTCAGCCGCTCGCCGAAGAGCACGTACGCGGCGATGGCGGCGAGGACGCCGAACTGCGAGGCAAGCACGGCGCTGATGGCGATGCCGTCCCGCGCGCCGAGCGTGAACGCCGCGAATCCCACGACCTCGGCGATCCCGGCGAGCGCGACGAAGGGAAATGCCTCCCGTGTGACCACGAGCCGCCGCGCGACCACCAGCGGCACCGCCAGGAACGCAACGCCGAGCACGCGAGCCGGGAGCAGCGCCCACGGAACCGACAGGTCGTCGCTGACCTGGCCTGTCGCATAGAGGCTGACTCCGAAGGCGAGCGCAGCCCCGATCGCGAGAACGAGGGCCTGCCTCGGCTTCCGCGCGCTCGTCTCCGCCAGCACCTCTTCCGTTCCGACGCTCGCGAGCACGATGCCCGCGGCCACGAGCGCCAGGGTCACCCCGGCGCCCGGCGCAAGGCTCTCGCCGGCGATGATCGCGAGGACCGCGGCGATCGCCCCCTCCGTGGACACGATCGGCGCAACGATCGAGACCTTGCCGGCGCGGAGCGCAGTCACGACGAGGAGCAGGCCGCCGAGATTCGCGGCACCGGCGACGACGAGCAGTACGACCGTCTCGCGGTCGAGGTCGTCCGGGAGGCCGGTCGCGAGGGCGGCGGGCGCCGTCACCACGAGCCCGACGAGCATCGCGAGCGCGATCACCGATGCCGACGGCAGCACGCGGCTGGCGCGCGAGTAGCACATGGTGGTCAAGGCCCAGGCGCACGCGGCGCCGAGCCCTCCGAGCACGGCGATCAGGGCGTCACCGATCGGTGTCGGGATCGCGCGAGAGGCAGCGCCGACCCATCCGCTCGCGGGCGCGTCGAGCCGACTGCGAGACACGGGGCGGACGCCACTGGGGACGGGTCGGGCGACGAACGCCTCGCGGTGGAGCGGAGGAGACATCGGACGGACGTGCGGCAGGAGCGTTAGCCGGCTGCGCGCCGTGGGCCGAACCGTGGGGGGCGCGAGCCACCGTCTGGTGCACTCGTCGGCGCGAGCTCGCCGTCGGCCGATCGAGCAGCGGGCGCAGGGACGCTCGATGGGACGTCGGCTGCGCCACGCCGGGGCATCGCCCGCGAGACTCACCGGCACCGAGACTGTCCCGGCTCCGGGGCGCTGCCGGTGCCGCCACGTGACCGTCCAGGTCGTCACCTGCCTGCAGTTCCCCACCGCGGCAGCCGCCGACGTCCCTGCAGACCTCCGCGTGCGCCCATCGCCGAGCACCCGCGGGCTCGCGGTGCGGCCGCGACCGCCGAGGCGCGTGCGCCGGAGTGTGGCGCACGCGGGTGACGCGGATGGGAAGGGCCTGCCCGCGCTGAAGTGGTTCCCGCCAGGTCGCAGATCCAGTGCACGCGAGGACGGATTCGTGACACGGCTGGCGGATCATTTCCGCAAGGGCGAGGGGTGGCCGCGAAGCATGTCGAGCTCCAGGCCCTTCCACAGCCACGAGGCGCCGAACGCCCACACCGCCACGGCCTCGCCGATGAGCAACGACCTGCTCGGCCAGCCTATGAGCTCGGTGACGCCGATCCACAGCAGCGCCGCCCCGATGGCAGCGGCGCAGGCCCAGTGATAGAGGCGCCAGAACCCTCGTGAACGCCGCTTCCCTTCCTGAGGGGGTCGGGTCCCTTCGCGCTTCCCGAAGTAGTAACTGATGACCGCGAGCGACACGATGAATACCGCCGCAGCCCCGAAGTGGAGGATCTCGACGGCCGATTCGCCGAGCAGGTCTTGAAGCGGCGTGAGCGCGACGACGTCCGCGGGTAGCCCGGTCGGGAACAACGCCACGGTGAGCACGGCTAGCCCGGCGAGGAGGCTCAGCGCGTTGTCCAGGTTGCGCTCGGCGACCTTGTACGTGATGAGGAAGACCCCGGTCGCGCACAGCGCGCCGACGAACAGCTCCCGTACGCCCGAGTAGTAGTACGCGCTGAGCGAAGTGCGTGGGAAGGGATCGCCGTCGAAAGCGAGGCCGTCGAGGAGCACGAGCGCGAACGGGAGCGCGACGGCGAGCACACCGATGGCGATGCGCATGATCAGGTACGAGCGGACGTACCGGGACGCCTCCGGATCGGTCGGCCGCGGTTTGATCGTGACTACGGGCTTCAGGAAATCGTTCATTCCGACTCCTTCGCGACGGGCACTGTCCAGGCTGACGTAGAGGTGAGTCCTTGGCGGCGGGGGTGGGATTCGAACCCACGAGGCGCTTGCACGCCCAACGGTTTTCAAGACCGCCCCGTTCGACCGCTCCGGCACCCCGCCGTCGCGCATTGTGACCGACGCTAGGCGCGGATCTCGGGCGGAGCCCCGTACTCCGTCAGCACCTCGGGCACGCCGCCCTGGAAGTTCTCGAGGATCGCGAGCAGCGCTCGGTCCGTGACCATCGTCCCGTTCAACGTGTGCGGCGGCTCGAGGCCGTTCTCCGAGCGGTACCGGATGCCGAGGCGGCGCGCCTGGTAGTCGGTCGTGTTCGAGCACGACGTCACCTCGCGGTAGCGCTCCTGGAACGGGAACCACGCCTCGATGTCGTACTTCTTCGCCGCGGGCGCGCCAAGGTCACCGGCGGCGACGTTCATCACGCGGTACGGCAGCTCGAGCGCCCGGAGGAACTGCTCCTCGAGCTCGAGCATGCGGTCGTGCTCGTCCCACGACGTCTCCGGCTCGACGAAGACGAACATCTCGACCTTGTTGAACTGGTGCACTCGGAACATGCCGCGCGTGTCCTTGCCGGCGGCTCCCGCCTCGCGGCGGAAGTTCGTCGAGAACCCGGTGTAGCGAAGCGGCAGCTCCTCGAGCACCTCGCCCATGTGCAGGGAGGCGAGTGCGACTTCTGACGTACCGGTGAGGAAGAGCGCGTCTGCCTCGAGCGCGTAGATGTTCGAGCGGTCGGTCGGGAAGAAGCCCGTCCCGTACATCGCCTCCTCGCGCACGAGCACCGGCGGGATCACCGGCGTGAACCCTGCCTTCGCGAGGTGCGCGAGCGCGAACTGGTAAAGCGCCATCGCGACGAGTGCCGAGTCGCCGACGATGTAGCCGAAGCGAGCTCCCGAGACGCGCGCCGCACGCTCCATGTCGAAGCGGCCGACCTCGGTGTGCTCGCGTATCGATTCGTATGCCCGCGGCTCCCCGACGCGCTTCAGCTCCTCGGCGTCGTCTTCGGTGTCGCCGTCCGGAGAAGACTCGTGCGGTGGGTTGGGCACGAGCGCGAGCACCTCGTCGCGCTCCGCCTCGACGGACGCGAGCTCCTCCTCCGCCTGCTTGAGCTCCGCCTTCACCCCCTGGAGGGCCTCGAGCTCTTCCGGGCTCGGTTTGCCCTTGAGCTTCGTGCGCGAGCGAAGGTCGTCGACCTTCGGGATCAGCGCCCGCCAGCGCTCGTCTGCGGCGAGCAGGGCATCGAAGTCCTCGGCCGCGCCCTTGCGCGCGAGTGCTGCGCGCCAGCGGTCGGGGTCGCTGCGAGCGGCCTTGAGGTCGATCACGGACGGAGTCTAGAAGGGGTCGTCGCGACCCCGTGGCTCAGAGCCACCAGCGACACGTGTGGTCCGGGCTCAGCTGCCTGCGGTCTGCGAGACGTACGCCGCGACGTCGGCGATCTGCTGAGTCGTGAGCGTGCCCTCGAACGGCGGCATCGCGCCCTGACCGTTGGTGACGCGATCGACCACGAGCTCCTCGCTCGGCTGGGCGTCGTCGAGGTTCGGCCCGATCGTGCCGCTCGTTCCCGCATCGGCGAGCGTGTGGCAGCTCCCGCAGCCCGCCGTCCCGAGGAAGACCTCCTTGCCGGCGACCGGGTTACCAGCGCCGGCGGAGCCCGTGTCCGTCTCGGTCTCCGTCTCCGTCTCCGTGCCGTCGGTGGTCTCCGTCTCGGTCCCGTCCGTCGTCTCGGTCTCGGTCGTGTCCGTCTCGGTGGTGAGCGTGCCCTCGACGGTCTCGGGAGTCGGAGATGTCTCTTCCTCACCGCCGCAGCCGGCGGCCGCGAAACCGAGGAGCGCGAGGCCGAGGGCGAGAACGAGAACCGTACGGCGCATCACGTCGATCCTAGTAGACGAGATCGCACGTCGGGACGGTACCCGGGGCTTCGCCGACGAAACCCACCGAGAGAGGGCCGGCCGCCGGCCCTCTCCGTGCGTACGGGTCAAGCCGGGGCGACGGTCTTCCCGAGCGACCGGAGCTTGAAGGCGAGCATGAGGTTCGTGATCCCCTTCGACAGCGCCACGATGCCGACGTAGACGAGAAGCAGGATGACCTTCTCACGGAAGCTCCCCGAGACCCAGAACGCGAGCCCGATCTCGATCAAGCCGACGATGAGCTGAATCCACCAGAGGTCGAACTCGCCCTTCGTCGCGATCGCGACTGCGATGTCGAAGATCCCCTTGAAGAGGAAGAAGAAGCCGATCACCGCCGCCAGCGCCTCGAACGTCGTCCCCGGCTCGATGAACGCGAAGATCCCGATGAGGATGAAGATGACGCCGAGGATCCCGTGGACGATCTTCCAACCCGTGGTCGAGACACCGATGGCCATGAACTCGTCGACGCCGGCGACGATCGCGACCACGCCGAAGAGAATCGCGACCGACGCCGCGCTCGTGATGTCGAAACGGAAGATGACGAGCGAGAAGACGAGCCACGCGATTCCGGCGAGCAGGAACAACCACCACCAGCGCGATGCCTCGCGGACGACCTCGCGCTCTTCGAACATGTTGTCCAGGGTGGACATGCCAACCTCCTCCAGTCGGGTCCGAGGCGCGCTTCGCCGCTCGTCCACCCGTTCCTGCCCGGGCCACAGGCACGGGCCACGGCCGGCGAGACACCACCTTGCGACACTTCCGCGCAATCGAGGCCTCTAGGCTGTAGCGATGCTCGTCGAGCGCAGCATGCATCCGTCGTGGCTGTCGAACGCCTACGTCCTCGGGGACGAGGCAGGGGGAACCGCCGTGTTCGTCGACAGCGGCGCCCCGCTCGAGCCGCTCATCGCGTTCGTCGAGGAGCACGAGCTGACACCGACGCACCTCATGGTCACCCACGGTCATGCCGACCACGTCGCGGGGAACGACGAGCTCGCCGAGCGCTACGGGCTCGTGATCACCGCGGAGCCCGTCGAGACAGGCGCGCTCAGGATCGAGGTGCGCGCGACCCCTGGGCACTCGGACGATGGTGTCACCTTCGTCGTCGGCGACATCTGCTTCACGGGCGACACACTCTTCCGCGACGCGGTCGGTGGCGGCCCCGGCGGAGAGCTCAAGACCTCTGTGATGGACGTCCTCATGTCCCTTCCGCACGAGACGCGCGTCTACCCCGGACATACGGACGAGACGACGATCGGGCGCGAGTGGGAGGAGAACCCCTTCGTCCGCTACTGGCGCGGGCTCGACCCCGAGGACGGACGTCCCTGCCGCGCCGTGGGCGAGGAGGCAACGCTGGTCGTGTGGTCGCCGGACTACGACGGCAAGGGCAAGGCGCTCGTCCGCTTCGCCGACGGAACCGAGGCGATCCTCGGCGCCTCGCGGCTCGAGCTCGGGTAGTAGGGGCGAGGCTTGCCTCGCCCGAACCGCCGCAAGGCTGCATTCGTCGCGTAGAGGCCGGACATGTCTGGCCCGAATCACGGATCCGTTTGCCTATACCCGGGCGCCTATACCCGTGCGGGGTATACTTCCGCACATGCGAGAAGCCACGACGTACAGCGTCCCCGCGATCCACTGCGAGCACTGCGCGCTCTCGGTGCGCGAGGAGATCTCCGAGGTTCCCGGTGTCGCGAACGTCGAGGTCGACCTCGACGCGAAGATCGTGACGGTCGAAGGCCGCGAGGTCTCGGACGCGCTCGTCCGGGCCGCGATCGTCGAAGCCGGCTACGAGGCGGCGTGATCACCGGCGCGGAGGCGCCTCCGCGCGAGCGGCAGGAGGTGCGCCTCGATCTCGAGGGTATGACGTGCGCGTCGTGCGTCGCCCGCATCGAGCGCAAGCTCAACAAGGTCGAGGGCGTCGAGGCGACCGTGAACTTCGCGACGGAGCAGGCCACCGTGCATCACGACCCGTCCGTCAGCGTCGACGAGCTCGTGCGAGTGGTCGAGGCGGCCGGCTACCACGCCTCACCGGCGTCCGACTTCACGCATCGCCACGACGACGCGGTGCCACTTGCGACGAAGCTCGTCGCGGCGATCGCCCTCACCGTTCCGGTCGCGCTACTCGCGATGATTCCGCCCCTTCAGTTCTCCGGCTGGGAGTGGGCCGCCTTCGCGCTCGCGACACCGGTCGTGCTGTGGGCCGGAAGCAGCTTCCACCGGGCCGCGCTCCAGAGTGCGCGCCACCTCGAGGCGACGATGGACACGCTCGTGTCTATCGGGACGCTCGCAGCGTGGGCATGGTCGGCGGTCGTCCTCGTCGCCGGCCTCGACGCGGACACGTACTTCGAGGTCGCCGCGGTCATCACGACGCTGATCCTCCTCGGGCGCTACCTCGAGGCCCGGGCGAAGCACCGCTCGGGGGATGCGATCCGGAAGCTGCTCGAGCTCGGCGCGAAGGAGGCGCGGGTCCTTCGCAACGGCGAGGAGGTCGCGGTTGCGCTGGAGGACGTCGTCGTCGGCGACTACTTCGTCGTTCGCCCGGGTGAGAAGGTGGCGACGGACGGCGAGGTCGTCGAGGGTCGCTCGGCACTCGACCAGTCGTTGCTCACCGGCGAGTCCGTCCCCGTCGAGGTCGAGCCCGGCTCGGAGGTCGTCGGCGCGTCGGTGAACACATACGGGCGGCTCGTCGTCCGCGCGACGAAGGTCGGGTCGGACACCGCGCTCGCGCAGATCGCGAGGCTCGTCGAGGCCGCGCAGTCGGGGAAGGCGCCCGTGCAGCGGCTCGCCGATCGCGTCTCGGCGGTGTTCGTGCCCGTCGTCATCGCGATCTCGGTCGCGACCCTCGCCGGCTGGCTCCTTGCGGGCGCCTCCGCAGGAGCCGCGTTCACGGCTGCCGTGGCCGTCCTCATCATCGCCTGCCCCTGCGCGCTCGGCCTCGCGACGCCGACGGCGCTCCTGGTCGGAACCGGCCGGGGCGCCCAGCTCGGCATCCTCGTCAAGGGCCCTGAGGTGCTCGAGCGGACGCGGAAGATCGGGACGATCGTCCTCGACAAGACCGGAACGGTGACCGAGGGGAAGATGGAGCTCGTCCAGGTCGACCCGCTCGACGGCGCGTCGCGGGACGAGGTCCTGCGGCGAGCCGGCGCCGTCGAGGATGCGTCCGAGCATCCCATCGGACGAGCCGTCGCGAGCGCTGCGCGCGCTCAGCTCGGCGCGCTCCCGCCGGTGGCGGCATTCGCGAACCTTCCAGGGGTCGGCGTGCGGGGAGTCGTCGACGGCGTGGAGGTCGAGGTCGCACGGCGCAACGGCAAGATCACCGTCTCCTGGGACGACGAGCCTCGCGGGACGCTGGTCGTGCGGGACGCGGTGAAGGCGTCGAGCGCCGTCGCGGTCGAGGAGCTGCGACGACTCGGCCTCGATCCGGTGCTGCTCACCGGCGATGCCGCGGACACGGCGCGGCGGGTCGCGTCCGAAGTCGGGATCGAGCACGTGCGCGCCGAGGTGCTCCCCCGGGACAAGGCCGACGAGGTGAAGCGCCTCCAGGCGGAGGGGCAGGTCGTCGCGATGGTCGGTGACGGCGTCAACGACGCGCCCGCCCTCGCGCAGGCCGACCTCGGGATCGCCATCGGCACCGGCACCGACGTCGCCATCGAGGCGTCGGACGTGACGCTCGTCTCCGGCGATCTGCGCGCGGCGGCCGACGCGATCCGGCTCGCGAGGCGCACGCTGCGCACGATCGAGGGAAATCTGTTCTGGGCGTTCGCCTACAACGTCGCCGCGATCCCGCTCGCGGTCGCCGGGCTGCTGAGCCCGATCATCGCCGCCGCGGCCATGGCGGGCTCGAGCCTCTTCGTCGTCACGAACAGCCTCCGCCTCCGCAGGTTCAGGAGCGTCCGGGAAGGAGCACACCCATGAGCGAGACCGAAGCACCGACGCACGGCTACGTCGCGGACAAGGAGCGGCTCGTCAAGCGGCTCCATCGCATCGAGGGGCAGGTGCGCGGCATCGAGCGGATGATCGAGGAGGACCGCTACTGCATCGATGTCATCACGCAGATCTCGGCCGTCACGACCGCGCTCGAGAGCCTCGCGTTCCAGATCCTCGACGAGCACGTGAACCACTGCGTCGCCGGCGCGCTCGCCTCGGGCGACCCGGAGGAGGCCGAGGCGAAGAGCAGGGAGCTCCTCGAAGCCGTGCATCGCTTCGCGCGCGCGCGCTAAGCGCGGGCGCCGGCGGGTCACCGCTCTTCGGCGGCGAGCCGGATCCCGAACGCGACGAGGACGACGCCGGTGACTGCGTCGATCGCACGTCGCAGCGGGCCCGTCAGGAACGCACCGAGTCGGGCGATCGCGGCGGCGTAGAGCGAGAGCCACGCGAGCGTCAGCGCACAGAAGAGGAGGCCGAGCGCGAGCAGCGCGAGGAACGCTCCGTCGCCCTCGGGCGCGAATTGCGGCAGGAGGCTCGCGAAGAAGATCGCCATCTTCGGATTGCCGAGGTTGCTGATCGCCCCTTGCCCGAGCGCACGGCGCGGCGTCAGCGAAACCGACCTAGTGTCAATTTGACACTTGGAGTCTCCGCGCCGCGAAAGCGCCGACCAGAGCGACTGCGCGCCGAGGTAGACGAGGTACGCGGCGCCGAAGAGCTTCAGCGCGCGGAATGCCGGCTCGGAGGCGCTGAGCAGTGCGACCACGCCCGCGCTCGCTGCGAGCGTCCACACGGCCTGTCCGAGCGAGACGCCGGCAGCGGTCGCGATGCCTGCCCGCCGCCCGCCCGCGAGCGTGTTCCTGATCGTCAGCGCCGTGTCCTGGCCGGGTGTGCAGATGACGACCGCCGAGACGGCGACGAACGCCGCGAGGTTCTCGAGCACCCCGGAAGTATCGCGTGCAGGCGCGCGTTCACATCTCACGATGCCGCGCTCGCCCGCGTTACCCTCCTCGATGGCCACGCGCGCTCAGCTCTCGCTCGCCGCGGTCGTCGTCGTGTGGGCGGGCTCCTTCTCGGTGATCAAGGTGCTGCTCGACCACGGGCTCGCCGCAGGCGACATCGCGCTCATGCGCTACGCGATCGCGGCTCCGGGCTTCGCCTTCATTCTCTGGCGCGCAGGCGGCCTCCCCGGCCTGACTCGCCGAGACGGCGTCCGTCTCGTGCTCGCGGGCGTTGCCATCGTTGTCGGCTATCACCTCTTCCTGAACCTCGGCACACAGCACACGACCTCGGGGGTTGCCGCCCTCGTAGTCGCGTTGGCGCCGGGCATGACGCTCGTGCTCGCCGTGCTCGTCGGCCTCGAGCAGCTGCACGCGCGCCGAGTCTTCGGGCTAGCACTGGCTCTTGCGGGCGTGGCGATCGTCGTCGGCCTCGGGACCGGGGACGAGCTCTCGCTCGACAGCGCGAAGGGCCCACTCCTCGTCCTCGGGGCGCCGCTCTCGTTCGCGTTCTACAACGTCGTGCTGAAGCCGCTGCTCTCCCGCTACGACCTGCTCGCGCTCACGGCGGCGACCAGCCTCGTCGGCACGCTCGGCCTCGTCCCCTTCGTACGCGGCTCCACGGTGGACGCGGCGACCGGGCTTTCCGCGCACGACCTCGCGCTCGTCCTCTACCTCGGGATTCTCGCCACCCTCCTCGGCTACATCGGCTGGAACGTCGGGCTCCGCGGTCTCGGCCCGACGCGCGCGGTGGCGTTCGCGTACGCGATCTCCCCGCTCGCAGTGCTCATCGGGGCCGTCGTCCTCGACGAGCCGGTGACCGTCTGGCTCGCCGTCGGCGCCGCGCTCGTCGTCGGCGGGATCGCGCTGGCCCAGCGTGCCCAGGCGTCGGCTAGCGTCGTGCCGTGGCGGAGCGAGTCCTCTCGCAGCGCGACCTGAACCGCGCGCTGCTCGCGCGACAGCTCCTGCTCGAACGCTCGACGCTGCCGATCCCGCGGGCGGTCGAGCGCCTGGGCGGCATCCAGAACCAGTACGCGCCGAACGCGTACATCCGCCTCTGGTCGTGCCTCGAGGGCTTCGAGCGCGAGCAGCTCACGCGCGCACTGGAGCGGCGGAGCGTCGTGCAGGCGACGCTCATGCGCGCGACGATCCATATCGTCTCCAAGCGCGACTTCTGGCCGCTCGCGGTCGCGATCCGGGAGCCGCTGCGCGACTGGTGGCTGCGCGTGAAGAAGCCGCGGCCCGACGAACGCCAGCTGGAGGCCGACGCGCGGGAGCTCGACGAGTTCATGGCCGAAGGGCCTCGCCGCCACGACGAGCTCGTCGCGCTAGGTGGCCGTGTGTTCGATGCCTGGCTCCAGCTCGTCCGCGTGCCTCCGTCGGGAACGTGGGAGCAGCGGCGTGCACATCTCTTCCAGACGGCAGAGCGCTGGGTCGGGCCCGAGGACGTGGACGTGGACGCGGCGCGCGACCACCTCGTCCGCCGGTACCTCGGTGCGTTCGGCCCGGCGTCGCGCAACGACATTGCATCGTGGGCCGGTGTCCGGGTGGCGCACGTCGCGCCGGCGCTCGACCGGCTTCGGCTGCGCGCGTTCCGGGCCGAGGACGGCGCCGAGCTCCTCGACCTCCCCCGCGCGCCGCTTCCGGACGGGAAGACACCCGCGCCCGTGCGGTTCCTGCCGACCTGGGATGCCGTGTTGCTCGTTCACGCACGACGGACCGGAGTGCTCCCCGAGCGCTACCGGCCGCTCGTCTTCTCGAACAAGAACCCGCCCTCGGTTCCGACGTTCCTCGTCGACGGCGCGGTGGCGGGCACCTGGAGATACGAGAAGGGAAAGATCGAGCTGTCGCCCTTCGAGCGGCTCGGCCGCGGCATTCTTCGCGAGCTACGCGACGAGGCCGAGCGCCTCGCCGCTTTTCACGCCTGAGGGAAGGTGCGCCGGAGCTCGCCCTCGACGAGCTCGGCCCAGCGTGCCGACCGAGGGAGCGGGAGCAGCCGGCGGCCCGGCGAACGCAGCGCGATGCCGTGCACGGCGCCGGGAATGAGGACGTACCGTCCCTCGACGCCGGCTGCACGGGCCCGCTCGAATCCGCGACGGGAGCTCTCGGGCGAGACTCCGGGAATGCCGGGGAGCGAGCGGTCGAGCGCGCCGTGGAAGACGGTCAGGCGCTTCGCCGCGAGCGGCTCGAGACCCAGCTCGTCCGGGATCCAGGGCGCGAGCCCGATGACCCCTTCGACCCGTGGAGCGTCCGCGGCAGCGATCGAGACGGCGCCGCCCATCGAGAAGCCGAGCAGCAGCACTCGGTCGGAGTCGGCCTCGCCGATCGCCGTCCGGGCGTCGGCGATGCACGAGTCGAGCTGCCGCCAGGACCTCACGCGGTAGCGGACCTCGGCGAAGGCGAGTCCCGGGAGCCGCGGCGAGAGCACGCGCACGAGCCACTCGATGGACGCGCTCCACGTTCCCTCGACCTCGCGGGACCGGCCGCCGTTCACGCACACGACGGTGCCATGACGCGGCGACCCGGAGACGCGCATCTCGGCTCCCGTCGCAAGTCGCATGGCCGCGAACGCTATGGGACAAACTTGGCGGGTGGGTGGAGGCAGCGCTTGAGAGGGCGGTTCTCGGAAGCCCTTCCGTTCGGCTTCGAGTGGATCGCGGACGAGCCGAAGCTCCTCCAGCGCGCCTCGCACGCGCTCGTCGATCAGCGACGCGTGTGGCTCGTCGACCCGGTGGACGTCGAGGGGCTCGACGAGCGCGTGCGCGCCGCCGGTGAGCCCGCGGGAGTCGTCCAGCTACTGGACCGGCACGGGCGGGACGGGCGCGAGCTCGCGGCGCGCTACGGCGTCGTCCTCCACCAGGCGCCGACGGGCGCTCTACCCGATGCGCCGTTCGAGGTGCTCCGCTCGGTCGACCTTCCGCTCTGGCGCGAGGCGGCGCTCTGGTGGCCCGAGCAGAGGACGCTCGTCGTCGCGGACGCCCTCGGGACGGCTCCGTATTTCCTCGCTCCCGGTGAGCGGCTCGGGGTGCACCCGCTGCTGCGCCCGTTCCCGCCACGCTCGCTCGCGCGCTTCGAGCCGGAGCACGTGCTCTGCGGGCACGGCGAGGGCACCCACGGTGCCGACGCGGCCGACGCGCTCCGCGAGGCGCTTCACTACTCCCGCCGCCGGATCCCGAGTTGGCTGGGCGGGCTCGTGCGCGGAGTTGCCCGACGGGACATGACGCCGCGCTAGCGTGGCCGCATGCCCCGCGAGCGCGTTCTCACCCAGCGTGAGCTGAATCGCGCGCTGCTCGCCAGGCAGCTCCTGCTTCGCCGGGCCGCGCTCTCCGTCCCACGCGCCGTCGAGCGCATCGGGGCGCTCCAGGCCCAGTGGCCCCCGTCGCCGTACATCGCGCTGTGGTCGCGGCTCGAGGGGTTCCACCGGGAGCAGCTTCTCCGCTCGGTCGAGCGGCGCCAGGTCGTGCGCGCGACGCTCATGCGGACGACGCTCCACCACGTGACCGCGAGCGACTACCTCGCGTACGCGGGCGAGCTGCGAGCACGGCGCATCGCGTTCGTCGAGGGTCAGCTCGCGAAGCTCCAGGGGTCGCTGGACCACGACGAGCTCGTCGAGGCGATCGTGCGCCACGCCGCCGAGCGCCCACGCTCGCGTCCCGAGCTGCTCGGGCTCCTCGGGCAGCCGAAGCTCGAGCCGGACGACCGGCGTCCGTGGCTCGTCTGGCATCTGCTCGCTGCACGTGCGACGCTCGTCCACGCGCCGCAGTCGTCGGTCTGGCGCCTGAACACGGCGGGCGCGGCGTTCGTCCCCGCGGCGACCTGGCTCGGGGCGGAGCCGGCGGCTGGGGAGGATGCGATCGTCCATCTCGTCCGGCGCTACCTGGCGGCGTTCGGGCCTGCGACGAGAGCGGACGCCGCCCAGTGGACGGGGCTCCCGGTCGCGGCGCTCGAGCCGGGATTCGAGCGGCTCTCGCTACGGCGTTTCCGCGACGAGGCAGGCCGCAGGCTGTTCGACCTGCCGCGGGCGCCACTACCGCCGGCGTCGGTGAAGGCGCCGCCGCGGTTCCTGCCGATGTGGGACAGCACGCTGCTCGCACACGACGACCGGACGCGGATTCTCCCCGAGGCGTACCGCAAGATCGTGATCCGCAGGAACGGGGACGTGCAGCGGACCTTCCTCGTCGACGGCGTGGTCGCTGGGCTCTGGCACTTCGAGGACGGCCGGATCCGCGTCGAGCCGTTCGAGCCGGTCCCGCGAGCGGAGCGGCGCGCGCTCGACGCCGAGGCCCGCGCGCTCGCCGAGTTCCACGCTGCCCACTAGGCTCCAAGCGGTGGCAGCGCGACAGCAGCGACCTCTCCCGCTCATCCTCGCTCGCGAGCTGGCGACGCAACTCGCGACCGCCACCTTCATCGCAGACGCGCACGGCCACCTCGTGTTCTTCAACGAGCCGGCGGAGATGATCCTCGGCCGGACCTTCGCCGAGGCCGGGTCGATGCCGGCATCCGAGTGGGCCGCGATGTTCCAGCTCGAGACGGTGGACGGCGAGCCGCTGCCGCGCGAGCAGATGCCTGCGACCATCGCACTCACGGAGCAGCGCCCCGCACACGGCAGGCTCCGCATGACGGGCCTCGACGGTGTGAAGCGGACGCTGTCCGTGACCGGGATCCCCCTCTTCTCCTCCCAGGTCGAGTGCGTCGGCATGCTCGCGCTCTTCTGGCAGGAGAGCGACGTGGAGGAGCGCTAGTTGGCGACGCTTGCCCGTGTGTGGGGCTGCCGGGGCTCGCTCCCCACACCGGGCGAGGCGACCGTCCGCTACGGCGGAAACACATCGTGCGTACAGGTGCAGACCGCCGACGGAGTGCCGGTGATCCTCGATGCCGGCACCGGCATCAAGCGGCTCGGCAGCGAGCTCGCGAGCGCCGAGCGGATCCACGTCCTGCTCACCCACCTCCACCTCGACCACGTCGAGGGGCTCCGCTTCTTCGAGCCGCTCTGGCGCCCGGCGGCCGAGGTGCACATCTGGGGGCCGCCCTCGCCGCTCTACTCGCTCAGCGACCGGATCGCGCGCGCGTTCTCGCCGCCACTCTTCCCCGTGGAGCTCGCCGACATCCCCGCAACGGTCGTTTTCCACGACGTTCCGGCGGACTCGTGGGAGCTCGAGGGGATCACCATCCAGGCGCACCACGTCTCTCACCCGGGCTCGACGGTCGGCTACCGGCTCGAGCAGAACGGGCACACGCTCGCGTTCATCCCCGATCACGAGCCGGTGCTCGGCGTCGAGCTCGACTCCCTCGAACCGGAATGGATCTCCGGTCACGCACTGGCTGCGGGCGCCGACGTTCTCGTCCACGACTGTCAGTTCACCGAGTCCGAGTACCCGGCCCGGGTCGGCTGGGGGCATTCGAGCGTCGCACACGCGGTGGGCTTCGCCCGGCGAGCCGAGGTCGGGAAGCTCGTCCTCTTCCACCACGATCCCGACCGCTCGGACGCCGACGTGGACGTCCTGGTCGAGCGAGCGGGCGAGCTCTGGGACGGAACGGGCGGAGCGCCGCCCGTCGCCGCGTTCGAGGGGATGTCGCTCGAGACCTAGGCCGAGACCTCGGCCGCCGGGTGGCGGACCCGGTCGCGCGCCTCGGCGTACCGGATCGCCTCGAACGAGATGAGCCCGACGCAGAGCGCGGCGACAGTCGCGAGCGTTGCGAGAGCAGGCAGCTCGAGCGCGAGTGGGATCAGCGCCAGCAGCAGCAGCACGACTACCAGCCGCTGACGGTTGAGCGAGCGCACGTTGCGGAGACGGAACAGGATGTGCGCGCCGAAGTACAGGGCGACCCCCCCGCACAACGCAACGGCCGGCACTGTGGCGAGCGGCTCGCCGAGGTCGACGAGCGTCTTCTTCACGCCCACCGCGAACAGGATGATTCCGGCGATCATCGGCAGGTGCAGGTAGCTGTACGAGTCGCGCGCCATCGTGAGCTGGGCCTTCCCGGTCGCCTCGCGCAGGCGGCGCTCGGCGACGATCGAGACCACGTCGAAGTAGGCCCACCAGAGCGCGCCTGCGATGACGAGCCCGAGTGAGGCGGCCGCGACGACACCCGGGCCGAGCTCGTTCGTCGCGCCGACGCCGATTGCCACGATCGACTCGCCGATCGCGATGATCACGATGAGCCCGTGGCGCTCGGCGAAGTGGCCGGCCTCGAGTCGCCAGCCGCGCCCACCGCCGACCCAGGCGCCGAGGAGGTCCATCCCGAGCGCGACCGCCCACAGCGTGGTCTGAGCCGGGCCGTCGAGTGCCGAGGCGACGAACAGGAGGACGATCGCGCTGAGCGAGCCTGCCGCCAAGCGCGAGATCGCAGCCAGGAGGTCCGGGTCGCCCCGCCCGGCGACGGCATAGAGCCCGAGATGTGCGATGCGGACGACTGCGTACGCACAGGCGAACACGAAGGCGTCGTTCCCGAACACGTCCGGAACGGCGAGCGAGGCCACGAGCATCGCGGCCATGGCGCCGAACACGACGAGACGGACAACGCCATCCTCGGGGTCGACGGTGTTGGTGAGCCACGCATACGCCGCCCAGGCCCACCAGAGGACGCCGAGCACGAGCAGCCCCTTCACGAGCCCGGCCCAGGTGGGATCGCCGGTGACGAGCGCGGTGACCTGCGTGAACGCGAAGACGAAGACGAGGTCGAAGAAGAGCTCGAGCGGAGTGACGCGTTCCTCCGTTCCCTCTCCTCGTGTCTGCACGCTCATCGCGCGAGCGCGTAGCGGAGGAAGAGGTAGTCGCCGTGGCGGCGAACGCCGAGCAGCCGCTCGCGAGGACCGGGCGGCATGAGCTCCACGGCCTCCGCGAGCCCGAACCGGCTCGAGGCCCCGCGATCGCCCGCGAGCAGCGGGGACACCGTCAGGAAGAGCTCGTCCGCGAGACCCGCCTCCACCAGGCCACCGAACGTGTGCGGGCCGGCCTCGCTCAGGACGAGCGAGTGCCCTCGCTCATGCAGTGCCTCGACTGCACGACGCAGGTCGAGCGTGGCCGTGTCCCCGAGAGCGACGACCGTCGAGGCCGGCGGTAAGGCGCCCTCCAGCCGACGGGCGCCGGGCGTGCTCGTGAGGACGGTCGCGCCCGAGGCAAGCACGGGATGCGAGGGGTCGATCGAGCCTCGGCCGGTGACGATCGCGACTTCCGGTTGCTGCGGCCGCCCGCGCGCGCGGCGCAGCTCGGCGAAGGACTCCGCCGCCGCCGGGTAGACACGGTCCGGCCGCCAGGTGCTCTCGGGCGAGGCCGCGAGCGTGCCCGCGCCGATGAGCACGACGTCCGCGAACGCCCGCAGCAAGCCGATGACGAACCGGTCCGGCTCGCTGTCCCCCGCGACGAGAGCGTTCGAGTTGGGAATCGAAGGGATCGCGACCACGCCGTCGATCGTCGCGACGAAGTTCGCGAAGAGACACGGCTCCGGGAAGCCGATCGTGCCCCCGTAGAGGCCGGCGAGCGCGGCCGGCAGCTCCGTTGCGGGCAGTTCTCCCGCCTCGAAGAGGACCTCGAGCGGCTCCATCGACGCGCCTACGCGAGTGGCGGGAGGGCGTCGTCGCGTCCGTCGGGCACGCGGGGATGATCGCAGGACCGGGTCGAGAGCCTGCCTGGCTCGAGGCGGACGGCGTGGTGCTTGGGTGGAGCGGAGCACCTAAAAAGGGTGTCCGATGGAAGCTGTGGCTGGCAGCGCACGTGAACTCCCGCTAGACCGCCACCTGGACATCGTCAGCCATCCTGGGTTCCGTTCAAACCTAAGCGCATCCTAAGAAACGCAACCTCGTTCTCACGTTTTCGTCATATCTCACATGCTGGACTCCCGGGCCCTCGGTGCCCAGCGTCTCGTCGCTCGAGGCTGCGGATGCGAGCCGTATCTCGGCGGGACTTGCGACGTCTGGTCACGTCGGTGACCGATCAGTGGATCGGTCTCGATTTCCGCCATCTGACAGCGCTGCGCGCGATCGCCGACGAAGGATCCTTCAAGGGCGCCGCCCGCCTGCTCGGATACACGCCGTCGGCCATCAGCCAGCAGATCGCCGGGCTCGAGCGCGTCGTCGGCGTCCAGGTGATCGCGCGCGAGCACGGACGCCAGGCAGTCGGGCTGACGGAAGCGGGAAGGATCCTGCTTCGCCACATGAGCGCCATCGAGGCGCGGCTGAACGCGGCGAAGTCCGAGATCGACGGGCTCGCGGACGGCACGATCGGCCCACTTCGGGTCGGCGTCTACGAGAGCGTCGGCGCGCGCCTGCTACCCGAGGTCGTCGGCCGGTACCGCGATCTGTATCCGCGTGTCCGGGTCGAGGTGGACGAGGCGCTGTCCGATCTCGACCTCCTCCGGCACGTGGAGCGCGGCCTGCTCGATCTCGCCTTCACGCTGCTCCCGCTTCCCCAGGGGCCGTTCCAGTCGAGGCTAGTACTGCGAGACCCCTGGGTGCTCGTCGCGCAGACCGGTTCCGAGCACGCGGCTCTTCCGGCCGGCTGCCTGAGCCTGCGTGCGATCGCAGAGCTCCCGCTCGTCTCCTTCCGCGCACCGCGGGCGATCGACGCGGTGCTCGCGCAGTTCCAGGCGGCCGGCTTCGAGCCGAGGCTCGTGCTCCAGTCCGACTACAACGACGCCGTGCAGGAGCTCGCAGCGGCCGGCGCCGGCGTGGCGTTGATGCCGCAGCTGGCTGTGAACCCGCACGACGAGAGGACGACGACGATCGAGCTCGGCGATCTCCTGCCCCCGAGAGAGATCGCGGTCGCGTGGCACAGCGAGCGCTCTCCGAGCGATGCTTTCGCGACGTTCGTGTCGCTCGCAGCCGACGTCGGCGCAAGCCTCGAAGGGGACACCTCGAACGTCCCCGAGTGGCGCCGCTCCGCGGCGTCGTAGACGTCGCCCGCGCAGGACTCCCCGTTCGCCCAGGGCCCCGGCGAACTGTCGATCACGGGCATCCGTCCAGGCGGCAGACCGGAGGGATTGTCCGAGGCCCTGAGCGACTCGGTGGAGGGAATGCGATCACCGTACTTGCACGACCTATTCCGACGTGATTAGGATCGCTACACTGCTGTTCGCCGATGGGCGCAAACACCCTACGCAGCCCGAATTGCGTCAGCGAAATATCGAGTGCAATCGGAAGTTAGTGACCGCTGCTGGCGAGCGATGAAGCAACGCTAATCACCGCGAATACGACCCCTCCGTCTAAGTAGCTAGCCGATCGAGAACGGGCGCACGACTTCGGCGCGCAGTTGAGGTGCGCCCGTGCTCGAGAAGCGGAGGCCATCATCGGATGGAGGTCAAACATGCGTAAACGGACGACTGTGCTCGTGGCCTGCGCGGCTGCGCTCGTCGCGAGCCTCGTCATCGGTCCGGCCGCGACGGCGAGGTCCGACGCGGCCGCAGCAGGAACAGTCGTGATCGGCGCCGACCAGGAGCCGGTGACGCTCAACTTCTATCTCACCGAAGGGAACTCGTACACGACGTCTCTGGCGGTCAGCCCGATGCTCGCATCCGGGATGGTCTACAACCAGAACGCGAAGCTCGTTCCGTTCCTGTTCGACGGTGAGCCCAGGGTCGTGAAGTCGAACCCGCTCACGGTCACCTTCAAGTACAAGGCGGCCGCGAAGTGGAGCGACGGCCGGCAGCTGACGGGGAACGACTTCCTCGCCACCTACCGGACGATCATGAACCCGAACTGGGACATCACCTCCCGTGAAGGTTGGGAGGACATCGCGAGCGTGAAGCCGAAGGGCAAGTCCGTCACCGTGACCTGGAAGAAGGGTCGTGCGTACGCGGCGTGGGACGCCCTCGTCGGCAACACCTCGCCGATGCCTGCGCACAAGGTCGCCGGGCAGAACTTCAACGACCTCTGGCGCAACTCGCTCGACATCGCGAGCGGTCCCTTCAAGTTCGTGAGCTGGCAGAAGGGCACGCAGCTCGTCATGCAGAAGAACCCCGCGTATGCGGCCGGCCCGAAGGCCAAGCTCGACCGTGTCGTCTTCCGGTACATCCCCTCGACGCCGTCGATCTTCCAGGCGCTCCAGTCGGGTGAGATCGACGAGACGGAGCCGCAGGCTCAGCTCCAGATCGTCGACATCCGGAAGAACAGCAACTTCAAGGTGCAGTCCGGCCCCGGGTACTTCTGGGAGCACATGGACATGCAGTTCGGCCCTCAGGGTCACGCGGCGCTGAAGAAGAAGTACGTGCGCCAGGCGATCATCACCGGCATCAACAGGGCGCAGATCCGCCAGGCGCTCTATGTCTCACCGGGTCTCGTGGCCTCGGCCAAGGACCTGCCGGTGCTGCAGAGCCACATCTTCAAGCCGTTCGAGCCGACCTACAAGCCCAACTGGGCGCGCTGGAGCTTCAGCCAGAAGAAGGTCGTCGACCTGCTGCGCAAGAACGGCTGTACGGGCGGTCCGGCGAGGCCGTCGGCGTCGAACAACGACATCTGGAGCTGCCCGGGCGTCGGCAAGCTGTCGTTCCGCTTCACTACGACGAGCGGGAACCAGCTGCGCGCGCTGACGTTCGAGATCGCGCAGAAGCAGCTCAAGAGCGTCGGCATCGAGTTGATCCCGCGGTTCGGCCCGTCAGGCACCGTCTTCGGGCAGATCCTCCCGTCCGGTGACTGGGACATCTTCATGTTCACCTGGCAGGGGAGCCCGACGAGCTCGGCGACGAGCTTCGTCTCGTACGGGTGCGGCGGCGACCAGAACTACATGAACTACTGCAACAAAAAGGTCTCGTCCATGCTCCAGAAGGCTCAGTTCACGCCTGACCCGAAGACTCGGGCCACGCTCCTGAACAAGGCCGAGGTCGTCATGGCCGAGGACGTTCCTTCCATCCCGATGTTCGTGCGCCCGGGCTTCCTGATCAACAACAAGCGGGTGTCCGGCACGGTCATCAACCCGACGAACCAGGGGTCGACGTGGAACGTCCACACCTGGACCGTCTCTGCGAGGTAGGCGCGAGGACGTAAGCCGCAGCCCGTCTACCGCTGCCGCAGGAAGGCCCGCTCCCGGCTCTCGAGCCGGGAGCGGGCCTTCGTTCAACCTGAGAACTCGAGGCTTTCGGCGTGCTTGATGGCTTCGTCGCGGCTCGGTGGCCCGGTGAGCATCTCGACCATCTGCTCGGCACGCGGGTCTCCACTCGCCCGGTACCGGTCGGCGGCCCGTTCCACGGAGTAGTCGGTCCGGCGGAGCTCCACGTCGGGGCCGAGCAGCGCCCAGTACGCACCGGTTCGTCCCTCGTACGGCAGGCCGACGCTCCCGGCGTTCACGGAGCGGATCCCGGCAACGCGGCGGTCGAACTGGAGATGCGTGTGCGCGGTGACGAGGACACGTTCGAGGACCCCGGCCATGAGTGCCCGTAGTCGCTCCTCCGGCGTCTCGGGGGTAACGAGCTCCTCGTCGCTGCGGGGTGAGCCGTGGCAGAAGCGCGCCGGACCGAGACCGTCCACCTCAACCGACACCTGCTCCTCGAAGCTCGCGATGAACGCGAGCGCGTCCGCCGAGTGACGCTGCGCGAGCCAGCGCTCGCGCTCGGTCGGCTCCGCCGCCGGTTCGAGCAGCGCGCGCTCCGCATTGCCCCGAACGAAACGGGCGGGTACGTGGAGCCGGGCGACGAGCTCGAGCGTCTCCTCGGGAAGCGGCCCCCAGGTGAGGTCGCCGCCGAAGACGACGAGGTCGGCTTCGGCGCCGAGCTCGGCGAGGACGGCCTCGAGCGCCTCTGCGTTGCCATGGACGTCGGAGAGGACTGCGACGCGGCGCGCCGCAGTCGTCGCCGGCTCCGTCACGCGCGGAGACCGTCAGGCGTGACGACGAACGGAACCTCGTCGACGAAGCACCACGCCCAGCTCTCGCCTGCCTCGGCCGAGCGGGCGATCGGATGCCCGTCGTCACGCGCGTGCCGGCTCGCGTGACGGTTGGGAGACGAGTCGCAGCACCCGATCTTCCCGCACGACGTGCACATGCGGAGGTGGACCCACGAGCTGCCGATCTTCAGGCACTCCTCGCAGCCGGAGATCGCCGACGGCAGGTCCAGGATGCGTACGTCGTCGAGGTGGCTGCAGCTAGGCATTCCGCCTATGGTTGCATTCACGTTGCGTTCGGCGGCGCGAGCCGGAAATCCGCGCCGTGTGTACGATCATCTGCTTCCCGACGAGCGATCGTGGGGAATTCGAGCGTTGTACCTCTCGTTTGAACCAGTGTCGCGTCGGTGGCGTTCCGCCGTTCGAGCGAGAGCGCAGATGCGCAAAAAGAGAAGAGAAACGAAACGCTTGCACCCGCAGCCGGTGTCGAGCGCAGAAAGGACGAAGTGACGAACAGCGTGATTTTCGACGGAGAACTGAGCGTGTTCCTGGAAGCTGCCGAGGAGCGCGGCGTCGTCGGCGAGAGCGAGCTCGAGACCCTCGCGTTCGAGCACGACCTCGACGACGAGGAGCTGGCCGCGCTTCGCGCGGAGCTTGCCGTGCGCGAGATCGAGATCGCGGTGGAGACCCGCGACGCCGAGGCCGACTCCACCCCTGCCCGGCAGCCCGAGGCGCGCGTCGAGCCCACCGTGGGCACGACGGACTCGCTCACCCTGTTCATGAACGAGATCGGCCGGCACGAGCTGCTCACCGCCGCCGAAGAGGTCGAGCTCGCGAAGCGGGTCGAGCGCGGTGACGCCGCAGCGAAGGAGCGGATGATCAACTCCAACCTCCGGCTCGTCGTCTCGATCGCCAAGCGCTACCAGGGTCACGGCCTGCCGCTGGGCGACCTGATCCAGGAGGGCATCATCGGCCTGAACCGCGCAGTCGAGAAGTTCGACTGGCGGAAGGGCTTCAAGTTCTCGACGTACGCGACCTGGTGGATCCGCCAGGCCTGTCAGCGCGCGATCGCGAACCAGGGTCGGACGATCAGGGTTCCCGCGCACGTGCACGAGCGCCGTGTGAAGCTCGCTCGCTTGAGCCGCCGCCTCGAGGCCGAGCACGGTCGCACCCCCACGACCGAGGAGCTGGCCACCGCCGCCGGCTTCGAGGTCCAGCACGTCGAGGAGGCCCTCGGAGCGGTCGAGGCCTCGATCTCGCTCAACCAGTCGGTGGGCGAGGACGGGGACGGCGAGCTCGGCGACCTCTTCGCCGACCCGCTGTCGGTGGACCCGGTCGAGGAGGCTGACGACTCGCTCCGCGGCCAGGCAGTCCGCGAGGCGCTCCGTGCCCTCCCCGAGCTCGAGCGTCGCGTGCTCGAGCTTCGCTTCGGCTTCCACGGCGAGCAGCAGTCGCTCGAGACGATCGAGCGAGAGCTCGGCATCTCGCGCGAGCGCGTGCGCAAGCTCGAGCGCAACGCCTTCGCACGGCTCCAGGCCGAGCTGAAGAGCGTCGTCGGCGCCACGGCCGACGAGCTCGCAGACGCCGCCTGAGCTATCCGAGACCGCGAACGGAGCCGTGGGCCTCGCCCGCGGCTCCGTTTCAAATGTCGAGGCGCTGATCCTCGAGATCGAGGTCGCGCGCCACGCGTAGCCAGACGTCGTTACTGATCACGCCTGTACGGCGGAGCTCGAGCACGGCGGCGCGTTCGGCGTCGAGCAGTTCCCGGCGGAGGCGCTGGTAGTCCTGGGAGCGCGACTCGATCGCGCCGTCGTCGCCGTCGTCGAAGCGCGCCTGGAAGCGGTCGGTCCGGAACCGGTACAGCCCGCGCATGCGTTCGGCCGTGTCCTCCCGCACCCATTCCTCCTCGACGAGCTCCTCGAGACGGGCCACCGCCGCCTCCGCGGCGCGAATGCGTGCCTTCGCGTCCTCACGGGACTCGAGCCCGTCGTCCTCGAGCCCGAGCGCGCGAATGACGAGCGGCAGCGTCAGGCCCTGTCCGACGAGGGTGACGAGGATGACGGAGAAGGTGAGGAAGAGGATCAGGTCGCGGGCGGGAAACGGGGCTCCGGCATCGGTTTCGAGCGGTAACGCAAGCGCCGCTGCCAGGGATACGGCACCTCGCATGCCGGCCCAGGAGAGGAAGAACGCGCCGCGCCAGCTCGACACCCGGCGGAGGATCCACTTCGGGGCGTTCAGCACCGCGTAGACCCAGAGGAAGCGGAGCGCGATGACCGTGAGGCTGATGACGGCCGCGTAGGTGAGGAGCCTGCCGGCCGGGATGTCGCCGAGCGCGTCCAGCACGACCGGCAGCTGGAGGCCGACGAGGACGAAGAGCAGCGCGTTGAGCAGGTACTGGACGATCTCCCAGACGGCGACGCCCTGGAGGCGAACCCGTGCGTCGGTCAGCTCCGGCGTGTACCAGCCGAGGTAGACGCCGGCGGTCACCGCCGCGAGGACGGCGGAGACTCCCAAGAGCTCCGCCGGGATGAACGCGAAGTAGCCGGTGAGGAGCGAGATGGTGATTTCCGCGGGAGGGTTGTGGAGACGGAGGCGCACCTGGCGCACGATCCACGCGACGCCGAGCCCGACTGCGACGCCTCCGACCAGGGCGAGGGCGAAGAGCCCGGCCGTGTCGAGGAGCGAGTAGGAGCCGGTGACGACCGCTGCGACGGCGACGCGGTACAGGACGAGGCCGGTGCCGTCGTTGACGAGACTCTCTCCTTCGACGATCGTCACGAGCTTTCGCGGCACGCCGAGCCGCCGGGCGACGGCGGTTCCTGCGATCGGGTCGGTGGGGGAGACGATCGCGCCGAGGACGAACGCGACAGGCCAGGTGAGCCCGTCGATGAGCTCGTGGGCCACCACGGCGACGCCGACCGTCGTGAGGATCACGAGCCCGACCGCGAGCAACCCGATCGGCTTGACGTTCGCCCTCAGGTCGCGAAGCGAGGTGAAGAACGCGGAGCTGTAGAGGAGCGGCGGCAGGACGCCGAAGAGGACGAGCTCGGGCTCGAGCTCGAACTCGGGCATGCCCGGGGTGACGCCGAGCGCGAGCCCGCCGAGCACCAGCAGGATCGGGTACGGAACCCGAAGCATCGGCGCGATCGCCAGCAGCGCCGCGACGGCGCAGAGGAGCCCGAGCGCGACGAGGCCGTCCTGCAGGTCGAGGTGCATCGACTCATCCTGCCGTCACCCAAGGATCGCCTTCGGGTTGACACCGCTTCGCACGGCTGCTCTTATTAAGCTACTCGGCTAATTAGCGAGACAGCTAAATGAAGACCGATCCGCTCAGCATCACGTTCGCCGCACTCGCCGACCCGACGCGGCGGGCGATCCTGAGCCGGCTGACGGAGGGCGACGCGACGGTCTCGGAGCTCGCCGCCCCGCATGCGATGAGCCTGCCGTCGGTGTCGCGCCATCTGAAGGTGCTCGAGCGCGCCGGGCTGGTCGTCAAAGGACGTTCGGCGCAGTGGCGCCCGTGCCGCTTGGACACTGCGCCGCTCGCCGAGGCGGACGCCTGGATGGCGCCGTATCGCGAGTTCTTCGAGGCACGCTTTGCTCGCCTCGAACAGCAATTGGCAAACGAACGGAGACAGGAGGAGTCATGACCACCACCGACGACCTGCAGCGCGACTTCACCCTCAGCTGGACGCTCGATGCTCCTCGCGCGGAGGTCTTCCGGGCGTGGACCGACCCGGATCACCTCCTCTGGTTCTACAACGACGACAACCCCGTCCCGAGCGAGCCGATCGAGCTCGACCTGCGCGTGGGGGGCGTCTGGCGCCAGCACATGGTGATCGACGACAGCACCGCCTACGTCACCGGCGGCGTCTATCGCGAGATCGTGCCGGACGAGAAGCTCGTGTTCGCCTGGGGGGCGACGGGCGGTTGGCCCGAGCTCGACCCCGACCGGCTCGACGACAGCCCGCTCGTGACCGTGACGCTGACCGAAGCCCGTGAGCGAACCGAGATGAGCGTTCGTGTCGAGCTGCCCGCGAGCTTCCCGGAAGATCGCGTGCGGGAATGGCTGTCGCTGGGTGTCCGCGACGGCTGGCGCCAGACCGTCGACCGCCTCGTTGCCGCGCTCGCAAGCGCCCCGACTACGGTCTGACCCGCGTCACGGTCGGCGCGCTGCTCCGGCGTTCTGCGCTCCGTTGACTTTTCTCGCCCTGCGTCGTACCCTCGAACGAGACGTCCAGCATTTCGCCGCGAACGATCGTGGGAGGCTGGGCCAAGGGGGAGTCATGCCAGATGAGGCGTGGACTGCGGCTTCGTGTGGCAGGGGACGTGGGGACCGGTCTCGCATGGATTCGAAGGCTCGCGCGCCGCCGTCCTGGACCAGGCTTGACCCAGGTTGGGCACTGACATTTGCCCTATCTGCGGCAGGGCCTTCCGAGGGGAGAGGAACATGCGTAAGGCCAAGCTCTTGATAGCGCTCGCGGTTGTCGTCGCATCGCTGACAATCGCGGTCGGTGCGGTGCCGGGACAGGCACCGACGCAGCAGGGGGACGAGGGGGTGGCGAGCATCGCACCCATCGCCTTCACGTTCACGGACGACGGGATCACGGTCGCCGTCTCCGACCACGGCAACATCGTCAGGTACGAGTCGCCGACCGGCTACGAGCACATCGGTGTCGGCGCGCTCTCCGAGGGCTACATCGCCTGCTATACGGCGCCGGGAACCGGCTTCCGGCAGGCGATCGACACCGGCGGCTTCGAGAACAACGTCTTCGGTGCCTCGAGCGTCACGTCGAATGCCATCACCCGGTCGACGGACGGGCCCGCCGGGGACGGCGGGAAGGTGCAGCTTCGCCAGTCGTATGCGTTCGGTGGGCCTGACCGGAGGCTGAGGATCACGAACCGGCTGACGAACCTGACCAACGACACGCTCACGGGCGTCTCGTTCCGCCGGCAGGTCGACTTCGACATCGACACCGGCGGCGCGAGCGGCTGGGCGGGGTTCTCGAACGACTTCGCGACGGACGGGAACGACCGCGTGATGGCCTGGAACACGTCCGGCGAGGCGCCCGCGCCCACGGACTCGCACTCGATGTCGCTTCGGGCGATGGACGCAGACTCACCGCATGACGCGCGTGTGACGGCCGACATCCTCGACCCATCCTGCGACGCGAGTTCGGCCGTGAATCCGGACGTGACGTCGGACAACGTCGACTTCGGCGCGACTCTGAGGTACCAGATCGGCACCCTCGGGCCGCGGAAGACGGCGCAGATGACTGTCTTGTACGACCGCTAGGGAGGAGCTTCTGAGTCTGGACGAGGCCCCGGTCGGGTACCGGGGCCTCGCCCTTCGTACCTCTCCACTTCCCAGTTACATCCACAGGGGGGCTTGCGGCAAGCCCCGGCTCGTGCCCGCATAATCACCGGCCGCAGGCCAGCGCTCATGGAAGGGGAGGAGGGAAGTCCGTATATCGGGGTCGACGTATCCGGCCGGAGTGTGGCGATGACCGAGCATGCAGTGGTGATCGCTGGCGGAGGTCCAACAGGGCTGATGTTGGCGGGCGAGTTGGCGTTGGCGGGGGTCGACGTCGCCATTGTCGAGCAGCGCGCCAGCCAAGACCTCCCCGGCTCGCGCGCGGGCGGTCTGCACTCACGCACCATCGAGGTTCTCGATCAGCGCGGAATCGCCGATCGGTTCCTTGCGGAGGGGCAGGTAGCTCAGGTCGCGGGGTTCGCCAGCGTCCGTTTGGACATCAGCGACTTTCCCACCCGGCACAACTACGGGCTCGGGCTGTGGCAGAACCACATCGAGCGCATACTGGCCGGCTGGGTCGGCGAGCTGGCGGTGACGATCTATCGCGGACATGAGGTGACGGGCTTCGCGCAGGAAGACACCGGCGTCGACGTCCAGCTGTCCGACGGCCAGTCGCTGCGGGCCGAATATCTCGTCGGGTGCGACGGAGGACGCAGTCTGATCCGAAAGGCAGCCGGCATCGAGTTCCCCGGGTGGGATCCGACAACCAGCAGCCTGATCGCCCAGGTCGAGATGACCGAGGAGCCTGAGTTGGGCATCCGCCGCGATGCCTCTGGCATGCATGCCCTGGGCAAGGTGGACTACGAGATCCGCGACGGCGAAGTGGTCTACAAGGAAGGAGGGACGGTGGGGGTCATGCTGACCGAGTCGCACGTCGGAGCCACGGCCGAACCCACCCTGCGCGATCTCAGCGAGGCGCTCGTCGCCGTATACGGGACCGATTACGGGATCCACAGTCCCACCTGGATCTCCAGGTTCACCGACATGACTCGGCAGGCCGCGGCATACCGCGAGGGACGGGTCCTGCTGGCCGGCGACGCGGCGCACGTGCATTCCCCGGTCGGTGGACAGGGCCTCAACACCGGTGTGCAGGATGCGGTGAATCTGGGATGGAAGCTGGCTCAGGTGGTCAACGGGACATCACCGGAGAGCCTCCTCGATACCTACCATGCCGAGCGCCACCCGGTGGCTGCCCGCGTGCTGCGCAACACGATGGCGCAGACCGCGCTCATGCGCGTCGACGATCGCATCGAGGTGTTGCGCGACACCGTGTCCGAGCTGCTGAGCATGGACGAGCCGCGTAAACGATTCGCCGCGATGATGTCCGGTCTGGACATCCATTACGACCTCGGCGAGGGACACCCGCTGCTCGGGCGCCGCATGCCCGATCTGGACCTCGTCACCGCCGATGGCGCGGTGCGAGTGTTCACCCTCCTCCACGACGCCCGAGCGGTCCTGCTGAACCTCGGCAAGCCCTGGACTTGCGATGCCTCCCCATGGTCAGACCGAGTACTGGCGATCGACGCCGAATATGACGGCGACTGGGAGCTTCCAGTCCTGGGTCACGTCGCAGCCCCGGCTGCTGTTCTGATCCGACCCGATGGGTACGTGGCCTGGGTGGGCGACGGCACGGACACCGGATTGCGCGACGCGCTGACTACGTGGTTCGGATCACGATGACTCCCTCCGCGTCCTCCAGAGCAGCGCTCGTCAAAGCGGTTTCGGCGAGAAAGTGAGTTCTAGGGTGAGGTCGTCGCCCGGCTGCGTCTACACTGGAAACAGAAAAGCCCTGTTTCCAGGGCTTTTCTCTGTGGAGCTAGGGAGACTCGAACTCCCGACCTCCTGGGTGCGATCCAGGCGCTCTCCCAACTGAGCTATAGCCCCGGGGGAGCCGGATTGTAGCGTCCCGTCGGCGCGGGTCTCGAACGTCCGGCCGCGTCAGGGACCGGGGCGGAGCGGCGAGCCGAGGCCCGGAAGAGTCGGGCCGGTCTGCTGCACCGGGGGCTTGCAGATCGTCACCGGGTCCTCGGAGGGAGGGAGGACGCGGGGAGTGTCCTGCGCGTGCGGGATCGCCGTGCCGCCGATCAGGATCCCGAGCACGAGCAGCCACAGCGCCGCCGTTACCCGGGCCCACAACGGATAGGGACGCGTGGTGTCCGAGGGTGGCGGGGCCGGCGCGGGGCTCGGCGCGACCCGCTGGGCCGGACGGCGCGCCCGGGCGCCGAACGAGCCGGGGTCTGGCAGCGCCGCTCGCGCTCTTGCGGCGAGCTCGGGGTCGATCAGGGCCAGCTCGGGGCTCAAGGGCTCGTGCATGCCGCGCGTCATTCTTGCTGAACGGCCGGACCTCCGTGCCGGTTCCGCGGTCGGGGTGTGACGAGTTCGCGCCGAGGGACCCACACCACCGCAGAGCCATGCGGGATCGCGGCCACATGTCGCTTTCGGCCGTCTAGCCGCTCGAGCCGGGGCGGGCTACCACGAGCAGCGACAACGACGAAGGGAGGATGCGTGCATCCACGCATGTTGGGAATCGGCCTCGCCGCCGTCACCGCGCTGGTCGCGTCGACAGCGGTCGCGGGCGGAGGGAACGGCCCGACGGACCGGATCGTCGCCTGCCAGAAGGCCGGCGGCTATCTGCGTGTCGTCGATTCCGCCTCGCGCTGCCGGGCGAGCGAGAAGGTCGTCGCCTGGAACATACGCGGGCCGGCCGGTGAGGCTGGGCCCCCTGGGCCAGCTGGGCCTGCTGGTCCTGCCGGGCCGCCCGGTTCGAAGGGCGACGCGGGCGCGGCCGGGCCTGCGGGGCCAGCGGGTCAGCAAGGGCCGCCGGGTCCGGTCGGCCCCCAGGGTCCCGCCGGACCTCAGGGTCCCGCCGGACCGCAAGGACCGCCCGGATCGGAGATCGACTCGATCACCGATCTGGAAGGAGCGGCCTGCACCCGCGCGGACGGCTCGTCGGGCTCGGTGGACGTCTCGACCACGGCCGCGAACCTCATCGAGCTCCTGTGCGCCGGCGGCTCCCCGCCTCCTCCGCCACCGCCACCTCCGCCGCCCCCGCCGCCTCCACCGCCGCCCGCGACCGACCTCGTCATCAACGAGATCGACTACGACCAGGTCGGTGCAGACGCCGGAGGCTTCGTCGAGATCAAGAACATCGGCGACTCGGCCGCCGCTCTCGACGGGATCGCCCTCGTCCTCGTGAACGGAGGTGACGGCCAGGAGTACAATCGCGCCGACCTGAGCGGCTCCCTGGCCTCGGGGGCGTACCTCGTCGTCGAGATCGAGGCCCAGAACGGCTCGCCCGACGGCGTCGCGCTGATCGATACCGCTTCGAGTGCGCTGCTCGATGCACTGTCGTACGAGGGCGCGATCACCGCGGCCGTCATCGCCGGTCAGACCTACGACCTCGTCGAGGGCACGATGCTTCCCGAGACGGTCGCCGACTCCAACACGGTCGACGGCTCGCTGTCCCGGATCCCGGACGGCGAGGACCACGACGATGCAGCGGCCGACTGGGAGTTCACGACGACGAAGACACCGGGTGCCGCGAACGTCGCGAGCAGCTGACCCTAGGACGCTCCGGCGCCCGGCCGTCCGCGCCGGGCGCGGGAGCGTTCGCGGCGAGCAAGGCGCTCCTCGAGCTCGGCGAGCTCGCGCTCGAGCTCCCGATAGCTCGCCCACCGCTCCGGCGAGAGCTCACCGCTCGCGAGGGCCGCCTGCACCGCGCAGCCGGGCTCGGTCTCGTGTCGGCAGTCGGCGAAGCGGCACTGCGAAGCGAGCTCGACGATGTCGGCGAACGCTTCGTCGAGCCCCTCGTCCGCGAGCCAGAGGTGCAGCTCACGGATGCCTGGGTTGTCGACGATGATGCCGCCGCCGGGGAGTACCACGAGCTGGCGCCGTGTCGTCGTATGCCGACCGGTGCCATCCACGGCTACTTCACCCGTCTCGAGGACCTCCTCGCCCACGAGGGTATTTACGAGCGTCGACTTCCCGACTCCGGACGGACCGATGAGCGCGCCGGTAGTGCCTGGTCTCAGGAGCGACCGGACCTCGTCGAGACCGAGCCCTGCCCGGGTCGACACGACCACGATCGGCACTCGACCCGCGATCTCCGTGAGGTCTCCGGCGACGCGCGCGGCATCCGGCTCGAGATCGGCCTTCAGGAGGAGGATCGCCGGCTTCGCACCGCTCTCCCAGGCGAGCGTGAGGTAGCGCTCGAGCAGCCGCGGGCTCAGGTCGTCGGCGAGGGAAGCCGTCACGAACACGACATCGACGTTGGCCGCGACGACTTGCTCCTGTGCGACGTCGGAGCCTGGATCGGCTGCGGCCCGCCGCGAGAGCTTCGTCCTGCGAGGCAGCGTCGCTGCGATGGTCGGCGCCGGCGCGCCTTCGAGGTCGACCGCGACCCAGTCGCCTACGACGGGAACGTCGGCGGACGCCGACCTGCGTGTTCGGCTCGGCAGACGCACCCGGACCTCAGCGTCCTCCGTCAGCACGTCGTAGGCGCCGCCCCGATGTGGCGCGGACACGCGTGCGGGCACGACGTCCGAAGCTCGATGCGGCGCGAACGCGGCCTCCCAGGTGTCGTCCCAGCCGAGCGCCTCGAGGGTGCGGGACTGCTCAGGCGAGGTCACTCGGCGAGCGCACGCTCCAGCGCCGGATCGAGCTCGGGATACTCGAAGGCGTGCCCGCCATCGAGGAGACGGGCGGGAAGTGCGCGCTGGCCCTCCAGCAGCACCGCCTCGCCACGCTCTCCGAACAGCGTCTTCACGGCGAAGCCGGGGAGAGGGAACACGGTCGGGCGTCCAAGCGCCCGCCCGAGCGCCTTCGTGAACTGTGCGCTCGTCGCCGGGTTCGGGGACATGAGATTGACGGGCCCGCGGAGCTCGCTGTCGAGCGCGAGCCGATAGGCGTTGACCACATCGTCGAGCGAGACCCAGCTCCACCACTGCTTGCCGTTCCCGACGCGGCCCCCGAGCCCGAGCTTGAACGGAGTGAGCATCTTCGCGAGCGCACCACCCTTGCGCGAGAGGACCACGCCCTGGCGGAAGTTCACGGTGCGGATCCCCGCGGCTCGGGCAGGCTCCGCGGCGGCCTCCCAAGCCTTCCCGAGGCCGGCGAGGAAGCCCGAGCCGAGCTCGGACTCCTCGGTCAGGATCTCGTCGCCACGGTCTCCGTAGATCCCGACGCCGCCGGCGACGAGGAAGACCGACGGCTTCGACTCTGCCGAGGCCATCGTCCGGGCGAGGAGGCCGGTCGTGTCGACGCGGGAATCTACGAGCTCGCGCTTGCGCTTCTCGGTCCAGCGCACGTCGAGATTGGCGCCGCTGAGGTTTACGACGGCATCGACGCCGGCCAGAGCGCGCGCGTCGAGCGATCCGCGCGCGGGATCCCACTCGATCTCAACGGCGCTCTCGGGCTCGCGGCGAACGAGTCGCAGCACCTCGTGGCCGTCCGCTTCGAGCGCGGGTACGAGTGCGGATCCGAGGAGCCCGGACGCGCCGGACACGACGAGCTTCATGCCGGGAGTGTGCAGGAGAGCGGCTGCTAGGTTCGGCGAATGTCGGCCGACACCGGTTCGGCACCACGCGTGCGCGACGGTGTCCGCGTCGCGCTTCCGCTCGTGCCCGGGCCGGTCCTCTTCGGACTCACGTTCGGAGTTCTCGCAGAGACGGCGGGAATGGGGCTTGCGGCGGCAGTCGTCATGTCGGCGACGACCTTCGCAGGCTCCGCTCAGTTCGCGGCGGCGTCGGTGCTCGAGGACGGTGGGACGCTCGTTGCGGCGATCGCGTCCGCGGTACTGCTGAACACGCGCTACGCGGGAATGAGCATCGCGGTCGCGTCGATCTTCCCCGGAGGTCGAGCCCGCCGGTTCCTCGAGTCGCAGCTGATCGTCGACGAGTCGTGGGCGCTGTCCGGGAGATCGGGGCGGTTCGAGTGGCCCATCCTCGTCGGTGCCGGCGCGCTGCTCTATGTCCTCTGGGTCTCCAGCACGGCGCTGGGAACGGTCGTCGGAGAGGGGCTCGGCGACCCGAATGCGCTCGGTCTCGATGCGGCGTTCGCCGCGCTCTTCCTCGCGCTCGCCCGCCCGTACCTGCACGGGAGGCGCGCGTTGACGGCTGCCGCGCTCGCCGCCGTGATCACGCTCGTTCTCCTGCCGGTCGCTCCCGTCGGCTTGCCGCTCGTGCTGGCCGCCGTGGCCTGCCTCGTAGGGCTCCGGCGATGAGGGATGCGTGGGTCGTCGTGATCGTGACCGGCGCCTTCACGATGCTGTTCAAGGCGGCCGGGCCCGTGTTCCTCGGCCGGCGCCGCCTTCCAGAGAGGGTCGACGCCGTCGTCGTGCTGATCGCGCCGGTGATGCTGACTGCGCTCGTCGTGACGCAGACGTTCGCGGCTGGACAGGGCGTGACCGTAGATGCGCGGGTGCCCGGCGTTGCGGCGGCGGCTCTCGCGATCTGGCGCGGGGCATCGATCATCGTGGCGATGGCGATCGCCGCGGTCGTCACCGCGCTCATTCGGCTCGTCGTCTGAGGTCAGCGGAGCCGGTCCGGCAGGGCGTCCCTGCCGAGGATGGCCGCTGCCGCAGCCGCCTCCGCGAGGAGGCTGCCGAGAGCGATCAAGAGAAGCCACAGTCGTGGATGCCGCATGGCATCCGACATCGGCCGTGGCTCGTCTTGGCTTGAGAGCACCGGCCGGAGGACTGTTCGGCCGAGGGTGGAAGACGTACTCGAATCGGTGCGCGAGTTTCAGCTCATGGGGGGTGGTCGGTAGGTGTCTCGCACGGTCTTCGGTACGTTCGTCGTCGTTGCGCTCGTTCTCGCGCTCGGCGTCTCGGTCCTAGGGACGCCGGCACAGGGCGCCGGTCGCTCGGGCAAGCACGCCGTCGCGGGCGTCACGGCTCCCTCGTACGTCGCCATCGACGCGGCGTCCGGTCGCGTCCTGGCGGCGAGGCGAGCAACTCTTCGCCGCCCGATCGCGTCGCTGACGAAGGTCATGACCGGCCTCCTCGTGATCGACCGCGGCCGCCTCTCGAAGCGCGTGCGTGTCACAGCGGCTGCCGTCAACGTCGAGGACTACCGCGAAGGACTCGTGGCCGGCACGCGCTACCGGCGCATGACACTGCTCCGCTCTGCCCTGATGGTCTCCGGGAACGACTCCGCGACCGCGCTCGCGATCGACGCGGGCGGTGGGTCGCTCGAGAGGTTCTACGCGCTCATGAACGAGAAGGCGCGCGCGCTCGGGATGTCCGGCACGACGTACGCGAGCGCGTCCGGGCTGGACGACGTCCGGAACCTCTCGACGGCGCTCGACCAGGCGCGGTTGGCGCGGCGCGCCCTCCAGAACCGGACGTTCGCGGCGATCGTCGGCACGAAGCGCTACGTGACCAGATGGGCTGCACCGACGTACGCGAAGGTCTGGATCAACCACAACAAGATGCTCGCGACGACGCCCGGCACGTATGGCGTGAAGACCGGTTGGACGACCCGCGCGGGCGGCTGCCTCATCGTCGCCCAGCGCCGTGGCGGACGTGCCGTCATCGGGGTCGTTCTCGACTCGTCGAGCATCTGGACGGACATGCACGCGCTGCTCGACGGCGCTTTCGCGGGCTGATCCCGCCGGGTTGACGCGCGGCGCGCGTCCGCGTTACGAAGGCGGACGGAGGACCGCGAACGGGTCCGTGACGGAGAGGCGCCGGCTGCGGAAGCGAAACGCCTCCGCCGGTCGTCCACCCGCCGGGCCCGGAGCGCGTCGTTCGCCCGTCGGCTCGATCGCGCCGCGCCGGAGCAGGATCCGCTTGAGGTTCGTGGCCGAGACGTCGTACCCGAGCGCCGCTTCGTAGACGTCGCGGAGCTCCGCGAGCGTGAACGTGTTCGGGGCGAGCGCGAAGCCGAGATTCGAGTAGGACAGCTTCCCGCGCAGCCGCTCACGGCCGGCCTGCACGATCGCCCCGTGGTCGAAGGCGGTCGAGGGGAGAGGGTCGACCGGATGCCAGCGCGTGTCGGCCGGCACGCGCGGATCGATCCCGAGCGGCACGAGCCCGAGGTACGCCGTCGCGAGCTCCCAGCGGTCTGGGTGGCGGCCAGGGTCGCTCCACGTCCCGAGCTGCTCGATATGCGCGACGTCGCGCACGTCCACCTTCGTCGCAAGGTGCCGCAGGATCGAGGCCTCGAGCGTCTCGTGCGGGGCGAGCGAGCCGCCCGGTAGCGACCACGCCCCGCGGAAGGGCTCGCGGCCGCGCTCCCAGAGGAGCGCCTGGAGCGCGCCGTCCCGAACCTGGAACACGACGGCGAGCACTCCGTGGGCGGGAGCGGGGTCGCCGTGCGGGCGGGTCGGTCCGATCGCAGGAGAGTCCGGCACGGGGTTATTGCCTCACAGTCGCAAAATGGTAGACTCGGACACGAGGTTATTGCCTCAGAGTCGAAAACTAGCATGAGAGAGAACGGGACAGCGCGCACGGCAGCTCGAGTCGACGTCTTGGTCGTCGGGGGAGGCGTCGCCGGGCTCTTCGGCGCACTGTGCGCTGCTGCCGACGCCGACGTCCTGCTCATCTCGAAGGGGCCGATCCTCTCGTCGACGAGCTCGCTCGCCCAGGGCGGCATTGCCGCGGCCGTGGATGACGGTGACTCGCCGGCGCTCCACGCGGAGGACACGGTCAGCGCGGGTCGCGGCCTCAGCCGGCCGAGCGCGGTCGCCGCGCTGACCGAGGAGGCGCCGGCTCGAATCCGCGACCTGACCGAGCTCGGCGTCGAGTTCGACGAAGGCCTCGGGCTCGAGGGCGGTCACGGGCGGCGGCGCGTGGTGCACGCCGGCGGGGCCGCCACGGGCGACCGGGTTGCGCGTGCTCTCGCCGAGCGCGTCCTCGCCCATCCCCGGATCTCCGTCTCGGAGGGCGACCGGCTGCTCGAGCTCTGGACCGACGGGGGCCGGTGCGTCGGAGCGATCACGAGCCGCGGCCGGATCGCGGCCCGCGCGACGCTGCTCGCGACCGGCGGCGCGGCCGCGCTCTGGCAGCGCACGACGAATCCGCCCGGGTCCGTCGGCGACGGCATGGCCGCGGCGTACCGAGCCGGCGCGGCGCTCGCGGACCTCGAGTTCGTGCAGTTCCATCCCACGACGCTCGTCGACTCGTCGCTCCTGCTCTCGGAAGCGCTCCGCGGAGAAGGCGCGGTCCTTCTCGACGAGTGGGGCGAGCGCTTCACGGACGAGCTCGCGCCGCGCGACGTCGTCGCCCGCGAGATCGCCGCGCGTGGGACGGCCCTCCTCGACCTCCGTGAGATCGACCGCGAGCGCTTCCCGACGCTGATGGGCTCGCTCGAGCGGTCCGGCTACGACCCGGCCGAGACACCGATCCCTGTCGCGCCTGCGGCGCACTACACGGTCGGAGGGATCGTGACCGACCTCTCCGGGCGCTCCGAGGTGCCCGGCCTGTATGCGGCCGGCGAGTGTGCAGCGACCGGAGTCCACGGGGCGAACCGGCTCGCGTCGAACTCGCTGCTCGAATGCCTCGTCTTCGGGCGCCGCGCCGCGCTCGCCGCGCTCGACGAGCCGGGGCTGCCGACGACGCTCGGACCGGATCCCGTGCGGTCGGATCGCGAGCCGGTGACGGAGGACCTACGGCGAGCGGTCTGGCGCGACTGCGGTCTGATCCGCGACGCAGCCGGCCTCGAGCGGCTGCGCGCGGCGCCGCACTTCCTGACGCGGCTCGTCGCGGAGAGCGCCCTGACCCGCGAGGAGAGCCGGGGCTCCCACTTCCGCGCCGACTTCCCGTCCGAGAGCGAGGCCTTCGAACGGCACGTGGTCCTCCGCTCGGGACAGAGACCGGAGCTCGAAGCATGGCACTGACGACCCGCACGGACGAGCTCGAGCGAGTCGTGCAGGCTGCGCTGGCCGAGGACGTCGGCGCCGGCGACGTCACGACCGAGGCGACGGTCGACGAAGCAGCGACCGGGACGGCCGTGCTCGTCACGCGCGTGCCCGGAGTCGTCGCCGGTCTCGCAGCTGTCGAGGCCGTCTTCCACGCGCTCGACCCCGAGCTGGAGTTCGAGCGCCTGGTCGCCGAAGGCGACGTGCTCGCACGTCCCGCGCAGGTCGCGCGGGTACGCGGGTCGCTACGGGCGATCCTCACCGGCGAGCGAACGGCGCTCAACCTGCTCGCGCGCCTCTCCGGAGTCGCGACCCTGACGAGGCGCTACGTCGACGCGGTCGCCGGCACGGGAGTTGCGATCCTCGACACGCGGAAGACGACCCCTGGCCTGCGAGCGCTCGAGAAGCACGCGGTCGCCGCCGGCGGAGGGCGCAACCACCGCTTCGGCCTCGACGACGGCGTCCTCGTGAAGGACAACCACCTCGCCGCGGCCGGGTCGGTTCGCGCCGCGGTCGAGCGTCTGCACGCCGCGACCGACCTGCCGATCGAGGTCGAATGCGACACGCTCGCGCAGGTCGCGGAAGCTCTCGCGGCCGGCGCCGACGCGCTCCTCCTCGACAACATGACCCTCGACGAGCTGCGCGAGGCCGTCGCGCTCGCCGGCGGCCGGGCACGGCTCGAGGCCTCCGGAGGCGTCACGCTCGACACCGTCCGCGCCGTCGCCGAGACCGGGGTCGACGAGATCTCGATCGGCGCGCTCACCCATTCCGCACCAGCCCTCGACGTCTCATTGGAGCTCACGTGACAACAGCAGAGATCACGACCATGCACGACGAGATCCGCGCGCTCGCGACCGAGCGCGGCGCGGTCATCCTCGCCCACAACTACCAGGTGCCCGAGGTGCAGGACGTCGCCGACTTCGTCGGCGACTCGCTCGGCCTCTCTCGCGAGGCGGCGAGCACCGACGCGGAGGCGATCGTCTTCTGCGGCGTGCACTTCATGGCCGAGACGGCGGCGATCCTGTCCCCGCAGAAGACCGTCCTCATCCCGGACCTCGACGCGGGTTGCTCGCTCGCAGCCTCGATCACCGCGGACGAGCTGCGCGCCTGGAAGGCGGAGAACCCGGGCGCGGTAGTCGTCTCGTACGTGAACACGACCGCCGAGGTCAAGGCCGAGAGCGACTACTGCTGCACGTCCGGGAACGCGAAATCCGTGATCGAGTCGATTCCGGAGGACCGGGAGATCCTGTTCCTCCCGGACATGTACCTCGGGCTCTGGCTCGAGAAGGTCACCGGCCGCAAGCTCCGCATCTGGCTCGGCGAATGTCACGTCCACGCCGGCATCCGCCCGCAGGACATCGAGCGCTGGCAGGACGAAGCGCCCGACGCCGAGCTGCTCGTCCACCCGGAGTGCGGCTGCGCGAGCCAGTGCATGGCCTTCGGCAACGGTCGCACGCACATCCTCTCGACCGAGGGGATGATCAACTTCGCGCGCCAGTCACCGAAGCAGCGCTTCCTCATCGCGACCGAGACCGGGATCATCCACCGGCTTTCGAAGGAGGCGCCCGAGAAGCGGTTCGAGGCGGTCTCCGAGAAGGCGATCTGCCGCTACATGAAGATGATCACGCTCGAGAAGCTGCGCGACTCGCTCCGCGACTGGAAGCACGTCGTGACCGTTCCGGAAGACGTTGCCGCCCGAGCGCGGGGCGCGATCGACCGGATGGTCGCGATCACGTGAGCGAGGTCCGTCTGAGCGCGGACGAGCGCAGATTTCTCGAGAGCCCGTTCGTCGGCGTCGTCACCACCGTGAACACGGACGGTTCCCCGCAGTCCACGGTCGTCTGGGTGGACGTGGACGACGACGGCGTCTCGTTCAACACGGCGCACGGACGCGTGAAACCGCGGAACCTCGCGCGCGACCCTCGCCTTTCGGTTCTCGTCGTCGATCCGGCGGATCCGTACCGCTGGCTCCGCGTGACGGGGCGCGGAACGCTGGTCGACGATGGCGCCGATGCGCAGATCGACCGGCTCTCGAAGAAGTACACGGGTCGCGACGTGTACGGCTCGCGCCAACCCGGCGAGCGGCGGGTCAGCGTCCGCATCACCGCGGCGCGGATCCTGGCCCGCGGGATCGACGTCGAGTAGGGGCGAGGCTTGCCTCGCCCTCGTCCGCGGCCCACATCAGGGCGAGGCAAGCCTCGCCCCTACGCGTCTACGCCACGCGAACCGAATGCACGGGCGGTAGCTTCGTCGCCGCGCGTGAACCACGTCGCCCCTGCATCGCGCGAGCCGAACACGTCGCCCGACGTCGCCCCGAAATAGAGGCCCATCTCCGGCCCCGAGCCGTCTCGCCCGAACGCCTGCCGGAGGATCGTGAGGTACGCGTTCTCGGCCGGGAGGCCGTCTCCGCGCGCGGTCCACGAGGTGCCCGCGTCGCGCGTCTCGTAGACCCGGACGCGGCCGTCCGGCGTCACGCGGTCGAGGTCGGCGACGAGCGGGATGACGTAGGCGCTGTCCGGGTCGTCCGGATCGATGACGAGCGGGAACCCGAAGTCGGACGGGAGGCCCGCACCGATGTCGATCCAGCTCTCGCCGGCATCGTCCGACCGGTACACGCCGCCGTGGAACTGCATGAACAGCCGCTCCGGCTTCGACGGATGGCGGTGGAGGTTGTGGACGCACAGCGTGAGGGTGTCCTCGCGCGACTCCTCGGGCACGTAGCGCGCGACGAGGCCCTCGTTCCCGTGACGCCACGTCTGGCCGGCGTCATCCGAGAGCCAGACCCCGACTGCCGAGATCCCAAGCGCGATTCGCGAGGGGTCGCCGGGCCAGGTCGCGATCGAGTGCAGGCACATCCCACCGGCGCCGGGGTTCCATTCGGGGCGCGACGGCTGCTCCCAGAACGGCTGGTTGAGCTCCCACGTCAGGCCGCCGTCGCGGCTCTCGAAGAGGACGCCCGGAGCTCCCCCCGCGTACAGCAAGCCGTCCTCCTCACCCGGGACGATCGACCAGAGGCGCTCGAGCGACTTCTCGCCGCCCTCGGGGAGGGCGAGGCCCTCGGCCTGCTGCCATTCGCCGGCGGGGTCGTCCGTGACGAAGACCTTCGGGCCGTAGAAGGCCGAGGTCACGCACGCGAGATAGCGGCCGCTGCGCGAGTCGCGGATCGCGAACTCGACCGGTTCACCGGCGAACGCCCGCGACGTGATCTCGAATGCGCCGTCGTCGCCCTGGAGTGCGAACAGGCCCTTCTTCGTGCCGACGAGAAGCTCCGTCATCTCCTCAACCTCCGCTGATCGATGGGATCACCTGGATGCGGTCGTCAGCGCCGAGAGCCGTGTCCTCGCGTCCCTTCTCGCCGTTGACGAAGACGTTGACGTGCTCGCGGATCGCGACCTGCTCGTCGAGGATCCAGCCGGCGATCGCAGGGTGCTCGGCCTCGAGGGCCTGGAGCACGTCTCGGACGGTCTCGCCTTCCAGCTGCAGCTCGCGCCGTCCGCCCGCAAGCTCGGACAGCGGTGCGCGCAACCTCACGACGGCCATGGGCCGATCCTAGAGCGCATCATCGATAGGACGACGAACGAGCGTGGAAGTCATCGACACCGTTCGCGCAGACCGGTGACGCGTGGCGGCGAGCATCTCGATGTCCGCAATGTCACGCACGCGACGTCCGGGCGAGTTGATTGACGCCTCGACGGGAGTTCTCTAGGGTTGTGACGAATCGCGCAAGCAACCAGCGAAAGGAGCGGCCATGGCCAATCCTGAAGACGCTGCTCTCGATCGGCGAAGGTTCGTCGTCGGAGCCGCCGGCGCTGTCGCCGGCGCCGGGCTCTCGACGCTCGCCCGGCCGTCGTCGACGTCTGCGGCGTCCTCGCGCGTCGCGGCGGGCGGAGTCGTAACGCCTCCGAACCCGATTCCCGGCGGAATCGAGGTCGGCCCGCCACTCGGCGTCATCCACGTCTTCGCTCCGGGCGACCCCGCGGTCACGCTCCCGTTCACGGGCCTGACTCTCGGGGGCCTCGACGTCGAGCCCGGGACGATCACGGACTTCAGGGGCTCGAGCGCCGTCGCGTTCCACGTCGGCACGGCACGCGGCAGCGACGGGAAGACGTACAACCTCGAGACGGACATTCGCGCCTTCGAGGGCGAGTACGTCGTCGACGGCGTCACGCACCGAGGCGCGTTCGGCTTCGTCTGAATCGACCTCTTCGACCCCGGTTCGGGGTCGCAGTTGCACGACTTCAACGGCGGCATCCTCCCGTCGGGCCTCTTCTGGACGCTCGACGTGCGCAAGAGCGCCGTCGACTTCAGGATGAACAACCGACGCGCCGTCCTGCAGGTGAAGAACCTGCCCGTCATCGACACGTTCCAGTTCTTCGGGCCGAACGACACGCCGGCCCTCGTCGACTTCCGCGCCGAATGGGAAGCGACAGGCCCCGCGGTGCCGCGCGGCAGCGGAGACGCGGTCCCGCCGACCGATGCGGCCGCGTTCCTCGGCCAGATCGCCCCGGCTGTCTCGACGATCTCGTGCTCCGGCGAGGAGTTCGGATTCGAGTTCATGTCGGACAGGGGCGCGAGCACGTCTCCGCGGGGGTGGGCGCAGATCGGAACCGAGCGGAACGGCAGCTTCATCTGACGCTGTCGTCTCGGTAGTCGGCATTCGCCAGAACGGTCGAAGCCCCGCGAGCGCGGGGCTTCGACCATCAGCCCGGAACGATCGACGATGGCCCCTGGCGGAGCGGGTCGGCTAGAGCTCGACCACGCCGTGCGGCGCACCGAGCTCGGCGAGCTTCGCAAGGAACGGCGCGGGCGGGAAGGCCTCCGGGCCGAGCACGCCGGCGCCCTGCCACTCGCCCGCGGCGAGAAGCTCGAGGGCGGCCACCGGGTTCACCGCCGTCTGCCAGACGACGGCCTGAGACCCGTACTCGCGCATCGACCACTCGTTGTCGACCACGTGGTAGAGGTAGGTCTTCCGCGAGCTTCCGTCCTTGCCGCGGCCGGTCACGAGCGTTCCGGCGCACGTCTTGCCGCTCATCCGCTCGCCGAGCGTCGCCGGTTCGGGGAGGGCAGCCGCGACGACGTCGCGCGGAGCGACCTCGATGCCCTTGACGCGGATCTTCTCCTTCGAGTCGAGGCCGAGCTTGTGCAGGGTCTTCAGGACCTCGATGAACTCGTCGCCGAGGCCGTACTTGAACGTCACCCGCTTGCAGTCGATCCAGCGCGGGACGAGCAGCACCTCCTCGTGCTCGACGTTCACGCACTCGACCGGGCCGATGCCTTCCGGGAAGTCGAAGACCTCCGGCTCGGAGAAGGGCGGAGTCGTGAACCAGCCACGCTCCTTCTCCCAGACCACGGGCGGGTTCAGGCATTCCTCGATCGTCGTCCAGATCGAGAAGGTCGGGGCGAAGTCGTAGCCGTCGACGACGAGGTTCGCGCCGTCCCGAATCCCAACCTCGTCGATCTCCGAGAAGAGCTCGTCCGCGGCATGGCGGGCGAACACGTCGGCGGCGCCGGGCTCGATGCCGATCCCGACGAGCGCGAGCTGGCCCTTCTCCTCCCAGCGGGCCGCGCGCTCGAACTGGTAGTCGCCGAGCTTGACGCCGACCTCGGCGTACGGCTCCGTCGGGTGCGGCTCCGACAGCGTCATCGCCATGTCGAGGTAGGTCACACCGGCGTCGAAGCACGCGTCGAAGATCTGCACGTTGAAGACCGGGTCGACCGCGTTCAGGACCGCGTCCGCTCCGGTCTCTCCGATGAGCCGGAGCACGTCCTCCTTGCGCGAGGCATCGATCGCATGAGCGCTGAAGCGTCCGTCGTCGAGGCCGGCGGCGACAGTCTCGGCGCGCGCGGCGTCGTAGTCCGCGAGCGCGCAGCTGTCGAAGAACGCACGACGACACGCGATGGCGGCAAACGCGGACCCGACGCCGCCCGTTCCGACAACGAGGATCTTCACGGCGGCGAATTCATACCTGACCGTACGGTCAGGCGTTCCCCGGCGCGAGTTGTCGGCTCCGGTGCCGGGAGATACGCTCACCCCGATTTCACCGAACGGAGGTCGTCTTGTGAGCGTCTCGGTAACCCAGAACAAGCACTTCATCGGCGGCGACTGGGTCGAGTCGTCGACCGGCGAGACGATGGAAGTCCTCAATCCCGCGACCGGCGAGGTGATCGCGGAGGTGCCGCGCGGCTCCGCCGAGGACGTCGAGCGCGCGGTCGAGGCGGCGTCCAAGGCGTGGACCGAGTGGCGGACGAAGACGCCGAAGGACCGCATGGAGCTATTGCTCGGGCTCGCCGACGTCATCGACGAGAACGCCGAGGAGCTCGCCCGGCTCGAGTCCCAGAACGTCGGCAAGCCGTGGTGGGTCGCGAAGGACGAGCCGGGGGCGATGTCCGACTGCCTCCGCTTCTTCGCAGGCGCGGCGCGGAACCTGGAGGGCAAGTCGGCGGGCGAGTACGTCGAGGGCTACACCTCGATGATCCGCCGCGAGCCGCTCGGGATCGTCGCAGGCATCTGCCCCTGGAACTACCCGCTGTACATGGCCATCTGGAAGATCTGCCCCGCGCTCGCGGCCGGCAACGTCCAGATCATCAAGCCGGCCGAGCAGACGCCGCTGACGCTCCTGCGCTTCTGCGAGCTCGCGCAGGAGGTCATCCCGGCGGGTGTCCTCCAGGTCGTCACCGGCGACGGGATTCCGGCGGGTGACGCGCTCGTGCGGCATCCGGACATCCGTCTCGTCTCGCTCACCGGCGACACGGCGACGGGGAAGATCATCGCCAAGAACGCGGCCGACACCGTCAAGCGCCTCCACCTCGAGCTCGGCGGCAAGGCGCCGATGGTCGTGCTCGACGACGCCGACCCGGCGACCGTTGCCGAGGCCGTGAAGATCGGTGGGTACTTCAACTCGGGCCAGGACTGCACCGCGTCGTCGCGCATCCTGGTGAGCAAGGCGATCTACGACGACGTGCTCTCCGCGACGGTGAAGGCGGTCGAGGGGATGAGCGTCGGGGACCCGGGGACGGACGACGAGATCGAGATGGGCCCGGTGATCTCCGCCGACCAGCAGGAGCGCGTGCTCGGCTTTCTCGAGCGCGCGACCGGCGCCAAGGCGACGATCGTCACCGGCGGCGAGGCGCTCGGTGACCGCGGGTTCTTCGTGAAGCCGACGATCGTCACCGACGTCGCACAGGACGCGGAGATCGTCCAGAACGAGGTGTTCGGCCCGGTCGTCACCGTGCAGCCGTTCCCCTCGGACGACGAGGCGATCGAGATGGCGAACGGCGTGCGCTATGGCCTCGCCGCGTCCGTGTTCTCGGAGAACGTCGGCCGGGCGCTGAAGGTCGCCGCCCGCCTCGACTTCGGCACGGTCTGGGTCAACGAGCATCTCTTCCCGCTCGCCTCCGAGATGCCTCACGGCGGGTTCAAGGAGTCGGGCTACGGGAAGGACATGTCGCTCTACTCGATGGAGGAGTACACGCGCATCAAGCACGTCGCGGTGAAGCTGGCCGAGTGACCCACCGATGATCGAGACCGCTGCGGCAACGATCGACGTCCGGCTCGAGAACGTCGTCAAGCGTTTCGAGGACGCGGCTGCCGTGAACGGCATCTCTCTCGAGGTGCCGCACGGCGCGTTCTTCGCGCTGCTCGGGCCGTCGGGCTGCGGGAAGACGACGACGCTCCGCATGATCGGCGGCTTCGAGGAGCCGACGGAGGGCCGCATCCTCCTCGGCGACCAGGACGTGGTCGGCCTCCCTCCCTACAAGCGCGACGTGAACACCGTCTTCCAGAGCTACGCCCTCTTCCCGCACATGACGACCGCGGACAACGTCGCGTTCGGGCTCGAGCGGCGGAAGGTCGGGAAGGGGGAGATCGAGGGACGCGTGCGCGAGATCCTCGAGCTCGTGGGCCTCGCGGAGTTCGGGAACCGCAAGCCGCGCCAGCTCTCCGGCGGCCAGCAGCAGCGCGTCGCGCTCGCGCGCGCGCTCGTCAACCATCCGCGCGTTCTGCTGCTCGACGAGCCGCTCGGTGCGCTCGACCTGAAGCTCCGCAAGCAGATGCAGCTCGAGCTGAAGCGGATCCAGCACGAGGTCGGCATCACGTTCGTCCACGTCACGCACGACCAGGAAGAGGCGATGACGATGGCCGACACGATCGCGGTCATGAACCGCGGCCGGATCGAGCAGCTCGGGCCGCCGCAGGAGCTCTACGAGAAGCCCGCGACGGCGTTCGTCGCCGGCTTCCTCGGAGTGTCGAACCTGCTCCATGGCACGGTCGAGGGCCCGGACGCGGTCCGCCTCGCAAACGGCACGCTCGTCCGCGCAGACGTCGGCGGGCGCACCGGCGCCGTGGCCGTCGGCGTCCGGCCGGAGAAGATCGGGATCTCGGCCGCTCGTGGCCAGGGGCGAGGGGCGAACGAGCTCACGGGGACGATCTCCGAGACCGCGTACATAGGCGTCGCGACCGAGGTGCTAGTCGAGACGAAGCTCGGCGTCGTCCACGTGTTCGCCCAGAACATCGACTCGGGCGGGGGGATCCCCGCTCTCAGATCGACGGTGACCCTGACCTGGAGCCCGGACGCGACCTTCGTGGTCGACCGGGACGACTCTGCGGAACCAAAGGAGGAGGGCTCATGAACCCCCGACTTACCCGGAACCAGCTGGTGCGGCGAGGCGCCGCCGGCCTGACGGTTCTCTCCATCCCCGGCCTGCTCGCTGCCTGCGGCGGCGGCGGGGACGGCGGCGGAGAGTCCTCCGGCGAGCTCGCGACCGTCCTCAACTTCGCGAACTGGCCGCTGTACATCGACGTCGACGAGAAGACGAAGAAGCACCCGACGCTGGACGCCTTCACGGCGGACACCGGCATCAAGGTCAACTACTTCGAGGAGATCAACGACAACGCCGAGTACTTCGCGAAGGTGCAGGGGCCGCTGTCGCAGGGCCAGGGCATCGACCGCGACATCTTCGTGTTCACCGACAACTCGCGCTTCCCCGGCCTGCTCGTCGAGCAGGGCTGGGTGGAGAAGCTCGACAAGAGCCTGATCCCGAACATCTCGAACCTCATCGACGCGCAGGCGAGCCCGCCGTTCGACCCGAACCGCGAGTACTCGCTGCCCTGGCAGTCGGGGATGACGGGCATCGCCTGGAACGAGAACGTCACAGGCCCCGTCGAGACGATCGAGCAGCTGCTCGAGGACCCGAAGCTCAAGGGCAAGATCACGATGCTCATGGAGATGGCGGACTCGGTCGGGCTCGTGATCCTTGCGAACGGCGACGATCCGGCGACGGTCGACGACGACACCTTCAACCGTGCCACCGACCGCATCCAGGCTGCGGTCGACTCGGGCCAGATCCGGCGCTTCACGGGCAACGACTACGCACAGGCGCTGACGAGCGGCGACATCGCGGCATCGGTCGCCTGGTCCGGAGACGTCATCCAGCTGCTCCTCGACAACCCGAACCTGAAGTGGGGCGTTCCGAGGGACGGCGGGATGATCTGGACCGACAACATGCTCATCCCGAAGGGCGGGAGCGTCCCGACCGCGTCGACGTACATGAACTACGTCTACGACCCCGCCGTCGCGGCGAAGATCGCCGCCTACGTCAACTACGTGACTCCGGTCGTGGGCGCGAAGGAGGAGCTCGCCAAGTCCGATGCGGAGACGGCGAGCAACACACTCATCTTCCCGGACGGCGAGCTGCTCGAGCAGCTGCACCAGTACGACTCGGCCGCGCTCAACAACGAGGCGCAGATCGAGAAGTGGCAACAGGTCCTCGGACAGTAGGGGCGAGGCTTGCCTCGCCCTCGTCGTGCGGTCGCGCCTCGTCGGCGCTCAACAATCGGTGTCAGACACCGGCTTAACGAACCGTCGCGCCCACATGTCGCATCTGGACGAGGCCCCCGACGTGTTGCTCTGCAGCCTCCGCGATTTCCCTGTGGAGCGATCGGTGCAGGTTTGGCGCGATTGGCTCTTGACGAGAGTCCGGTGTCTGACACCGAGTTGATAAGGGACGCGCTTGGTGCCCAGGCGAGATGGGTAGCTTCTTCCACCGCCGCAAGGGACGTCGTCCCGTACTTCCTGCTCGGGCCGGGGCTGCTCTGGCTCGCGATCTTCTTCATCGTCCCGCTGGTCTACCTCGCCTACCAGTCGCTCCGCTCGGGCGTCTTTCCCAGCTACGAGTTCACGTGGGAGTTCTCGAACTACACCGAGGCGATCGCGGACTACCACCAGCAGCTGGTGCGGTCGTTCGTGTATGCCGGGATCGCGACGATCGCGTGCCTGCTGCTCGCGTATCCACTCGTCTACTGGATCGCGTTCCGCGCGGGGCGCTGGCGAAACCTGTTCCTGCTCGCCATCGTCGCCCCGTTCTTCGTCACCTACCTGATCAGGACACTCGCCTGGCTGAACATCCTCGCCGACCAGGGACCAGTGGTCGGATTTCTCCAGTGGGCGCACGTGCTCGGGGAGGACGAGCGGCTGCTGGCGACGACGTTCGCGGTAATTGCGGGGATCACCTACAACTTCCTGCCCTTCATGGCGCTTCCGCTCTACGTCTCGCTGGAGCAGATCGAGCCGAGGCTCCTCGAGGCGGCGAAGGACCTGTACGCGTCGCCCGTGCAGGCGTTCCTGCGGGTGACGCTCCCGCTGTCCGCGCCGGGGATCGTGGCGGGCACGCTGCTGACGTTCATCCCGGCCGCCGGCGACTTCATCAACGCCGAGCTCCTCGGGACCCCGAAGCAGCAGATGATCGGGAATGTCATCCAGGCGAAGTTCCTCGAGTCGCTCGACTACCCGACGGCAGCGGCGCTCTCGTTCATCCTCATGGCGACCATCCTCGTCGCGGTGCTCGTCTACGCCCGCGCCGTCGGCTCGGAGAAGCTGACCGGCTGATGGCACTCGTCAGGCGGCATGCGCTGACGGTCTACGCGATGCTCGTCATCGCGTACCTGATGGTGCCGATCGCGGTCGTGATCCTGTTCTCCTTCAACGACCCCGAGGGCAGGTTCAACTACGTCTGGCAGGGGTTCACGCTCGACAACTGGGTGAACTGGGACGCGCCGATCGGGCTGCGCGAGTCGCTGATCAAATCGCTCCAGATCGGCGTGCTCTCGACGCTCGTCGCAACCGTGCTCGGGACGATGATCGCGCTCGCCATCGTGCGCCACCACTTCCGCGGCCGTGCGTCCTCCAACCTGCTCGTCTTCCTCCCGATGTCCACGCCCGAGATCGTCCTCGGCGCGTCGCTGCTCGCGCTCTTCCTCCAGCAGACCGGGATCTTCGTGCTCGGGTTCTGGACGATCTTCATCGCCCACGTGATGTTCATCGTCAGCTACATCGTCGTAACGGTGAAGGCGCGCCTCATCGGGTTCGACCGCCACCTCGAGGAGGCCGCGGCCGACCTGGGCGCGGACGAGATCACGACCTTCCGCAAGATCACGTTCCCGCTGATCGCGCCCGCGATGCTCTCCGCCGCGCTGCTCGGCTTCGCGCTCTCCATCGACGACTTCGTCATCACCTACTTCGTCGCGGGCGGGGAGCAGACGTTCCCGGTCTACGTGTGGGGCATCGCCCGCGTGGCGACGCCGCCGCAGGTGAACGTCGTCGCCAGCGCGATTTTCCTGATCGCAATCGCCATCGCCCTCGGTAACGTCCTCTGGCAGTACCGAAGCGCACGAAGACAACAAGGAGCCGCATGAGCCTGCCCGCCGTCACGCCGCTGGACCTCCAGCAAGCCGCCAAGGACCACCTCTGGATGCACTTCACCCGCATGGGCGAGTACGGGACGGAAGAGGTCCCGATCATCGTCCGAGGCGAGGGCTGCTACCTCGAGGATGCGAACGGGAAGCGCTACCTGGACGCGCTCGCAGGGCTCTTCTCCGTGAACATCGGCTACTCGTTCGGCGACGAGGTCGGCCAGGCCGCGCACGAGCAGATGCGCGAGCTTCCGTTCTACACGAACTGGTCGTACGCACATCCGCGGGCGATCGAGCTCGCTGCGGAGCTCGCCGAGCTGGCTCCCGGCGACCTCAACCGCGCCTTCTTCGTGAACGGAGGCTCCGAGGCGGTCGAGTCGGCCTGGAAGCTCGCGCGCCAGTACTACTCGGCCCGAGGCGAGGGGGATCCGCGCGCGTCGCACCTCCAGTCGGAGATCAGGCACGACGAGCATGTCGCGGCGAGCCGCACGTCGCCCCGCTACAAGGCGATCGCCCGTCACATCGCGTACCACGGGACGACCTTCGGCGCGCTCTCGATCAACGGCATCCCCGCGCTCCGCGAGCCCTTCGAGCCGCTCGTGCCCGAGGTGCGGCACGTGTCCAACACCAACCGCTACCACCGGCCGCCGGAGGAGACCGAAGAGGCCTTCACGCAGTTCCTGCTCGACGAGCTCGAGCAGGCCATCGTCTCGATGGGCCCGGAGACGGTCTGCCTCGTACACATGGAGCCGGTGCAGAACGCGGGCGGTTGCTTCACGCCGCCGGCCGGCTACTGGCAGGGCGTGCGGGAGATCTGCACGCGCTACGACATCCTCCTGTCGGCCGACGAGGTGATCACGGCCTTCGGTCGCGTCGGGGCCTGGTTCGGCTCGGAGCGCTACGACATCCGGCCGGATCTCATCACCTCGGCGAAGGGGCTCTCCTCGTCGTATGCGGCCATCGGCGCGGTCATCGCGACCGACCGGGTGATGGAGCCGTTCCTCACCGACACCTCGATGTTCTCGCACGGGATCACCTTCGGCGGGCACCCCGTGATGTGCGCGATCGCGCTCAAGAACATCGAGATCATGAAGCGAGAGCGCATCGTCGAGCACGTGCGCGAGAACGAGGACGCGTTCCGCGCGACGCTCGCGCAGCTCCTCGACCTGCCCATCGTCGGCGACCTGCGCGGGACCGGCTTCTTCTGGGCGCTCGAGCTCGTCAAGGACAAGGACTCCCGCGAGACGTTCACGGACGAGGAGTGCGAGCGGCTCCTGCGCGGCTTCCTCTCGAACGCGCTCTACGACGCCGGCCTGATCTGCCGCGCGGACGACCGTGGCGACTCGGTGCTCCAGATCTCGCCGCCGCTCGTCGCGACGCAGAAGGAGTTCGACGAGATCGCAGGCATCCTCGGAGACGTGCTGACCGAGGCCGCTGTGCTCATGCGCTAGGGACCGCGCCGAGCCGCCGGCTCGATTGCGCCCCGCGCCAAGCCAGGGCTGTAGCCTTCGCCGCTCATTCGATCGGAGAAAAGGGGGGCGCCGTGAGCGAGCAGGCGCAGGAAAACGGGGCGGTCGTCGTCGCGCGCGACGTGACCCGCCGCTACGGAGAAGGAGACACCGCCGTCGACGCCCTGCGCGGCGTGACGGTCGAGATCGCGCCGGGGAAGGCGACCGCGGTCATGGGCCCGTCGGGGTCGGGCAAGTCGACGCTGATGCACATCCTCGCGGGCCTCGACAAGCCGACGTCGGGCAACGTCGACATCGCCGGCACGGAGATCACGACGCTCGGCGACAACGACCTGACGAAGCTCCGCCGCGAGCACATCGGCTTCGTGTTCCAGTTCTTCAATCTCTTGCCGATGCTGGACGCGAAGGAGAACATCCTCCTTCCGCTCACCATCGCGGGTGAGAAGCCGGAGGAGGGCTGGTTCGACAAGGTCGTCTCGGACGTCGGGCTCGGCGACCGGCTGTCGCATCGCCCGTCCGAGCTCTCCGGCGGCCAGCAGCAGCGCGTCGCGATCGCGCGCGCGCTCATCTCCAAGCCGACCGTCCTCTTCGCCGACGAGCCGACGGGGAACCTCGACTCGCAGACCGGCGGGGAGATCCTCGATCTCCTGCGCCGCTCGGTCGACGAGTACGGCCAGACGATCGTCATGGTCACGCACGAGGCGCGCGCCGCTTCGAAGGCGAACCGGGTGCTCTTCCTCGCCGACGGCGAGATCGTGCGCGAGGTCGGTGAGTGCGACCAGCACCGGATCCTCGAGGTCATGGAAGAGGTCGCCGCGGCGTGACGAAGGTCGCCCTCCGCGGCCTCGCGGGGCGGAAGCTCCGCGCGCTCCTCACCGGCATCGCGATCGTCCTCGGGGTCGCGATGATCAGCGGCACCTACATCCTCACGGACACGATCGACAGCGCGTTCAAGACCCTCTTCACGGAGTCGTACGCCGGGACGGACGCGGTCGTGACGGGCCGAGGGCTCGATATCTCGATCGACGGCGAGCAGCCTCCGAGCCCCCCGGTCGCTGACTCGCTGCTCGAGACCGTTCGTGGCGTCGAGGGGGTCGCGCTCGCGACCGGCTCGATCCTGGACGAGCAAAACACCAAGATCCTCTCGCCCGAAGGAGAGGCAACCAGCTCCGAGGGCGCGCCGACCTTCGGCTTCGGCATCGACACCGACCCCGCGCTCAGTCAGTTCAACCCGCTGAACGTCGTGGAGGGCAAGTGGCCAGCGGCACCGGATGAGGTCGTCATCGACGCCGGTACCGCCGACGACCACGCCTACGCGGTCGGCGACGCGGTCGAGATCTCGACGCTGCAACCGAAGCGGTCGTTCGAGCTCGTGGGGGTCGCGCAGTACGGAAGCCTCGACAGCCTCGGAAACGCGAGCTTCGCGGTCTTCACGATCCCCGCGGCCCAGGAGCTGCTCGATCGCGAGGGGCAGTACGACGCGATCTCGGTCGCCGCGGACGAGGGTGTACCGGAGGACGAGCTCGTCGCGGCCATTGCTCCCGCTCTGCCCGAGAGCGCCGAGGTCGTGAGCGCGACTGCTGAGACCGAGGAGGCGGTGGACGAGGTGAGCGAGTTCACGGCGATCTTCCGGTACTTCCTCCTCACGTTCGCCGGGATCGCCCTCTTCGTGGGTGCATTCGTGATCTTCAACACCTTCTCGATCACCGTTGCACAGCGAACGCGGGAGTTCGCCACGCTGCGGACGATCGGGGCGTCGCGGCGGCAGATCCTCGGCTCGGTGATCCTCGAGTCGCTCGTCATCGGCCTCCTCGCATCGCTCGTGGGCCTCGGGCTCGGCGTCCTGCTAGCGGAGGGGATCGAGGGCCTGTTCAGCGCACTCGGGGTCGAGCTCCCGTCCGCCGAGCGCGTGTTCGCGCTGCGCACGGTGATCGTCGCGCTCATTGTCGGCGTCGGCATCACGCTCGTGGCAGGGCTGTTCCCGGCGATCCGGGCGACGCGCGTGCCTCCCATCGCTGCCGTCCGTGAGGGTGCGACGCTGCCGAAGTCGCGCTTCGCGCCGTTCGTGCCCTGGGTCGCGGGGATCCTCGTGGTGGGGGCTCTCGTCATCCTGGGTCGGGCGATGTTCGTCGACGAGCTGGGCACCGCCGACCGGCTGCTCTCGATCGCAGGTGGCGTGCTTCTGCTCTTCGTCGGGGTGGCGATGCTCTCGTCGCACCTCGTGCGTCCACTCGCCGCCATCAGCAGCCCGATCGGACGCTGGGCCGCTTTCGTCTTCACCGTTCTCGTGTGGCCGTTCTGGCTGTTGCCGTACTGGCTCTTGCGGTACGGGGCGTGGGGCCCGGGCGGCGCCCTCGCGCGCGTCGTGGCGTTCGTCGGCGGCACGCTGCTGAACCCGCTGCTGACCGTGATCGTGCTCCTGATGTGGCTGCGGAAGGCCGTGACGAGGTGGTTGCCCGAGTGGCCCGCGGAGTTCCCCGGCGTCGTGCCCGATCGCGTCGCCGCGCGCACGGGCGGCGAGAATGCGCGCAGGAACCCCAGCCGGACCGCGGCCACGGCCGCTGCTCTGATGATCGGGATCGCACTGGTCGCGTTCATCGCAACGCTCGCGAACGGGTTGAAGGTGTCGAACCGGGAGGCGATCGAGGAGCAGATCGCGGCCGACTACGTCGTCACGTCGCTCGACGGATACACGCCGTTCGTCTCGGCCGCCGGCGATGCGCTCGCGGCGTCGCCCGCGCCCGAGGTCGTGACGAGCGTGCGCTCCGACGCCGGGCTCGTGAACGGCGACAGCGCGGAGATCGGCGGCATCGAGCCCGACACCGTCGCCGAGGCCTACGTGTTCGACTGGCGCGAGGGCGACGAAAGCGTGCTCGCCACGCTCGGGACGACGAATGCGGTCCTGAGCAGCAACTTCGCCGAGGATCACGACATCGCGGTCGGCGACACGTTGACGCTGCGCTCGACGTCGGATCGAACGGCCGAGGTCACGGTGGCCGGAACGTTCGAGCCGCCCCCGTTCTATCCGCTGCTCGAGAGCGTCAACATCTCGACGGAGCTCTTCGACTCCCTCTACGACCGTCCGCGAAACCGCTGGACCTGGGCGAACGTCGCCGGCGATCCGAACGACGAGAACCGCGCACAGCTGGAAGCGTCGATCGCGGGCTTCCCCGACACGCAGCTCGAGACCCGCGAGGAGTGGATCGAGCGCGAGGACTCCGACATCAGCGAGTTCATCTCGTTCCTCTACGTGATGCTCACGCTGGCGGTGTTCGTGAGCATCTTCGGGATGATCAACACGCTCGTCCTTGCGGTCTACGAGCGAACACGTGAGATCGGGATGCTGCGCGCGATCGGGATGACGCGCCGCCAGGTGCGACGGATGGTGCGCCAGGAGAGCATCATCACGGCGCTCATCGGCGCCGCGGTCGGGCTGCCGCTCGGGATCTTCCTCGCGGCTCTCGTCAACCGCGCGCTCGCGGAGTACGACATTCGCTTTGCGGTCCCGTGGGTGCAGCTCTTCGTGCTGACGATCGTCGCGATCGTCATCGGGATCCTCGCCGCGATCATGCCCGCCCGCCGTGCGGCGAGGCTCGACCCGCTCAGGGCGATCGCCTACGAATGACGCGCTTCGCCATCCGCGGGCTGCTGAGCAGGAAGCTCCGGACGGCGCTCACGGCCCTCGCGATCGTCCTCGGCGTCGCGATGATCAGCGGCACGTACGTCCTCACGGACTCGATCGACCAGGCCTTCGACAAGATCTTCACGGACATCCGGCAGGGCTCGGCCGCGGTCATCACGGGCCAGTCGGCGTTCGAGCTCACCGAGGGCAGCGGTGTGACCGAGCCGACCTTCGACGAGTCGCTGCTCCCGAAGGTGGAGCAACTGCCCGCTGTCGCGGCGGCGGAGGGCAGCGTCGACTCGGACACGACGCAGCTGATCGGAGACGACGGGAAGGCAATCGTCTTCGGCGGCGCGCCGAATCTCGGCTTCTCGATCGGGAACCCCGACTCGCCTTTCAACCCGCTCACGCTCGTCGAGGGAGAGTGGCCGGGGCCGAACGAGGTGATGGTGGACAAGGAGACGGCCTCCAAGGAGGACCTCGAGGTCGGCGAGACGATCGGCGTCCAGGCGGAGGGGCCGGTTCAGCGGCTGCGGATCTCGGGGATCATGCAGTTCAGCTCCGGGCTGTCGATCGGCGGCGCGACCCTCGCCGGCTTCGACCTCCCGACGGCCCAGCGCCTCATGCAGAAGGAGGGCAAGCTCGACGAGATCGCGGTCGCGGCGAAGCCGGACGCGACGGAGCAGGAGCTCGTCTCGCAGATCGAGGAGATCCTCCCGCCGAACACGCAGGTGAAGACCGGCGCCGAGCAGGCGCAGTCGGATGCCGAGGAGACGAACGAGTTCATCACCTTCCTGCAGGGCTTCCTCCTCGCGTTCGGGGGGATCGCCTTGTTCGTCGGCTCCTTCGTGATCGCGAACTCGCTGTCGATCACCATCGCGCAGCGGACGCGCGAGCTCGCGACGCTGCGGACGCTCGGTGCGTCCCGGCGCCAGGTGCTCGGCTCGATCATCGTCGAGGCGCTCGTCGTCGGGATCGTCGCCTCGCTGATCGGGCTCTTCCTCGGGCTCCTGCTCGCGAAGGGCCTGTTCTGGCTGTTCGACGCCGTCGGCTTCACGCTCCCGAACACGGGGCTCGTCTTCGAGACACGCACGATCGTCGTTGCGCTCCTCGCCGGCATCCTCGTGACGCTGTTGGCGAGCCTGCGCCCGGCGATGCGCGCGACGCGGGTGCCGCCGATCGCGGCCGTCCGCGAGGGGGCCACGTTGCCGCGTGGGAGATTCGAGCGGTTCCGCTGGATCGGCGCCGTGCTCATGACGATCGCCGGGTTCGCCGCGCTGCTCTACGGGCTCTTCGGGAGCGGGCTCGACACGACGCAGGTCCTGATCTGGATGGGCCTCGGCGCACTGCTCATCTTCCTCGGAGTGGCGCTCTTCTCGTCGCGACTCGTGCGCCCGCTGGCGGGGATCCTCGGCTGGCCGGCCGTGCGCCTCGGCGGTGTCGCCGGCCAACTCGCTCGCGACAACGCGCGCCGGAACCCGCAGCGCACGGCCTCGACGGCGGCGGCGCTGATGATCGGGCTCGCGCTCGTCACGCTCGTCGCCACGCTCGCCGCCGGCATCATCTCCTCGTTCAAGGGCGCCGTGAACGACCTCTTCACCGGCGACTACGCAATCACGGCGCAGAACAACTTCTCGCCGATTCCGATCGACGCCGCACAGGCCGCGGCGCAAGCACCCGGCGTGACGGCCGTCGGAAACGTCCGTACCGGAGAGACCCTCGTGTTCGGCAAGCCGGAGTTCTCGACCGCGGTCGACCCGGGGATGGCCCAGGTGATCGACATGGACTGGGTCGAAGGCTCCCAGCAGGTCTTCTCCGAGCTCGGGGACAACGGGGCCTTCGTCGACGACGGGACCGCGAAGGACGAGAAGCTCGGGCTGGGCTCGGCGGTGGCGATGACGTTCCCGAACGGGGACACCCGGCGCTTCGTGATCAAGGGCATCTTCGACCCACCGGCGGGCGGTTCGCCGTTCGGCAAGGTGACCATCTCGCAGGCCGTGTGGGACGAGGAGATCCCGAACCCGAGGAACCTCTACTCGTTCGTGAAGACGAGCGGCGGCGTGACCGACGCGAACACGGCCGCGCTCGACAACGCGCTCGCGGACTTCCCCAATGCGAAGGCGCAGACGCGCCAGGAGTTCATCGACAACCAGATCTCCGGGCTGAGCTCGATCCTCAACATCCTCTACGTGCTGCTCGCGCTCTCGATCCTCGTCAGCCTGTTCGGGATCGTGAACACGCTCGTGTTGACGGTGTTCGAGCGGACCCGTGAGATCGGGATGCTGCGCGCGATCGGCATGACCCGTCGCCAGGTCCGGCGGATGATCCGCCACGAGAGCGTGATCACCGCGCTCATCGGGGCGGCGGTCGGGATCGTGCTCGGCATCGTCCTCGCGGCGCTCCTGATCGCGCGCGTCGATTTCATCGAGTTCACGTTCCCGACGACGCAGGTGATCGTCTTCGTTGTCGCCGCGATCGTCGTCGGCGTGGTCGCGGCGGTCTTCCCGGCGCGCCGTGCGGCGAAGCTCGACCCGCTCGAAGCGATCTCATACGAGTAGGCCCGGCTCGTGTCGGGCCCATTCGTCGTAGGGGCGAGATATATCTCGCCCTCGACCCGCGCCCGGTTCGGGCGAGGCCAGCCTCGCCCCTACGAGCCGAGCTCGACGCGGATGTTCCCGATTCCCGCCTCGAGCTCGAGCTCCAGCTCCTGGCTGCCTGACGTCCCCGAGATCCACTCGAGGTCGACATCCACGCCGTTCTCCTCCTGGTCGAGGGCCTCGATGTTCCCGGCTCCGATGTGGGCGTCGAGCGTGACGTCGGTGTCGGGCGGCACGAGCACGAGCAGCTCCCCGATGCCCAGGCTCGCCTCGACCGTCGCGCCGTCGAGCTCGAGGTCGGGCTCCGTGAGGTCCACGGTCAGCTTTCCGATCGCCTGCCGGAACGGCTCGAGGTCGGACGCCGAGACCGGCCGCTCGGTGGCGTCGCCGACTCCGCCTTCGAGGAGCTCGTCGTCGACGAGCAGCGCCGGGATGCCGGCGAGCGCGACGAGGATCCCCAGTACGACGAGGAACGCACGCCGCCCAGGCGCCAGGGCGATCGCGAGCCCGATGCCGATCAGCGCGATCCCGACCCAGGTCGCGTACGAGGGGTCGATGACGTCCGTCGCCCAGAGCAGTCCGAGAACGCCGGCTCCGAGGAGCAAGACGCCGAGCGTGATCCGGCCGGTCACTGCCGTGCGCGTGCGAGGACGGCCACGCCCACCGCGATGAGCGCGATCGGCCAGACGTACTGCCACGACAGGAAGTCCGGCCAGACCTCGTCGAAGAGGAAGAAGGCGCCGAGCACCACGAACGCGAGCCCGACGAGGAGGGCGCCGCTGGTTCGATCCTCACCGCCGGCTGCCGGTCGCGGCGGCGGCCTCGTCGTAGGCCCCCGGCGGCGCCTGCGGGATGAAGATCCACGCCAGGATGTAGGCGAGGATTCCCGCCCCGCCCGCGAAGACGAGCAGGACGAACGCGATCCGGATGAGCGTCGAGTCGATGTCGAAGTACTCTCCGAGGCCTCCGCAGACGCCTGCGATGACCTCGTCGTCGCTGCTTCGGTAGAGCCGGCGCGGGGCTGTGGGCGGCGGCGGCGGGGTCGAGGCCGTCTCGGCGTCGGGGTCCGGCTCGGTCGCGTTCTGCTCCTGTGGTGGCGGTCGGTCCTCGGGCTCCAGCGGCTGATCCGTCACGCGACCATCGTAGTAAGGGCGAGGCTTGCCTCGCCCTCGTACGGAGTCACGTCCCGAGGCGCACGACGCCGGCTGCAGCAAGCTCTTCGATCTGCGCGTCGTCGTAGCCCGCCTCGCGCAAGACCTCTGCCGAGTGCTCGCCGAGGAGCGGAGGCGGCGTGCGGTGGAGCGCTCGCTCGCCTGCAAACGACACCGGCAGCGCCGCGAGCCGGAGATCCGGGATCGAGGGATGCGGAAGCGGCTGGAGCAGCTCGAGCGCGGTCGTCTGCTCCGAGGCGACGACGTCGGCGACGTCGGCGACGGGCGCAGCCGGCACCCCCGCGCGCGTGAGCTCGCCGTGCCAATCGCGCGTGTCGCGGCTGCGCAGGCGCTCGGAGAGAAGCCCGACCAGCTCCTCGCGGTTCCGCACGCGGTCGGGGTTCGTCCTGAAGCGCTCGTCCGCGACGAGCTCGGGGAGGCCGACCACCTCGCAGACCGCCGCGAAGAGACGGTCGTTGCCCACCGCGACCATGAGCTCGCCGTCGCGGGTCGGGAACACCTGGTACGGCGCCACCATCGGGAACGCGGTTCCCTGCCGGGCCGGAACGGTGCCGTCGGCGAGAAAGCCGACGAGGTGGTAGCCGACGTACGCGAGCGCGGTCTCGTAGAGCGACGTGTCCACGACCGTGCCAACGCCCGAGCGTTCCCGTTCGAGCAGCGCGGCGGCGACGGCGACGTGCCGCCCACATGCCGGTCCCCATGTCGATGAGCGACGAGCCGACGCGTACGCCGGGTCGTCCAGGCTCGCCCGTCATGCTGATGAGGCCGCCTGCGGCCTGCATCAACGCGTCGTAGCCCGGCTCCTGGCTGAGGGGCCCCGTGTTGCCGTAGGCCCCGATCGAGCAGTAGACGAGCCGCGGGTTGCGGGCGCGCACCGCGTCGGGGCCGAGGCCGAGCCGGTCGGCGAGCCCGGGGCGGAGGCTCTGCAGGAAGACGTCCGCCCGCTCGGCGAGCCTGAGCACCGCGTCGCGGCCGCGCTCGTCCGAGAGTGAGACCGCGAGCGAGCGCTTCCCGGCGTTCACCGACAGGAACATCGCGCTCTCGCCGTTCCAGAACGGCGGCCCCCAGGCGCGGCCGTCGTCGCCGGTATCGGGCCGCTCGACCTTCACGACGTCCGCTCCGAGGGCTCCGAGGATCTGCGCGGAGAGCGGCCCGGCGATCGACGTCGTCACGTCCACGACCCGCATGCCCGCAAGAGGGAGGAACGGCATCGCGCAATCATCGCGCCTCGCCGGTGTCCGACACGGAGTGCACGAACGCGGCACAGGCATGCGAAGCGGTGTCAGACACCGAATCTGTCAAGGGCCGAGCGGTGTCAAATGTGTGCCGATCGTTCCCCGACCGCGAGCGGGCCTCTGACAGGATGCGCCGGTGCCCGACTGGCTCGACTTCGATCGGCTCGTCGACTGGGTGTCCGGGGAGTGGTGGGCCTACCCGATCATCTTCGCGATTGCCGCCATCGACGCGTTTTTCCCGCTCGTGCCCAGCGAGACGCTCGTCGTCGTCGGCGGGAACCTGGCGAGCTCCGGCGACCTGAGCCTTATGCTCGTCATCGTCGCGGGAGCCGCCGGGGCAGTCCTCGGCGACAACATCTCCTTCTGGATCGGCCACTTCGTCGGCGAGCGCACGGTGAAGCGCTGGTTTCGAAGCGAGAAGGCGCACCAGCGCCTCGAGTGGGCGGAGCGCACTCTCGACGAGCGTGGCGCGTACATCATCATCATCGCGCGCTTCATCCCGGGCGGCCGCACGGCGGTGACCTTCTCCGCCGGCTACATCCCGACGTTCCCATGGCGGCGCTTCATCGTCTACGACGTCGTGGCGGGCGTGGTTTGGGCCACGTACGCCGCGCTCCTCGGCTACTTCGGCGGCAAGACGTTCGAGGACCACCCGCTGTGGGGCGTAGCGCTAGCCCTCGGGATCGCGCTCTCGCTCGGGCTCGTGGTCGAGGCGATCAGGCACTTCCGGCAGCGCCGGGCGACGACCTGAGACCGAGCTCTCGCGCCGCCTTTTGCGCGTACAGGAGCCCCGCGATGAGGACGATCAGCGCGAGGAATCCGTGCAGGCCGTTGATCCAGTCGCCCTGCTCCTCCGTGTCCCCGAGGAAGCCGATCTGCGCGACCGAGAGAACGAGGAAGCCGATCGCGAGTCCGACCTGAGCCCAGTTCCGCCAGTACGCCACGATCGCACCGATGACGATCGCGAGCTCACCGAGGTGGACGATGAGCGAGCCTCCACCGTGAGCGTCGAGCGCACCCTCGCCAGCCCCGCGGACGTACGCCGCGATGGAGAAGGCCTGCCAGAGCACTCCGAGAACGACGACGATCCCGCCGATCAGCACGAGCCAGGTGAAGATTCTCTTCATGGCCCGGGATCATCTCCTACGAGCCGGACGCTGGCAACCCGCGCGTACGCTCCACGGATGAACCGCCTCGCGACCGCGACGAGCCCGTACCTGCTCCAGCACGCCGAGAACCCGGTCGAGTGGTACGAGTGGGGAGACGAGGCATTCGAGCGCGCACGCGACGAGGACAAGCCGTTGCTCGTCTCCGTCGGCTACAGCTCGTGCCACTGGTGCCACGTCATGGCCCACGAGTCGTTCGAGGATGCCGGAACGGCCGCGCTGATGAACGACCTCTTCGTCAACGTCAAGGTCGATCGCGAGGAGCGTCCGGACGTCGACGCGGTGACGATGGAGGCGACCGTCGGGATGACCGGGAGCGGCGGCTGGCCGACGACCGTCTTCATGACGCCGGAGGGCAAGCCGTTCTACGCCGGGACCTACTTTCCGCCTGAGCCGCGGCACGGGATCGCGAGCTTCCGTGACGTCCTCGACGCGGTCTCGAAGACCTGGCGCGAGCGGCGCGGAGACGTCGAGCGGCAGGCGGGCAGGATCGACGAGGCACTCCGCGGAATCGCGAGGACCCCGCCGTCCCGCGAGCCCCTGACGTCGTCCCTGCTCGCCGAGGCGGCGCGAGGGATCTCCCGGACGTTCGACCCTCAGTTCGGCGGCTTCGGAGGCGCACCGAAGTTCCCCGCCGCCTCGACGCTCGAGTTCCTCCTGCGCCGCGGGGACGACGACTCGCTCGCGATGGCGATGGCGACGCTCGACGCAATGGCCGCGGGCGGCATGTACGACGTCGTCGGCGGCGGCTTCCACCGCTACTCGGTGGACGCGCGCTGGCTCGTGCCGCACTTCGAGAAGATGCTCTACGACAACGCGCTCCTCGCCTCGACGTATCTCCATGCGTGGGTCGTCACCGGGCGAGCGCGCTACCGCGAGGTCGCTGGCGAGACCGTGGAGTACATGCTCCGCGACCTCTCGCTGCCCGACGGCGCGCCTCGCGTCCGCACAGGACGCGGACACCGACGGCGTCGAGGGGCTGACGTTCACCTGGACGGAGGAGGAAGCCGACGCGGCGGGGATCCCGGGCGACCTGCTCGAGCCGTTCGAGCACGGGCGTCTGATCGTCCGGGGCGAGCTCGAGCCGTCGTTGCGCGCGCAGGTGCTCGCCATCCGCGACGAGCGCGCGCAGCCGGCGCGTGACGACAAGGCGCTCGCTTCCTGGAACGGCCTCGCGCTCGCGGCGATCGCGGAGGCGGCGTACCGCCTCGAGCGCGACGACTGGCTCGGCGCCGCCCGCGACCTGGGCGAGTACCTGCTCGGACCGCTGTCAGACCGCGACGGGCGCCTCTTCCGCTCCGTCCGCGACGGCCGCCCCAGTGGCCACGGCTTCCTCGACGACTACGCGAACGTGGCCAACGGCCTGCTCGAGCTGCACGCTGCGACGGGCGACGTGCGCTGGCTGCTCGAGGCGAATCGCCTCGCCAGGCTCGCCGTCGAGCTCTTCGGAGACGAGGCGAACGGCGGCTTCTACCTCGCACCCGCGGGCGGCGACGAGCGTGTCCCGCGGACGAAGGATCTCCAGGACACGCCCGTGCCGTCCGGGAACTCGATGCTCGCGTGGGTGCTGCTGCGGCTCGGGAGGATCTGGGGCGACGAGGAGCTCGAACGGCTCGCGGTCGGCGTCTTCCGCCTCGTCGAGCCGGCGGTTCGCCGTGCCCCCGGAGCCTTCGCGTGGGCGCTCGCCGGGCTCGATCTCTGGTTCTCGACGCCGCGGGAGATCGCGATCGCCGGGGACGTGCACGCACCGGTAGCTCGCGCCGCGCTCGCGCCGTTCCAGCCGAACACCGTCGTCGCCGTCGGCCCGTCCGACGAGGTCCCGTTGCTCGCCGGAAAGCAGCTCGTCGGCGGCGAGACTGCCGTCTACGTCTGCGAGCGCTTCGCCTGTCAGCAACCGGTCACGAGAGCGGAGGAGCTATGAGGGTTTGCCTGATGATCGAGGGCCAGGAGGGCGTCACCTGGGAGGACTGGGTCCGCCTGGCGACGCTGACGGAGGAGCACGGGCTCGAGGGGCTCTTCCGCTCCGACCACTACACGGCGATCATCCGGCCGAAGGCCGCCGCGCATGACGCCTGGGCGACGCTCGCCGGTCTGGCGGCGCACACGAAGCGAATCCGCCTGGGAACGCTCGTCTCGCCGGCGACGTACCGCCACCCGAGCGTGCTCGCGCGGATGGCGGTGACGGTCGACCACATCTCCGAGGGGCGGATCGAGGTCGGCCTGGGCTCCGGTTGGTACGAGCGCGAGCACCACGAGAACGGCTTTCCCTTCCACGATGGGAAGGCCCGCTTCGAGCTCTTCGCCGAGCAGGTGGAGGTCGTCGTTCGCTCGTGGACGGAAGACGGCTTCGACCACAGCGGGCCGGCCTACTCGCTGAAGGGGCAGACGGCGCTTCCGAGGCCGCTGCAGGAGCCTCATCCTCCACTTCTTCTCGGCGGGACAGCGAAGCCCAGGTTTGCGGCGCTCGCCGCTCGCTACGCGACCGAGGTGAACACGCTCGGCGCCCCGAACGCGGAGCTCCGCGAGCGGAAGGAGCGCCTCGACCGGGCCTGCGCCGAGGCCGGCCGCGATCCCGACACCCTCGGGTACTCGGTGATGACCGCGTGCTTCGTCGGCGAGGATCGGGCCGAGGCGGTCGAGCGCGTGCGGCGCTTCCTCGCCGTTCGGGGCAGTGAGGACGATGCCGAGACGCTCGTCGCGGAGCGGAGCAGCCGCTGGCTCGTCGGCACCGTGGACGAGGTCGCGACGAGGATCGAGGAGCTGCGGGAGGTCGGCGTGTCGCGCGTCTTCCTCCAGCATCTCGACCACTCGGACGACGAGATGGTCGCGCTGATCGGCGATCGGCTGCTCGAGGCGGTCACGTAGAGTCCAGACCATGACGACTACAGAGCTGACGGGTGCGGAAGACGTCGCGTGGGACCTCTCCGACCTCTATGAGAACAGTGACGATCCACGACTCGAAGAGCACATCGCCGAGGCCGAATCCGCTGCGTCGGAGTTCCGCGAGCGCTACTACGGCAAGGTCGCCGGCCTAACAGCGGCCGAGCTCGCGGAGGCAATCGCCGAGCGGGAGCGCATCGAGGAGGTGCTGACGCGGGTCGGCTACTTCGCGCATCTCTACTTCGCAACGGACATGGCCGACCCGCCTCGCGGCGCGCTCGTCGCCCGGATCACGGAGAAGGGCGCCGCGCTCGACACGCAGCTTCTCTTCTTCGGGCTGGAGATCGCAGAAATCGAGGACGGGGTGGCAGCCGAGCTGCTCGAGGCGCCGGAGCTCGAGCACTGGAGGCACTGGATCACGTCGCTACGCAAGTTCCGGCCGTATCTCCTCTCCGAGCCCGAGGAGAAGGTGGTCACGGAGAAGAGCGTGTCCGGCGTCAGCGCGTGGGGGCGGTTGCACGAGGAGCTCCTGGGCACCCTTCGCGCCGAAGTGGACGGGGAGGAGATCTCGTTCGAGGAGGCGATGGCGAAGCTCTACTCCGGGGACCGCGACGTCCGCCGAGAGGCCGCCGAGGCGGTGACCGAGGGGCTCGAGCCGGGTCTGCGCACGAGGACGTTCATCTTCAACACGATCCTCCTCGACAAGTCGATCGACGATCGCCTCCGCGGATATCCGACCTGGATCTCGTCCCGGAACCTCCGGAACGACACGACCGACGAGGCCGTGCAGGCGCTGATCGACGCCGCGGTTTCCCGCTACGACGTCGTTCAGCGCTACTACACGCTGAAGGCGAAGCTGGTCGGGCTCGACCAGCTGACCTTCTACGACCGGTTCGCGCCCATAGGCGAGGACCCGAGGAAGGTCTCGTGGGCGGAGGCGCGTGAGATCGTCGTCGGCGCGTACGCCGACTTCTCCCAGGTGGCGGGGGACGTGGCCGAGCGCTTCTTCACGGAGAGCTGGATCGACGCGCCGGTGCGCGACAACAAGCGCACGGGTGCGTTCTGCGCGACGTCCGTCCCGGGCGTGCACCCGTACGTCCTCATGAACTACACGGGCGACCGCAGGTCGATCCTCACGCTCGCGCACGAGCTCGGCCACGGGCTGCACGGCTCGATGGCGCAGCCGCTCGGCCTCTTCAACGCGGACACGCCGCTCACGACGGCCGAGACGGCGTCGGTGTTCGGCGAGGCGCTGACGTTCAAGCGCCTGCTCGCGCTCGAGGAGGACCCGACCCGCAGGCTGAACCTGCTCGCCGGGCGCATCGAGGACTCGATCGCGACCGTCTTCCGCCAGATCGCGATGAACCGCTTCGAGGATGCGGTCCACACCGAGCGCCGCGCGAAGGGCGAGCTCTCGACCGAGCGCTTCGAGCAGCTCTGGCTCGAGTCGCAGGGCAAGCTCTTCGCGAAGTCGGTGGACATCGACGGCTACGGGACGTGGTGGAGCTACATCCCGCACTTCCTGAGCACGCCGGGCTACGTCTATGCGTACGCCTACGGGTTCCTCTTCGCGCTCGCGATCTTCAGGCGCTACGAGCTCGAGGGCGAGGCGATGGTCGAGCCGTACTTCGAGGTGCTCCGCGCGGGTGGCTCACGACCGCCGGAGGAGCTCGCGCAGATCGTCGGCCTCGACCTCACGGACGCAAGCATCTGGGAGAGCGGCATCGAGGCGCTCTCGGAGGAGCTCGACGAGGCCGAGGCGCTCGCGACGGAGATCGGGCTCGGATAGGGCGAGATGTATCTCGCCGCCTAATAGCGCGGATTCCCAGGAGAGCCGCCTCGACCTCGCGCAGACGGTCGACGTCCCCGCGCACCCCTGGTCCGGCGTCGTTGTAGATGAAGGCCTCCGCGAGACGGACGATCGCGTACGCGAGCGTCGCGGGCTCGACCGGCGCGTCGTAGGCGCCGGCGTCGACCTCGGCCTCGATCCAGGCCCGGATCCGCGACACCAGGTAGGGCTGCACGATCCCCGAGCCCGAGGTCATGATCCGCAGGGCGGTCTCGCGCTCCTGCTCGACGAACTGACGGAGCGCAGGTGCTGCGGCGAAGCTCCGGTTGACGCGGTCGAAGGCCTCGAGGAGGGCGTGCGGGCCTCGTCTTCCCGCCTGCGCGCGTGCGTCGTCGAGGATCGGCTCGGCCGCACGGATGAGGACCTCGCCGATCAGCCGGTCGCGGGACCCGAACCAGCGGTAGATGGTCGTCCGCCCGAGCCCGAGCTCGGCCGCGAGCGACTGCACGTCGACTCGCCGTCCGCGCAGGTACCGGTAGAGCGCGGCGTCGAGCACGTCCTCGCGGCTCGCTGCGGCCGGACGGCCGCGCCTGACTGCGCTCGGGGCCCCCGCGTTCACGAGCGATGCGAGCATACGCGACTTCGGAACAGCTAGCTCAACGTGTTTTGAAACACGTGCGCCGATTTGTAATCATCGCGCTCGAGGAGGCGCCTGCGTGTCGACGCGAACTGCCCTGGGCTCTCGCCGGTCTCGGACCTTCACGACGTGCGCCTCTCGGCACATCCTCTCCAGCGCCCAACGTCTGGCGGAGTGCGGGCGGCCAGGGTACTCTCGCGCATGACAGGCAGGCGGGTCACGGAGGCTACGAAGGAGGAGTCGGTGCGAAAGCTCATCGTAAGTGCGGTCGTATTGATCGCTGCGCTTGCGTTCACGGTCTCGGGTGCGATCGGTAGCGCGGATCAGGCGCCGGGCATCACTGCGAGGTCGATCACCATCGGCGGGACATTCCCGCTCACCGGGCCGGCGGCGTCGTACGCGCCGATCCCCGTAGGGATGAAGGCGTACTTCGCCTACGTCAACGCTCGTAAGGGCCCTGACGGCAAGCGCGGCGTCAACGGCCGTCAGATCGTCTGGAAGTACTACGACGACGGGTACAACCCCGCGAACACCGCCCAGCTCTCGCGGAGGCTCGTCGAGCAGGACAGGGTCTTCGCCACGGTCGGCCAGCTGGGCACCGAGCCGGTTCTCGGCGCGCGCGCGTACCTGAACCAGCAGAAGGTGCCGCAGGCCCTCGTCTCGACCGGCGCGTCGTACTGGGGCACGCAGTACAAGGAGTTCCCGTGGACGACCGGGTGGCAGCCGGACTACATCGCCGAGGGGCGCCTCTACGGCCTCCACATCAAGGCGAACCACCGGGGCAAGAAGATCGCGATCGTCTACCAGAACGACGACTACGGAACCGACTACCTCTACGGGTTCCTGGCCGCACTCGGCAAGCAGTACGCCGACGCCAATGTTGTCGCGAGGGAGCCGATCGAGACGACGGCCACGTCGGCCGCCGCGCAGATGACCCGCGTCAGGGCGAGCCAGGCGGCGGTTCTCGCGGTCTTCCAGCTCCCGACCCCGACCGTGCGAACGGTCGCGACGGGTAGGGCTCTCGGCTACAACCCCGAGCAGATCTACATGAACTCGGTCGCCGCGATCAAGCCGGCGACGGACGCCATGGTCGCGAGCGCTGGTGTGCCGTACACCAACGGCATCATCACGATCGCCTACGCGAAAGACCCGCTCCACCCCAGGTGGAACAACGACGCTGCCATGAAGCAGTACCGGACGATCATCGAAAAGTACGCCGGTGGTCTGAATCCCAACGACGGGCAGGTCTACTACGGGGTCGCGAAGGCTGAGGCGTTCGTCCAGGCCCTCTACAAGGCCGGGAAGAACCCGACCCGCGCGAGCCTGATGAATGCCCTGCTGAGCATGAACTACGCGAACAAGTTCCTGCTCCCGGGCGTCGTCCAGAAGTCGTCGCGAACGGACCGCTTCATCGTCAGCCAGATGCAGCTCCAGCGGTTCAACTCCACGACGAAGCTGTGGGTGCCCTTCGGCAGGCTCATCGAAGGCCGCCCGCGCTAGCAGGCAGCACTTCACGTAACGAATAGAGGCCGGGCTCGCCCGGCCTCTATTCGTTTTCATTCGTTTTCGATGAGATGGCGGAAGGGCTGGAGCTCCGCCCAGTAGCCCTCCATCGTCGTCAGCCGCGTGGCGGTGTGGAGGAGGTCGAGCGGCGCGACGTTGACGGCCCTCACGATCGCGTTTGCAGGCCACTCGTCACCGACGTCGATCACGTTCACGCAGCCGGGCGCCTGCTCGAAGTGTCCGAGGAACATCCGCTCGCCGGTGAGCGCGTACGAGAGGATGGCGCGGTTCACGCCGCCGTGCAGGACGGCGAGCGCGGAGTCCCAGCCCCGATCGGCGAAGAGCGGCTCGAGCGCCGGGAGGACGCGGTCGAAGAGCCCGCCGATCGTCTCACCCCCGAGGAAGCGCTTCTCGTTCGGGACGACGCCACGGAACGCGTGCACGAACTCGCTCTCGAGCTCGTCCGCCGGGATCGAGGACAGCCGCGCGCCCCGTAGCTCGCGGAGGTCCGGCCAGGTCTCGAGCTCCGTCTCGTGGCTCCGAGCCACGATCTCTGCCGTCTCCACGGTCCGCGGGAGCCCGCTCGTAAGCACACGCTCGAGCGCCACCGGCTCGAGGAGCGCACGGGCAGCCTCGGCCTGCGTGCGCCCCTCCTCGGTCAGCCCGACCTCGTCCGGCTGCACCGGGCGCCCGTCGTCGCCGAAGTACGCCACGGCGCCGTGTCGCATGAGGTAGAGCCGGCGGCGCATACAGCGTCATAGGATCGCACGATGCCTCTGCTTCCCGGGTCGGGCGACATCGTCGAGACCGCGGCTTCGGCAGCAGGCCTGACGAAACCGCCCCTGCTCGTGCTCGACCGCGTGCGAGTGTTTCTCGACGAGCACCGCCTTGGCGCGGGTGAGGTGCGGGCGCAGCGGATCGGCGAGGGCGGCGGGTCGAACTTCACGTTCCTGCTCGACCGGGACGAGGGTCGCTTCGTGCTCCGCCGGCCGCCGCGGCCGCCGCTCCCGCCCTCCGCGCACGACGTCGTGCGCGAGGCTCGGCTGCAGCTCGCGCTGCGGCAGGCGGGCTTCGACCGCCTGCCGACCATCGTCGCCGTCGGCGAGGACGAGAGCATCCTCGGCGTGCCCTTCTACGTCATGACGTACCTCGAAGGACACGTCCCGACCGACGTGCTTCCCCCCGGCCTCGAAAACGAGGCCGACCGCCGCCGCCTGGGCGACGACCTCGTGGACGCGCTCGTCGAGATCCACGCCGCCGACGTCGCGACTCCCGCGCTCGCCGCCTTCGCCAGGCCGGGGAGCTACAACGAGCGCCAGGTTCGCCGGTTCACGCAGCTGTGGGAGATCAACAAGACGCGCGAGCTTCCGAAGGTGGACGAGGTCGGGGCGTGGCTCGCCGAGAACGTGCCTGCGCCGCTACCGGAGGCGGTCGTGCACGGCGACTTTCGCCTCGGCAACACGATGGTCGCGCCCGACGAACCGTCGCGGATCCTCGCGGTGCTCGACTGGGAGATGGGCGCGGTCGGCGATCCGCGCGCGGACGTCGGGTACCTGCTGGCGATGTACAGCGAACCGGGAGGTCCTCCGAGCCGGCTCGGCGCGTCGCCCGTCACCGCCCTACCGGGGTTCCCCACGAGGAGCGAGCTCGTCGAGCGCTACGTGGCGCGCAGCGGACGGGACGTCGAACCGCTGAACTGGTTCGTGGCCCTCGCGCTCTGGAAGGCAGCGGTCTTCTGCGAGGCGATCTACGGCCGCTTCGTGCGCGGAGAGCTCGGCGCCGAGGACGAGCGTGCCGCGCGCTTCGAGCAGGGTGTCCCGGAGCTCGCCGAGGCCGCGGCCGAAGCCGCCTCGTGCTCTTGACGCGCCGCAGTCGAGCCAAGTGTCAAATTGACACTTGGCTTGGTGTTGTTGGCCGCGACCCTCGCGATCTCCGCTAGCGGTCAGGATTGACGGAGACACAACGATCCCAAGTGTCAAATTGGCACTTGGGTGCCTACAGCGCGAGCTCGGCGAGCGCCCGCAGCGCCTCGGGCTGCTGCGTCGAGACGAGGAGCGTCGTCGCACCTGACCCGCGCCATGCGTCCAACCGCTCGGCGAGACGGTCCTTCGGGCCCACGAGCGCCACGTCGTCCACGAAGGCGTCGGGAACGAGCTCGGCTGCGTCGCGCTTGCGCCCGTCGAGGTACGCGTCCTGGATGGCTCCGGCGGCCTTCTCGTAGCCGTAGCGGCACATGAGGTCGTTGTAGAAGTTCTTGCCGCGTGCGCCCATCCCGCCGACGTAGAGCGCGTAGTACGGCTTGAGGAAGTCACGGCCCGCCTGGACGTCGTCGATGAGGATCGTCGGCGCGCTCGGTGCGACGTCGAACTCTGGGCCTGTGCTCGCAAGCGCGTCCGCGAAGACCTCGCGGGCCCGCTCTGGCGACCAGAAGATCGGGAGCCACCCGTCCGCGATCTCGCAGGCCTGGAGCACGGCCTTCGGCGCCATGGCCGCGATGTAGATCGGGATCTCCGCGCGCAGCGGACGCGCCATCAGCTTGAGCGGCTTGCCGAGGCCGGTGCCGTCGCTCACCGGGATGTCGTAATGCTCCCCGTGGTGCTCGAGCAGGTCGCGGCGCAGCGCGGCGCGGACGATCTCGACGTACTCGCGCGTCTTCCCGAGCGGCTTCCCCCAGGGTTGCCCGTGCCAGCCCTCGACCACCTGCGGCCCCGACGTGCCGAGCCCGAGCAGGAAGCGGCCGCCGGAGAGCAGGTCGAGCGTCGCCGCCGTCATCGCCGTGTTCGCGGGCGTGCGGCCGGGGATCTGCATGATCGCCGAGCCGAGCTTGATCGTCGTCGTCGTGGCGCCGAGCCACGCGAGGACGCTGACGCAGTCCGTACCCCAGGCCTCGGCCGCCCACGCCGACTCGTACCCGAGCCGCTCCGCTTCCTGCGCGAGGGCGATCGGCTCCAGCGGGCTCGTCCCCGGCGGCGCGTAGCCCATGTAGAAGCCGAGGCGCATGACTATTCCTTTGGTCGCATAGGTATCGGCCTGCGATGCTAACGCCGTGGCGATCACCGAACTGCGCCCGACCGACGAGGTGCTCGAGCTCCGCGCCCGCGTGCGCGGGTTCATGGACGAGCATGTGTATCCGAACGAGCCCGTGCTCGATCGCGAGGACGACGAGGCCGATGCGCTCGTCGCCCGCCTCCGCAGCCTCGCACGCGAGCAGGGCCTGTGGGCGCCGCACCTCCCGCCCGATGCCGGCGGCTCGAGCGGCAGCTTCCTCGTCTACGCGTTCCTGAACGAGGAGATCGGGCGCTCGTCCTGGGCGCAGCTCGTCTTCGGCTGCCAGGCGCCGGACGCCGGGAACGGCGAGATCCTCTGGCACTTCGGCACCGACGAGCAGAAGGAGCGCTGGCTCCGGCCCCTCGTTGCCGGAGACGTGCGCTCGTTCTTCTCGATGACGGAACCGGACGTGTCCGGCTCCGACCCCACGAGCCTCCAGACGCGCGCGGTGCGCGACGGCGACGAGTGGGTGATCGACGGCACCAAGTGGTTCTCGTCGGGGGCGGAGGGAGCGGGATTCGGGATCGTCATGGCGGTCACCGACCCGGACGCCGAGCCGCACCGGCGCGCGACCCAGATCATCGTCCCTGCGGAGGCGCCCGGGATCGAGATCGCTCCCGTGCCGGTGATGGGCCACCGCGGCCACGGCTGGACGACGCACTGCGAGGTCACGTACTCGGGAGTGCGTGTCTCGGTCGAGAACACGCTGGGCGAGGTGGGGGAGGGCTTCCGGATCGCGCAGAAGCGACTCGGCCCGGGCCGCATCCACCACGTCATGCGCTGGCTCGGGCAGATGCAGCGCGCGTTCGAGCTCATGTGCACGTATGCCCTCGAGCGCGAGACCTTCGGCGGCCCGCTCGCCGACAAGCAGACCGTTCAGAACTGGATCGCCGACTCGGCTGCGGAGATCCAGGCGTGCCGGCTCCTGACACTCGCTGCCGCCCACAAGATCGACCAGGGCGACGAGGCGCGGGTCGAGGTCTCGGTGATCAAGTTTTACGCCGCACGCGTTCTGAACGACGTGATCGACCGCGCGGTGCAGGTGCACGGCGCGCGCGGGCTCACCGACCGGACGCCGCTCTCGGGGATGCTGCGGCAGGCGCGCGCCGCACGGATCTACGACGGCCCGGACGAGGTGCACCGGATGGTCGTCTCCCGGCGGATCCTCAAATCGTTCGCCGCCGGCGACGGCTGGCGCTTCGACTGACAATCGCAGCGCCCGGCATGGCCGGGCGCTGCGATTGGCTTACGTGTTCTGACCCTCTGCTAGAGGCCGCGGCACTGGCCGCGCTTCTGCTTCGCCGAGTTGCCGCCCCCGCTTGGCGTCGGATCGTTTGCGTTGCAGCGGAGGTCTCCGTTGGCCGAGTTGTCGGAGATCGACAGCTGCTCGCCGGTGTTGCCGTACACCTCGATGCTTCGGCCGACGTCGTTCCGATCCACGTGGCCGTTGCCGAACGGCGGGCAGGTGTCCGGCGTGCACAACGACTCGAGGATCTCGTTCTCGACGATCGTGAGCTGGCCCCCGATCGAGTTGTCCTCGATCCCGAACGCGCCCTCGTTTCCTCGCAGCGTGACGCTGCCCGCGATGGTGTTTCCGAGAACGGCGAACGCGAACACGCCGACCGTGCTGTCGACGATCTCGAGGTTCCCTCCGATCGTGCTGCCGACGATGAAGTCTCCGTCATCGGCTCCCCGCACCTCGACGTTCTTGCCGACGCTCGAGAACGCGACGTCCTCGAAGACGCAGTCGTGACAGCGGTAGCTCCTGCCTATCGACGCCTCGAACGCGCCGGTCAGCGCTCCGCTCAGCGCGTCAACGTTGCCTTCGATCTTCGTGCCGGGCCCGATCTGCAGCTCTGCGCCAGGCTCGGCAACGGCGTTGCCGTGCACGAGCGCTCCCTCGAGAACACACAGCCCTCCGGCGGGCACGACCAGGTCGCCCGCCTCACCCGTGAACGGCTCCTCGAACGTACTCGCGCAGACCGTGGGGCCGTCTCCGCTCGCCACGGCAGGGACCGCAGTCAGGAGCACCGCCAGCAGGACGGCGGCAAAGCATGTCAGCTTCTTCATTCCCCCTCCCCGTGTAAGTGACGGCCGATACTAGTCACCCGGCGAGCGAGAACTCAAGCCCGCGTCGACCGCGAAGCCCGGGCCTCAACGGGGTCCCGGCACGCCCTTGAACTCGTAGAGCAGCGGCTCGCGTCCGGGCTGGACGACCCAGGCCTCTCCGGTGCCCTCGCTCTTGTATGCGGCCCAGACCCCTTCGGCGACGGCTGACGGATCGAGCAGCCGGTATCCGCGCCCCTCGAGCTCCTCTCGGAACTCGTTCGTGGTCAACCCTGTGTCCGCCCACCCCGGGCAGACGGCCTGGATCCGGATCCCACGAGTCGCGAGCTGGTCGGCGACCGAGCGGACGAAGCCGACGACGGCATGCTTCGTCAGGCCGTAGATCGGGTCGTCCGGGATCGCGGTGAGCCCGGCGAGCGAAGCGGTGACGACGATCGTGCTGCCCCTCGGCATCACGCGGTCGAGCCGGCGCACGCCGTAGACGACGCCGTCCACGTTCACCCCGAGCGCACGCCGGTACTGCTCGTCGGTGAGCCTCGTCAGATCGCCGTCGTCGCCGGTGATGACTCCGGCGTTGAGGCAGGCGAGGTCGACGGAGCCGATGTGCTCCCAGGCCGCGGGGTCGCTCACGTCGAAGCCCGTGACGAGGTCGAGCTCCCGCACCTCGAATCCCTGCGAGTGGAGCTTCGCGACGATCGCGCGCCCGATGCCGCCCGCCGCGCCTGTCACCAGCGCCGTCACGGAATGAGAACCACCTTTCCTGTCGTCTGCCTCGTCTCGATCAGCCTGTGCGCCTCGCCGGCCTCCTCGAGCGGGAGCTCGTGCCCGACGATCGGGCGCACGACGCCACCTTCCCAGAGGCGCAGGACGTCCTGCGCCGCCTGTTGGACGAGGTCGGGACGGAGCGCAGTCAGCCTGCCGAGGTAGAAGCCCTGCACGCCGATGTTGCGCCCGACGAGCCAGGCCGGGCTCACGTCCTCCCAGAGACCGCCCGCGTAGCCCGCCGCGACGGCCGAGCCGAGCGGCTTGAGCAGGCCGAGCGATGCCTTGAAGACCTCGCCGCCGACGAGGTCGAAGACGGCGTCCACGGGCTCGATGTCGCCGAGGCCGTCGTAGGTCACTCCTTCGTCGGCCCCGAGCGAGCGCGTGAGCTCGAGCTTCGCGTTGCTCCCGACCGCGGCGACCGGCCGGCCGTTCAGCGTCTTCACGATCTGGAGTGCAGCGGTCCCGACGGCGCCGGCTGCGGCGGTCACGAGCACGCGCGACCCGAAGCCGATGCGGACGAGCTGCGTGAGCGGGATCCACGCCGTGAGGAACGCCAGCGGAAACGCGGCGCCCTCCGCGAAGCTCGCGCCTTCGGGCAGCGGTAGCAGCCAGCGCCGCTCGACGAGGGCCTTGCTCGCATAGCCGCCTCCGAGCGAGCTCGTGAAGCCGAACACGCGCTGTCCTTCGAGCTCTCCGGCAACCTCGGACCCGAGCACCGTCGGAAGCTCCGGCATCTGCGGGTAGTTCCCGGTGCGCATGAGCACGTCCGCGAAGTTGATCCCGGCCGCGTGCACGTCGACGAGAAGCTGGCCTTCTGCGGGCTCGGGATCGGGCAGGTCCCGGAGTACGAGGTTCTCCGGGCCGCCCGTGGCTTCCAGGAGGACCGCCCTCATGTCGGTGGTTGATCGTGCCGGACATGTCCGGCACCTACGGCCGAGAACGACCGAGTAGGCGCCGGGCATGCCCGGCGCGAATCCTTCGCGCGATCTCGCATCAGCGACCCGTGAACTGCGGCTCGCGCTTCTCGAGGAACGCGGTCACGCCCTCGAGCCCGTCCTCGCTGGCGAGGCAGCGGCGGAAGCCGTCGGCCTCGCGTCGCAGCCCTTCCTCGAGTGGGAGGTCGCGCGTCGTGCGCGCGAGCTCGCGGAGCACGCCGATCGCGACCGGCGAGCGCTCGGCGATCGTCCGCGCGATCTGGAGCGCCGCTTCCTCGAGCTCCCCGCGCGGCACGACGCGCTCGACGAGCCCCCAGTCGTAGGCCGTTCGGCCGTCGATGAAGTCGCCGGTCATGTTCAGGAGCAGCGCCCGTCCGAGGCCCACTAGCCGCGGGAGCCGCTGCGTGCCGCCGCCGCCGGGAATGAGCCCGAGCTTGATCTCCGGCTGTCCGAGCTGCGCGTCCTCCGCCGCGACGCGGATGTCGCAGCACATCGCGAGCTCGAGCCCGCCGCCGAGGCAGAACCCGTGGATCGCGGCGACGAACGGCGTCCGAGCGGCGTCCATGCGCGCGCCGAGCTTCTGGATCCCGCGCGCCGAGCCGCCGTCCTCCTGCGCCGACTCGCGCAGGCTCGGGAACTCGGAGATATCGGCCCCCGCGACGAAGGCCCGCTCGCCGGCCCCCTTGAGGACGATCGCGCGGACGGAGTCGTCGCCGTCGAGCCGAACGAGCTCCGCCTCGAGCTCCTCGAGGAGCGGCGCAGACAGTGCGTTGACGGGCGGGTGGTCGATGGTGACGACCGCGACGGCGCCGTCCTGCTCGGTCGAGACGAGCTGTGTCATTGCGCAAGATCGGAATCCGCTGACCCGCGGATTCCGATCGCGCGAAGACCCCTAAAGACGGTCGCTTCGCGCCCTTGTCGTATCGACTTCACTCCACGCCTCTCAGGTGGTCTCCGCGGGCTGCCCCGAGAACATCTCGCGTAGCGCCGTCTTGCGGAACTTGCCGACCGCGGTCTTCGGGATCTCGTCGACGAACTCGAAGCGCTCGGGGAGCCACCACTTCGCGAAGTCGGGAGCGAGGAATTCGCGCAGCTCGTCGTCGGTCGCCTCTCCGCCCTCCCGCAGCACGACGACTGCAAGCGGGCGCTCCGACCACTTGTCGTCGGGAACTGCGATGACGGCGGCTTCCGCGACGGCCGGATGACCCATGAGCGCATTCTCGAGGGCAACCGTCGAGATCCATTCGCCGCCCGACTTGACGAGGTCCTTCGACCGGTCCTGGATCTCGATGTAGCCGTGCGGCTCGATCGTCACGATGTCGCCGGTCTTGAACCAGCCGTCGTCCGTCCAGCGATCGGCGCCCTCCGGCGCGTCGTAGTACGAGGAGGAGACCCAGACGCCGCGCACCTCGAGCTCGCCCATCGTCGCGCCGTCCCAGGGCACGAGCCCTTCCGCGCCGCGCGCGCGGATCTCGAAGAACGGAGCCGGGATCCCCTGCTTGGCCCGGTAGCGGTACTGCTCCTCCTCGGAGAGGGCTCGCTCGCGCGTCGTCGGCTCCGAGACGCTTCCGAGCGGGCAGGTCTCCGTCATCCCCCAGGCGTGGATGATCCGGAGCCCGTGCTTCTTCTCGAAGGCCTCGATCATCGACTGTGGCGCCGCCGAGCCTCCGACCACCATCGCCCGCACGGAGGAGGTGTCGTACTTCCCGGGATTGGCCTCGAGCTCGGCGAGGATCCCCATCCAGATCGTCGGCACGCCCGCGGTGATCGTGACCTGCTCCTGCTGGAACGCCGTGAGCAGGCTCTCGCCGTCGAGGAAGGGGCCTGGGAAGACCTGCTTCGCGCCGGTGAGCGTGCACGTGAACGGGAACCCCCACGCGTTGGCATGGAACATGGGCACCACCGGCAGCACGGTGTCGCTCTCGGTGATCGAGAGGACGCCCGCCATCGTCGACGCCAGCGAGTGGATCGCGATCGCGCGATGCGAGTAGAGCGCCCCCTTCGGCTTGCCCGTCGTCCCGCTCGTGTAGCACATGGCCGCGGCGGCTCTCTCGTCGATCTCTCGGTCCGGGAGATCACCGGGCTCCGCGGTCGCGAGCAGGTCCTCGTACTCGATCGCGCCGTCCGGCGTCGGCCCGTCGCCGATCGCGATCACGTGCTCGAAGCCCGCGCGCTCACGGAAGTTCTCGACGAGCGGCCACAGCACCTTGTCCGCGATCAGCACGCGGTCGCCTGCGTGCGTCGCGATGTACGTGATGTCGTCGGGGTGGAGGCGCAGGTTGAGCGTGTGCGTGACCATGCCGCCGACCGGCACGCCGATGTACGCCTCGAGGTGCTGGTAGTGGTTCCAGCAGAACGTCCCAACGCGGTCGCCGTCCTCGAGGCCGAGCTCGTTCCGGAGCGCCGCCGCCAAGCGGCGCGCCCGCGGCGCGAACTCCGCGTACGTGTAGCGGTGCCAGCTCTTGTCCGGGAGCCGCGTGACGATCTCGCGGTCGCCGAAGAGCTGCTCGCCGCGGCGGAGGATCGCCGGCACGTTCAGCGAGTAGTCCATGATCAGCCCGTCCAAGCTCAGCCTCCCTGCGTGATGACACCGGTGACTGACACCGGTGCCTGTGTCGAGTTCGGCACCTGTTCCAGAAGCGACCCCGCGATCTCCGCCCGGAGCTGCGTCCCCGAGGCGAGGAAGCTCTCGATCCAGAGCGCCCGCTTGTAGAGCCGGTGGAGCACGTGCTCCCACGTGAAGCCGATCCCGCCGTGCGCCTGGATCGACGTCTCGCAGACCGTGACGGCCGCTTCCGCGGCATACGCCTTCGCGGCCGCGGCTGCGATCGGCGCCTGCTCGTCGTCCGCGGCCACGCACCACGCCGCCCAGAGCGAGAGCGAGCGCGCGAGCTCGACCTTCGTGAAGGCGTCGGCGAGGGGATGGGAGATCGCCTGGTAGACGCCGATCCGCTTGCCGAACTGCTCGCGCTCCGTCGCATGCTCGATCGCGTACTCGAGCGCGCGGCGCGCGAGGCCGCAGGATTCGAGCGCGAGCGCGACGAGCGCCCGCCGCCGGATCTCCTCGAGCGCGCCGGCGTCGGCGAGTCGACGGCCAGGCTCGCCGCCGCGGAGCACTCCGAGCGGCCGCGTCTCGTCGGTCGTCTCCAAGACGTCCCGCTCCGCGCCCTCGAGCTCGTAGATCCCGTCGCCGCCGATGATCGCGACGCGCTCGGCGGTATCGAGGTCGGTGACGAGCGGGCCGAGCGCGAGTGTCCAGCTCGACTCGCCCGCGGCCACCTCGCCGAGGAGCTCGTCCGGAAGGGCGGGCAGCGTGAGCGCGATCGTGGAGAAGTACGGCCCATGGTGGAGCGCGCGGCCGAGCTCCTCGAAGAGCACCGCCTCCTCGATGAACGTGAGGCCGGCGCCACCCTGCTCCTCCGGGATCGAGACGCCCGTCCACCCGAGCTCGGCGAGGTCGCGCCAGGTCGCGTCCGCATGTTCGGCGAGGTACGCGCGGGCCTGCTCGCGCAGCTCTTCCTGCTCGGGTGTGAAGGTGAAGTCCATCAGTGCCGCGTCCAGTGACGGTTTCGCGATTCTGGGACGGGAGATGCAAGCGATGCAAGGACGCAGGGAGCGCCGGTACTGGTTAGTACCGGCGCGACTGAGGACGCTGCAGCGCGCAGCAGATCGCGTCCCAGAATCGCACTAACTGTCGCTGGACGTGGCACGTTCACCGTGACTTGGGTAGGCCGAGCACGCGCTCGGCGATGATGTTCCGGAGGATCTCCGACGTGCCGGCCTCGATCGTGTTGCCCCGGCTGCGGAGCTGCTGGTGCTGCCAGTACCCGTTGTACGGCGCATTGCCGTCGGAGAGCGGCGCGTCCGGGCCGAGCAGCTCGAGCGCGAGCTTCGTGACGCGCTGGTTCGCCTCCGACCAGACGAGCTTTGCGATCGAGCCTTCGGGTCCCGGGATGCCCGTCTTCACGAGCTGCGAGAGCGAGCGCGCGTTCGTGAAGCGCAGCGCCTGGAGCTCGCACCACTCGCTCGCTATCCGGTCGCGCTGGATGGGGTCGGCGCCGCGGTCGCGGGCCAGCGCGACGACCTTTCGGATCTGCACCTCGAGCGCCGCCTGCAGCGCGAACCCGAGCGTCCCGCGCTCGTGGAGCAGCGTCGTCATCGCCACCTGCCAGCCGCTGCCGATCTCGCCGAGGACGTTCTCGACCGGCACCTCGACGCCGTCGAAGAAGATCTCGTTGAACTCCGCCTCGCCCGTGATCTGCCGGAGCGGCCGAACGTCGACGCCCGGCGCGTGCATGTCGACGACGAGGTACGTCAGGCCCGCGTGGCGCGACGACTCGGGGTCACTGCGCGTCACCAGGATGCACCAGTCCGCGATGTGCGCGAACGAGGACCACACCTTCTGCCCGTCGACCACGAACTTCTCGCCCTCGAGGCGGGCGGTCGTGCGCACTGCCGCGAGGTCGGAGCCGGCGCCGGGCTCGGAGAATCCCTGGCACCAGATGTCCTCGGCGGAGAGGATCGGCGCGAGGTGGCGCGCCTTCTGCTCCTCGGTGCCGTGCGCCATGATCGTCGGCCCCGCCATGCCGAGGCCGATGACGCCGATGTGCGGGGGCGCCTCGGCGCGCGCCATCTCCTCGAGGAAGATCGCCTGGTGCGTGTACGGGGCCCCGCCGCCTCCGTACTCCTTCGGCCAGGTGAGCCCGGCGTACCCGGCGTCGTAGAGCGCGCGGCTCCAGGCGCGCATCTCGGGCTCGTCGAAACGGGCCGCACCGCCGCGATGGCCCTGGAGCTCCTGAGGGAGATTCTCCTCGAGCCACGTGCGCAGCTCCGTCCGGAACGCCGCCTCCTCTGGCGTGTCGCGCAGGTCCACGGTGCGATGCTAAAGGTGCGCGTGACCGCGCGTCCATTGCAGTCGTCCGTGGAACGCGATTAGGGTTTCGCGCCAGATGGCCCTTCTCGCCGTCAGGGACGTGACGCTTCGCTTCGGAGGCATCGTCGCCCTCGACGGCGTCTCGTTCGACGTGCAGCAGGGGCACATCTCCGGGTTGATCGGGCCGAACGGTGCGGGGAAGACGACGGCGTTCAACGTCATCACGCGTCTCTACAAGCCCGATTCCGGGGAGGTCGAGTTCGACGGCGAGTCGCTGCTTCGCCAGGCGCCGCATCGGATCGTCACCAAGGGCATTGCCCGGACGTTCCAGAACATCCAGCTCTTCCGCACGATGTCCGTGCTCGAGAACGTCCTCATCGGCGCCCATTCGCGGGGACGGGGAGTGACCGAGGCGGACGCGAACGAGGTGCTCGATGTCGTCAGCCTGCGCGAGAGGGCGCACTTCCCCGCCGCCGCTCTCCCGTACGGCATCCAGAAGCGCGTGGAGCTCGCGCGTGCGCTCGTCGCGAAGCCACGCCTCCTCCTGCTCGACGAGCCTGCCGGCGGACTGAACCACGAGGAGGTCGGCGAGCTCGGCTCGTTCATCCGGAAGATCCGCGACGACTTCGAGCTGACCATCTTGATCGTCGAGCACCACATGAACCTCGTCATGACGGTGTCGGATCACGTCAACGTCCTGAGCTTCGGCCGCAAGATCGCCGACGGCGCGCCGGCGGAGGTGCAGGCGAATCCGGCAGTCATCGAGGCGTACCTGGGCGTGGCGGACGACGAGCTCGACGCTCCCGCGCAGAAGGCGCCCGATCCGAGCCCGGCCGCCGAGGAGGAGCAGGAGTGACCGCGCTGCTCGAGCTCGAGGGAGTCCAGGCGCGCTACGGCCCCGTGCAGGCGCTGCACGACGTCTCGCTCGCCGTGGCCGAAGGCGAGGTCATCGCCGTGCTCGGCGCGAACGGAGCGGGAAAGACGACGACGCTCCGCGCGATCTCGGGCACGGTCGCGCGCAGCGGATCGATCCGGCTCGGCGGGACCGTCCTTCGCGGCGGGCCCGAGGCCGCCGCACGCGCGGGCATCGCGCACGTTCCCGAAGGGCGCGGGACGTTCGTGGAGCTGACCGTGGACGAGAACCTCCGCCTGGGCGCGTACACGCGTCGCGACCGGCAGGTCCGGGCCGACATGCGCCGCGTGGCCGAGTACTTCCCGTGGATGGCGGACCGCGGCGGGCAGCGGGCCGGGACGCTCTCGGGCGGCGAGCAGCAGATGCTCGCGCTCGGCCGGGCGCTCATGAGCCGGCCCCGCCTCCTGCTGCTCGACGAGCCGTCGCTCGGGCTCGCGCCCATGGTCGTGCGGGAGTTCTTCCGGATCGTGAAGGAGCTCAACGAGAGCGAAGGCCTCACGGTGCTCGTCGTCGAGCAGGACGCCCGGATCGCGCTCACGATCTCGTCCCGGGCCTACGTGCTCGAAGTCGGGCGCGTCGCGCTGACCGGGCCGAGCGACGAGTTGCGCGACGACGAGAACGTCCGGCGGAGCTACCTCGGGTACTGATGGACGTCCTCGTCGTCGCGGCGTTCGCCGACTTCATGCAGCAGGTCGTCTCCGGCCTCGCGTCGGGCGGCATCTACGCGCTCCTCGCGCTGGCACTCGTGATCATCCACCGCTCGACCGGCGTCATCAACTTCGCGCAGGGCGAGATGGCGACGCTCTCGGCGTACATCTGCTGGGCGCTGATCGTCCACCGCGGCTGGAGCTACTGGCCTGCGTTCGCTACGACCCTCGCGGTCTCGTTCGCCGGCGGCGTGCTCATCCACCGCGGCGTCATCCGTCCCGTCGAGCGGGGGAGCGTCCTGCGCATCGTGATCGTGACGATCGGCCTGCTCGTGGCCATCAACGGATTCATCGTCTGGCAGTGGGGCGGTGACCCTCAGCTCCTCCAAGGCCCCTTCGGGACCAGCACGTACGACATCGGAGGGGTCGTCGTGTCCGCCCACGACATCGGGACGATCGCGGTCGCACTCGGGATCGTGGCCCTGCTCGGGGTGCTGTTCCGGTTCACGAAGATCGGGCTCGCGCTTCGTGCCGCGGCCGTGAACCCGGAGGAGGCGCGCCTCGTCGGCGTGCGCGTGACCTGGATGCTCGCCCTCGGATGGGGGCTCGCGGCGACGCTCGGCGCAGTCGCGGGGATGCTCACTGCGCCGGCGGTGTTCGCCCTCGATCCGAACATGATGGCCCCGGTCCTCATCTACGCCTTCGCGGCCGCGGTGCTCGGAGGCATCGACTCCCCGATCGGAGCCGTTGCCGGAGGCCTGATTCTCGGCGTGCTCCTCAACATGTTGAGCTACCTGAGCCAGTACGGCCTCTTCGACTGGTTCACCGAGGAGATGCGGCTTCCCGCGGCGCTGCTCATCATCCTGATCACGCTGCTCGTGCGGCCACAGGGTCTCTTCGGCAAGCCGGAGGTGAAGCGGGTTTGACACCCCGTGTGACACGCATCGCCGGCTTCGTCGCCTTCGCGGCCTTCGTCGTGTTCGTCGCCGTGCTGCCGGCGTTCATCAGCGGCTTCAAGGCGCGCGACTACGCCTACGTCGGGATCTACCTGATCGCGCTCCTCGGCCTCAACATCCTCACGGGCTACACGGGTCAGATCTCGCTCGGTCACGGCGCCTTCATGGCCATCGGCGGGTACACGACGGCGCTCCTGATGGTCGGCAACGAGCAGTTCGGGGGCTCCATCGGCGGCGGGATGAAGGACCTGTGGACGCTCCCGATCGCCGGCCTCGTCGCCGGTCTCGTCGGCCTCGCGTTCGGGGTGCCGGCGCTACGGCTCTCGGGCCTGTACCTCGCGCTCGCGACCTTCGCGATCGCGGTCGCCATGCCCTCCACGATCAGGCGCTTCGAGGAGTTCACGGGCGGGAGCCAGGGCATCCAGCTCTCCGGCACGCCCGAGCTCACCGGTGCGAACGCGAACGTCGAGATCCTCGGCCGCTCGCTCACTCAGAACGACTGGATGTACTACCTCTGCTGGACGATCGCGCTCGCCCTGTTCGCTGTTGCCTGGCTGATCCTGCGTGGACGCACGGGCCGCGCTTTCCGCGCGGTCCGGGACAGCGAGACCGCGGCGGTCTCCTCGGGTGTGAGCCTCGCCCGCTACAAGACGCTTGCCTTCGGGATCAGCGCCGCATACGCCGGGGTCGCTGGCGGCCTCCTCGCGCTCGTGACCGCGTTCGTCAACCCGGACGTCTTCCCGGTCGCGCTCTCGATCTTCCTGCTCGTCGGCGTCGTCGTCGGGGGGCTCGGAGGTCTCTCGGGGCTCCTCTTCGGCGCGATCTTCATCGCCTTCCTGCCCTTGTGGGCGCAGGGTCAGGACCTGGGCTCGCTGCTCCCCGACCGGATCGTCGAGGAGACCCAGAAGCCGGGCGGGCCGGCGATCGTCTACGGCATCGTCCTCATCCTCGTGATGTTCTTCCTCCCGAACGGGGTGGGCGGGCTCTTCCGCCGCGCGGGGGCGGCGATCGCCCGCTGGCGCTATTCGCGGTCCGAGTAGGCCTGCGCGATCTCAGAACTCGACGCAGGGCAGGACCTCCACGGCGACGCCGGGGCTGGCCGGCACCTTCCCGGCGAGCTCGAGCGCCTCGTCCCGGCTCGCGCAGTCCACGAGGTAGAAGCCGCCGATCGCCTCCTTCGTCTCGGCGAACGGCCCGTCGGTCACGAGCGGCTCGGCGCCGGGACGGACGACCGCGGCGGTGTCCGGGCCCTCGAGGGCCTCGCCGCCGGCGTGCGCTCCGCGCTCGCGCAGCATCTCCGCGTACGCCATGTGCTGCTCGACGATCGCCTGGCGCTCGTCCGTACTAAGCGCCGCCTCCGCCTCGCCGTCGCCGTGGATCAGGAACAGGAATCGCATCGCTCCTCCCTCGCTCGCTGTCGTGTCGCCTGGACGACGAATAGCGGAGGAGCGGGTCGACACGCATCGGTCGACCCGCTCCTCGTGGGGCCGACTAGCCGACTCCGGGCGACGGCGCGTACTCGCCGAGGAAGCTCTGCCCGATGATCTCCTGCTCGACCGCGGCCTGGCCGATGTAGCACCGCCACTCGCGGCCGTCGGAGGTCAGGGCGCGGCAGCCGCCGTTGACGTGCTTCGTCGCGTCGACCGTGGGCTCGACCGTGCCCTTCCAGTCGGACACTTCGGGCGCCGGAGCGCGCTCGAGCGTGCAGAGGTACTCCACGTCCTGCACGACGACCGTGCAACTCGGGTTGGTGCCGGCGAGCGCCAGCGTTCCCGCGGGAAGGCTTTGTGCGACCTCCTCCTCTCCGATCAGCCGGGTCGCGGCCAGCGCGACGCCGGGGATGACGACCGCGAGCACCGCAGCGGCAACGGCGATGCGCGTCGAGGTGCGCCGGCGGCGCGGCCGGGCGAGGGAGACCGACGCGGTGGAAAGGTCTTCCTCGGCGGCGGCCTCGAGCGCGTCGCCGAGTCGATGAAGCGTGGGCGGATGATCGGTCATCTAGTGCTCTCCTCGGAAGTGTCGAGTCGTGCTCGGAGCGCCTGGAGCCCGCGGTGAACACGGACGCGCGCGGCCTCGGGCGTGGTGTGGAGCTCGTCCGCGAGTACGTCGTACGGGAGGTCGTCCACGACGCGGAGGCGGATCGCAGCGAGCTGGCTCTCCGGCAGCTCCGCGAGCGCGTCGTCGAGCCCCTCGAGCCACGTCTCGTTCGGCTCTGCGAGCGCTGGCTCACGATCGAGCCGCTCGAGGATCCCGAGCCGTTCGCAGGCGGCACGCTCGAGCCGGCCGCGCCGCACCGACTGGGAGAGGACGTGCCGAGCGATGGCGAAGAGCCATGGTGCCGCCGAGCCGCCGGCCTCATCGCGGAAGCGGCCTCGCGCAAGCCAGGCCTGCGCGAACGTCTCCGCTGTGAGGTCGTGCGCGGCATCGGTGCTTCGTGTGCGGGCGAGCTGGAAGCGATAGACACGCTCTGCGTAACGGTCGTACAGCTCGCGAAACGGCCTCGGCTCGGAGCGCGCGGCTTCGAGAAGCTCGGCGTCGGTGGTCATGCGGTGCCGGGACATGTGGTCACTGCCACCTCCACGATCGGGTACGTCAGGAGATGGCGCGAAGGGCTGTCGATGTTACGTCGGCCGCCAGGACGAGGTTCCGCGCCACGCGGAACGCGCGTGAGACGATAGGCCCGTGCAGGACCTGCTGGCCGCCCCGCTCGACGATCTCCTCGCGGAAGCCCGCCGCCTCCGCCCGCGCCGGCTCGTCACGTACTCGCCGAAGGTCTTCATCCCGCTGACGACGCTGTGCCGCGACGTGTGCGGCTACTGCACGTTCGCCCGCCCGCCGCGGCGGGGCGAGCGTGCGTACCTGAGCGAGGACGAGGTGCTCGCGATCGCCCGCGCCGGCGCGGCCGCCGGCTGCCGCGAGGCGCTCTTCACGCTCGGGGACAAGCCGGAGCTCCGCTACAAGGTCGCGCGCGAGGAGCTTCGCGCGCTCGGCTTCGCGACGACGATCGAGTACCTCGCGCGCTGCGCGCAGCTCGTCCTGGAGGAGACCGGCCTCCTCCCGCACCTGAACCCGGGCGTCATGAGCCGGGCAGAGCTCGAGCTCCTGCGGCCGGTGAGCGCGTCGATGGGGATCATGCTCGAGACGACCGCCGAGCGGCTCGGGGCGAAGGGCGGGCCGCACTGGGCTTCACCCGACAAGATCCCGGCCCGGAGGCTCGAGACGATCAGGCTCGCCGGCGAGCTCGCGATCCCGTTCACGAGTGGCATCCTCATCGGGATCGGCGAGACGCGCGAGGAGCGGATCGACGCGCTGCTCGCCCTTCGTGCGCTCGGCGAGGAGCACGGCCACCTCCAGGAGGTGATCGTCCAGAACTTCCGCGCGAAGCCGGGGACGCGCATGGCTTCGCACGCCGAGCCGTCGCTGGACGAGCACCGGTGGACGATTGCGGCCGCGCGCATCCTCCTCGGTCCGGAGTGGCACGTGCAGGCGCCGCCGAACCTCGCCTACGACGACTTCCCGCTTCTCCTCGACGCCGGCATCGACGACTGGGGCGGCGTCTCTCCGGTGACGATCGACCACGTGAACCCGGAGGCGCCGTGGCCGGAGATCGAGCGGCTTGCCGATGCGACCCGGAGTCGCGGCCTCGAGCTCGCGCCGCGCCTCCCGATCTACCCGGAGTACGCCGCCGAGCTCGAGCGCTGGTGCGATCGGCGCATGGGTCCGTTCGTGCGCCGCGCATCGGACGCCGTCGGGCTGGCGCGCGACGACTCGTGGGCGCCGGGCGAGCCGGTCCCGGTGCCGTTCGTCGTCCGCCGCGACTCGCCGCCGCTCGGGCTCTCGGGCGAGGAGCTCGGCGAGGACGAGCTGACCCGCCTGCTCGAAACGCGCGGGCACGAGGCGCAGCACGTCTTCGCCGCTGCCGACCGTCTGCGCCGCCAGGTCTGCGGGGACGAGGTCACGTACGTCGTGACGCGGAACATCCAGTACACGAACGTCTGTTACTTCCGCTGCGGCTTCTGCGCGTTCTCCAAGGGCAAGCTGGCGCGGAACCTCCGAGGTGCGCCTTACCTCGTGCCGCTCGACGAGATCGTGCGCCGCGCGCGTGAGGCGTGGGAGCGCGGTGCGACCGAGGTCTGCCTCCAGGGCGGGATCCATCCGGCGTTCACCGGCGAGTACTACGCCGACGTCGTGCGGGCGATCAAGGCGGCCGTGCCGGGAATCCACGTACACGCGTTCTCGGCGCTCGAGATCTGGCAGGGGGCGGCCACGCTCGGGCTCTCGCTCGAGGAGTACCTCGGGCTCCTGCGCGACCTCGGGCTCGGCTCGCTTCCCGGAACTGCGGCGGAGGTGCTCGACGACGAGGTGCGGCGGGTCATCTGCCCGGACAAGGTGACGACGAGCCAATGGCTCGCCGTGCACGACGCTGCGCACCGAGTCGGCCTGCGCTCGAACGTCACGCTGATGTTCGGGCACGCGGACACGCCGCGAAGCTGGGCGCGGCACCTCCTGCGAGCGCGCGAGCAGCAGCAACGGTCAGCAGGGTTCACCGAGTTCGTGCCCCTCCCGTTCGTCCCCATGGAGGCCCCGATGTACGTCCAGGGTCGCGCGCGGCGCGGCCCGACCTTCCGGGAGGTGCTCCTCGTGCACGCTGTCGCGCGGCTCGCGCTCCATCCCTGGATCACGAACATCCAGGCGTCGTGGGTCAAGCTCGGGCCGAACGGCACGCGCCAGGCACTCCGAGCCGGCGTCAACGACGTCGGCGGGACGCTCATGAACGAGTCGATCTCGCGCTCCGCGGGCGCCGACTTCGGCCAGGAGCTGCCGCCCGAGCGCATGGAGGCGCTCATCCGCTCGGCCGGTCGCAAGCCGCGACAGCGCACGACGCTCTACGGCGTGCCGGCGGAGGAGCGCGTGGCCGCGTCGTTCGGGGCTCCCCCGCTCGCGGAGCCGCTCAACCCGCCGGTGCAGGACGCGGGGCTCGTTGCTCCGCCGCGACTCGTGCGACCTGGTCTCGTCGGTACGCGCTAGGCGATGGACCACCTCGCGCTCGCAGTCTCGAACCAGGAGCGCTCGCGGCGCTTCTACGAGCGCTACCTGGGGTTCACGGCCGAGCCCACGCTGCGCTCGGACGGCGTCCAGATGATGCACAGCGCGGGCGGTTTCTCTCTCGCGCTCGGGGAGACGGCCGAGCCGATCTCGCTGCCCACGTTCCTCCACTTCGGCAAGGGCGCGGCTGCTCCCGACGACGTTCGCGCGTTTCGCGACCGGCTCGTTGCGGACGGCGTCGAGATCGTGGGGGAGTGGGACGAGGCGGACTACGTCAGCGTCAAGTTCCGCGATCCGGACGGCTACGTCGTCGAGGTGGGCTGGGAGCCCGACTAGCTAGGGCCGGCGCCCTTCGACCGGCCGGCGCTCACGGCGGCGAGCGCCTTCCGGAGGAAATGCGGAAGTGCCCACTCGAGCTCTTGGTCTGAACCGCGTTCGACGTTCGCGGCGATGTGCCGGTAGCTCACGGCGTGATGGAGGAACGCGAGTGGCTGCGCAAGATCCCAGATTTCCAGCAGCCGGTCCATCGGCTCGGTGCCCACCCAGGCCGAGAGATAGACGTCTCGCAACTGGTCGTGGATCGCTTCGCTCTCCTCGCGAAAGACGTCGATCAGATCGAAGAGCGGGTGGCCGACACTCGCGTCGCTCCAGTCGAAGAAGACGTAGCGACCGTCCGGCCGGGCGACGTTGCTCAGGTGCAGATCGCCGTGGAGCAGGGTGTTCGGCATACCCGCCTCTGCAAGCGCCGCGCACAACGAGTCGACCTTCGACTCCAACGCGCGCGCCTTCGCGACCTCGTCGGAGTCGAGGCCGGACAGCGAGGCATCGTCCGCGAGCAGAGCTCGTGCCTCCGAAGCGAGCACGTCGAGCCTCCGATCGACGCAGCCGAGCTCGAGCAGCTCGTCCTCGTGTCGTGCGGACTCGATCTGCATTTGGGCGAACACACGCAGCACGTCCTCGCGCACTTCGAGCGGCGCGTCCCAGCCGAGCTCGGGGCCCAGGTCGGCGAGGAGCATCCACCGGTGCACGGAGTCGACGGCGAGCGGCGAGGGGACGTTCTCGGGGAAGAGCTGCGCCAACCCCCGCATGACGAGGCCCTCGTCGGCGAACAGCGGTGAGGCGGCCGTTGCCTTGAAGAACACAGCCCCGTCCGTGGTCGGGACGCGGAGCATGCTCGACAGAGACCATGCTCGAACCTGCTCGATGCGACCCGTCCGCGCTGTCCCGACCGCTTCGAGGGACGCGTCGATCCACGCGGTCGCGCCGGCGAGCCATCCCTCACGAGCCCATGGTGGGCGCTCGACCGGCAGAACTCCCGATTCGTGCTCCTCGAGCGCGCGTACCAAGGTCTGCCGGTGCTCCTCGATCACGAGCGGAAGGCCGGCGAGCGACGGGCGATCGATCCACGCTCCTCGCGGAGGCAGCTGCCATCCCGTGTCGAGCGGCTCGAGCACGTCGACGACCTCCAAGAGCCTCCGGTGACGATCGAGGTCGCGGGCGACGTAGCGCAGAATCGCAACCGGAGTACCGAGAAGCTCCTCGAACTCTCGTCGTGCAGGACGGAAGTCTTCGTCCGAGAAGCTCGCGACCTCGACGCAAGGCAGGGACCAGCCGTCATCGGAGTGGATGAGAAGGGCGTCGCCCTTCCGCATGATCAGCCCGTGGACCCGCGAATGCCAGCGCTCGTCGCTCATGTCTCGAACGAGAGCAGGTCGTCCACCGTCTCGCGACGGCGGATCAGCCGTACGGTCTTGTCGTGGACGAGCACTGCCGCCGGTCGCAGCGCGGCGTTGTAGTTCGAGCTCATGGCGAGCGTATAGGCGCCCGTCGCCGGCACCGCGAGGAGGTCGCCCCGCGCAGGCGAGGGGAGCGCGACGTCGTCGATCAGGACGTCGCCGGACTCGCAGTGCATGCCGGCGATGCTCACGATCTCGTTCGGATCTTCGTCTGCGCGTAGAGAGCTGAGGGCCGTGTATCGCGCCCCGTATAGCTGGGGCCGAGGGTTGTCCGACATGCCCCCATCGATGGCGACCCAGATCCGTTCGTCGAGCCGCTTGACCGCGCCAACGCGGTAGAGCGTGACGCCTGCCTGCCCGACGAGCGAGCGTCCCGGCTCGAGCCAGACCGTCGGCTCGCCGAGCCTCAGCTCGAGGAAGGCCTCGCGCGCCGTGACGGCCGCGGAGGCGGCGAGCTCGGCCGCCTCCGGAACCTCGTCCTCCGGGTGATGCCGAATGCCGAAGCCGCCTCCGAGGTCGGCGATGCGCGCTTCCCAGCCGAGGACGTCGCGGCAAGCTGCCGCGAACTCGGCCAGGCGTCGGATCGTCTCCGCCTGCGCGCTGAAGTCAGGCAGCTGCGAGCCGACGTGCACGTGGAGGCCGAGCACGTCGAGGCCGCGCTCGAGCGCGGCCGCGATGAGCGCCTGCGCCTGCTCGGGCGGGAGCCCGAACTTGGAGCCGTGGTGGCCGGTGACGATCGCCTCGTGGGTGTCGGCGTCGACCCCGAGCGTGACGCGAACGAGCACCTGCTCCACGCCCGCCGCCGCCGCGAGCCCGGCCTCGTCGGGCGCGTCGAGGACGACCGGCGCCTTGTCCCGTGCGGCCTCGCGCAGGAACGCCTCGTCCTTGTTGTTCCCGTGCACGACGACCTCCGTGCCCTGGAGGCCGGCCGCGCGCGCGAGCTCGAGCTCGCCGATGGAAGCGACGTCTGCGCCGAGCCCTTCGTCTGCGCAGGACGCGGAGCAGCTCCGCGTTCGGAAACGCCTTCGTCCCGTAGAAGACGCGGCCATCGTCACCGGCTGCGGCTCGAAGGGCGCGCGCCTGCCGTCGCACCGTGTCCTCGCAGTAGACGACGAGCGGTGTCCCGAACCGCTCCGCGAGCTCTGCCGTGCGAAGCCCACCGATCAGGAGCTCTCCGCCCGCGACGCGCGCGGAATCCGGGAAGAGCTCGAGCTCGGCGGGCGAAGGCATCGCGCGATTCTGCCTGTTACGATTTCGGTCTCATGCAGCAGCTTCTTGCGTAATCCAGGGAGCGAACGCGGCGGGCGCCGCGACGTTCCCTCCAGGCCTCTCGCGCGAGAGGCTTTTTTGTTCCCGGAGACGAACCGAAAGAGCGAGATGGAGCGATACGAACCGCAGGCGATCGAGGAGAAGTGGCAGCGCGTCTGGGCGGACGAGCACGCCTTCGAGGTTGCGAACCCTGACCCCGGTCAGGCGGAGGCGGCGCCGAAGAGCTACGTGCTCGAGATGCTCCCGTATCCGACGGGCGATGTCCACATGGGGCACATGCTCGTCTACACGATCGGCGACGTCGTGAGCCACTTCCGGCGGCGGAACGGCATGCGCGTCATGCACCCGCAGGGGTTCGACGCGTTCGGGCTTCCTGCCGAGAACGCGGCGATCAAGGAGGGCGTGCATCCCCGCGAGACTGTCGAGCGCAACATCGCGACGATCCGCCGGTCGATGAAGAGGATCGGCTGGGCGATCGACTGGTCGCGCGAGCTCTCCACGCACGAGCCCGAGTACTACCGCTGGCAGCAGTGGCAGTTCCTGAGGTTCCTCGAGCGCGGGCTCGCCTACCGGAAGGGTGCGCCCGTCAACTGGTGTCCCGTGGACCAGACGGTGCTCGCGAACGAGCAGGTCATCAACGGCCATTGCGAGCGGTGCGGCGCCGAGGTCGAGTCGCGCGTGATGGAGCAGTGGTTCTTCCGGATCACGGACTACGCGCAGATGCTGCTCGACGACCTGGAGACCGTGGACTGGCCCGAGTCCATCAAGGCTCGGCAGCGGAACTGGATCGGGCGCTCGGAGGGCGCGGAGGTCCTGTTCCGGATCGAGGAGCTCGACGAGGACGTTCCGGTCTTCACGACCCGCCCCGACACGCTCTACGGCGCGACGTTCTTCGTGCTCGCGCCCGAGCACGAGCTCGTCGGGCGGATCGAGTCCGACGAGGTGCGCGACTACGTCCGTCGGACGGCGGCGAAGAAGACCGCGGAGCGCGCGTCGGCCGAGGAGAAGACAGGCATCTTCACGGGTCTCCATGCGGTGAATCCGGTCAACGACGAACGGATTCCGGTCTACGTGGCGGACTACGTCCTCATGGACTACGGAACCGGGGCGATCATGGCCGTCCCCGCCCACGACCAGCGCGACTTCGAGTTTGCGGCAGCGTTCGACCTCCCCGTCCGTCAGGTCGTACGGCCTGTCGAAGGAGAGGTCGACGACGGCACGGCCTACGTCGAGCACACCGAGGGCGAGGTGCTCGTGAACTCGGCGGAGTTCGACGGCCTGCACGCCCCCGAGGGCGGCCGCCGGATCGTCGAGAAGCTCGCAGCCGAGGGCCGCGGTCGCTCTGCGATCAACTACCGGCTGCGCGACTGGGGCTTCTCGCGGCAGCGGTACTGGGGTTGCCCGATCCCGGTTGTCTACTGCGACGAGTGCGGCATCGTCCCGGTGCCCGACGACGATCTTCCGGTGCTGCTCCCGGAGATCGAGGACTACAAGCCGAAGGGCCAGCCTCCTCTTGCGCAGGCAGAGGAATGGGTGAATGTGAGCTGTCCTTCCTGTGGTGGTCCCGGCCGCCGCGAGGTCGAGACGATGGACACCTTCGTCGACTCCTCCTGGTACTTCCTCCGCTACTGCGACCCACGTAACGATGCGGCACCGTTCGATCGCACCGCCGTCGACTACTGGAACCCGATCGACCTCTACATCGGCGGCGTCGACCACGCCACCGTGCACATGATCTATGCGCGGTTCTGGATCAAGGTGCTGAACGACATGGGGCTTGTTGGCTTCCGAGAGCCGTTCGGGCGCTTCTTCTCCAACGGCTGGGTGACGTCTGGCAAGACGAAGATGTCGAAGCGCGCCGGCAATGTCGTGGGGCCCGGCGACTTCGTCGAGGAGTACGGAGCCGACGCCGCGCGCCTCAACATCCTGTTCCTCGGCCCGGCCAACGAGGACATGGAGTGGACCGAGGAGAGCATCGAAGGCATGGCGCGGTTCGTCCGGCGGCTCTGGCGGATCGTCAACGAGGTCGCCGAGAAAGCCCCCACCGGGCAGACCGGTGATGGAGTCCTCGCGCGGAAAGCCCATGCGACCATCGCGAAGGTCACGGACGACATCGGTCGTCGCTATGCGTTCAACACGGCGATCGCCGCGATCATGGAGCTGCTGAACGAGCTCTCGAAGGAGCCCGCGGGACCCGACTCCCGGTTCGCGGCCGAGACCGCAGTCAGCGTCATCCAGCCCTACGCGCCCCATGTTGCAGAGGAGCTGTGGTCCCGCCTCGGCTACGAGCGGTTGTGGGAGCAGCCGTGGCCGAAGGCTGATCCGGCGCTGCTGGCGGTCGAGACGGTGGAGGTCGTGGTGCAGGTCGACGGACGCGTCCGCGACCGGTTGCACGTGTCGCCCGACACGGCCGACGAGGAGCTCGTGGCGCTGGCGCGTGCGTCGGAACGCGTCGGCTCGTATCTGGACGGTGGCGAGATTGCGAGGACCGTCGTCGTGCCCGGGAAGCTCGTCAACTTCGTGACTTCGTAGCGTCGACGCGCGCCGTTCGCCGGCTGGCGAGGCGGAGGGACGAAGCGGAAGGACGAGTCGGAAGGACGAGTCGGAAGCTGCCACGCATTCGGCGCGTAGTCGTTCACCATCTGTGACTGCCTCCCGGCCACGATGGCCGCATGCCGTCGATCTCGGTCTCGCGCTCGACCGCTCTCGTCCTCGTGAGCGGGCTGCTCGCGGTGCTCGTCCTCGTCGGAAGTCGCCTCGCGGGAGCTGGCGCAGCGCGGGAACCGGAGGTCGTGGCGCCGCTCGAGCCGGTGACGCCGGCCGCGCCACAGCGGCTCGTCGTGCACGTCGTCGGGGCGGTACGCGATCCCGGCCTCTATCGGCTGCGTGACGGTTCGCGTGTCGCGGATGCGGTGCGGCGCGCCGGCGGCGCGTCGGCCAGGGCCTACCTCGGCGGGATCAACCTTGCAGCGCCGCTCGTCGACGGCGCGCAGGTGCTCGTTCCGGCTCGGGCTCCGATCGCCCCCGGCGGGGCGCCGGCCGGTGCTGCCGACCTGGCACCTGGGTCGCAAGGCGGTGCGGCTCCCGCGCAGAAGCTGAGTCTCGCGACGGCGACGGCCGAGCAGCTCGACGAGCTCCCCGGGGTGGGGCCTGTCACCGCGCAGAAGATCCTCGACTATCGAGCCGAGCACGGCTTCATCAGATCGGTCGACGACCTGGACGCCGTGCCCGGGATCGGGCCGGCGCGGATCGAGCAGCTGCGCGACCTCGTGACCCCGTGAGGGACGCTCGCCGTCGGCCCGCGTCGGTGGGGGAAACCATGTTTCCCCACGCCTTTCCGCGACCGGAGTTCGCGCGAGCGAACTCCGGTCCTGCGAGAGCTGAGCCGGCCCCCTTCCTCTCTGAAGCGTGGGGAACCTCGCGGTTCTCCACACCGTCTCCTCGCTGGCACCCTCATAGGCCGACGGGCGGCCCGTGAGGCGAGTCGTCGAGCTGCACTGGCCGGCTCTCCTCGCCGCGTTCGCCTGCGCCGGCCTGGCCGCGGCGAACTGGGTGAGTATCGGCGTCCTCGAGCCGTCGGCACTCGGATCGCCGCTGGGATCGCCGCTGGGATCGCCGCTGGGATCGCTGCTCGCCGGCGTCGCGGTGTCCGCTCTCGTGGCAACTGTCCTGTGCGACGGCGCGTGGCGCGCTCTCGCGCTCGGTGTGCTGCTCGCCGTCGTCGGGCTCTCTTGGGGAACGCTCCGCCTCGAGGCGCTTGCGCAGAGCCCGCTCGCGGCGGAGATCGGCGCTCAGGGGCGCGCGGAGCTCGTGGTCGTCGGCGCCGCGCGCACGACGTCATGGGCGGTACGCGTGCCTGCCGAAGTCCTCGCGTTCGAGAATCGTCGCCTCCGCGAGCGCGTCCTGCTCGTGCTCCCACTCGGTCGCTCGCCGCCCCGCGGCGCCGTCCTCGAGGCGAGCGTCCGGCTCGCGGAGCCGCGCGTTGCCGACGACGGCGGCTTCGACGAGAAAGCGTGGCTGGCGCGGCAAGGGATCCATGTCGTCGCCAGGGCGCGTTCCTGGGAGCAGGTCGGCAGACGCGGAGGCATCGCGGGCGCCGGCGACCGGCTTCGCGACCGCATCGAGGTGGCCGTGGGGCGGGGGACGAGAGGGCTTCGGCGCGCACTCGTCCTCGGCGTCGTGCTCGGTGAGGACGAGGGTCTGCCGACCGAGGTGCGCGACGAGTTCCGCGCATCGGGGCTCTCGCACCTCCTCGCCGTTTCCGGGCAGAACGTGGCCTTCATCGCCGGCGGGATCTACGGGCTCGCCTGGCTCGTACGCCTTCCGCGGGTCTCGCGCGAGCTCGTCGTCCTCGTCGCGATCGCGTCGTACGTCCTTGCTGTCGGCTGGCAGCCGTCCGTGGTGCGCGCGGGCGTCGCCGGTGCGCTCGTCTCGCTCGCGTGGCTGCTCTCGCGGCCGAGCGATCGCTGGCACTTCCTCGCTCTCGGTGCGCTCGTCCTCCTCGCCTGGTCCCCGGCGGCATTGCTCGAGCCCGGCTTTCAGCTCTCCTTCGCGGCGGTTGCAGCGATCTTCGTCGGGCTCCCTCGCATCCGCGACCTCGCTGACGGCTACCCGGTTCCGCGGGGTCTCGCGGAGGTAGTCGGAATCGCGCTCGTCTGCGGGATCGTCACGGCGCCGATCGTGTTGCTCCACTTCGGGACGGCGCCCGTCTACACGGTGCCCGCGAACGCACTCGCGGCACCGGCCCTCCCCTTCGTCCTCGGGCTCGGTCTGCTCGCGGCGGCAGCCGATCCGTTCTCGCCGGCCGTTGCCACCGCGCTCGCCTGGCTCGCCGGCTGGGCCGCGGCCTGGCTCGCGCTCGTCGCGCGAGTCGTTGCCTCGCTGCCGGGCGCCGAGATCGCACCGCGGACGGCACTGGTCGTCGCGGGCGCGGCGTCGGCGATCTGGATCGGCGTCCGGTTCGGGCGCGAACGAATGGGGGAACGACTCGGCCGCCGATCTCCGGCCGTCCCGCTGCTCGTCGCCGCGACGCTGGTGGTCGTCTTCGCGGCGGCGTGGTCGTTTCGTACGCCGCCTGCGTGGAGCCCGCCCGCGGGCTTTCGGGCGACGTTCCTCGACGTCGGCCAGGGAGATGCCGTGCTGCTCGAGACCGCGTCGGCGCGAGTGCTGGTCGACCAGGGGCCTCCGGAGGCGAACGTCGCCGGGCAGCTCGCCCGCATGGGAGTGCGCTCGCTCTCGGCGGTCGTCCTCACTCATCCACAGCGAGACCACGTCGGGGGTGCGGCTGCGGTTCTTCGCCAGCTTCGGGTCGGAGTGGTGCTCGACCCGATGCTCGCGGCCACGGGCCCTGAGCGGGAGGAGGCCGTCGCGGCGGCGCACGAGCGTGGCGTGCCCCTGCGCAACGTGCGCACGGGCTCGTCGTTCAGAGTCGGAGGGTTGCTGTTCCGCGTGCTCTGGCCCTCCGACCCGGGGCTCCCGTCGGAGGACCCGAACCTGAACGCGACGGTGCTCGTCGCGTCGTACGGCGAGCTCGACGTGTTCCTGCCGGCGGATGCGGAGTCCGACGTGACCGCGCGGCTACCCCTGCGCTCGGTCGAGATCCTGAAGGTCGCCCACCACGGCTCGTCGGATCCGGGGCTCGACGAGGAGCTGCGCGTTCTCAGGCCTCAGATCGCGGTCATCTCCGCCGGAAGGAACAACGACTATGGACACCCGCGCGCAGACACGCTCGCCGCGCTGACGACGGTCCCGGGGCTCGCCGTCTACCGGACGGACCGGGACGGTCGCGTCGTCGTCGAGTCGGACGGGGTCGGGTTGCGCGTTCGCACCGGAGGTTAGTGCTCCCGCCGCGATGACGCCCATGCTTCGCGCGCCTGCGAACGCATCGCATGCCGTCGTCCTCAGTCGGGTCAATACGTCGAGTGTTGACCCTCCCTGCGTCCTAGGCCTGCTCGGTTCTCGCCGGCGAGTCACGGCCGTCATCACGGCGGGAAGCACTAAGGTTGTCGCGTGGCTGCGGAACGCGAGCTGAAGCCCGTCTACCTGCTCACCGGGAGCGATAGGCCGAAGATCGAAACCGCAGTCGCGCGCCTCCGCGGACGCTTCGCCGGCGAGTCTGCGGAGATCGTGAACGCGGCCGATACGCCCGGCCACGCGGCGGTCGCGCTCTGCAACGCCGGGAGCCTGTTCGGCGACGCGCGCCTCGTGGTCGTCGAGGAGGTGGACGGGCGCAAGGACGCGGACAATCGCCGCAAGGGTGGCTGGAAGGCGCCGGACGTCGACGCGATTGCGGCATACCTCGCGAGCCCGGCTCCCGCCACGGTGCTCTGTCTCGTCGGCGAGGACGTCAGGAAGACGTCTCCGCTCGCGAAGACCTGCGCGAAGACGGGCGAGATCCTCGAGTACTCGGTCGCGAAAGGAAAGCTCTCCGGCTGGGTCGCGGACCAGTTCCGGCAGCGCGATGCGCGGGCCGAGCCCGAGGCCATCGCGATGCTCATCCAGCTCGTCGGCGACGACCTCCACGCGCTCGCGCTGGAGGTGGACAAGCTCGTCGTCTGGGCCGCCGGTGAGCCGATCGGCGAGCGCGAGGTGGAGGCACTCGCGTCGCCCGCTGCCGGCGAGCCGACGTTCGCGCTGACCGACGCCTGGGGCGCACGCAACACGGGTCGTGCGCTCGCGGCGAGCGAGACCATCTTCGAGCGCAGTGCCAAGCCGCGTCGCGACACGGCGAGCCGGCTCGCTGCGACTCTCGGCAGCCACTTCGGCCGGCTGAGCTCGATCAAGCGGCTCGCAGCCGAGGGCGTTCGTGCGCGCGACGCTGCCGGCAAGCTCCGCATGCACCCGTACTACGCCGAGAAGGTCTTCGCGCAGGCCGAGGCGTTCTCGCCCGAGGAGTTGCGGGATGCCGCGGTGCGCCTGTCCGAGCTCGACGGCGCGCTCAAGGGCAAGAGCAAGCTTGCGCCGGATCTCGAGGTGCAGCGCGCGCTCGTCGACCTCACTGACGGCGGGTCGGCGTCACGCTCGTAGGGGCGAGGCCTGCCTCGCCCTCGATTAGATCCGAGCGGTCGTGCCCGCTACGCGGTACTGCCTGCGACGAGCTTCGCGGCATGCGACTTCTTGCGGGCCGCGGTGTTCGCGTGCAGGGCGCCTCGGCTTGCGGCCCGGTCGATCGTGCGCACGAGCGTCCGGTGCTCCGTCGCGATCGCGTCCGAGGCGCCGTCCGCGACGGCAGTCTCGAGGCGCTTCGTGAGTGTCTTGATCGTCGACCGATAGCGGAGGTTCTCGACCCGCTGCCGTTCCTGGATCAGCACGCGCTTCTTCTGTTGCTTGATGTTCGCCATATCGAGGAAACGCCCGCTCCACGCGGGCGTCGCGATGGTAGCAGGACTCCCATCATGGTCCCCCAGCAGGACCCATTGTGAGAATCCCCGGCTTGGAGCACGTCGCGTGACGAGCCCGTCTGAGATCCCGGACACGCTTCCGGACACGCCGCCGATGGTCGACGAGCACGACCGCCGCCGGCTCGCCCGCTCGACCGCGATCTTCTCCGTCGCCACCGCGATCTCGCGCGCCCTCGGCCTCGTTCGCGAGATCGTCACTGCCTACTACTTCGGCATCTCGGGGAAGATCAACGCCTTCACGGTCGCGATTCAGATTCCGAATCTCGTTCGCGCGCTCGTCGCGGATGCCGCGCTCTCAGGGGCGTTCGTGCCGGTCTTCAGCGAGCTCCTCGAGAAAGGCGAGAAGCAGCGCGCGTGGCGCGTGGCGTCGACGCTCTTCTGGCTGACGTTCCTGATCCTCGGCGGCGTCACGGCGCTCTTCATCCTTCTCGCGCCACTGCTCATTCGGCCCTTCGGCGACCCAGGCGGCGACTTGGACTTGGCAGTCGGGCTCTCGCGAGTCCTTTTCCCGATCGTCGTCATCCTCGGGTTGTCCGGGATCGTCGTCGGGATCCTCAATACGTACCACCACTTCGCGCTGCCGGCGCTCGCCCCGGTTGCGTGGAATCTGGTGATCGTTCTCGGCCTCGTCATCGGCGTACCGCGGATCGACGAGGAGAACGCCCAGCTGTACCTCTACGCGGGCGTGGTCGTGCTCGGCACGCTTGTGCAGCTCCTCCTCCCGATCCCCTGGCTGCGAAAGCTCGACGGACGGCTGACGATGGTCATCGACTGGCGCGACCCCGCCGTTCGCCGCGTGCTCGTGCTGATGCTGCCCGTGACGCTGACGATCGGGCTGATCAACGTCAACTTCGTCGTCGACACGCTGTTCGCGTCGCGCCTGCTCGACCCGGAGCTCGCGCCGGCGGCGATCGACAAGGCGTTCCGCCTCTACATGCTCCCGCAGGGCATCTTCGCCGTCGCGGTCACGACCGTGCTCTTCCCGACGCTGGCGCGGCTCGCAGCGCGGAGCGACGACACCGGCCTGCGTCGAGCGCTCGACGGTGGGGTCCGGCAGATCGCGTTCATGCTCATCCCGGCCGCGCTCGTGACCATCGTGCTCGCGGATCCGATCGTGCGCCTCGTCTACGAGCGAGGGGAGTTCACGGCGAGCGATACGACGATCGTCGCCCAGTGTCTTCAGGCGTTCTCGATCGGCCTCGTCTTCAACGGCTGGATGTTGATCCTCAACCGGAGCTTCTACGCCGTGCAGACGAACTGGATTCCGACCGCCGTCGCGCTCGGCGCGGTGGCGCTGAACGCGGGACTCGACGCGGTCCTGTATCGGCTCGGCATTTGGGGCATCCCGCTCGCGACTGCGCTCGTGAACGTCGTCGCGTCGGCGACCCTCTTCGTGATGATGCGCCGGCGCCTAGGGCTCGAGCACGTCCTGCGGACGTCGATCGTCGTCCTCCGTATCGTGATCGCCGCGACCGCCGCGGCCACCGCGGCCTTCGTCGCCTGGTACGGGCTCGATGCCACCCTCGGTCGGGAGTTCCTCGGCCAGCTGCTGTCGGTCGGGGGCGGTCTCGGCGCGGCAACCCTCGTCTACGTGGTGGGCTCGCGCTGGCTCGGGATTCGCGAGCTCGACACGTTGCTACTGTTGCGTGCCCGGCGCGGGGACTCGATCGAGTAGCGCCGGCACTCCTATCGAGCTGGCCTATCGAGCTGGGACTGTGAAGCAGGAACGGATCCGCAACTTCGCGATCATCGCGCACATAGACCATGGCAAGTCGACGCTCGCCGATCGCATCCTCGAGCTGACCGACGCGGTTCCGCTGCGCGAGATGCGCGAGCAGATCCTCGACTCGATGGAGCTCGAGCGCGAGCGCGGGATCACGATCAAGGCGCAGGCCGTGCGCGTGCTCTGGCGCGGGCACGAGCTGAACCTGATCGACACTCCCGGCCACGTCGACTTCACGTACGAGGTCTCGCGGTCGCTCCAGGCCTGTGAGGGCGCGCTCCTGCTGGTGGACGCCGCGCAGGGTATCGAGGCCCAGACGCTGGCGAACGCGTACCTCGCGCTCGAGAACGAGCTCGAGATCGTCCCGGTGGCGAACAAGATCGACCTACCGCAGGCCGATGCGGACGGCGCCGCCGCCGAGGTCTCGGAGCTGCTCGGCGACGTTCCGGAGCACGTCCTCCGCATCTCCGCCAAGACGGGACTGGGCGTCGAGGACGTCCTGGACGCGATCATCGAGCGCATCCCGGCGCCACGCGGCGAGCCCGACGCGCCGCCTCGCGCGCTCGTGTTCGACTCGTCGTACGACCAGTACCGCGGCGTCGTCGCGTTTGTGCGCGTCGTCGACGGCAGCTTCGAGCCCGGCGAGCCGCTCCGCGCAATGGCGCAGGGAACGCAGTTCGAGGCGGAGGAGCTCGGGGTGATGTCGCCCGCCCGCGTACCCGTGGACGCGCTCACCGCCGGGGAGGTCGGATACGTCATCACGGGCCTCAAGGACGTATCCCGCCTCCGCGTGGGAGACACTCTTACCTCGCGGCGCCGACCCGCGACCAAGCCGCTTCCCGGCTACCAGGACGTCAAGCCGATGGTGTTCGCCGGCATCTTCCCCACGGACTCCGACGCGTACCCGGAGCTCCGCGACGCGCTCGAGCGCCTGAAGCTCAACGATGCGTCGCTCTTCTACGAGCCCGAGACCTCCCAGGCACTCGGGTTCGGCTTCCGCTGCGGGTTCCTCGGGCTCCTGCACATGGAGATCGTCCGCGAGCGGCTCGAGCGCGAGTTCGACCTCGACCTGCTCATCACGGCGCCGACCGTCGCCTACCGCGCGACCAAGCGCACCGGTGAGGTCGTCGAGGTGCACAACCCGGCCGAGATGCCGAGCGAGGTCGAGCTCGTCGAGGAGCCGTACGTTCGCGCCTCGGTGATCGTCCCGAAGGACTTCGTCGGGCCCGTCATGGAGCTCTCGACCGAGCGGCGCGGACGCTTCGACCACATGGAGTACCTCAGCGAGGCACGCGTGCTCCTCTCCTACGAGCTGCCGCTGGGCGAGATCGTGCTCGACTTCTACGACCAGCTGAAGTCGCGAACGAGGGGGTACGCGAGCTTCGACTACGACATGGCGGGCTTCCAGCCGGGCGAGCTGTCCCGGGTCGACATCCTCGTCGGCGGCGAGCAGGTCGACGCGCTCTCGCTCATCGTGCACCGCGACGAGGCATACGCCCGCGGGCGCCAGCTCGTCGAGCGACTGCGGCAGGAGATCCCGAGGCAGATGTTCGACGTGCCCGTACAGGCGGCGATCGGCTCGCGCGTGATTGCGCGCGAGACGATCAAGGCGCGGCGTAAGGACGTGCTCGCGAAGTGCTACGGCGGCGACATCACGCGCAAGCGCAAGCTGCTCGAGAAGCAGAAGAAGGGCAAGAAGCGGATGAAGCAGGTCGGTGGCGTCGAGGTGCCGCAGGAGGCGTTCCTCGCCGTGCTGAACCTGGGCGACGAGAAGAAGCGCTGATGAGCGTTCGCCATCTCTATGTCCACCTGCCGTTCTGCGGACATCGCTGCGGCTACTGCGACTTCGTCACGCTGACCGGCCGTCGCGACGAGCATGCGGCATACGTCGATGCGCTTCTGGCCGAGCTCGCGCTCGAGCGCGACGTGCTCGCGGAGCCGCTCGAGACGATCTTCGTCGGCGGCGGAACGCCGACGTTCACAGAGGGTGAGGCGCTCACGTGCTTGCTGGCCGCGCTGCCGAGTGCCGGCGAGCTCACCGTCGAAGCCAATCCCGAGACGGTCACGCCCGAGCTCGTGCGGATCCTGCGGCGCGGGCGGGTCACGCGCGTCTCGCTCGGCGCGCAGAGCTTCCAGCCGCATCTGCTCTCCGTGCTCGAACGCCGCGCCGGCCCGGACGACGTCCGGCGCGCGGTGTACCTTCTTCGTGATGCCGGATTCGACAACATCTCGCTCGATCTGTTGTACGGCGTACCGGGTCAGAGCGCCTCCGACCTCGAGCGCGACCTCTCGGAGGCGCTGACGCTCGAGCCGGAGCACATGTCGTGGTACGAGCTCGAAGCGAAGCCCGGCACCCGGTTCACGCATGCGCACGGCAAGGAGCTCCAGCGACAAGCGGAGGCGATGGAGAACTACTACGAGCGCGTCGTCGACGAGCTGACGCGTTCGGCGTATCGCTGGTACGAGACGGCGAACTTCTGCCTCGAGCCGAGCCGCGCCAACGGGCGTGACCTGCGTGCACGGCACAACCTCGGGTACTGGCTCGGGCGCGACTACCTCGGCATCGGGATCGGCGCGGTTTCCACGGTGGACGGCGTGCGCCGGCGGAATCGCCCGGGCTTGGCAGCCTACGTCCAGGCTCTCCGCACGCACACGAGGCCTCCCTCCGAGGTAGAGACGATCGACGGCGCGACGCGGGCACGCGAGCGGCTCATGCTCGGGCTCCGGCTGGACGAGCCTCTTCCACTCGAGGACGTTGCAGGCGCCTTGGATCAGGCAGCAGCGGAGCGGCTCATCGCGGGCGGACTCGTCGAGATCGTTCCGCGCCCGAGCGGACGAGGTGGAGGCGGGGAGCAACTGTCGCTCACGCGGCGGGGCCGGTTCCTCGCCGGCGGCGTGGGCGCGGAGCTCATGACCCTCGACAGCGGCTGAGAGACGGTCATCGCGAGGGATCCGCGCCCTGGAAACGGCAGGGCACATGGGTACCATCGGACCGGATGCAGCTCACGCCTCGAAAGCGGGAGATCCTCCGACACGTCGTCGAGGAGTACGTCGCCACCGGACAGCCCGTGGGCTCACGGGTCCTCGTGGAGCGTTCCGGCATCCAGGTGTCGACGTCCACCGTTCGTGGCGAGCTCGCCGAGCTCGAGACGCTCGGGCTGCTCACTCACCCGCATACCTCGGCAGGCCGCCTGCCGACGGACAGCGGCTACCGGCTCTACGCCGAGGAGCTGGTCGCGACCCTCGAGGGTCGGCCGGAGGCGGTGGGCTCGCTCCAGCTCGGCGTCGATCTCCGCGCGATGCGCGACGAGGTCGAGGTGGCTCTTCGCGCTACCACGGACATGCTCTCGCGCACGACGCGGCTGCTTGCTCTCGTGTCTGCGCCGTCGCTCGGGACCGCCACCATCAGGCACGTCGAGGTTCTGGCGCTCCAGCCGACGAGCGTGATGGTCGTCGCGATCACCTCTACCGGTGGGGTAACGAAACGCGTGTTCCGGCTCGAAAGCCCGGTCGACCAGGGGCTCGTGTCGTGGGCCTCCGAGTACCTGAACGAGCGGCTGTCGGGTGTGCGGATCGGGTCGAGCACCGTGCGGCGCCGACTCGAGGCGCCGGAGCTCTCGGCGCGCGAGCAGGACTTCCTTCGCCTCCTGGGCTCGGCGATTCTCGACGCCCGTGCGGAAGACGGGCCGCAGGTCTTCGTCGGCGGCGCGCCCGGGCTGCTCGAAGAGGCGCGTGCCGAGGAGCTCGAGGCCACGCTGCGCCTGCTCGAGCTGCTGGAGCGCCGCGCTGCCGTTCTCGCGCTCGTCAGCGAGGCGCTCGAGCCGCTGCGACCTGTCGTCCACGTCGGGCCCGAGCTCGGCGACGGCCAGCTGCACGACCTCTCGCTCGTCGGAGCGACGTACGGCCTCCGCAACCGGCCGCTCGGCGCCGTCGGCCTCATCGGCCCGGTGCGCATGGACTACGAGAAGGCGATTCGCACCGTTCGCGCAGCCGCCTTCGAGCTCTCCCGGTTCGTCGAAGACGTCTACGAGGACGATTGACTCGATGGCGACGAGGGAACGCGACTACTACGAGGTGCTCGGCGTTCCGCGCGACGCGGGCGAAGCCGAGATCAAGCGCGCGTTCCGGGCGCTCGCGCGGACGCTCCACCCGGACGTCTCGGAGGAACCAGAAGCCGACCGGCGCTTCCGCGAGGTCGCCGAGGCGTACGAGGTGCTCTCCGATCCGGCGCGGCGGGCGACGTACGACCGCTTCGGCCATGCGGGTCTCCGCCGGGGTGGATTCGAGCCCACCTTCACGGACTTCGGCAACATCGCGGACGTCTTCGCGGCGTTCTTCGGGGAGGACCTCTTCGGGGCGGGAGCGCGCGAGCGCACCTCGGCCCGAGGTGGCGATCTGCAGGTCGTCGCGGAGATCGACCTCGAGGAAGCGTTCACGGGAGTCACGGCGCCGATCTGGGTCGACGTCGCCGAGCCCTGTGACCCGTGCGCCGGCGCGGGGTCGGAACCGGGGACGGGCACGATCTCGTGCAGCACGTGCGGCGGCACCGGCATGCTGCGGCGGATCTCGCGGAATGTCTTCGGCGAGTTCGTCAGCCAGCGCACGTGCCCGCACTGCAGCGGACGCGGCCAGGTTCTCGAGGCGCCGTGTGAGGCCTGCGGCGGAGATGGCCGTGTCGTCACGCGGCGTCAGCTCGACGTCGAGATCCCATCGGGGATCTCCGATGGGCAACACATCAGGCTCCGGGGAGTCGGTCATGCCGCATTCCGCGGCGGCGAGCGGGGCGACGTGTACGTCGCGGTTCGGGTGCGACCGCACGCGCGGCTCCTCCGCGACGGGAACGATCTGCACACCGCCGTTCGGGTGACGATGACCGACGCGGCTCTGGGTAGCACGGTCCGTGTCGCCGGTATCGGGGAAGACATCGACCTCCACCTTCCGCCTGGCGTGCAGCCGGGCGAGGTCCGGGTCGTTTCCGGAGAGGGAATGCCGTCGCTCAAGGGATCGCGGCGCGGCGACCTGTACGTCCGCCTCGACGTCGGAGTCCCGTCGCGGTTGACCGACGAGCAGCGCCAGCTGCTCGAAGAGTTCGACAGCAAGACGGATGCGGCCGCGTATGCGCCCGACGACGAGGACGAGGGGTTCTTCCGGCGCCTGAAGAGCGCGCTCCGCTAGCCCCACTCCTCCGCGTCGCGGTGCAGGTCGAGTTGCCCGACGCGGAGACCGCGAGAGCGCGTCTGCTCGCGCTTACGCCCGGCGGGTTCGAGGAGGTCGACCTGGGCGCGGCGCTCGAGCTTGCGATGTACACGGACGAAGCAGGGGCCGACGCGGTGCTGGCGGTCTTTCCGAACGCCACGGCGACGGGCGTCCAGCCGGGCTGGGAGGAGCGCTGGCGGGAGTTCCATCATGCGGTCCGGGCAGGCGGGGTCTGGATCGGCCCGCCCTGGGAGACGCCGCCTCAAGGCGGGCTCGCCGTCGTGATCGACCCCGGTCGAGCATTCGGCACGGGCGCACACCCGACGACGCGCGCCTGCATCGAGCTCCTCGCGCGGCAGCCACGCACGAGCCTCCTGGACGCGGGGTGTGGCTCGGGCGTCATCGGGATCGCCGCCGCGCTGCTCGGGTTCGCTCCGGTCTGCGCCGTCGACGTCGACCCGGTCGCCGTCGACGTGGCACGTGAGAACGCGCTGCGCAACGGGGTCGAGATCGACGTGCGGTGCTGGACGCGCGCGCGGACGACCTGCCGCGCCGCGCGCTCGTGGTCGCAAACATCGAGCTCCGCGCGGTCGAGGAGCTGCTCGCGCGCCGTCCGGCGTCCCGTGCGATCACGTCCGGATACCTCCCCGGTGAGGCGCCCGAGGTCTCGGGCTGGAGGCGCGTGAAGACGATCGAGCTCGAGGGCTGGGCGGCGGACGTCCTGGAAGCCGAGTGACGACTCGGTGCCACGGGCTTTAAGCTTGCTCGCTCGATGGCGACGTTCTCCGTGCGCTTCCTCGGCTGCAAGGTGTCCTACACGGATGCGCAGCTGACGCGTGAGCGCCTGGTTGCGGGCGGGCACGTCGAGCATGCGGAAGGGGCCGAGATCGCGGTCGTGAACACCTGTTGCGTGACGCACGAGGCCGTCTCGAAGTCCCGCCAGGCTACGACGCGGGCAGCCCGCACTCATCGGCGCGTCTACGTCACCGGCTGCGCGGCGAACCTCGAGGGCGCGTTCGCCGGGCTCCCGGAGAACGTCCACGTCGTCAAGCGCACCGGTGAGGACGCAGCGGCGACCGTCGCGGGCGATGTCGGCGCCGTGGCGTGCGTGCAGAGCGAGCCGCGGCTCGAACGCACGCGGGCGTTCGTGAAGATCCAGGACGGGTGCTCGTTCTCGTGCGCGTTCTGCGTGATCCCGCTCGTCCGCGGCGGGACCCGCAGCAGGCGGGCGGCCATGGTTCTCGACGAGGTTCGGCGCCGCGCCGCGCAGGGGCACCGCGAGATCGTGCTCACCGGCGTCAATCTCGGATGCTTTCGCGATCGCGAGGCGGGATACACGCTTGCGCGGCTCCTGCGCGAAGCGGGTGCGACCGCCGGTCTCGAGCGTCTCCGTCTCTCCTCGATCGAGGTCAACCATCTGACGCCCGGTCTCGTCGAAGCTCTCGAGGAGACGGCGACCGTGTCCGCCCATGTCCACGTTCCGCTGCAGTCCGGCGACGACCGGATCCTCCGCGCCATGCGGCGGCGCTACACGGCCGGGCAGTACCTCGCGCGGGTCGCGGCGCTCTCGACCTTCAACCTCACGACCGATGTCATCGTCGGGTTCCCGGGCGAGGACGACGCGGCGTTCGAGCGGACGCTCGAGGTCGTACGCGCTACGGGGATGACGAAGGTGCACGTCTTCCCGTACTCGCCGCGGCCAGGGACGGTGACCGCGGCGGCAGACACGGTCCCTCCTTCGGTGAAGAAGGAGCGCGGGGCGAGGCTGCGCGCGCTCTCCGACGAGCTCTGCCGCGTGCACTGGGAGTCGAAGCTGGGAACGACCGACCGCGTGCTCGTCGATCGGCCCGGGCGAGGGTACGCCGACGACTACACGCCGTGGCTCGTCGACGCACCCGTCGGCGAGCTCGTGCGTGCACGCGCAGTCGGGCTGTCCGAGGAGGGTGTTCTTGCCGTCGCCGCCTGACAGCACGTGCCTCTTCTGCCGGCTCGTCGCCGAAGGCGACCACGTGCACGCCGCGGACGGCTTCGTCGCGATCCGCGACATCAAGCCGATCGCGGAGACGCATCTGCTCGTGCTCCCCGAGCGTCACGTCGACACGTTCCGAGACGTCGCCGCTTTTCCGGACGAGGAGGCGGGACGGATGCTTCGCTTCGTGGCCGAGACGGCGAAGGCGGCGGGCCTCGAGGACTATCGGGTGCTCGTGAACGTCGGCCCGCGGGCAGGGCAGACGGTCTTCCACCTGCACTGGCACGTGCTCGGGGGTCGCATGGACTCCGGCCAGATCGTCAGCGCGCTCGCGTCGGAGGCGCCATGACGCAGTCATGCCGCCAGGAGGGGGCGCGGGGGAACCGGAGGGTTCCCCCGAAAGAGCGCGCCGATGCGCAGCATCGGCGACAACGCGCAGGGGGCTCGTGGGGGAAACCGGGTTTCCCCCACGCGACCGAGCCGAAGGCGAGGGAGGCGAAATGAGCCTCATCGCGCGCATCGAGTCCGAGCTCAAGGCCGCGCGGCTCGCGCGCGACAACGACCTGCGTGACGCGCTCAGCCTCGTTCTCAGCTCGCTCAAGGGCGCCGAGAAGGAGCTCCAGCGCCCGCTCTCGGAGGAGGAGGAGCTCCAGGTGCTCCAGCGTGAGCGCAAGCGGCGCGTCGAGGCTGCCGAGGCGTTCCGTGCCGCCGGCCGCGAGGAGCAGGCAGAGGACGAGGAGTACGAGCTCGAGGTGCTCGAGGACTTCATGCCCGAGCAGCTCTCGGAGGAGGAGATCGAGGAGATCATCGACGACGTCATCTCCGAGGTGGGGGCGACGAGCATCCGCGACATGGGGCGCGTCATGGCGGGCGTCATGCACCAGGTGTCCGGACGCGCCGACGGCTCCACCGTCAACCAGCTCGTGAAGGAGAAGCTCGCCTAGGGTGGCCGAGCTCTAAAGGAGTACGCGAAGTCGGCCCGGGGACGCGACAGATGCCGCGCCTAGACTGAGCGTCGTGGCACAAGACGTACTGGACGTATCGAACGAGGTCGCCGCGGAGCTCGCCGGCGTGCAGGACGGCGTCCTCGACGCGTTGCGCGAGCGGTTGCAGTGCTCGATCTCGCTTCGTGGCAACCGGTTGACGCTCGATGGGGACGGCGAGCACGTCGCCGCTGCACGCGCGGTCGTGGACGAGCTGGTCGAGCTCGTCGAGGGCGGGCACCAGGTCGGCCCGGACACCGTCGGCGCGGTCCTGACCGCGCTCGACCAGGCCGAGGACGTCCGCGACGTCTTCGAGGACATCGTCTGGCGCCACCGGGGGAAGAAGATCACGCCGAAGACGGTCAACCAGAAGCGCTATGTGGACGCGATCCGGCAGGGGACGGTGACGTTCTCGGTCGGACCTGCCGGAACCGGCAAGACGTACCTCGCGATGGCGCTCGCGGTCGCCGCGCTCTCCGAGGGCGGCGTCGGCCGCATCATCCTCACCCGGCCCGCGGTCGAGGCCGGCGAACGGCTCGGGTTCCTCCCGGGCGACATGCTCGCCAAGGTCGACCCCTACTTGCGGCCGCTGTACGACGCGCTCTACGACATGCTCGATCCGGAGCGGCTCGCCGGCTACATGGAGCGCGGCACGATCGAGGTCGCGCCGCTCGCGTTCATGCGCGGCCGCACGCTGAACGACTCGTTCATCGTGCTCGACGAGGCACAGAACACGACTCCGGAGCAGATGCAGATGTTCCTCACGCGCCTCGGCTTCGGGTCGAGGATGGTGGTCACGGGCGACATCACGCAGGTCGACCTTCCGCGCGACCAGGCGTCCGGCCTGATCCAGGTCCGCGACATCCTCGCCGACATCGACGGGATCGCGTTCGTCGAGTTCGGGCACGAGGACGTGGTGCGGCACAAGCTCGTGCAGCGGATCGTCGAGGCGTACAAGCGGCATGCCGAGGAGACCGGCACCGCGCGCCGGCGCTGAGCCGTGATCTCGGTCGACACGACGAACCGCAGCGGCGCCGAGGTCGACGAGCAGGCCGCCGTTGCGCTCGCCCGCCGCGTCCTCGAGATTGAGGGCGTGACCGACGGCGAGCTCGGCATCACGTTCGTCGGGCCGGACGAGATCCGCGCGCTGAAGCTCGAGCATCTGGGGATCGACGAGGAGACGGACGGGCTCTCGTTCCCGCTCGACGGACGCGATGACCTGCCCGAAGGGATGCCGCGCGCCCTCGGCGACGTCGTGCTCTGCCCGCAGGTGACGGGCGAGGCGTGGCGGCCGCCGCTCGTCCACGGGCTGCTCCACCTCCTGGGCTATGACCACGGCGCCGAGATGAAGGCGCGCGAACAGGCCCACGCCGAGGAGTCGACGCTGTGAGCTCGCGCCAGCGCAGCCCCTCGCTCCTCGACAGCTTCAACTACGCCACCGAAGGCGTCATCCACGCGCTCCGCACGCAGCGGAACCTCTGGATCCACTTCGCGATCGCAGCCGGAGTGTTGATCGCCGCACTCGCGTTCGGGGTCGATCGTCTCGAGCTGATGGTGCTGCTGCTCGCCATCACGTTCGTCCTCGTGGCGGAGCTCGTGAACACTGCGATCGAGGCCGCGGTCGACGTCGCCTCGACGTCGTTCGACCCCATGGCGAAGCTCGCGAAGGACATCGCGGCCGGAGCGGTGCTCATCGCGGCGCTCAACGCGCTTGCCGTCGGATATCTCGTCTTCTCGGGCGCCGTCGCCGACCGCAGCTCGAGGTTCCTCGACCGGCTCGCGAACGTCGACGAGGAGCTCACGCTCGTCGCGCTCGCGGTCACGATCATCGTGGTCATCGCGATCAAGGCCGTCACGGGCCGTGGAACTCCGCTCCGCGGGGGCCTTCCATCGGGGCACGCCGCGGTCGCGTTCGCCGGGTGGATGGCGGTTACGCTCGTGCTCGACGACTCGTCCCACCACTTCCTCGTCTCGACCCTCACCTTCATCATGGCCCTCCTCGTCGCCCAGACACGTGTCGAGAGCGGTGTCCACTCGGCGTCCGAGGCCGCGACCGGCGGGGTACTCGGCGCCCTCGTCACGCTCGCGCTCTTCCAGGCTTTCGGATGACCGACGGCGCGATCAGCGACACGGACCTGCTGGCCGCCGCGGACGCGGTCGCGGAGCGCGCGTATGCGCCGTACTCGTCCTTCGACGTCGGCTGCGCGGTGCTGACGGGCGACGGAAAGGTCGTCGAGGGCGTGAACGTCGAGAACGCGGCCTACCCGCTCGGGATCTGCGCCGAGCGAACGGCGTTCGCGCGCGCGATCGCCATGGGGTACCGGCCGGGCGACTTCGTGGCGGCGGCGATCACGGCGTCGCCGTGCGGCGGCTGCCGACAGTGGCTGCTCGAGATGGGCGTCGAGCGCGTGGTGTTCCGGAACGGCGGGCGCGTCGTCACGATGACGCCAGCCGAGCTCCTGCCCGAGTCGTTCACCGCGTCCGATCTCTCGTGAGCATGTGGACGAACCTCCACCCTTTCGGCGCGAAGGCGTATGCCACGCGCCCGCATTTCCACGTTACGATCGCAGTGGGTGGTGGGCCGGGGTGCCCCTACGGGAAGGCGTCGTGAAATCGGGCATCGTCGCGGTCGCCGGCCGGCCGAACGTCGGCAAGTCGACTCTCGTGAACGCCCTCACGGGCGAGAAGGTCGCGATCACGTCCAGGGTCCCGAACACGACGCGGCGCCGCGTGTTCGGGGTGGCGAACGGCCCCGACTACCAGCTCGCCCTCATCGACCTGCCCGGGTTCCAGCGGCCGCTCGACGCGCTCACGGAGCGCATGCAGGCGACCGTGGAGTCCTCGTTCGAGGACGTCGACGTCGTGCTTCTCGTCGTCGACGCACGAGCGCACATCGGCTCCGGCGACCGCTTCGTCGCGCGCAGGGTGTTCGCGCTCGAGAAGCCCGTGATCATCGTTCTGAACAAGGTGGATCGCCTCAAGGCGTCCCACGTCGTCTCGCAGATGCAGGCCGCCTCGCAGCTCGGCGACTTCCACGCGCTCCACCCGGTGAGCGCGAAGACGAAGGACGGCATCGGCGAGCTGCGCGACGACATCGTGTCGCTGCTTCCCGAGGGCCCAGCGCTCTTCCCGCTCGAGCAGCGCACCGACCTCACCGTCGACGAGCGGGTCGCCGAGGTCATCCGCGAGAAGGCGCTCCAGCTGACGCGCGAGGAGGTCCCGCACGCGGTCATGGTCGAGGTGGACGAGATCGCGGAGAAGGTCGTGCGCGCGTTCGTCTACGTCGAGACCGAGTCCCAGAAGGGGATCCTCGTCGGCAAGAAGGGCGCGATGATCCGCGAGATCGGGACGCGTGCACGGCCCGAGGTCGAAGCGCTCGTCGGGCACCCGGTGTTCCTCGAGCTCCAGGTCAAGGTGCGGCCGAAGTGGCGCCGCGACCCGAAGCTGCTCGAGCGCCTCGGGCTCTAGGCTCCATAGCCTCGGCTGTTGCCGGAGTGGGTCCATCTGGCAAGTCCTCGGCGAAGCGTGGCGAGGGCCTGATAGGACACCGGGGTCCGCGACGAGAGGGGAGACAAATGCGACGCCTTCTGTTGGCCCTGGTCCTGGCGCTCGTCGTCAGCGCCGCCGCAGTGACCTCGGCTTCCTCCAACAACCAGCCCGACGTGCGCTTCGCCACGTTCAACGCATCGTTGAACCGCAGCGCGGCCGGTCTGCTCGTCGAGCATCTTTCGAATCCGGCCGTCGACGACGTATTCCGGCGGCAGGCGCGAAACGTCGCCGAGGTCGTTCAGCGCGTCCGGCCCGACGTCCTCCTGATCAACGAGTTCGACTTCGACCCGGCGGCCGTCGGCCTCTTCCACGACAACTTCCTCCAGGTCTCGCACAACGGGTCCGCGCCGATCAAGTACCGCTACTCCTTCATCGCGCCGTCCAACACCGGGATCCCGACCGGCAAGGACCTCGACAACAACGGAATGATCGGGGGCGGAAACGACGCCTTCGGCTTCGGTGCGTTCCCGGGTCAGTTCGGAATGGTCGTGTACTCGAAGTACCCGATCGCGACCGACGACGTCCGGACGTTCCAGCTCTTCCGCTGGAAGGACATGCCCGGCAACCTCATCCCGACGCCGTTCTACTCGCCGGACGAGGTCGACATCCTCCGGCTCTCTTCGAAGAGCCACTGGGACATTCCGATCCGGATCGGCAAGAAGACCGTGCACTTCCTCGTGTCCCATCCGACGCCGCCGGTCTTCGACGGGCCCGAGGATCGCAACGGTCGTCGGAACTTCGACGAGATCCGGCTTCTGGGCCGATTACATCTCGCCAGGCAAGTCGGACTACATCTACGACGACAAGGGGCAGTTCGGCGGGCTGAAGCCGGGCGAGCTCTTCGTCATCGCCGGCGACCAGAACTCCGATCCAGTCGACGGGGACAGCATCCCGGGCTCGATCCAGCAGCTGCTGGAGCATCCGCTCGTCAATGCCAAGACGACACCCGAGAGCGCCGGAGCGATCGAGGCAGCGGCGCTCCAGGGCGGTGCCAACCTCACCCACAAGGGCGATCCGCGCTATGACACGGCCGACTTCGCGGACACGGCGCCCGGCAACCTGCGGGCGGACTACGTCCTTCCGCGGAAGAACCTCAAGGTCGTCGACTCGGGCGTGTTCTGGCCGCTCCAGTCGAGCCCGCTCTTCCGGTTGACGGGAGTTTTCGACTTCGCGCAGTGGGGGCCGGTCGGCGGATTCCCGACCTCCGACCACAGGAGCGTCTGGATCGACGTCAGGTGACGCTAGTCGCATGGGGCGGCGCCTGCGCGCGCCGCCCCAAGGCGGCAATGCGACCCGGCAGGGCTACACTCGGACCGTGGCCAAGGCACCCGCACTCGTAGGAGGGTTCGAGCTTCCGCTCGAGCCCAGGCTGCCGCGCGTCGGCTCGATCGACGCGGTCGCACTCGAGGAGCGAGCAGCGTCGCTCGCGAAGCGGTCGATCAAGCGCGAGTCGAAGCTGCAAGCCCTCGAGCTCGCGGTCCGGATGATGGACCTGACGACGCTCGAGGGCCAGGACACCCCGGGCAAGGTCGCCGCGCTCTGCTCGAAGGCACTCCGTCCCGATCCGGTCGACATGAGCGTGCCGCCCGTCGCCGCGGTGTGCGTCTACCCGAACCTCGTCGCGCCCGCGAAGGAGCGGCTGCGCGGGAGCAGCGTGAAGGTGGCATCGGTCGCGACGGCGTTCCCGTCGGGCCAGTCCCCGACCGAGCTCAAGGTCGCGGAGACGCGAGCGGTGGTCGAGCTCGGTGCCGACGAGGTGGACATGGTCATCGACCGTGGAGCGTTCCACTCCGGGCGGTACGCGAAGGTCTACGACGAGATCGTCCGCGTGAAGGAGGCGTGCGGCGACGTGCATCTCAAGGTGATCCTCGAGACGGGTGAGCTCGGGACCTACGACAACGTCCGCCGTGCCTCCCTGCTCGCGATCGCCGCCGGTGCCGACTTCATCAAGACCTCGACTGGAAAGATCAGCCCGGCTGCAACCCTTCCCGTGACGCTCTGCATGATGGAAGCGGTCCGCGACGTGCACGCAGAGACCGGGCGCGTCGTCGGCATCAAGCCGGCCGGTGGAATCAGGCAGTCGAAGCAGGCGGTGCAGTACCTCGTCGTCCTCTACGAGACCCTCGGTTCCCAGTGGATGACGCCCGACCTCTTCCGCTTCGGCGCCTCGACGCTGCTGAATGACGTCCTCATGCAGATCCGCAAGGAGCGCACGGGGCGCTATCAGTCCGGCGACTACTTCACCATCGACTGATGGCGCAGGTCGAGAAGCGGTCCGCCGCCGTCCCTGCGCCGATCGAGTGGGAGTATGCGTCCGCGCCCGAAGCGCGCGACATCGTCGAGATCAAGCCGCGCTATGGGCTCTTCATCGGCGGCGAGGAGGTCGAGGCGCGCTCCGGCAAGTCGCTCGCGTCGGTCTCGCCCTCGACGGAGGAGCAGCTTCTCGAGTTCGCGCTCGCCGGGCCGGAGGACGTCGATCTCGCGGTCACGACCGCCCGCGGCGCCTTCGAGGACGGCTGGGCGAAGCTCGCGCCGTCCGAGCGCGCGAAGTACCTCTTCCGCATCGCGCGCATCCTCCAGGAGCGCTCGCGCGAGTTCGCCGTCGCGGAGTCGCTCGACGGCGGGAAGCCGATCAAGGAGTCGCGCGACGTCGATCTCCCGCTCGCCGCCGCGCACTTCTTCTACTACGCGGGCTGGGCGGACAAGCTCGAGTACGCCTTCCCGAACCGCCGGCCCAAGCCGCTCGGGGTCGCGGCCCAGATCATCCCCTGGAACTTCCCTCTGCTCATGCTCGCATGGAAGATCGCGCCGGCGCTCGCGTGCGGCAACACGGTCGTGCTCAAGCCCGCCGAGACGACGCCGCTCACCGCGCTGCTCTTCACCGATGTGTGTCGCCAGGCCGAGCTTCCGCCCGGCGTCGTCAACATCGTCACCGGCGACGGGACGACCGGCGCGCACCTGGTCAAGCACGCGGACATCGACAAGCTCGCGTTTACCGGCTCGACGGAGGTCGGGAAGCTGATCCTGCGCGAGCTCGCAGGTCGCGAGGTGAAGCTGACGCTGGAGCTCGGCGGCAAGGCGGCGAACATCGTCTTCGACGATGCGGCACTCGACCAGGCCGTCGAGGGCATCGTCAACGGGATCTACTTCAACCAGGGCCACGTGTGCTGCGCGGGGTCGCGGCTCCTCGTACAGGAGTCGATCCACGAGCAGCTGATCGAAAAGCTCAAGCTGCGGCTCTCGACGCTCAGGGTCGGCGACCCGCTCGACAAGAACACGGACGTGGGGGCGATCAACTCACGCGAACAGCTCCAGCGGATCACCGAGCTCGTCGCGAGCGGGGAGGAGGAGGGCGCCGAGATCTACCAGCCCGAGTGCCGGCTTCCCGAGCGCGGGTTCTGGTTCCGGCCGACGCTCTTCACCAACGTCGCGCAGAGCTACCGCATCGCGCAGGAGGAGATCTTCGGGCCGGTGCTCTCGACGCTGACGTTCCGGACGCCCGAGGAGGCGGTCGAGAAGGCGAACAACACGCCGTACGGGCTGTCGGCGGGCGTATGGACGGAGAAGGGGTCCCGGATCCTGTGGATGGTCGAGCGCTTGCGGGCGGGCGTGGTGTGGGCAAACACGTTCAACCGCTTCGACCCGTCGTCGCCGTTCGGCGGCTACAAGGAGTCGGGCTTCGGCCGCGAAGGTGGCCGCCACGGGCTCGAGCCGTACCTGAGGTTCGAGTGAGCATTGGGTGTCCGGCTCGCGACGCGCGACCCGCGCACTCCCCACCCTGGGTGGGGAGGCTGGCCACCCTCCACCCGCCGTCGAGCGTAGCGCCAATGTGGTTACGGAGCACAAACAGGTTCGCGCCGATTTCGCGCCAATCCGTCCACAGCGTCACCTCGAACCGGGACGCATGCCTATGAGCCGGATCCCCGTCAGGAAGACCTACAAGCTGTACGTCGGCGGTGCGTTTCCGCGCTCCGAGTCCGGCCGCACGTACGAGGCCGAGGGTCAGAACGTCGCCCGCGCGTCGCGTAAGGACGCGCGCGACGCCGTCCGCGCAGCCCGCGCGGCCTTCCCGGTGTGGTCGGGGATGACCGCGTACAACCGCGGGCAGGTCCTCTATCGGCTCGCGGAGATGCTCGAGGCGCGCGCGACCGATCTCGCCGCCGTGTGCTCCGGCCGCAAGGAGGTCGAGGCCGCGATCGACCGCGTGGTCTGGTACGCGGGCTGGGCGGACAAGCTGCCGCAGGTGCTCGGGGGCTCGAATCCCGTCGCCGGCCCCTACTTCGACTTCACCGTTCCCGAGCCGACAGGTGTCGTCGCCGTGCTCTCGCCCGCCGAGCCGCCGCTCACCGGAATCGTCTCCCGCATCGCTCCCGCGCTCGTCGGCGGCAACGCCGTCGTCGCCGTGGCATCGGAGGACCATCCGCTCGCTGCGATCGAGCTGGCGGAGGCGCTCGCGACGTCCGACGTACCGGCCGGTGCGATCAACATCCTCACCGGCTTCCGCGACGAGCTCGCGCCCTGGCTCGCGGGTCACATGGACGTGAACGCGATCGACCTCACCGGAGTGAACGGCGACCTCGCGGAGCTCCAGCGGCTCGCCGCGGACAACGTGAAGCGCGTCGTGCGCTCGACCGCCGACACGCAGAGCCCGTGGGAGATCGAGGCGTTCCTCGAGCTGAAGACGGTCTGGCACCCGATCGGCCTCTAGACGTCACCGCACAACGGCGCCGCAGGGAGATCGTCAGCCTCGGGTCGCGAACACCGCCTGCCTGAAGCTCGCACCGACGGGCTCCGAGGCGAGTATCCAGGCCGCGAGCGGCCGGTTGCCTGCGTAATGCACGGAGAGGTAGTCGGCGAGCATCCGTCCGGAGACGGTGTCCGGCAGCCACTCGACGCGCATCGTCTGCGCGGAAAGCCGCCGCGGAGCGCCGAACCCGCGAACGCCGCCCGGCGACTCGACGAGCTCCACATCGATGCCGCCCGGCCGCACGACGTGATAGACGAGTGCGACCCGGCCGCTCCGCGGGTGGATGCCGATGGCGGGGAGAAAGGCGTTCCGACCCGAGGTCACCGCGATCGGGGCGCTCCACGTGCTTCCGTCCGGGGAGGTGGCGACCACGGCGCTGTTCACGTCGCAGCCGGGATCGAACCTGCAGTCGTGCCAGGTCACCCACACCCGCCCGGACGGGTCGACGTCGGCGGAGGGAAGCGGGAAGAAGCGAAGCTCGCGGATCGAGCGCACCTGGATCTCCGCGACCGCCACGGCGGGGGCGAAGCTCTGGCCGCCGTCGCTCGAGACCGAAGCGCCGATCCGCCGGCCTCCCCAGTTGAAGATCACGACGAGCTCGCCGGCCGGCCGGATCACGGGAAAGGCCCCGACTGCGTCGGTGACGGCGATCGCGGCCGGCCCGGACCAGCCGACTCCACCGTCGGTCGACGTCAGCACCGCGAGGCTTCCGTCGCGGACGTTGTCGGTATAGGCGAGGTAGCAGCGGCCGCGCTGGGCGCTCGAGCCGCCGTTGTCGCAGGCAATCCAGTTCTTGTCGAACGTGATCCCGTTCGGCGATGCGCTCTCGATCGCGATCACGGGGTTGCTCCAGGTGAAGCCGTCGCTCGAGCGGCTGATCGTGAGCCGCGTGATCGTGCCCTGGATCGCGAGCGTCGAGATGAGCCAGGTGCCGGTCGCGGCGTCGTGGGCGACCACCGGGTCGCTCGCACGGACGTGTGGCCCGGCCGGCCGGCTTGCCTGCGTGAGCCCGGGCAGGAGCCCGCTCCGCCAGGTGCGCCCGTCGTCGTTCGACACCGAGTAGCCGATGTTGTCCGCCGCGCCGTCGAAGCGCCGACCGACCTGGAAGGTGACAACCGTCGTCCGGCCGACGGTGAAGCTGTCGGGCTCGACCTGGGTCTCGTGCTGGCCCGTCGTCGTCTTGTACGGGTCGCGCGAGAGCCGTCGGCCCACGAGCTCGCAGTCAGCGGCGACCGCGTCGAGGAGATCGGCGTTCACGACGTCGAGGCCCGATCCGCACAGGACCGTGTCCCGCGCCCCGTCGTACTGCGTGACGACCCGGTCGCTTCCGGGCCCGGCGTCCAGCCGATCTCGTCCGGTCCCTCCGCTCAGGAAGTCCGTGCCGCCGAGGCCGCTGAGCCGATCGCTGCCGCCGCGACCGTTGAGCACGTCGGCGCGCGCGGTCCCGAGCAGGTTCTCGCTCCGGTTCGTGCCCTCGATCGTCCTCGCGAGCGCCGTTCCGCTGAGCGAGCAGGAGCAGCGCGAGCACAATCGCGAGAGCACGCATTCGAGAACCGTAGACGTCCGAGCGCGAACGTCGGTTGGCTGAGTAGCATCCGCCGGGTTGAGCAGGTTGAGCCAGGCGATCGCCGAAGGCGACGGCATCTCGGTGCTGGTCGAGGTCACCGACGGCCACGAGGCCGCTGCTGCGGAGCAGCAGGGCGCCGACGCGCTCGCGATCGCTCACACCGTCTCTGATCTCCGCGACGGCACGCAGCTCCCCGTTCTTCTCCTCGGTGACATTGCGGCGGTTTCCGGCGTGACGGCCGACGCTGTCGTCGTTCCGCCGGATGCGGAGGCCTGGGATCGAGCGCACGAGCTCGGGATCGACCGTGTCGTTCGCGTCGCGGACGCGGACGACCTCGAGCGCGCACTCGAGGAGCTCGACCCCGAAGTGTTCCTCCTCAGCACGGAGCCCGACTCCGACGAGGACGCGCTCGAATCTCTGCTCGCGCTGCTCCACGATGTCCCCGCGGGCAAGCTCGCGATAGCCGAGCTCCGCGATGCCTCCGCGGACGACGTCGCCGAGCTCGAGCGGGCAGGAGTGGACGCGGTGCTCGTCACCTCGCGTGACGTCGCCGCACTCGTGCCCGCCGAGCCGCCCGAGGTCTAGACCCGTACCCACGATGAGGATCGGGGTCCTCACCGGCGGCGGCGACTGTCCCGGGCTCAACGCGGTGATCCGCGCGGTGGTCCGGCGCTCGACCGATCGCGGGCACGAAGTCGTCGGCGTGCGCGACGGCTGGAAGGGGCTGACCGACGGCCTCTTCTCGCCGCTCGGCCGGCGCGAGGTCTCCGGGATCCTCCCGCGCGGAGGGACGATCCTCGGCACGACGCGGACGAATCCGTACAAGGTCGAGCAGGGGGTCGAGGCGGTGCTCCGGAACTTCGCGGAGGAACACCTCGACGCACTCGTCGCGATCGGCGGCGAGGACACGCTCGGCGTTGCCGCCCGGCTCTACCGCGAGCACGACTTTCCCGTCGTCGGCGTGCCGAAGACGATCGACAACGACCTCTCGGGCACCGACTACACGTTCGGCTTCGACACGGCCGTGACGATCGCGACCGAGGCGATCGACCGCCTGCACACGACCGCGGAGTCGCACAACCGCGTCATGGTCGTCGAGGTCATGGGCAGGCACACGGGCTGGATCGCCGTCATGAGCGGGATCGCGGGCGGTGCGGACGTCATCCTCATCCCCGAGCAGCCGGTGAGCGTCGAGGACGCGTGTACCGAGCTCACCAAGCGACACGCGGGCGGGAAGGACTTCTCCATCGTCGTGGTGAGCGAGGGCTACGAGCTGACGTACGAGTCGGGTGAGCGTCGGCTCGTCGCCGGGGAAGCACGCGCCACCGATCAGTTCGGCCACGTCGCTCTGGGCGGTGTCGGCGATGCGCTTGCGCGCGAGATCGAGGCGCGGACCGGCTTCGAGACCAGGGTCACGGTCCTCGGGCACGTGCAGCGCGGCGGGACCCCGACTCCGCGCGACCGGGTCCTCGCAACGAGGTTCGGGCTCGAGGCAGCCGGCCTCGCCCACGACCGCCGATTCGGCCGCATGGCGGCGTTGCAGGGCGACAAGGTCGTGGACGTCGCGCTCGAGGATGCGACGCGCGAGCTCAAGACCGTGCCGCCCGAGTGGTACGACGTCGCGCGCGCCTTTTTCGGGTAGCAGCCCGGCTACCATCGCCGTGCTCGCCGGAGTGGCGGAACTGGCAGACGCGCAGGACTCAAAATCCTGTGTCCTTCGGGACGTGTGGGTTCGGATCCCACCTCCGGCATCAGCGCCGCTCCGCGTGCGCACGGCGATCAGCGCCGGAGGCGGGCTGGTCTCCCCTTGCCATTTGCGCCTTGCGGCGCGAGCACAGATACTGCCGTGACGCCGGCAGGGCCGGCGCGAATTCGCACAATCAAGGTGAGGAGGACAGATTGACTGTGAGAAAGCGCGCGCTTCTTGCGTTCGCGTTGCTGATCGCGGCGCTCGCTCTCGTTGCGGCGGGTTGCGGTGGCGGCGATGAGGAAGGCGGAGGCGACGTCGAGGCTCTCCCGTCGTCGTCGTGCACGGCGATCGAGTACGAGGGCGAAGGCGATCCTGACTACCTCCTGGCATCCGACTTCCCGCTCCAGGGCTCGTCGCGCACGCAGACCGAGCAGATCGTCGCGGCGATCCGCTACGAGCTCGGGCAGCGCGAGTGGCAGGCCGGCGACTACAAGATCGGCTTCCAGTCGTGCGACGATGCGACGGCGCAGGCCGCGAAGTGGGACTCGGGCAAGTGCTCGCAGAACGGCAACGCGTATGCGGCGAACGACTGCGGTGATCGCCGTGATCGGGACGTTCAACTCTGGATGCGCGCAGATCATCATCCCGCTGCTGAACGCGGCGCCCGACGGCGGCATCGCGATGATGTCCCCCGCAAATACGTATCCCTGCCTGACGGTGAACCTGCCGGGCGGCTGTGACGCCTCCGAGCCCGACAAGTACTACCCGCAGGGCACGCGGAACTACGCCCGCGTCGCACCGGCTGACGACTACCAGGGTGCGTTCGTGGCCGAGTTCGCACAGAAGCAGGGCACGAAGAACGTCTACGTCCTGAACGACAAGGAGGCATACGGCCTCGGCGTCGCGACGACCTTCCGCAAGGCCGCGGAGTCCGTCGGCATCGAGATCGCCGGCTTCGAGGCGTGGGATCCCAAGGCGTCGAGCTACGAGGCGCTCATGGGGAAGATCAAGAACAGCGGCGCTGACGCGGTCTTCCTGGGCGGCCTCATCGACGAGAACGGCGCCCAGGTGATCAAGGACAAGGTCGCTGTGCTCGGGCCGAACGACGGCGCCGTGAAGCTCTACGCGCCGGACGGCTTCACGACCCAGGCGACGATCGACGAGGCCGGCCCTGCATCAGCGGGCATGTTCATGTCGGTCGCTGGCGTGCCGATCGACGAGTTCGCGGGTCCAGCGAGGGAGTTCGCCGACGCGCTGCAGAGCGGGCCGCTTGCCGGCAAGGCGATCGACCCGTACGCGATCTACGGCGCGCAGGCGGCGCAGATCGTGCTTGACTCGATCGCGGACTCCGACGGCAGTCGCACCTCGGTGATCGAGAACATGTTCGGAACGACCGTCACGGACGGCCTGCTGGGCTCGTTCTCCTTCAACGAGAACGGCGACCCGCAGGATGCATCGGGCGCGGTCGTCGGCTTCACGATGTACGTGGCGACCGACAAGCTCGAGACCGCCGACTCGTTCGCACCGCAGGCCGAGACGGTCACGGCGGCGGGCGCAGCCTAGAACCGTAGGTGCTCACGAGGTGGGAGGGCATTGCCCTCCCACCTCGTCGTGTTTAGAGTCGCCCTCCTATGGCCACGGCGACAGCCGTCCTGCAGCGGGTCCGGGCTTCGAGCTTGATCGACGCGATCGGGCTCCTGCTCCTCGCCACGGTCATCATCTGGCTCCTCTTCAAGTTCTTCGAGGACCCGACGCGGTTCCTGAACGTCGGCGTGATCGGCGTCACGAACGGCGCCATCTACGGGCTCGTGGCGCTCGGCTACACGCTCGTCTACGGGATCCTCCAGCTCATCAACTTCGCTCACGGCGACGTGTTCGCGCTCTCGGGGCTCGTGGCGAGCACGATGATCGTGTCGGTAATCGGCCTGGACGAGAGCTCGAGCGCCATCGTCATCGTCCTCGGGTTGCTCGTCACCCTCGCGGTGACGATGCCCCTGTTCGCCATCGTGAACGCGGGGATCGAGCGTATCGCCTACAAGCCGCTGCGTAACGCCCCGCGGCTCGCGCCCCTCATAACGGCCGTCGGCATGTCGTTCATCGTCCAGAACATCTCGCTCGCGATCTACGGCGTCGACTTCGAGTCGGTGCCGAACTTCATCCCGCGCACGGCTGCAATCGAGATCGGCGGCGTCGTCATCCAGTGGAACAAGCTCGCCGTCTTCATGATCGTGATCCCCGTGCTGCTCGTCCTCACCTGGTTCGTGCGCTCGACGCGCCAGGGGAAGGCCATGCGCGCCGTCGCCCAGGACCGCGAGGCCTCGGCGATGATGGGCATCAACGTCAACCGGACGATCTCGGTGACGTTCTTCCTCGCGGGGTCGCTCGCGGCGGTCGCCGGGCTCGTCTACCTCCTCCAGTTCAACATGCGCTACGACACCGGGTTCGAGCTCGGGCTGATCGCGTTCACCGCCGCGGTGCTCGGCGGGATCGGGAACCTGACGGGTGCCGTGCTCGGGGCGATGGTGATCGGGTGCGTGCAGGCCTTCAACGAGGGCCTCGACGGCACGCCGGGCGGTGACTGGACGCGGTCGATCGTCTTCGGGATCCTGATCGCGGTGCTCGTGTTCAGGCCGCAGGGCATCCTCGGGGAGCGGACCCCAGAGGGGGCGTGAGATTGCCATGAGCGAGGCCGTGCAATCGTTCGCTGCCCGCGCCCGCACGGAACGCGCCTGGTGGGTCGCCGGCGCGCTGGTCGCGTTGGGCGTGATCTACCCGTTCATCGTGGACATGCTCCAGGACCTGCCGCTCATCGGCGACTTCGTTCCGCGAACCGGGTCGATGGTGATCATGGTCGTGTTCACGATGATGGCGCTCGGTTTGAACGTCGTCGTCGGGTACGCGGGGCTGCTCGATCTCGGATACGTCGCCTTCTATGCCGCAGGCGCGTACGTGGCGGGGTGGTTCGCCTCGCTCCAGTTCGAGCAGATCTCGTTCCACTTTCTTTCGGGCAAGGACAGCGACCAGGTGGGCATACACATCTCGGTCTGGCTCATCCTCGCCCTCGCGGGTGTTTTCACGTTGCTCGTCGGGATCGCCATCGGCCTGCCGACGCTCCGGCTCCGCGGCGACTACCTCGCGATCGTGACCCTCGGCTTCGGGGAGATCGTCCCGCAGTTCGTCCGCAACGCGGACTCCCTCGGCGGCTTCGATCTCACGAATGGCACCTTCGGGATCGCGCCGATCGACTCGCTGGCGTTCGGCGCGTTCGCGTTCCGGGAGCAGGACAACAAGGACGACCTCTACTACTGGACGGCGATCGGGCTCCTCCTCTTCACCGTCTTCTGCTGCATCAGGCTTCGCGACTCGCGGCTCGGGCGGGCGTGGATCGCGATTCGCGAGGACGAGACCGCGGCCGCGGCCATGGGTGTTCCGCTCATGCGGACCAAGACCTGGTCGTACGCGATCGGCGCCTTCTTCGGCGGTGTCGCGGGCGCGTTCTACGCGAGCTACAAGGCGGGCGCATTCCCGGCCGACTTCTTCTTCAACTTCTCGATCTTCCTGCTCTGCATGGTCATCCTCGGCGGGATGGGCAGCATCTGGGGCGTCTTCGCCGGCGGCATGATCCTCGGCTACCTCAACATCGAGGGCCTCGCGACGATCGGGTCGAAGGTGCAGGACGCCGGCCTCGACTTCGATCCCACGAAATACCAGTTCGGCATCTACGGGGCGATCATCGTCGCGATGATGCTCTTCCGGCCGACGGGCTTGATACCCGAACGCCGGCACAAGATCGAGCTCGAGGAGGGCGTGCACGACACGCCGTTCTACGACGTGCAGACCGAGGGCACGCTCACCGATCGAGACTCCGCGGACGACTGATGGCCACGGCTCCCGACAACCTGCTCGTCGCCGAGGCCGTTCGCAAGGAGTTCGGCGGGCTCGTCGCGACCGACGACGTCGACTTCACGATCCCGCGCGGTTCGATCGTGGCGCTGATCGGCCCGAACGGCGCAGGCAAGACGACGTTCTTCAACCAGATCACGGGCGTCTACGTCCCGACGTCCGGCTCCATCGAGTTCGACGGCGCTGAGGTCGTCGGCAAGCCGCCGCACGCGATCGTCGAGCTCGGCATCGGGCGCACCTTCCAGAACATCCGGCTGTTCGCACAGATGACCGCGATCGAGAACGTCCTCGTCGGGATGCACTGCCGACTGAAGGGCGGCATCCTGGGGTCGATCCTGCGGACGCCGAGGGTCAAGCGCGAGGAGAACGAGGCACGCGAGAAGGCCCGGGAGCTACTCAGGTACTGCGGGATTCCGCGGCGGCACGAGGAGTACGCGGGGACGCTCTCGTACGGAGATCAGCGTCGCCTGGAGGTCGCGCGGGCGCTCGCGACCGAGCCCAAGCTCATCCTCCTCGACGAGCCGACCGCCGGCATGAACCCGCAGGAGACCGCGGAGTTCACCGCCTTCGTGCGCCGGCTCCGGGACGAGAGGGGCCTGACCGTGCTCCTCATCGAGCACGACATGAAGGTCGTCATGGGCGTCTCCGAGCGCATCACGGTGCTCGAGTACGGGGCGAAGATCGCAGAGGGAACACCCGCCGAGATCCAGGCCGACGAGCGCGTGATCGAGGCGTATCTCGGGTCAGGGGCCACAACGTGAGCGAGCGCGGCTCGAGCGGCGCCCCGGTCATCGAGATCGAGGACGTCCACGTCTACTACGGGGCGATCCACGCGCTCAAGGGCGTCTCGTTGACCGTTCGCGAGGGCGAGATCGTGACGCTCATCGGCGCCAACGGGGCCGGGAAGTCGACGACGCTGCGGGCGATCAACGGCATCAACAGGCCGCGCCAGGGCACGATCCGCTTCCAGGGCGACGACATCACCGGGGCTCCGCCGCACCTGATCGTCAGGCGCGGGATCGCCCAGAGCCCAGAGGGCCGGCGCCTGTTCCCGCGCATGAGCGTCACCGAGAACCTCGAGATGGGCGCGTTCCAGCGGACGGACAAGGAGAACTTCGCCGAGGACATGGAGCGGGTCTTCACGCTCTTCCCCCGGCTCAAGGAACGCCGCACGCAGAAGGCCGGGACCATGTCGGGCGGCGAGCAGCAGATGTGCGCGATCGGGCGGGCGCTGATGGCGCGTCCCAAGCTGCTGCTGCTGGACGAGCCGTCCATGGGCCTCGCTCCGATCTTCGTCGAGCGCATCTTCGAGACGGTCGTCGAGGTCAACAAGCAGGGGACGCCTGTGCTGCTCGTCGAGCAGAACGCGCTCATGGCGCTCGACGTCGCGCACCGCGGATACGTGATGGAGACGGGCCGGATTCCGCTCGAGGGCCCCGCGGCCGACCTGCGGACGAACGAGAAGGTGCGCGAGACCTACCTCGGCGTGTAGGGCTGTAGGGGCGAGGCTTGCATCGCCCTCAGCCGACGACGAGCGCCGGATAGGGCGGCGCGAGCAGGATCCCGACGCGGCCGTGGCCTCCGGCGGCGCCGTGCGCCATCTCGAGCGCGCTCCCGATTCCGTGGCTCGGCACGAAGCCGAGCGTCCGGGCGGCAGCGGCATCCCGGCACCCCGCGACGATGACGCGTCCCAGCTGCGAGAGCGCGGGCCGGCAGCTCGCCCAGTCCGCGAACGGCAGCAGGGGATGGCAGGCCGATCCGTTGCGGTAGGCGTCGAGCGCGCGCTCGTCCGCGCCCGCGTCGGCCTCTGCGGCGGCGAGCCCCTCGTCGTCGTGCGCATCGCGGAGCGCGCGGAACATCGAGGCGTAGGGCGCCTGCGTGCCGCCTGCGAACTGTCGACGCAGCGGGTGGACGAGCACGAGCGTGCCTCCGGGTCGGATCGGAAAGGCATCGCGCCGAAGCCGGAGCGCGGTCCCGAGCGCGACGGCCGCTGCCGTCACCGGGTTCGCGGGCTCGCGCGGAAACCCGAGGCCGGTCCACGGCACCCCGACCACGAGCGCGTCGAGCGGCTCGGCAAGCGCGGTGTCGCGGAGGGCGACGCCCCGTAGCAGCGCCTCCGCGTGCGCCACCGAGGGTCGGCCGGCGTAGGCCGCGGTCGCGGCCAGCTGCCGGCTCTGCCGTCCGAGCACGGCTCGCCGGAGAGTCTCCGGAAGAGCGGAGACGATGGCGCGGAGCGGCGAGCGGGCGAGGCGCTCGACGACCTCGAGCTCGTCCGGCCAGCCGCGAAAGGTGCCCGTGAGCCGCGGCAGGTCGAGCACGAGCGACAACCCGAGGAGCGACGTGTGCTTCGCGACGACCGACTCCACGGCCTGCGCGAGCTCCCATTCCGGCCCGCCTGCCGCCTCGAGCAGCGAGTCGGCGCCGGCGACACGCCGGATCGTCGCCGCATCGGCAGCGGCGAGCAGTGAGCCGGGGCCGCCGTGGAGGATCGTCTCCGCCGCGCCGACGACGACAGTGACGTCCGCTTCGATCGCCGCTCGATGGATCCGGACCGTCTCGCGGCCTTCGAGGACGGGCACGAGCTCGGGCGACTCCGCGTCGTGCACGAGCAACGGCCCGCGGAAGGACCGCGCGAGCGTCGCCGGGAGCAGCAGTCGCGCCAGGTCGCGAACGCCCGGGCGTCGGCCGAGCCCCGTCGCGACGAGGATGGTCTGCCGCTCGTCGGGGATCCCGCACCGCTCGAGCTCCCGCACGGTTGCGGCAACGGCCTCGCCACGCGGGTCGTTCGGGACGTCGGGGACGGGGAGGATCGGCGGCTCGACGACGATCGTCGCACGGCCTCCACGGCCCGCGACCGCGGCGAGCGGCGAGCCGGACAGCGGAAAGCGGAGCGCGTCCCGCACGGCCGCGCGGACGTCGACCACGCGCTCGGGCGGCGGTGGGGGGCGGAGGACGACGTCGTCGTCCGCGACCGGGACGAGAACGACACGCGAGCCCGAGAGCAGCGGAACACGACGCATGGTGCTATCCAAGCGGAAGAGACCAAGTGTCAATTTGACACTTGGTCTTCTTCGCGCCGGCACGCCCGCCGTGGGCGGGCCCTCGCGATACCGTTGCGGGGTGAGCCCCAAGACCATCACGGGCGAGGAGCTCGAGCTCGACGACGGTCCCGTTCAGGACACGGAGCTCTTCCTCGTCGACGGCAACAACCTCGCGTACCGAGCGTTCTTCGCGCTGCCCGAGGAGCTCCAGACGACCGACGGCCAGCCGACGAACGCGCTGCTCGGGTTCACGAACATGCTCTTCAAGCTGCTCTCGGACTACAAGCCGCGCGGGGTCGCGGTGGCGTGGGACACGAGGCCCGTACACCGCACCGAGATCTCGAAGGAGTACAAGTCCGAGCGCCGCTCGATGCCGGATCTCCTCAGGGAGCAGTTCCCGCACTTCCGTCCGATCGTCGAGGCGTTCGGGTACCAGAACCTCGAGTTCGAGGGCTGGGAGGCGGACGACGTCATCGCGACGCTCGCAACCGGGGCGGACGAAGCGGGCGTCAAGACCTGCGTCGTGTCGACCGACCGCGACGCCTTCCAGCTCTGCTCGGAGAACGTCTCGCTCATGATGACGCCGCGCGGTGTCGCCGACGTTCACGTCTATACGCCCGAGCGCGTCGAGGCGCGCTACGGCGTGCGTCCGGATCAGGTGCCCGACTTCATCGGGCTCAAGGGAGATACGAGCGACAACATCCCCGGAGTCCCGGGCATCGGCGACAAGACCGCCGGGCAGCTGATCTCGCAGTACGGCTCGGTCGAGGAGGTCATCGAGCACGCCGACGAGCTCTCGCCGGCGAGACGGAAGAACATCCTCGAGCATGCAGACCAGGCGCGCGTCTCGAAGGAGCTGGCGACGATGCGACGCGACCTAGAGCTCGACGTCGACCCGGCCGACCTCGTCCTGCGCCCGCCCGACCGCTCCACGCTCAAGGAGATGTTCCGCCGCTACGAGTTCCGCGGGCTCCTGAACCGCATCGACACCCTCGACGAGGCGCTGCCCGCGGCCGAGCGACCGCGCGCGGAGACGCAGGCGGTGGCCTGGCGCGAAGGCGAGCTGCCGAAGCTCGACGGCCGCCTCGGCCTCGCGGCGGACACCGATCGCATCGCCGTCGCAACCGAGGCAGGCGAGGTCGTCGTCGCAAAGCGACCTAGTGTCAAATTGACACTAGGTCGGAGTGCGCGGGTCGCCGCGTACGACGCGAAGGCGCTGCGCGTCTCCGCGGCCGACGACACGATGATCGCCGCGTACCTGATCGACCCGGGCCGCGCGGGATATCTGCCGGACGACCTTGCGGGGGAGTACGGCATCGAGCTCGAGCCCGACCCGCCGGCCGAGGAGGAGACCGCTGCGCTCGTTCGCCGCGCGGAGTCGACGCGCCGTCTCGCACCGGTGCTGCGCGAGCGGGTCCGCGAGCGCGGTCTCGAGCGGCTCTACGACGACGTCGAGCTCCCGCTCGCCGAGGTCCTCGCCGCCATGGAGGACGCCGGAGTCCGGATCGACACGTACAGGATGGGCGAGATCACGGCGCGCCTGCGCGACCGGGTGGAGGAGCTCGAGGCGCGGGCGTACGACCTCGCCGGCGAGGAGTTCGTCCTCGGGTCGCCCGTCCAGCTCGGCCGCATCCTCTTCGAGAAGCTCGAGCTGACACCCGGCCGCAAGGGGAAGACGGGGTACTCGACGGACAGCAAGGTTCTGCGTGCGATCCGCGGCGACCACGAGATCGTCCCCGTGATCGAGGAGTGGCGCGAGCTCTCGAAGCTCCTGAACACGTACCTCGAGCCGCTCCCGACGCTGATCGGCGACGACGGACGCCTGCACACGACCATCAACCAGGCCGTCGCCGCCACCGGCCGGCTCTCGACGACGAACCCGAACCTCCAGTCCATCCCGATCCGAACCGAGCTCGGCCGCGAGATCAGGTCGGCGTTCGTCTCCGAGCCCGGGAGCAGGCTCCTCTCGGCCGACTACTCGCAGATCGAGCTCCGCATCCTCGCGCACGTGTCGGGCGAGCCGAAGCTGCGCGAGGCGTTCCTCCGCGGCGAGGACATCCACACGGCCACCGCCGCGGAGGTGCTCGGCAAGGATCCCAGGACGCTCACGACGAACGAGCGCGCGATCGCGAAGATGATCAACTTCGGGATCGTCTACGGGATCTCGGCCTTCGGGCTCTCGGAGAACCTCGACATCCCGAAGGAGCAGGCGCAGGCCTACATCGACGCCTACCTCGCGCGCTTCCCGCGGGTGCAGGCCTTCATCGCGCGAACGATCACGCAGACGGCCGAGGACGGCTACGCGAGCAGCCTCCTCGGCCGCCGCCGGCCCGTCCCCGAGCTTCGCGCCTCGAACCGGCAGACGCGCGGGTTCGGCGAGCGCGTCGCGGTCAACTTCGTCATGCAGGGCTCGAACGCGGACATCATCAAGGTCGCGATGGTGGCCATCCACAAGCGGCTCCGCGAGGAGGGGAGAGGCGCGCGGCTCGTGCTCCAGGTGCACGACGAGCTCCTGCTCGAGGTCCCGGAGACCGAGATCTCCGCCGTCCGGGAGCTCGTGCGGGAGGAGATGACGGGCGCCTACCCGCTCGATCCACCCCTCGCGGTCGACATCGGCGTCGGCGACGACTGGGCCGAAGCCAAGTCGTGAGCGCGCCAGGCGTGCCCGAGGGCTATCGCACGCTGAGCCCGTACCTCGTGGTGGAAGGCGCGGACGAGCTGATCGCGTTCGTGGCGGCCGTGTTCGGCACGGAGGCGCGTCGGCGCATGACCGGGGAGGCGGGCGGCCTGCACGCCGAGCTGGAGCTCGGCGATTCCGTGCTCATGGTCGGCGAGGGCGGTGGGACGTCCTTCCCCGCGATGCTCCACGCCTACGTCGAGGATGCTGACGCGGTCTACGAGCGCGCACTCGCCGAGGGCGCCACCTCTGCCGCGGAGCCGCACGACACGAGCTTCGGAGACCACCGTGCCGCGTTCGACGACCGCTGGGGCAACCAGTGGTGGGTCGCCACCCGCGTCTCCTAGGCGACGACTGGGCGGAAGCCAAAGCGCGAGCTCGTTGGCTCAGGCCATTTGCGCAGCAAATGGCTGGCTATACTCCGCGGCTCGAATGGCCAACGACACCGCCGAGAAGCCCGCCGCAGTCGAAGAAGGAGTCTGGACGACCGGCCCCGACGGGGAGCTGGTACCGGACTACGACGCCGCCTTTCCCGAGATCAACGAGGGCGAGGTCGTACACGGCACCGTTGTGCGCGTGGACAAGGACGAGGTGCTCGTGGACATCGGGTACAAGTCCGAAGGCGTCATCCCGGTCGCCGAGCTGACGATCCGCCGGTCGGTCAACCCGGCCGACGAGGTCGCGCTCGGTGAGGAGATCGATGCACTCGTCCTGACGAAGGAAGACGCCGACGGACGCCTCATCCTGTCCAAGAAGCGCGCCCGCTTCGAGCTCGCCTGGAAGGCGATCGAAGGGGCTGCCGAGAGCGGCGAGCCGGTGAACGGGAAGGTGATCGAGGTCGTCAAGGGCGGCCTCATCCTCGATCTCGGCGTGCGCGGCTTCCTGCCGGCGTCGCTCGTGGACATCAGGCGCGTGCAGGACCTGGACGAGTTCCTGGGCAAGGAGCTCCGGTGCAAGGTCATCGAGCTCAACCGCTCGCGGAACAACGTCGTGCTCTCGCGGCGCGCCGTCCTCGAGGACGAGCGCAAGGAGATGCGCCAGGCGATTCTCGACCGGCTCAGCCCCGGCGACGTCATCGAGGGGCAGATCTCGAACATCGTCGACTTCGGCGCGTTCGTCGACCTCGACGGGATGGACGGCCTCATCCACATCTCCGAGCTCTCGTGGAGCCACGTGAACCATCCGTCCGAGGTGCTCGACATCGGGCAGACGGTGAAGGTCAAGGTGCTCGACATCGACCGCGACCGCCAGCGGATCTCGCTCGGCCTCAAGCAGACGCAGAGCGATCCCTGGCAGCAGGTGCTCGACAGCTATCGCGAGGACGACGTCGTCGAGGGGCGCGTCGCGAAGGTCGTCACCTTCGGAGCGTTCGTCGAGATCCTCCCCGGCGTCGAGGGGCTCGTGCACATCTCCGAGCTCGCCGCGCACCACGTCGAGAACCCGCGCGAGGTCGTGCAGCAGGGTCAGGCCGTGAACGTGCGCGTGCTCGAGATCGACGGCGAGCGCCGGCGGCTCTCGCTCTCGCTCAAGCGCGTCGAGGAGGGCGAGCAGCCCGTTCCGCGCGCGGACGGCGCCGAGTCCGTGCACACGATGCCCGACCTCAAGCTGACGGAGGAGGCCTTCCCGAGTGGGGCGGCGGCTCCGCTCGCGGACGAGGTCGTCGAGGAGGTCGAAGCGGGTGAGCCGGTGGCCGACGAGGCTTCGGGCGAGCTCGACGTCGTGGAGGAGCCCGCGCCCGCGGTGGAGCCGGAGGCCGAGGAGCCTTCGAGCGAGGCCGACACCGAGGAGACCGAGCCCGCGGCGGAGCCGGAGGGCGAAGAGCCCGCCGAGGAGGCCACGGAGCCCGAGCCCGCGGTGGAGCCGGAGGCCGAGGAGCCTTCGAGCGAGGCCGACACCGAGGAGACCGAGCCCGCGGCGGAGCAGGGGGGCGAAGAGCCCGCCGAGGAAGCCTCGGAGCCGGCGCCCGACGCCGTGTCGGTGGAGGCGGATGCGGACACCGTTGCGCACGCCTCGTCGGTCGAGCCCGAAGCGGGCGCGTCCGAGTCCGACTCCTAGCTTGGGGCCGAATCCGGCAGGACGGCCGCTCGCGGTCGCCATCACCGGCGGCATCGGAGCCGGCAAGAGTGCTGCCCTGGAGTCGTTTCGCCGCCACGGCGCAGCCACCGTGTCGAGCGACGAGATCGTCCATCACCTCCTGAAGACGGACGCGGACGTGAAGCGCGCGCTCGTCGAGCGCTTCGGCGAGGACGTCCTCGACGGCGAGGGCGTGCCCGACCGGGAACGCATCGGCTTCCGCGTGTTCCGCGACCGAGAGGCGCTCGACTGGCTCGAGAAGCTGTTGCACCCCCTCGTCTCGCGCGAATACCTGGAGTGGCGGGAGCAGCTCGGGAAGCTCCCGGATCCGCCGGCCGTCTGCGTGACCGAGGTCCCGCTGCTCTACGAGGTGGGTGGAGAAGCGCGCTTCGACAAGGTCGTCGTCGTAACCGCCCCCCGGCCGCTTCGAGAAGCACGCCGCGGCGGTCGCACGGACGATCGCGAGTCGCGGCTCCTGCCGGATCGCGAGAAGGCGAAGCGCGCCGACTTCGTGTACGTGAACACGGGGACGCCCGACGAGCTCGACGCCTGGGTCGCGGGCGTCATGGCGACGCTGACCGCCGAGGCGACGTCAGGTCCCGACCGTGATTGAGCCAAGTGTCAAATTGACACTTGGCGCTCTCCGAGTGGTGCGCAGCGGTCTCCCATGCGCATCCTGACCTTCGCAGCCCTGGTCGTCCTGGTCGTGGCCGGCGTGGCCGCATGGGTCATGAGGGCTGAGCCGGACTTCTATCTCCAGGCGCGCTACCCGCTCGAGTACGAGCACATCATCCGCGTCCACGCGAAGAACCACGATCTCGACCCGGCGCTCGTGGCGGCGGTGGTGTACGTCGAGAGCCGATTCGATCCGAACGCGGAGTCCGAGGCCGGCGCGATCGGGCTGATGCAGCTCCTGCCGGACACGGCGGAGGGCATCGCACTGCGCACGGGCGGGAGGGACTTCGTGGTCGCCGACCTGCGCGACCCCGACATCAACGTCCGCTACGGCACGTGGTATCTCGACCACCTGCACGAGCGCTACGGCGACCAGACCCTCGCGCTCGCCGCGTACCACGCCGGGCAAGGGAACGTCGACGAGTGGCGGCGCACCGGTGCCGGGATCGCGTTCCCCGAGACGAGGGAGTACGTCAGCCGGGTGCGGGAGCTCGAGCGCCTCTACGGGCGCGTGTACCGGGCCGAGTTGCGAGACGCCTAGCCGGGCCGGCCGTCGCGGCCGCCGACTGCGTCGTCGAGGAGCGCGACCACGAGCTGGGCCGAAGGCGTCTCGTCGCCGCTCGCCCGCGCGAGTGCGAGACCGTTGAGGACGAGGTTGACGAACCGGCCGAGGTCCCTGGGCTCGAGGTCATCGCGGAGCTCCCCCGTCCGCTGCGCCTCCTCGATCCGGGCGCGGTTGACGGGGACGACCTCCTGCTGGCGCTCTTCGATCCGCCGGCGGAAGTCAGGGTCGGTGCGCGTGCGGCGGACGAGCTCGAGGTAGACGCCGAGCCACGCCGGGTCGAGGTCGAGCACCTCCTCGACGACCGCGGCCAGGCCTTCGTTCACCCAGAGATCCGAGATCCGGCGCGAGTCCTCGACCGCCAGCTCGATGAAGAGGTCTTCCTTCGATGCGAAGTAGTTGAAGATCGCGCCGCGGGAGAGACCCGTTGCCTCCTCGAGGCGCGCGACGGTGGCGCCCTCGTAGCCGTGCTCTGCGAAGCAGCGACGGGCGGCGACGAGGATCTGCTCGCGCCGTTCGGCCTTGCGCTCCTCCGAGATCTTGGGCATCAGCGAGTTCTCACTTTACAAAACCGTACGGACGTTTTATATTATTCGCCGTGAGCCAGGCGAAGAAGACGGCGGTCGGAGCGCTCGTCAGCGCCGAGATCGCCTCGGTCCTGGGAACGCGGATGACGTATCTCGCGCTCCCGTGGTTCGTGCTCGTGACGACGGGGTCGCCCAGCAAGATGACGCTCGTCCTCGCCGCGGAGCTCGCGCCCATGGCGGTCCTCGGCATTCCGAGCGGGATGCTCGTGCAGCGGCTAGGCGCCCGGACCACGATGCTGCTCGCAGACTTCGCGCGCGCTCCGATCCTCGTCGCGATCCCGCTCCTGCACGCGGCCGGCCTCCTGAGCTTTCCGCTCCTCCTCGGCCTCGTCGCGCTCCTCGGCTGCTTCATGCCGCCGTACTTCGCGTCCCAGCGGGTGATCCTGCCGGAGCTCGTCGGCGAGAACGAGCGCACGATGTCGCAGGCGAACAGCCTCATCGAGGGCGGATCGGCCTTCGCCGCGCTCATCGGCCCCGCGCTCGCCGGGCTGTTGATTCCACTCATCGGCGCGCCGAACGTCCTCTACGTCGACGCCGCCACCTACGTCGTCGCCTTCCTCCTCGTCCTCGTGTTCGTCCCGCGGCGGAAGCCCGTCGTCGGGGCGCAGCCCGGTGGCGTGCTCGACGGTGTCCGGTTCCTCCTCCGAGACAGCCTCCTCGCCCCGATCGCCGCGATCGTCGTCGCGTTCGGCTTCCTCGCTGCAGGAATGTCGGCCGGCCTCCCGGTCTACGCGTTCTCCGAGTTCGACGGGAGCTCGCGTATCGCCGGCTTGTTCTACGCGGCGCTCGGGGCAGGGGCTGTGGTCGGAAGCATCGTGGCCGTGATGGCGGTGAAGAAGGTCGCGCCGCTCCGTCTCGCCGGTCTCGCGATCCTCGCCTTCATCGTCCCGATCTGGGTGCTGCCGTTCCTGCCGCCGTGGCCAGTCGTCACCACGGCGCTGTTCGTCGCGATGCTGTTCACGCCGCTCATCAACGGCCCGTTCTTCGCCGTCCTGACCTCGCGCACGCCTGATGCGCTGCGCGCGAAGGTCATGACCGCGGTCATCTCCATCAATACCCTTGCCGCCCCGCTCGGTTTCATTGCAGCGGGCCAGGTGCTCGAGCGCTGGGGCGTCGCGACCCTCTTCATGATGGTCGCGGTCGGGATGACACTGGCCGCGCTGTCCTTCTCGGCGATCGCGCTGCGCTTCCGCGAGCTCGCCCTCGCGCCCGAGCCGGCGCCGTCCTGATCAGGGGATCGACGCCGAGACGGCGACGCGGCCGAAGTTGCCCTTCTGCGTCACGCGTAGCCGCAGCGAGCGCTGGCCGCAGACGGTCGTCGAGATCGTCTTGAGCGTCGGGCCCGACCACAGGGCGGTCGCGACAGTCCTGCCTTGCTCGAGCAGGACGGCCTCGTGGAGACCACCCCTCGGAAGCGTGATCTCGATCCGGAGCGCGCCGTCGCGAGGAGTCCGCACCGGGACCGTCCGCGACTTCCTCGAGGTCGCGGTGAACCGCATCCGGTAGCTCGTCCTCGCGGGCGCGGTCCACGGTTCGGCGACATCGCGCTCCGCCGCCGCGAGCGCGGCGTCATCGGGATAGAAGCTCGGGCTGATGATCTCCCAAGGCGCCTCCGGCACGCCGGCACGCCTCTCGACGAGAACGCGGTACGTCTCGGCCCAGGCCTCTCCCGGGTTCAGCCAGTAGTTGTACCCGCCGTCGCCCGGGAACGCGGCGCCCTGCTCGACGCGGCGGCAGATCCCAGTCGCAGAGGCCCAGTGCTTGGGCCCCCAGTCGATGGCCTGCCACGGAGGGTTGATCCGGTTCAGTGCGATGTGGTGGCCGTACTCGTGACGGACGACTTCGGCCGCCGTCACGCCGTGCATCGTCTCGCCCATCGAGACGATGCGGTTGCCGCCGTAGCAGCCGAGCGCGTCATCTCCGCAGAGGTCCTGCATCTCGTCGTACGTCGCGACGTAGGCGGTGAGCGACGAGATCTCGGGCCCGTGGAGCAGCCCGGCGATGAAGTCCGCCCAGCTCTGCGGGGTGCCGAGCTCGGGCGGGAGCGAGGACGACACGTAGACGTTCACCGTCTCGCCGGTGCTCGCGGTCGTCGGTCCGCCGACGAAGCTCCCCGCGCTGCGTGCAAGGCGCTCCCTGGACAGCGCCGCGCCGGGAACCTCGACGACGCGGGCCGACAGGGAGCCCTGCCAGGACGCGTCGTTCGCGGCCGCCCGGCTCCCACTTGGCAGGACGAGCAAGAAGGCGACGGCGACCGCCGACGCGAGCTGAAGCGCGCGCCGGCGGTCGATCGGCGGAAGCAGGGCCCCCCACCCCGACCTCCGCACGTGTCGCCCATGGAACATCGGTCCTACTTCACGCACGTCGCGTAGACCGTGACGTTGGCTCCCGCGTCGCCGATGTTGGCCAGGTACAGCGTCCACGTGCCGTCCGCCGACGGGAACGAGTCGAAGTTGACCACCGAGCCGTCGGAGGAGAACCCGCCACCGAGGACCTTCGCCCCGGCGTCGCAGGAGATCGGAACCGGGCGACCCTGGTTCGGGCCCATCTGCCCGATCGACTGCGTCTTCATCGAGACGATTCCGGCCGCGGAGCTCGCAGGCCCCGGAACCTGTGCGGCCTGCTGGGACGCCGCCTGGGCGATCTGCGGTGCCGTCTGCCCACCGAGCTTCTTCGCGTTGTCGGCGGTCAGGGCGCGCTTGGCGAGCGGTACGGCCGCGTTCACGACAGCTCCCGCGGTCCCGCCGAGCGCGATGAAGAGCGCAACCGTTGCCACGACGAGTGCGGGGCTAGGTCGCCTCATTCGCTTGACGTTCATTCCGAACCGTCCTTCCTGCGCCGCTGCGCGACGCGTCGTTGGTAGGCGTGAGGCTCGTGGAACGCACTCAAGAAACGCTCAAGAGAAAGGCCGCCCGGAGGCGGCCTTTCTGCGTGCGTCGAGCGCGTGTCGGGCTCAGCGAACCGTGAACGTGAACGGCTTCTTCACCGTGACCTCGTCCGCGAGGACGGTGATCGAGCCGCGAAGCACCTTGCCCTTCGAGCCCTTCGGGATCCGCATGGAGCAGCGTGCGGAACTGCCGGCGAGCCGACCGGCGGGACGAAGCGCCTGCTTCCCGACCCGCGCCTGGCACGTGACTTCGGCATCGGTGAACGGCTGATCGTCGCTTCGAGTCAGCGGTGCGCTGACGACGAAGGCCTTGCCCGCGATCGGCCGTGCCGGAGCCCCGGCGGGCTTGCCCATGGTCAGCGTGAGCGCCTCCTCGACGAACGAGTACACGTAGCTCGGCGGGCCGTCGGGCGCGTAGTCCGCGGCGATCGTGTTCCCGTCCGCGTCCTCGTGCTCCGACTGGAGCGCGATGGCGAACGTCTCCCCGGAGCCCAGCAGGCTACGCGGGAACTGAACGGTCTGCGTCCCGTTCGCGTAGCTCGCGGTGAGTTCCGAGTCGAAATCGATGAGGATCAGGTTTCCGACGACCTCTGCGACGAGGCCGCCGTCTGCGTCTGCGAGGAAGAATCGCTCCGCGCCGATCCCGCGGTACGGGAGCCCGGTGGCCGCGTTCAGGTCCGTGTCGATGTAGCCCCAGAAGTGCATCTCGGGCGTGAGGCTCTGCTGGTTCGTCGCGATCGCGAGAGTGATCAGCCCTGCGGCATCGTGCGAGATCGCCACGTTCGTGACGTCCGGCGCCGACCCGGAGTCTCCGGCTGGATCTCCGTAGCTGCCATCGGCAAGCGCGCCCTGGGCGCCGATCAGCACGAGCGCGGCGAGCGCCGCCGCGACCATGTTGAGCTTGGTGGGTTGCTTGAGCATCTGTCCACCTCCTATGCGCCCGATCGTCGGGCGAGGCGCTCAAGAAGCGCTCAACGCGGCTCGCTAGCGGGGCGGCCTGCAGTAACGGTTCCGCGGCGTGCGCCCGTCCCAGACGAAGCCGAGCGCGGAGACGCGCCTGATGGTCGTGGTGAGGCAGCCGCCCGCGCGGGGCGCTCGGATGCGAAACGCGACGCGGCCTGCCGCACCGGTCTCCGCTCGCGCCGACGCGTACGGGCGCCCGTTTCGGCGTACGAGGGCGGAGACGCGCGCGCGGGAGACGAACTTGCCGGTCGCGTCGCGCGCGCTCACGGAGACGAACACGCCACCCCTGCGGGCGAGGTACGTGATCCCGCCGATCCTGAGCCGGGCGGGCGTCACGCGCAGCACAGCCTCCGAGGAGAGCGTTCCGCTCGCCGTCGCAACCGTTGCTCTCACCGTGGCCTGGCCGAGCACGCGCCCCGCCGTGAACGTGTTCGTGCTCCCCGATGCGGCCGAGAGCTTCCCCATGCTCCGGGGCTGGAGCGACCAGGTCGCGACAACCGGGAGGACGTTTCCGAATGCATCCCTGCCTGTCGCGGCGAGGTCCCGTGAGGCTCGCGCCGGAACGGTCAGGGACCTGGGCGTGACGGCGAGAGCCGTCAGCGGGCCGGCCGTGACCGTCACGGTCTGCGTGCCGGTCGTCGCGCCCAGAGCAGACGCCGTGAGCACGTGACTCCCGGCGCGCGTGTCCTGGTAGTAGAAGGCGGCGGTCGTGCGGGTGCCGGCGGCGATCGTGAGGGGCAGGGTGCTCGTCCACGGGCCGGCCGGGCTCGCCGAGAAGGTGCCGGTCGGCGAGCTCGAGCTGAGCGTCACCGAGAGGGGAGTCGGAGTCGTCACGGCCAGACCGGAGCTGGTGACGAGCGCGAGGCTCATCGCCGCGGAGGGCGTTGCGGCCGGGATCGTCTGCGCCGGCGTCGCGAAGGCGAGCACGGGCTGCGTCCAGGTCTCGAACGACTTCCAGGCCTCGTTCAGGCGTGCTCCCTCGAGATCGACCGCGCAGCGCACGGTCAGACCGGGCGGGCCGCAGGCTGCACTCCCCGGATCGGCCGGGTCGGGCGTCTCGGCGGAGTCGCGAATCGCGGCTGCGAGGCGATCGAGGACGAGACCGCTCCGCGCCGCGAACTCGGCGGCTGGGATGCCCGCCGCGTTTCGCGGCGCCCAGGCGAAGCCCCAGTGATCCTGCGGCTGGCCGTTCGTGGCGCTGAAGTAGCGGAGGGCATGAACCTGCGAGGACACGTACGCGGCCATCTGCTCTGCGGGCACCATCGTCCAGCCGTAGCCCGTCTCCCGCTCCCAGGCCGCGTTCGCGAGCGGGCTGTAGCTCGCCTGCAGATAGGACCGCGCGGTGTCGATGGTGGGCGGCCCGACTCCGGCGAGCACGAGCGGGTGCTGGAGATACTCGTTCAGGTAGTCGCGGCGGACGCTTTCCGGGACGCCGGGCACGGCGTGGCTGCGCACGTCGCCGTACACCTCCTGCGACCAGTCGCTGACGTACGTGCTCATGTCCGCCCAGAACGCCGAGTCCGAGTACCAGTTCTGGAGGTTCGTCTGGAGGAGGGAGGTGTCGGTCGTCCGCTGGCCCACGCCGACGAGGAGCGCTGCCCCGCGCGTCGGTCGGCCGCTGCCCTCGTACAACCCCCGCAGGAGCTCCCGGATGTTCGCGCGCGCGCTGCCCGTTCCACGGCGGACGGCCGTCGAGAGCTCGTTCACGACCCAGATGTCGCCATTGCTCACGTCGTAGCCCGCAGCGGCCATGCGCTCGCGCGCGGTGATACCGGCGGTGTGCCAGCTCGACCCGGTCGTCTGGACCCAGCGCGACCACGCCGTGAAGTGAACCTCGGCCATCGCGTGGAAGTTCGGACCGAGCGCGCGGATGCGCGGGGCCGCGTTCGGCCGAACCCTCGTCTTGTCCCCGACGATCGGCGGGACGGAGACGTAGTACTCGGCGCAGGGTGATGCCGTGGCCGCGAGCTTCGTCGCGAGGCGCAGGTAGTCCGTCGCCGCCCAGAAGACTGCGCGGAGCGGCCGGCAATCGGTGGGAGCCTGGGTCCGGCGTTGGCGTGCCGCGACGAGCCGGCGCCAGAGCGCTTCCGTCTTGGCAGGCTCGAGGGAGGCAACCGGTGCGGGCTCGGCGGCGGGCCGCGGGGCCACATTTGCGTGGACGCTGCCCGTGCTCGTCAGCGCCACGCCGAGGACGGCGGCGAGTGCAAGCCACAGTCCGATTCCGGTTCTCACGTCCAGCCTCCCATTGCTGCGCAGTCAGGTTGCATGTGGTTGATGTTGGATATGTGAATAGAGTCGGCTCAAGGAGCGCTCAACGCTCGACGAACTCGACGGAGCGCTCGCTGGTGAGGACGAGAGCGCCTGCCTCGTACCAGCGGCCCGAGAAGCGATGCCAGCCCACCGGAAGACCACCCGGAAAGGCGGCGCTGCTGAGCTTGCTCACCGTCCGCCCGTTCTCGATGGTCAGGTCGGTGTCGAGCGACACCCGGTCGCCGTCGACCAGCAGCTCGAACCTCGTTTCCTCGTCGCGTGCCCACTGGGCCTCCGGGTCCGCCTCGTCCGGCTCGGGGACGAACCCGTAGCCGATCCAGAACGGCGCGCCTGCGGGTAGCACCGCGGGAGTCGCGGAGCCGGGGAAGATGTTGAGCTGGGCTCCGGGGCGTGGGAGTTCGCCTGCAGCGGCGGCAGGCAGGACGACGAAGGCAGCCATGAGGTCTCCTTTCGGGCGAGCGAGTGTCCATGAGTGAGGCCAGAGTCGACCGGGACGCTCAAGGACCGCTCAACGAGCCTCGTCCGAGCGGTGGACGGGGGCATTGCGGCGTGAGAAGCTAGCTCGTCGCAGAAGGCACATGTGGGGTTGAGATGAGCGCATCGCGTCAGGGGGGCGATCGCAGGCTCGAGCTGCGCCTGCTCGGTCCGCTCGAGGCGTCCTTGGACGGCCAGCCGGTGCCGCTCGGGGGCGCGAAGCCGCGGACGCTGCTGGCGGTGCTCGCGCTCGATCTCGGTCGCGTCGTCTCGGTAGACCGGCTGGTGGAGGCGCTGTGGCCCGGCGAGACGCCCGAGTCCGCTCCGCACGCGGTTCAGGTGTACATCTCGCAGCTACGAAAGGCACTGGGGCCGGTTATTGCGACTCGCTCGCCCGGATACCTGCTCGAGCTCCCGCCGGACTGCGTGGACGTCCACGGGTTCACCCGGCTCGCGGACGAGGGGAGAGAGTCGCTGCAGGCGGGCAGCCCGGAGTCGGCCGAGGCAGCGCTGCGCGAGGCGCTCGCGCTCTGGCGCGGGCCCGCGCTCGCCGACTTCCTCTACGAGCCGTTCGCGCAAACCGAGATCGCGCGGCTCGAGGAGCTGCGCACCGTCGTCCTCGAGGAGCGCGTGGACGCTGACCTCGCGCTCGGCCGCCACGCCGAGCTCGTGGCGGAGATCGAGGCGCTCGTCCAGTCGCAGCCGCTCCGCGAGCGCCCGCGTGCCCAGCTCATGCTCGCGCTCTACCGCTCCGGGCGGCAGGCCGACGCGCTCGCCGCATACCGCGCGGCACGCGAGACCCTCGTCGAGGAGCTCGGCATCGACCCCGGGCCCGAGCTCAAGGAGCTCGAGGCCGCGATCCTGCGCCAGGACGAGTCGCTCCTGCTCGAGGAGACGCCGCTCGCAAGACCGTCGATGCAGTTCCGGCGGCTCGTCACGATCCTCTTCTGCGACGTCGTCGAGTCGATGGCGCTCGCGGAGAAGCTCGACCCCGAAGCTCTTGGACGGGTGCTCCAGCGCTACTTCGAGACGGTCTCGGCCGCGCTGACCCGCCACGGAGGAACGGTGGAGAAGTACGCCGGGGACGCCGTGATGGCGGCATTCGGCATCCCGGTCTCGCACGAGGACGACGCACTTCGCGCCGCCCGTGCGGCGCTCGACATCCGCGCGGGCATCGCCGCGCTCAACGAGCAGCTCGGCCGCGAGCACGACGTTGCGCTCGAGATCCGCACCGGGATCGAGGCTGGCGAGGTCGTCGCGACACCGACGGACGTGCGACAGCGCCTCGTCACCGGCGAGGCCGTCGGCATCGCCGCAAGGCTCGAGCAGTCAGCCGCCTCGGACGAGATCGTCGTGGGAGAACGCGCCGGGCGTCTCATCGACCACGTCGCCCGGCTCGAGCCGCTCGGCGAGCTCGCGATCAAGGGCCTGACGCGAGGGGTTCACGCGTTCCGCCTCCTCGAGCTCGAGCCGCTCGCGCCGGCCTTCGAGCGACGCCTCGATGCGCCGCTCGTCGGCAGGAAGCGAGAGCTCGCAGCGCTGCGAAGGTCGCTCAAGCGCGCGGTCGACAGCGGCTCGGCTCGGGTCGCGCTCGTCGTCGCGCCGCCGGGAGTGGGGAAGTCGCGGCTCGCTGCCGAGCTCGCACGTCGGACGAAAGGAATGACGACGCTCTGGGGCCGCTGCCTCTCCTACGGCGAAGGCATCACGTACTGGCCGCTGCGCGAGGTCCTCGCCGAGGCCGCCGAGAGCGAGGAGCGCGACACCGTGCTCGCCGCGCTCGACGCCGAGACGCCGCCGCCCGCGCCCGAGATCGCCTGGCTCTTCCGCCAGTTCTGCGAGGCACGGGCGCGCGAGACACCGCTCGTCGTCGTCTTCGACGACGTCCACTGGGCCGAGCCGACGTTCCTCGAGCTCGTCGAGCACCTCGCGGAGAAGGGCGACGGGCCGATCCTCGTCGTCTGCCTCGCCCGTGAGGAGCTCCTCGAAGAGCGGCCGGCTTTCCTCGAGGAACGCGAGAACGCAACCCGCATCGAGCTCGACGCACTCACGGCCGAGGACACCGACGCGCTGCTCAACGGTCTCGGCGGCACGATCCTCGAGTCGGACCAGCGGACGCGCATCGTCGAGACGGCCGAGGGGAACCCGCTCTTCCTCGAGCAGCTGCTCGCGCTCGCGTTGGAGGGAGGCCTCGCCGAGCGGCCGCTGCCGGAGACGATCCAGGCGCTGCTCGCCGCGCGTCTCGACCGGCTCGGTCCGGGCGAGCGGGCGGTGCTCGAGCGGGGTTCGGTCATCGGGAAGGAGTTCCGGCTGGACGACGTCGCCGCGTTGCTCGAGCCCGAGGCAGCGCCGACGGCCGGGCGTGCACATGCAGTCGCTCGCGGCGCGTGGCTTCGTGAGACCGGCGGGTGAGGACGAGTTCCGTTTCCGGCACGTCCTCGTGCAGGACGCGGTCTACCGCGCCGCGCCAAAGCGGCTGCGGGCGGAGCTGCACGAGCGCTTCATCGATCGCTACGAGGAGCGGGAGGAGGGTGGCGCCGACCTCGACGAGTTTGCCGGATACCACCTCGAACAGGCCTATCGATTACGGACGGAACTGGGCGAATCAGACCGCCGCACTCAGACACTTGCCGAGGACGCCGGGCGTCGGCTCGGAACAGCGGGCATCCGTGCATGGAAGCGCAACGATGCCCCGGCAACCGTGAATCTCCTGGGACGAGCAACGTCGTTACTTCCACCCGCTAGTGATCTTCGACGTGAGTTCCTCTGTGAGCTCGGAATCGGTCTTCGCGCGATGGGTGACCCAGCTGCGGGGCAGGCGACGCTGTCCACCGCAATCCAACAGTCTCACGATGCCGGGGATCGGAGGACGGAGCTGCGTGCCTCCATCGAGCATGCGTACATCAGGCTCCTGAGCAAGCCAGGCGCGACCGCGGACGCATTGCTCAGCGCGGCGATGGACGCGATTCCAACCTTCGAAACTCTCGGGGACTGGCGTGCGCTCGGTCGGGCGTGGCTACTCGCCGGCTTCGTCCAGGGCGGTATCAAGTGCCAATACGGTGTATGGCAGGAAAATGCAGACCGCGCGCTTGCGGCGTACAAGCGTGCCGATTGGCCTGCGTCAACATGCGTCGGGGAGATCGCGACTGCGATCTACTACGGTCCGACGCCGGTTTCGGAGGCGATCCAGCGCTATGGCGACCTCCTGCGCGCTGAGGTCGCCGACCACTTCGGTGAAGCCCTCGTGATCGGCTTTCGTGGTGGCCTAGCCGCGCAGCAAGGGCAGTTCGACCTCGCTCGTACGTACCTGGATTCCGCAAGGGAGACCTACGGCCGGCTCGGGCAGGTCGCCTCGACTACGGTGCACTACGCCACAGTTGCGGCGGACGTCGAGCTCCTCGGAGCCGAGCCGGCAGCGGCGGAGCGGATTCTGCGCGACCTCTGCGATGAGCTCGAACGTATGCACGCGTACAACCACCTCTCGAGCAGAGCAAGTGATCTTGCAGAAGCGCTGTACATGCAGGGCCAGCTTGACGAAGCGGACGAATGGACACGCGTTGCCGAAGCGCACGCGGCCACCGACGACATTGGAGCGCAGTTCCTGTGGCGCGCGGTCCGTGCGAAGGTCATGGCGAATCGAGGTGCGATCGAGGACGCCGAGAGGCTGGGCCGCGAGGCCGTACGTCTGTCCGAGACGACAGACGGTCTGAACCGGCGCGCCAAGGTTCATCGCGACCTTGGTGTGGTGCTAAGGCTCGCCGACCGAGCCGATGAAGCGGACATCGCACTCGGGCGAGCGGTTGATCTCTACGAGCAGAAGGGAAACGTGGCCGGTGCTGCGGAGGTTCGCGCGCTGCGGGACGATCACGCACTGGTCTGAAGGCGCAAAGCCCGCAGATGGCGGGCTCTGCGCTACGACAATCTCGACGTGCCTAGCCTCCGGTTGGGCCGCCGTCCGCGAGCGCGACCAGCGGCGCCGCGAGCGCGAGCAGAGCGACGAGCGTAAAGAACAGCATTAGAGCTCGAGCCTTCATGAGCCACCTCCTCCCTGACGCAGGGCGACTCTGACGACACACACACACACACGGCAAGCAAGAACGAGGCCCGCGTTAACGGGCCTCGTCAGCGGTAGTCGAACTGCCCGTCAGCTGCCCGTCGGGCCGCCATCGCCCGCGTACGCGACGAGCGGAGCCGCGAGCGCGAGCAGACCGACAGCGAGCACGACCAGCGTGCGGTGCAGTGAAATGACCTGGCGCATCGTTCCCTCCCTTCCGGTTTTTCGAATGCGCCGGTCACGCTCGAGCCGACCCCTAACCGCACGGTCACGGGCGGATAACGAGCAACTAATCGATGTAGAATTCCGGCGCTCACTTTCCATGCGCCGGATGCTGAAAGAGTCGAGCTAATTCAACCTCGGAATAACTCACGATTTCTCATCGGAGAAATCATGAGATTTCGGAGGATGGGTCTAGGGAGATTCCCTACGCCGCGTCAGGGTCGAGCCGGAAGGCGAAGCGCTTGCTCAGGAGGAACGACAGCGGCACGAGCACGGCAAGGGCAAGCGCCTGGCGAAAGGTGCGGGTCCATGCCGGCCGCCTCGACGAATGCCGCCAGGAGGAGCGCGGTGAGCGCGGCGACGACCCCGCCGACGACCGCAGAGCGGAGGTACGCGCTCAGGAAGCCGTGGTGCGACAGCCCGAAGGTGAAGTATCGGTGGCCGACGTACATCCCCGCATTGGAGACGAGGTATGCGAGCGCCGACGCGGCGAGGTACCACGCTGCCCAGTCCGAAGAGGACGCTGAAGGCGGCGACGTTGAGGCCGAAACCGGCGGCTCCGACCGCGACGAACCTCGCCGGCTGCCCGAGCCGCGCGCTCACGTCGCGTGAGACGGACGGAGCACGGGCGCGAGCTCGGGCCCGGTCTGGGCAGCGCGGCGCAGCGTGCGGTCGAATGCGCCCACGACCCGCACGACTCCGGGCCGGCGGCGCGGGCGGACGTGCTCGAGCCCGCGGGTGATGGTGAGATGGACGTCTGCTCCCGCTCGCGCGAGGGCACGCGACTCCTCGACCGGGAAGAACCGGTCGTCGGGAGCGCACACGAGCTCGACCGGTGCGAGCACGTGTGGGATGCGCGTCACGGGCGAGAGCTCCTCGACCAGCGCACGGGTCGACGCCGCGAGGTCGGTATAGAGAGCGTCGAAGCGCTCTCGGGTCGCGGTTCGCGAGCAGCGCAGGTACACCGGGGTCCTCGGGCGCAGCGGCGGCGAGCGATCGCATCGCCCCGGTGCCGACGAGCGGCGCCGCGTCGAACGGCCCACCCCCGTAGTAGCCGGTCGTCGCCAGCCGGAGGATGCTGCGGAGGCTCGCGAAGGGCGCGATCGCTGCGACTCCGGTGATCCTGTGGGCGATCCGGGGATCGGCGGCGGCGAGGATGACGAGCCCCGCGCCCGTGGAGGCTCCGACGAGCGTGACCCGGGAGCCGGCCGAGCGTGAGACCGCGACGAGAGCCTCGACCGTCGTGGGAGTGACCTCGCCCTCCTTCACGTGCGGGAGCTCGGGGGCGACGGCGACGAAGCCGGCGCCGGCGAGGGCGCCGAGGAAGCGACCGACGAACGGCTCCTCGACGCCGCGCGGGGTCGCAGCGTTCGCGAAGACGACGGTCGGTCCGTGACCGGACGGAGGTCGTGAGACGAGCGCCTCCACGCCTGCGATCTCCTCCCGCCGGCACGGCAGGACGGGGCCGCGGAAGGTCGTCGCGAGCACGGTGAGACCTCGGATCACGCGGCCTCCTCGAGCGCGATCGTCGCGCGGATGGAGCGGTACCAGTCGCTCTGGAAGAGCTCGTCCGGATCCTGCTCGAGCTTCGCTTCCAGAAACGCCGGCAGCTGTGGGTACGCGGAGAGGAGCTGTCGCCGCGTCGCCCAGCGGTGGTACGTGAGATAGAAGCTCCCGCCCTGGTCGAGCGCGAGGTCGATCAGCCTCCGGAAGGCGATCGCGGCGCGCTCGATCCCGGCCGCGGTGTGCTCGACGTGGAGGTTGAGGACGACGCAGGCCCAGGGCTCGCGCGCCCACGCGAGCGCGGTCTCGTCGTCGCGCTCGACGAGGCGGACGGTCCCGTAGACCACGTCCGCCTCGAGCGCGCGCAGGTCGCGTGCGGCCGCTGCCAGGAAATCCGCGAGCAGCGGCCGCGGGACGTACAGCTCGGTGATCATCTCGCTCGATCCCGCCCAGTGGTAGCCGGGGACGTAGGTGGCGAGCTGGTGCCGGTCGGAGAGGTAGACCTGGCCGGAAGTCGCGAGATAGTGCTTCGCGTAGAGCTCGTAGGCCCGCGTCTTGTCCGAGTGCGCCAGATGGAGCAGCGCGTTCCAGTCCTCCGCGCTGAGCTTGGTCGTCGCTCCGGGCGGCGTGTCGTCGGGGACCGGCCGGTAGCAGGAGCAGATCCCCTGCTGGAGGAAGCCGGGCGAGGCGGGGTCGATCTCGAACTGGAAGTCGCCGTACAGGAAGCCGTCGTCGATCCGCTCCGCGAAGAGCTCCTCGAGCTCGTGGGCGTGGGCGAGGCGCACGATTCGCTCGACCTTGCGGCGGCGGTCGAGCCGGAGCGTCGCCGAGTAGACGACGCCGAAGAGCCCGTAGCCACCACAGACGAGGCGGAAGAGATCGGCGTTCTCGTCGCGGGAGCAGGTGCGGGCGATGCCGTCGGCGCCCACGACGACGAGTCGCTCGAGGTCGGCGATGAACGGGGCGTAGGTGAGACCGCGACCATGGACGTTCGAGGACACGGCACCTCCGATGCAGAGGTCGTCGGCGCCCGTCTGCTTCTGGCGGATCGCCCAGGGCGTGTCCGCCAGCGCGTCCACGAACGCGGGCCACTGGATCCCGGCCTCGACCTCCACGAGCCCGCGCTCCTCGTCGAGCGAGAGGACGCGCGAGAGCGGCCGGGTGTCGAGGACGATGCCGCCCGAGCAGAACTGCTGCCCGCCCATGGAGTGGCGGCCGCCTGCGATCGAGACCGGCCGGCCCGCGGAGCGAGCCGAGGCGAGTGCCGTGCCGATCGACTCGAGCGAGTCGACCGGCACGACGGTGTCGACCAGGGTCTCGTTCAGCCGCGAGTGGACGTCGTTGACGAGCTCGCCGCTCATCCGGGCCTCGGGGGCGTGAAGTCGAGGGGGACGAACGTGAAGAACGCGAGCCACGCGCCCGTGACGAGCGCGATGAGGAGCGCGGCGAGCACGAGCTCGACAAGGTCGGCGCGGATCCGGTGCGACCTCGGCGTGGCCGGTGCGAGCTCGATCTGGGGCGAAGCGGTCATCGGAGCACCTCCGTCTCCGGGCCCGAGGGCTCCGGTGTCGTGTGATTCGGTCATGCAGCGATGCTGCGCCGAGAGGGGCTTCGCGGTAACCGGGCGGGCCTGGGACTCGTCTCGGGGTTCTCCCTGAACTCGAAACCAGGGGCCGCCCCGTGGACTCGGCCGCGCGCCCATGTGACGATGCGCCCATGTCGAGGACGCGAGGGATCCAGATCGTGCTCGCCGTCTCAGGCGTGGCGCTCGGCGTCCTCGCCTATCAGGTGCAGATCGACAACCTCGGCCCGTTCACGACGCCCGCCCGATCGTTCGCGATCGTCGCCGTCGGTCTCTCGTTCCTGCTCGCCGGCCTCATCGCATGGTCCCGGCGCGCGGGGAACCGCGTCGGCCCGTTGATGATCGCGGCGGGCTTCGCGCTCCTCCTACGCCAGCTGCGGTACAGCCACGACCCGCTTCTCTTCACGGTGTTCTTCGCGCTCGGCAGCCTCGGCTACGCCCTGGTCGCACACTCCGTGCTCGCGTACCCGTCGGGGCGCGTGACCGACCGCTACGAGCGCGCGCTCGTGAAGGTCGGCTACGCCGTCGTGTTCGGCTTCCCGCTCGCGGTGCTTCTCTTCTACGAGGGGACCTGGGCGCTCAACGAGTTTCCGGACCCGCGCGAAAGTTTGCTCGCCGTCGCGGGCGACGAGGGGGTCGTCGAGGCGCTCCAGAAGTCGTTCGTGGTCGTGTTCTACGGCGTCCTGGCGACGCTCCTCATCGCGTTCATCGTCCGCCGGCTCGTCCAAGCGACGCCGCGGGCGCGGCGGATGCTCGCTCCGCTCCTGCTCGCTGCGGTCGCGGTTGCGCTGCGGGCGGTCTTCGAGTGCGTGTTCACGTTCGTCGACCGTCCGCTGGCCTACGAGTACCTCTTCTGGTGGCAGATCCTCGCGTTCATCGCGCTCCCGATCGCGCTCCTGTGGGGGCTCCTGCGTGCCCGGCTGGCGCGGGTGCACGTCGGCGAGCTCGTCGTCCACCTCGAGGAGACCCCGGTCGACGGCTTGCGGGACGAGCTCGCGCGGGCGCTCGACGACTCCACGCTCGAGGTCGGGCTCTGGCTTCCGGAGCGTGACGAGTACGTCGACGTGAGCGGCACGACGCTCTCGCTGGCGGAGGACGGCCCGAGGCGCTCAGTGACGCGCATCGAGCACGAGGGCGAGCCGCTCGCGGTTCTCGTCCACGACCCGTCGCTGCGCGAGGAGCCGAAGCTCGTCGAGGCAGTGGCCGCCGCTGCGCGGCTCGCGCTCGTCAACGCGCGGTTGCACGCGGAGGTGCGGGCGCAGCTGGAGACCGTCCAGGAGTCGCGGGCGCGGATCGTCACCGCCGCGGACGACGAGCGCCGGCGGATCGAACGTGACCTCCACGACGGCGCCCAGCAACGACTCGTGGCTCTCGCTCTCGAGCTGCGAAGCGCGCAGCGAGCGCTCGGGGACGAAGCCGATCCCGAGGTCGATCGGTTGCTCGCATCGACCGCGGACCAGCTCCAGGTCGCCGTCGAGGAGCTGCGCGAGCTCGCGCACGGCATCCATCCCGGGACGCTCACGCAGGCGGGCCTCGCCTCGGCCCTCGAGGCCCTGGCCGCGCGGATGCCGTTCCCCGTGACGGTGGAGGCGACTCCGGACCGGCTTCCGCCCGACGTCGAGGCGACCGCCTACTTCGTGGCGAGCGAGGCGCTGGCGAACGTCGTGAAGCACGCGAACGCGTCGCGGGCCGTCGTGCGGGCGACTCGCGCGAACGGGACGCTCGTGGTCGAGGTCTCCGATGACGGCGTCGGCGGAGCCGACACGACGGGCGGCTCGGGCCTGAACGGGCTCGCCGATCGGGTGGAGGCCCACGGCGGCCGCCTCTCGATCGACAGCGTGAGGAACTCGGGAACGCGCGTCGTGGTGGAGATCCCGTGCGCATCGTGATCGCCGAGGACTCGGTGCTCCTCCGCGAGGGGCTGGCGCGTGTGCTCTCGGACGGTGGCTTCGACGTCGTCGCGCAGGCGGCGAATGCGGACGAGCTGACGAAGGCGGTGCGGCGTTTCAAGCCCGACGTCGCGGTCGTCGACGTCCGCATGCCCCCGACCCAGACGGACGAGGGCGCACGTGCCGCGGTCGAGATCCGCGCCGAGCAGCCGGAGGTCGCCGTGCTGCTCCTCTCACAGGTGATCGAGGCGACGCACGCGCTCGCGCTCATCAGCGAGCGGCCGGAGGGCTTCGGCTACCTGCTCAAGGACCGGGTGCTCGAGATCGACGACTTCCTCGACGCAGTGCGTCGCGTCGGGAAGGGCGGCACGGCGATCGACCCGGAGGTCATCGGCCAGCTCCTCGGCCGGAAGCGGGAGGAGGGCCCCCTGGACGAGCTGACACCGCGCGAGCGCGAGGTGCTCGAGCTCATGGCGCAGGGGCTCTCGAACCGCGGGATCTGCGAGAAGCTCGTCGTCAGCCCGAAGACGGTGGAGACGCACGTGAACTCGATCTTCGGGAAACTCGGCCTCATGCCGGCGCAGGACGAGCACCGCCGCGTGCTGGCCGTCCTGGCCTTTCTCCGCGCGTAGACGTCACTTCGTGCCGATCGGCACTTGAGTCCGCCCGGGAGCTGGCCTATCCTGAGGCCATCGTCCGTATGCGGCGCGGGCCGAACCGGAGGTTCGCGTGATGGCCACAGCACCGGCGAGGGAGAGGGATGCAGCGCCTGAGGCCGCCGTCGACGGCAAGAACGCCGGCAAGCGGCGCGCGCCCGAGAGGCGTGACGTTCCCGGATCTCGTTCGCGCTCACCGGTCGTGGGAACAGGAGCTGTACGGGACGGCGCTCTACGACCGGAAACCGGACCGACGTCTCGAGCAGGAGTTTCATCGGAGATGGGACCAGTTCGAGGGGAAGTACGGGCAGATCCACACGGTGTACTGGTCGGTGCGAGACGCGTCGGCCGTCGCGTTCTCGATCAAGGATAAGCCCAGGCGCTTCCGGCGCGATGAGCTCATTCCGCGATTCCATCGCGCGACCGACCGGGCGACGCGGGACGAGCCGGAGGTCGCCGAAGCGCTCGACGACTGCGAGACGCTCGCAGCGAGGGCGGAGGAGATCCTGCGCGGCCCGAGTGAGCTGATCGCCCTCCGCCGAATCAACGCCGTCGCGAGCCACCTGCTCGGCTTCGTCGACAGGGAGTGGGGCCGCGACCCAGCTCCACCAGTCGGGCCACCGAAGCCGAACTGGGCCCACCACGCAGAGTGCAAACAGTTCGTCGATCATCAGCGCGAAGGAGCTCGACAACATCGAGCTCTTCTACCGACGGACCGGGAACGGCCAGGCGAAGATCCTGTTCTTCTGGGGAATGGTGATAGGGCTGATAGCGATCGCTGTCGTCACGGGCGTGATTGTTGCGGCCGACGTGGCCTGTCGACCGACTCGACGGCGGGGCACCGGATCACTGGGGCGAGGTCCAGCTCTTCGTCATCAGCGTCCTGGCGGGCGCACTCGGCGCGTTCCTCAGCGTGCTCTCGCGCATGGCGTCGCTCTTAGCGGGAAGTTCGTCCTCGATTTCGAGGTCGGGACGTGCGAACGTGCGCTGGCTCGGGATCTACCGACCGTTCGTAGGCGGGATCTTCGGCGTGGCGACGTTCTTCCTGCTCGCGAGCGGGATTCTCCAGACGGAGACCCCGGGTGACGAGAGGGACTTCGCCTACTACGGCATCCTCGCTTTCTTCTCCGGGTTCTTCGAGCGTTTCACGAAGCTCCCGACCGGCGGCATGCCGGCACTCGAGACGGAGGGCGGCAACGCGGACCCGCCAGGCCAAGCGGACAAGAGTTCAACCGCGACCTGAGCGGGACACGATCGGGAGCCCCGCCCGGGGCCCCGATCGTGCAGGTCGTCGACACCTAGGAGCCGCCGACGGCTAGGGCGCGGAGGGCCAGCCGAGGACGGTCGCGACGTTCCAGTTCTGCTGGTTCGCCGGGCTCGCCGGCGCAAGCCCGACTGGCACGGCGCCCGCCGGGATCGGCCCCAGCGGGATGGGCGTGAAGAAGTACTCGGACTCGCCCCAGCGGCCGCCGAACACCGACCACGGCTTGCCCTCGATGCGATTGATCGTGGCCGGCTGGAAGCCGCTCGCGGGTGGCCCGACGACTGCGCCGGCGCTCGAGCCGTCGACCACCTGATCGACGACCTGGAGGAACGGCAGGAGCGGGAGGATCGGCGCCACGGCAGTCGGGATGCAGGCCGGGCTGATCGGCACCGCGCCCAACGGGCCGGCCCCGGGCGCGAAGTAGTTCGCATGCGAGCCGAGCCCGACGTAGGCGACTGGATGCGAGCTTGTTGCGGGCGACTTCGCGACGCCGGCCCACGGCTTTCGCTGGCCCGAGCAGTGCTGGCTGTACGCGGCCTCGAGCGGCTCTTCGTCCGCTCCGAGGACGACGTTGACGACCTCCCAGTCGCCTTCGTGCGACTGCCAGAACGCGCCGACGGGCGTCGGCGGCAGGAGGAGCGGGTTGTCGTAGTAGAAGAGCCAGTACTGGAGGACGATCCGAGCGTCCGTGCGGACGACGCGGCCGTAGAGCGCCGGATGGTCGTTGCCGGCCTCGAAGGCGGCGGCGTAGCAATCGCGGCCCGCGAGCGCTGCGTCGGCCTCGCAGCCGATCTGGTCGAGGCGGAAGAAGGCGCCGGGCGTGGGAGCCGGCAGCGCGTCGGCGTCGGGATCCGGGTCGACGACGGTCCAGAAAGCATCGAGCGGAAGCTGCTGCGGGCTCGAGCCGGTGAACCGCTCGAGCTCCGAGTCGTCGACGAACGACTGGACCTTGGTCGGCCGGAACGGCTCCACCGGATGGAACACGAGAACCGGCTGGTACGTGCGGAGAAGCGCCGTGTCGGATGACGCGCCGCCCGCGGAAGTGGCGCCGCTGCTCGCCACGAGTGCGGCCAGGACGGCGAGAACGGCGCAGGGGACGATCTTGCGGGACATTTCTCCTCCTCGTGGTGGATGAGTCAGTGAGCAGAGGACACGCCCGCGACCTCGGTCGTCGCGCGCTCCTCCACGGCGATCGCGACGAGCTCGCGCCGCCACGTGGGCTCGCACTGCTCGGCGCGGAAGAGATCGACCGCTGCCAGATAGCGGGCGATCTCGACGATCAGGTCTTCGGAGCTCGATGGCTGCTCGTTCATGGCGCGAGTGTCGGTGCTTCCCCTCAAGAACCGCTCAAGCGCCCGGCGCGAGGCGGTTCCAGAGGTTCTCGACCATTCGCGCGGTCTGTCGATCCGTCTCGAGCAGGCGGTGGAAGAAGAACGCTCCCGCGGCGAACACCTTCGCTCCGGCGGGCGTCTCGTAGTAGGTCATCTGTGCCGTGAATCCGGGCCCGAAGACATCCGGAATCTCCGCCAGCACTTGTACGCCGCGCGGGGAGGCGGCCACGGTCTCGTCGATCTCGATCCCGCCGAATCCGAAGCGCGACCCATGGCGCAGGCCCGTCCCGCGAAGACCCAGGAGCACGCGGGTGCCGCTCGGACGATCCACGGCGCCCGGTGGCGGGCGTTCGCGCGGTACTGGACGCCGATGAGTGCCGCTTCGGGCCGGCCGAGCTTCCGCCACAGCTCCGTCTTCTCAATCAGCTGGCCACGTCTGTCGACGCGCCAGAAGAAGTTGTTCGCCGAGAGGAACATGAGGTTGCCCCCGAGATCCCGGTACCGCTCGACGACGTCGTACTCCCGCCGCGTGACATATTCGTGGTGGCCGGGGAAGACCAGCAGCTGGTATGCGCCGGCGAGCACACGCGGGCTCGCGGCCTCGACATCCGACTGCGAGAGCACGTCGACTTCCCGCCCCGTCTGCGCGAGCCAGCGCAGGAGCGGCAGGTCGTAGCGCCGGAAGTTGTACGGGACGCCGCGGTTGAGGAACGGCCGGCCGAGGCGAACGGTCTTGTGCTTCCAATTCGCGTACCACGAGTCCCCCTTGCCGTCGCCATCGTCGTCGCGCAGGTTGTAGGCCTGCCACGTAAGTGTCGGCATCACGAGCGCAGCCCGATGCTCGCCGAGGCGCCGCGGCCGAACGACGAAGGGCGCGAAGCCGCCTCGCCCGTCGGACGCCGCGAGCCGCGCGAAGTAGAGCCCGCTCGGCCAGTTCCCGATCCGGATCTCGACGATCCGCCGCCCGCTGCTCGGGCCGATCGAGCGCTTCGGTGCGACCGCGACCCCGCGCATCGTGCTGTCGCTGCGCGTGATGATGCGCTCGGGCCCGATACGGAACACCTGGAGCGTCAGGCTCCGAGCGCGGTTCGAGATGACCAGCTTCGCCGTTCTGCCCGGCGCGTAGCTCTCGCGCGGGAACGCCGCCTCGACCGAAGGCTTGAGCTCGGTCGGCGTCGGCGCTCGTCCCTCCGGCTCGTCCTCGGCGCGTGCGGGAGCTGAAGCGGGTGCCAGGAGTGCGAGCAGCAGCACCGCGGCCGAGGCCAAGGTGCGCGCGGACAGGTGGATTCGAGCCGCCATTGCCGCAGACGTTCCGAGCGAGCGCTCAAGAAGCGCTCAAGAGTTCTCGACCGAGAAGCGCAGGCGCTGCTGGTCGCGGTGACCGGCGATGTCCATCGCGGTGACGACGAGTGCGGCTCACCAACGGCCCGCAAACGTCCTTGAGCGGCTCTTGAGCGCCGTCGCGTCTCATGGGCGGACCACGATCACGAGGAGACCCGCGCATGCGAAAGGAGCCACGGAACCCCTGGACATTCGACGTTTCTCAGGGTTACTGTCAGTCGTGACGTTTGACTTCCGGATACTGGGCCCGCTCGAGGTCGAAGGAGAGGCCGGGCCGGTCGCGATCGGCGGGCAGCGCCAGAAGGCCCTCCTCGCCGTGCTGCTGCTCGAGGCGGGACGGGTCGTGGCCACCGACCGCCTCGTCGATCAGGTGTGGGGCGAGGGGGCGCCGAGAACGGCGACGACGTCGCTCCAGAATGCGATCTCGCGCTTGCGGCGGGAGCTCGGCCCCGACGTCCTCGTGACGCAGGCGCCGGGGTATCTGTTGCGGATCACGCCGGAGCAGGTCGACGCGAACCGCTTCGAGGCGCAGCTGCGCGCCGCGCGGAGAGCCGCTCCCGAGGCTCGCTGCGAGCTGCTCGAGAGCGCGCTCGCGCTCTGGCGCGGCCCCGCGCTGGCCGAGTTCACGTTCGAGCGCTTCGCGGAGCCCGAGATCCGGAGGCTCGAGGAGCTGCGGGTGGTCGCGCACGAAGAGCGGATCGAGGCTGACCTCGAGCTCGGTCGCCACGGTGACGTCGTCGGCGAGCTCGAGGGGCTCGTCAGCGAGCACCCATTGCGCGAGACGTTCCGACGCCAGCTCATGCTCGCCCTCTACCGGTCTGGCCGGCAGGCGGAGGCGCTCGACGTCTACCAGGACGCGCGAACACGTTTCGTCGACGAGCTCGGGATCGAGCCTGGACCGGAGCTCAAGCGGCTGCAGGCGGAGATCCTCCGGCACGGGGCCGCGATCGCCGGCCCTGCTTCGGCAAACGGTGGAGCCGATGCGGACGGCGAGATCGTCAAGGCCATCCTCGCCGGGCGGGTCGTCCCGGTGATCGGCCACGACGGCGCCCGCGACCTCGCTGCGCACCTGGCGCGGGCATTCGAGGTACCGGACGACCGCCCGGTGGACCTCGCCCGGATCTCCCAGTACGTCGCCACGATGCAGGGTTTCGGGCCGCTCTACGACGAGCTGCACACGCTGTTCGAGGCCGCGGTCGAGCCAGGCCCGCTGCACCGCTTCCTCGCCCGGCTTCCGGCGCTGCTGCGGGATCGAGGCGCCCCGCACCAGCTGATCGTGACGACGAACTACGACCTCGCCCTCGAGCGGGCGTTCGAGGAGGCGGGGGAGGAGGTCGACATCGTCGCGTACGTGGCCAGCGGATCACACCGCGGGCGCTTCTGGCACCGTCCACCGGGCGAGCCGCCGCGCCCGATCGACGTCCCCAACACGTACGCAACCGAGCTCTCGCTCGACCGGCGGACGATCCTGCTCAAGCTCCACGGCGCGGTCGATCCGCTTCCCGAGCGCGAGTGGGAGAGCTTCGTCATCACGGAGGACGACTACATCGACTACCTCGGGCGCTCCGAGCTCGCGGCGGTCGTTCCGGTCTCGCTCGCCGCGAAGCTGAGACGTAGCCACTTCCTCTTCCTCGGCTACGAGCCGGCCGACTGGAACCTGCGGCTCATCGTGAGCCGGATCTGGGGCGACCGGCCCGTCGGCTATCGCTCGTGGGCGGTCCAGGGGTCTCCGAGCATGCTCGCCCAGGCGTTCTGGCGGGGGTTCGACGTCGCCGCGCTCGACGTCGACCCGCAGGCGTACGTCGAGCTGCTCGAGCAGAGGCTGGAGGCGGCGTGACGCAGTCATGCCGCCAGGAGAGGGCTCGGGGGAACCGGAGGGTTCCCCCGAAGAGACGCGCCGACGCGCAGCAGCGGCGTCAACGCCTAGGGAAAAGACTGAGCGGGCTCGCGGGGGAAACCGGGCGCTCCCGCGCGACCGAGCCGCAGGCGAGGGAGGCTGCGTGAACAGCGTCCCCACGTCGCCGTACAAGGGCCTCAGCGCCTTCGAGGACTCGGAAGTCGATGCGCTCCTCTTCTTCGGCCGGGAGCGCGAGAACGAGATCGTCGTCGCCAACCTCATCGCCTCGCGGCTCACCGTTCTCTACGGGCCGAGCGGGGTCGGGAAGTCGTCGCTCCTCCGGGCTTCGGTCGCGCGCTCGTTGCGCGAGCTACCCGAGGAGCCACTCGTCGTCGTCTTCTCGCGCTGGAGCGAGGATCCCGAGGCTGCGCTCGCGGAGGCGGTCGCCGCGTACGGGGGCGGACGCAACGGCTCCGCCGTCGCCGCCCTCGAGCACGCGCAGTCCGAGCGCGATGTCTACCTCGTCCTCGACCAGGCGGAGGAGTACTTCCTCTACCACGCCGACGAGAGCGGACCCGGAACCTTTGCGGAGGCGCTGCCGTCCGTGCTCGCGGCGCCACTCCGGGTCAACGTGCTCGTGTCGCTCCGCGAGGACTCGCTCGCCAAGCTCGACCGCTTTACGGGCCGCATCCCCGGCCTGTTCGCGAACACGCTGCGGCTCGATCGCCTCGATCGCGCGGCCGCGCAGGCGGCGATCGTCCGTCCCGTCGAGCGCTTCAACGAGCTGACCGGGAGCGACGTCGCGGTCGAGGCGGAGCTCGTGGAGCGTGTGCTCGAGGAGGTCGGCGCAGGGCAGATCGAGCCCGCCCCCCTCGGCGGGCTCGGTGCGGTCGAAGGAGTCGCCGACGGTGCGCGAATCGAAGCGCCGTACCTCCAGGTCGTCATGCAGCGGCTCTGGGACGAGGAGCGTCTCGCGGGCTCGGACCTGCTTCGGCTCGAGACTCTCGAGCGCCTCGGGGGTGCGCAGAAGATCGTCGAGGAGCACCTCCAGGGCGCGATGGACGAGCTCACGCCGAGCGAGAAGGACGTCGCCGCGCGGCTCTTCAACCACCTCGTCACGCCGTCGGGTACGAAGATCGCCCACGAGTTGCCGGATCTCGTCGACTTCGGCGAGGTACCACCGGCCGAGCTGCAGCCCGTGCTTTCGATACTCACGAATCGGCGCATCCTGCGCTCGCTCGAGGAGGGCGGCGGGTCACGGTACGAGATCTTCCACGACGTGCTCGCGCAGCCGATGCTCGCGTGGCGTGCGGCTCACGAGACGGAGCGTGAGCTCGAGCACGAACGGGAAGCGGCCGAGCGGCGGCACCGGCGGCTCCTAGCGGTCATCGTGGTGGGGGCGATCTTGCTGGCGGCGATGAGCGCGGTGACCGCCTACGCGCTCTCACAGCGGTCGGAGGCCGAGGAGCAGGCGCGCGAGGCCAGAGCCCATCAGCTCGAGGCGCTGTCTGCCGCCGGACTCGAGGCCGATCCGGAACGGAGTCTCCTGCTCGCGCTCACCGCTGCTCGACTCGCGCCATCCGAGACCGCCGAGCGAGCGCTCCGAAGCGCACTGCTGGCGTCTCGCCAGAGGGACGTCGTGGACGCAGGAGCCCCGCTGCTCGGAGCCACGTTGCGTGGCGACGAGATGATCGCCGCCACCGGCGATGGGGTGGTGACCGTCACCGACAGGCGCACCGGGGAGAGCACTCGGATCTCTAGTGGCAGCCCGTCCAGCCGCGTCTCGTTCGCGACCGGTGGGACAGCTGTGCTCACGGGAGAAGACGGCCGCGTTCGCGTCGCACGCCTTGACGGTGAGACGAACATCGTTCCCGGGATCGAGGGCGTGGGGCGTGCGGAGATCTCACCTGACGGCACTCGCGCGGTCGTGATCGACGACGGCCGCGCACGTTTGATCGCGGTGGGAACGGGCGAGGTCCTGCGCAGCTTCGCGCATCCCGGAGTCGAGTCCGCCGACATCTCTCGACTCAACAGTCGCCTGGTGACTGGGGCGGCAGATGGCACGGTTCGGGTGTGGGCCACCGAGAGCGGACGACTCCTGCGCACTTTCGCCGACCAGAAGGGACACGCGGTGGCTGTCGACTTCAGCCCTGACGCCGCTTCGGTCGCCTCCGCGAGCACAGACGGAGTGGGACGCATCTGGAGGGTGGCCGACGGGCAGGCGACACCGAGCATCGCGGGAGACGCGGTTGCGCTCACGGACATCGACTTCAGCTCCGACGGTGAGCACGTCGTCACCGCGAGCAGAGACGGAACCGTGCGCGTCTCGAAAGCCGACACGGGTGTGCCACTCCTGGCGCTCACCGGCCATCGGGATTGGGTGGCCTCGGCAGCGTTCAAGGGGCCAGCGGGGAGCGCAGTCGTAACGGCTGGAAGGGACGGCACCGCGAGGGTCTGGGATGCCCTCTACCAGCCGAAGCTCGATCCGCTGTCGACCCTCGGGGTACCAGTCCTCGCGGTCGAGTCGCTCGGCGACGAGATTCGCGCGGTCACCCGGGATCGACGGATGCACACACTCGATGCGACGACAGGGGAGAGCCTCGACGTGGAACGCGCGGACAAGGCCTCCCGCGAGATCACGGGCCCGAACGGGGCTCGCGCGACGATCCGAGGGAATATGGTCGACCTGAGCAGCGCGGGCGGCACGACGACACTCGAAGGACATCGCGACCGCGTCCTCGACGTGGCGTTCTCGGACGACGGTGAGCTCGTCGCGACCGCGAGCCGCGACCACGACGTGCGTGTCTGGGACGGCTCCACCGGAGAGCAGCTGCGCATCCTCCATCACAACTCGGAAGTGCGCGACGTCGATTTCAGCGCTGACGGGCGCTGGCTGCTGACCGCCGCCGGACGGGCGGCGCTGTGGGACGACCGCGCCGACTCGCCCGTGCTACGCCTGCAAGGCCACGAGGGCCCATTCACGGCGACCGGCTTCGACCCGTCGGGCCGGCTCATCGTCTCGGGCGGCGTCGACGGGACCGTTCGAACCTACTCCTGCCAGATCTGCGGCGGACTCGACGAGCTCGTCGCGCTCGCCGAGAGACGCCTCGCAGCGACCGGTCGCGAGCTGACGGACGCCGATCTCGAGCAGGCCCTCGGCTGACGGCGCCGTGCCGTCTCAGCCCGAGGGCTTCCGGGCGCTGTACTCGTACGCCCCGATGTCGGGGCGGTCGTCGCGCCGCCGCCCGATGATGTCGCGCGGCGAGCCGAGGCGGCGGTTCGCCCGGTCGATGAGCAGGTGCGACCTGGCCGTCGGGCGGCCCAACCCGTCGAGGTGGGCTTGGCCGAGGCGGTTGGAGCCGAGGCAACGGCTCCCGCGGAGGACGACGTTCGAGATCGCGGCGCGCGTGACGCTGCACACGTGGTGCGGGTTCTCGACGAGGCCGATGACGTTGTTCGCGAGCAGCGGCCGCTTGTGCCGCTGCAGGCGCCAGTAGACACCGCTCATCCGGATCGAGCCCGCGTAGCCGTCGATGCGCCTCGCCCCGGTGAGGATCGTGTTGTTCACGATCCGGACGCGGCGCGGCACGCGTTTCATCCTCTTGCTGCCGACGATGATCGCGACCCTCGCCTGGTAGCCCGGCACGCGCCGGTCGGTGCCCTTGAACACGTTGTTCACGATCGTCACGCGATCGACCGCGCCAATGAGGTAGAGCTGCGCGGCGCCGCGCCTGTACACGCCGAACGTGTTCTCCTCGACGAGCAGCTTGCTGCCGGACCAGAGCGAAACGAGGTCCTGGTGCCCGCAGCGGTGCCGGTTCATCCGGCACGGGAGCGCGCGCTCGAAGCGGTTCCCGCGCAGCGTCAGCCCGTAGCCGAAATGGCCGTGAATGAAGTCGCAGCCGCGGCAGTCGTGGAACCAGTTGCCGACGATCCGGATGTGCCTCGCGCGTTGCTGGAGGTGGACGCAGTTCGAGAAGAGCGGCGAGCGGTCGCCGCAGCGCCGGAACTCGCTACGGCGGATGAGGACGTGGCTCGAGCTCGGGATGTGCACGGTCGCCCGATAGCGGGTCCGTGCCGCGGTCACGAGGATGTCGTCGAGCTCGATGCGCCTCGACCCATAGATCTTGAGCCATGCGTCCTGCGTCAGCGGGGCGATCGTCACCCGTCGGACGGTGACGTTCCGGGTTCGCTCGAGCACAAGGCTCTCGACGACGACTCCGCGCTCGCCGACGATGCGCAGCGGCCTCGTGGAGCGACTGCGTACGACGAGCTCTCGATAGTGGCGGCGATGGAGCCGGATCGTGCCGCCACGGTCGCGGAGCGCGGCGACCGCCTTCGCGAACTGCGCGCTGCTGCGGACGTGGATCGTCCGGCCGTCGGCGCCGGCACCCGTCGGGAGCACGAGCACGAGCCCGAGCACGAGTCCGAAAAGGACGCAGAACAGACGTGATAGCCGCATCGACCCCTCCTCCCGGGCGCGACTGTAACCCGCCGGCGAGCCGGACGACGTGCGAGGCGACCTCAGCTGTACTAGGCGCAGCGACTGCGCGGGAGGAGGCCGGCAGCACAGAGCTCCGGCTCGGGCGCGCGGATCGCGAATGCGCTCCGGAGATCACGGGTGAACCAGACATGGAGCATCTCGCTCCGGCCCTGCCGGATGCTCGTTCCGGGTGGGCACACGCCGTTCGCCGGCGGCTTGAGGCCCGGCGGATTTTCCCGTCCGAGCAGATGACGTGCGAGTGCCAGCGCATGATCGGCCCGGCCGGTGTCGGGCCGCGCTCTCCGCGGCGCGTGCTCCACATCGCGCCGACGAGCGTCAGCGGTCGTCCAGGCGCGTTCGCGTAGATCAGCGCTTTCGGGCGGCGCGCGTTCACGATGGCGTGGCGTGCGTTCCTGGTCGCGCTCGGCATGGAAGTACCGGATCGACGTGTCGCCGGGCTTACGCGGGGCGGTTCGCGTGTCGTAGCCCGCACGCGCGACAGCGCTCAGGTTCCGCCAGTTGCCCTCTCTCGACGCCGAGACGAGCTGCTCGAGCACGAAGCGTGCTCGCTCGCGCTGCCGGGCGTCGCGAGCCTGACGGTGGGGTACTGCTGGAGGTGCTGGACGAGCCCGCGCCGCGCGGTGGCCGGCAGCTTCTTCGCCTGGGGCGGGAGCTTGCACACGAGCGCGCCGGGTGGATCGAGTACCGGTCGCGTCGCCGCCTGCCGAGGCGGCATTGCCACGGTCTCCGGCGACGCTGCTCCCGACGCCAGCGCAACCAGGATTCCCATCGCGCCGCGGAGCGTCATGCCGCCAACTCTAGTGGCGATCGGCACAAGAGCTACGAGCCGACCTCGGCCGTCCGCATTCTCGCCAGCGTCGACGCGAGGCCCGGCACCCCGTCACTGCGGTTCACCCGAACGCGGCGCAGGGTGTACGGCTCGTCGACGCGTGCAAGCCCGTGGAGCGTGGTTGTCGCGCCGAGGTAGCCGGCCTTCTCGGCCGCGGCGACGACCCGGCCGTCGTATCGTCCCGAGGGGTAGCAGAGGAAGTCCACCGGAACGCGGAATCGGCTCTGGAGCACCCGTCGCGAGCCCCTGAGCTCGCGTTCGAGCTGCGCGTCACCGACACGCGTGAGATCGGGGTGGGTGAGCGTGTGCGAGGCGAGCTCCCAGCCGCTCGAGATCATTGCCCGTACGTCACGGCTCCAGAGGCCCCAGCGGACGTCCAGATGGTGGAGTGCGAGGTTCAGGACCGCGGGCCAGCCCCGGCGGTGCAGCGCAGGGAGCGCGACCGTCGCCGTGCTGCGGAACCCATCGTCGATCGAGATGACGATCGGCCGCGACGGCAGTCGGCTGCCGCCGTGCCAGTGCTCCCAGACGGCGCGAAGCGTGACGGCGTGATAGCCGTGACGCTCGAGCCAGTCGAGCTGTCCTCGGAAGTCCGACGGCCTCACGTAGAGCTCCGGATACGGAGCGTCCGGGGGCGGATCGGCGAGCTCGTGGTACATGAGGATCGGAACGGGCGTTGCCCGCCTCGACCCGTCGCTCGCTCCGGCGCTGCCCTGACCTACGAGCGCGTAGCCGAGCGCGGCAGCCGTTGCCGCCGCCACGAAGGCGGGACGGCGCCATTTCCAGGTTCGGATGCGAGGCATGGAGCCGAGGCTCCCGGCACTCGCTCAACATCCGATCAAGATTCGGCCGGCGCGGTGAAACGGGGCGGGCGTTCCGCGTGTCCGACGCGGCTACGCTTGGCCGCGTGGAGCGCGCCTTCAAGACGACCGACCAGTACGCGCCAACCGGCGACCAGCCGCGCGCGATCGAGCAGATGGCGGCGTCGATCCAAGCCGGGAACCGCTTCCAGACGCTGCTCGGAGCGACCGGTACGGGCAAGACCGCCACGATGGCCTGGACGATCGAGAGACTCCAGCGCCCCGCCCTCGTCATCGCCCACAACAAGACGCTCGCGGCGCAGCTCTGCAACGAGTTCCGGGAGTTCTTCCCGGACAACGCGGTCGAGTACTTCGTCTCCTACTACGACTACTACCAGCCCGAGGCGTATGTCCCGCAAGCGGACCTCTACATCGAGAAGGACTCGTCCCAGAACGACGACATCGCGCGGCTTCGGCTCTCGGCGACCGCCTCGCTGCTGACGCGGCGCGACGTGGTCGTCGTCGCGTCAGTGTCGTGCATCTACGGGCTCGGGTCGCCGGAGGAGTGGCGGGAGCGGCTGCTCGTGCTCGAGGTGGGTGAGGAGCACGATCGCGACGCGCTCCTCCGCAAGCTCATCGACAGCCAGTACGTGCGGAACGACACGGTGCTCGGGCGCGGCCGGTTCCGCGTCAAGGGCGACCTCGTCGAGATCCAGCCCGCGAACGGCGAGACGGCGTACCGCGTGTCGTTCTTCGGGGACGAGGTCGAGCAGATCACGCACTTCGACCCGCTCACGGGCGAGGTGTACGCGCGCATGGACAACCTCGCGATCTGGCCGGCGACCGAGTACATCACCTCGCGGCCGACGATCGAACGGGCAGTGGACGAGATCCGGGTCGAGCTCGAGCAGCAGGTCGCGAAGTTCGAGACAGAGGGACGCATGCTCGAGGCGCACCGCCTCCGCCAGCGCACCGAGTACGACATGGAGATGCTGAGAGAACTCGGCTTCACGAGCGGCATCGAGAACTATTCGCGCGTGCTCGAGGGGCGGCCGGCGGGCTCGCACCCGTTCACGCTCATCGACTACTTCCCGGACGACTTCGTCATCTTCGTCGACGAGTCGCACCAGACCGTGCCGCAGCTCGGCGGGATGTACGAGGGCGACCGCTCGCGAAAGCAGACGCTCGTGGACTACGGGTTCCGGCTCCCGTCCGCCCTCGACAACCGCCCGCTCCGCTTCGACGAGTTCCTCGGCAAGGTGCCTCAACTCGTCTTTCTCTCGGCGACGCCCGGGGCGTTCGAGCTGTCGCGCTCGACCGTCATCGCCGAGCAGCTGATCCGGCCGACAGGAGTCGTCGACCCCGAGGTCGAGCTACGCGCGACGCGCAACCAGATCGACGACCTGATGAACGAGATCCGCCGGCGCGAGGAGGCCGGCGAGCGCGTCCTCGTCACGACCCTGACGAAGAAGATGGCCGAGGATCTGACCGACTACCTGCTCGAGGCGGGGATCCGCGCGCGCTATCTCCACTCCGAGATCGACACGCTGGAGCGGATCCAGATCATCCGCGAGCTCCGGCTCGGCGAGTACGACGTCCTCGTCGGCGTGAACCTGCTCCGCGAGGGCCTCGATCTCCCGGAGGTCTCGCTCGTCGCCGTCCTCGACGCCGACAAGGAGGGCTTCCTCCGCGGCAAGACCTCCCTCATCCAGACGATCGGACGCGCCGCCCGCAACATCAACGGTCGCGTGCTGCTGTACGGGGACAAGGTCACCGAGGCGATTCAGGGGGCACTGGAGGAGACGAACCGCCGCCGCGAGGTGCAGCTCGCGTACAACGCGGAGCACGGGATCACGCCGGAGACGATCGTGAAGGGCGTCTCCGACATCACCGAGCTGCTCTCGCTCGAGTCGCCGAACGTCCCGTCGCGACGTCGCCGAGGCAAGGTCGAGGTCGAAGGGATGACTCCGGACGAGCTCGAGAAGCTCGTCGTCACGCTCGAGGAAGAGATGTACCTCGCGGCCGAGGAGCTGCGGTTCGAGTACGCGGCGAAGCTGCGCGACGAGATCAAGGATCTGCGCCGCGAGCTGCAGGCGTTCGCGACGGCGTAGTGCAGGCAGTCTTGTCCCCACGGCAGAGCGTGGGGACAAGACCCCTTCCCCGACTACTCGTCCTGCACTTCCTCGTCTCTCCAGGCCGGCTCGAGATCCGCTCCGTGCGGTCTGCCGGGATAGTCGAGCGACTGCACGACCACGTTCCCGCGCGGTGATCGATCACGGCTACTCCCGGGGCCGATCCACCCTCGAAGCTGGCGAACGTATACCGCCCGTTCCGTGACGTCCACTGATGGCCGGCAATCGTGGTCGGATCGAGCAGCGGGCCGATAGGCACGAGCTCGTACACGAGCGTGCGCGTGTCGACGACGGCGACCTGAGCCGGCGACGTTCGAAGTCCGATCGTCAGCCGCCTGTCGCCTTTCGACAGCCTCAGCGTGTCCGGAAGGCCGAGCTCCAGGACGTCCGTGAACGTCCGGTTCACGAGGTCGACCAGGGCGACCCGGTTTGCCGTTCGGCGGGCGACGAATGCGGTCTTCCCGTCTCGCATCACGGCGAGCTCGTGTGCACCTGGCACATCCATCCGCCAGAAGATCGCGCCGGTTCTCGGGTCGAGCGCGACGATCTCGTTCGACGCGTCGCTCGCGACGTAGAGCGTCTTCCCGTTCCTCGAGAACACCGCGGCATGTGCTCTGGCGTTGGTGGTGGCCGGGTTCGTGTCCCACGGGCCGAGCAGCGTGTCCGTCCCGGTGTCGACGACTGCGACCAGGTCAGTCCCGTAGAGGCCGAACGCCACGAGCCGCTCGTCGTTGCTCGCGTGCACGTGATGCGGACGCGACGAGGGCGCCGGAGGCGACGGGCCGATCGGGAATCGCTTCAGCACCACGCCCGAGCCGGGATCGACGATCGCGATCGCAGGCGCGCTCCCGAACTCCTCGGCGACGTACAGCTTGCCGTTTGCGTACGCGAGGTCGCCGGGCTGCGAGCTCGCGGCCATGGGCACGGTCTGCAGGACGGTTCCGGTTGCGGCATCGAAAGCGCGAATCGTGTGCGCGCCGCGGTTCGCGACCCAGATCGTGCCGTTCACGTTGCGTGTATCGGGCGCGCCTGCCGTTGCGGTGGCCACGACGGTGACGATCGCGACGACCGCGAGAAGCGACGCGGAGAGCAGTGCGCCGATCCGAATGTGTCTCTTCATCGTTCCCCCTCTTCCGAAGGGAGGTCACGTGTCTCCACGATTCGCGCGAAGGCGATACCTGCGTGCTCGCATGCTCGACGGACATCGTCCGCGCCCTCGCTCTCGAAGCGGGACAGACACGACTCCTCTTCCAGGATCACGGTCGAGCCCACGTACTTGACCAAGACCCCGCTCGCCGAGAGCTCCTCAGAGGCGTGTGCGAGCTGTGCCGCTGCAGCATCGAGCTGCTCGGGTGTGACTCCTGGCAGGTACCGCTCGACCAGAAAGGTCCTCACAGCTCGAGGCTACGAGAGGTCGGCGATCCGACCAACCGGGGATGTCCCCGGACTTGCCCTACGTCTCCGTGCTTCGCGTGGCGGCGAGCTCCGTCCGCGAGTGGATGCCGAGCTTGCGGTAGATCTTCGACAGATTCCACTCCACCGTCTTCGGGCTCAGGTGAAGTGCTGACGCCACTTCCTTGTTCGACCGCCCGACCGCTACCAGCTCGACGATCCGCGCCTCGGTCTCCGAGAGCTCAGAGCGGGGCGTTGCGCGTCCACCGATCCGACGCAGCTCGCGTCGCGCCCGGTCGGCCCAGAGTCGGGCACCGAGCTGCTCGAAGACATCGAGTGCTTCGTTCAACGCCTCGCGCGCGGCCGCCTTCTTCTGCGCCCGTCGCCGAATCGTTCCCAGGGCGAGGAGGCTGCGGCCATGCTCGAGCGGAAGCCCTGCCGTCTCGCCAACGGCGACCGCACGCTCGAGCCACACCTCTGCGGGGTCGAGTTTCCCGGTCGCAGCATCGAGGAGACCACGACAGCGGGCCGCCGCCGCGACCGCCCACGGCACGTCGAGCCTGCCGGCTGCGTCCTCGAGCGGAGCCAGGAGGGCCCGCGCCTCGTCCAAGCGACCGCTTTCGGCGAGTGCCTCCACGGCATCGCTCTGATGTGTCTCGGGGAATGTCGCGCTGAGCCCCTCGATGCGCGTGAAGTACGGCTCGAGCAACGAATACGCATGTTCGTATCGCTGGAGTGACAGCTGGATCAATGCGAGGGCGCTCCGCGGCCAACCGGAATGCCGCCCCGCGCGATCGGTCGCGGCGAGGGCCTCGAGCGTGCGGTCCGTCCCGGACCGAACGTCGCCTCGCATCGCGTCGACGAGCGCGACGACGACCATTCCGAGCGGCGCCTGCGCGTCCCGGCCGCTCTGCGTCGCGACCTCGTGCGCCTCGAGCCCGAGCTCCCTGGCCCGATCCCAGTCACCCGCCAGCCACTCGAGGAAGGCCAGCCGAAAGAGGGGTCTGCACACGCCCGCGTCCTCGGTCGCGCGGCCGAACGCGATGACCCGGTCGAAGCGCTCGCGAGCGGCCGCGTGCTCGCCACAGTCGGTGAGGACTTCGGCATACGTCTCGACGGCGCCGTCCATGCTCGTGATGCCGGCCTCGACTTCGAGCGCTTCTGCGCGCCGCAGCACATCGTGCGGACGCTCCTGGCCGCGGAAGAACTCGACGTAACCGAGGGTCGAGAGCGCCTGCGCGAGCAGCTGGCCGTCGGCTGTCTGCTCCGCGAGCTCGACCGCGTCCTGAGCGATCTGGCTTGCCCGGTCGTAGCCCTCACCGGAGTAGCCTTCGCGCAGCGCCAGCCGCATGAGGATCGAGGCCCGGAGGTGTTCGTCCGAGAGGGGCTCGGCTGCGGCCTCGCGGAAGAGAGCGAGCCCGGCTCTGAGGTCTTCGGAGCCGAGAACCAGGCCTCGCTCGAGAAGCGTCTCCGCGCGCTCGCGGCTCGTCCGCGCAGAGCAGAGCGCATCGTCGAGCATGCGCTCGGCTACCGCCCGGTCGCCGGCCGAGAAGGCGAGTCTCGCGCTTGCGAGCCGTCTTCGATGAAGACGATCCCGATCTCTCGGCATCGTGAGCGCGACCGCCCTCGCCGCGAGATCCGCAGCTGCAGGGACGGCACCGCGCCCAACAGCACCGGCGGCAGCGGCCTCCAGGGCCGCTGCCACGCTCTCGTCGGGCCCCTCGGTCGCGAGAGCAAGGTGCCGAGCGCGTTCCTCCGGATCGCTGACCACGTCGGCCAGCTTCCCGTGGACGGCGCGCCGCCGAGCCGGTGACGCGTTCGCATAGTGGAACGAGCGGAGGAGCGGGTGTGTGAAGCGGATGCGGTCGCCGTCCAGCTCGACGACGGCCGCGTCGGTGCCCGCTCGGAGACCGTTCATGGCCTTCTCGGGCTCCGCGCGCTCGAGCAGATCGAGCGTCGGCCGAGCCAGCGCTGCCGCCGCCAGCAGCGTCTCGCGCGTTGCTCTGGACAAGCGCGCAAGACGAGACAGCACGAGCTCACGAAGCTCGTGCGGGACGGGCAACGGCTCGTCAGAGTCGATCTCACGTTTCGCGTCCCGCAGCTCGCGTGCCAGCTCGAGCGCGAGAAAAGGTCTTCCTTCCGATGTCTCGTGCACGCGAAGGAGCAGCGGGCGCGTCAGCGAGTAGCCGAGCCGGGCGTGGGTCAGCTCGTAGATCGCCGAGACCGACATCGGGCCGAGTGGCATCCGCGTCAAGCCCTCGCGCAGGGCCTCGCCGATCTCGGTGGGCTCGCGCTCGTCGGGGCCAACTCGAACGGTCGCGAGGACACCGACCGGCTCGGACTCGAGGCGCCGAGCCGCGAAGGCGACGACATTGGCGGAAGCTCGATCCAACCACTGGAGATCGTCGACGGCCACGACGACGGGCGCTCGGGTGGCAAGCTCGCGAAGGAGGCCCAGGAATGCGGCCGAGACTGCGCGCTGATCGGGCGGGGGCCCGTCGGCATCCTCGATCAGCAGTGCAATTCGGAGCGCACGCTGCTGTGGCGGCGGCAGCGCGGGCAGAACGTCGGACAGCAGGTCGCCCACGAGGTCGGTGAGCCCCGCGAAGGCAAGCTGGACCTCGGAGCCGCCGGGCCGGGCGGAGAGGACTAGATGACCTCGCTCCCGTGCATGCTCGACACCTTCGCGCCACAGCCGCGTCTTCCCGATGCCCGCCTCGCCCTCGATCAGGAGCCCGCACGGGCTTCCCTCGACCTCGTCCAAGAACCTGTCGACGGCGCCGAGCTCGTCCACTCTGCCGATCAGCGTGTCCGCCACGATCCCTCCGGCTCACATGTGACCACCGCTCTCGCGGCGATACAAGGGCCTTCGAGGTCAGGCGGTCTCGCGGCAGACCGCCGCCGCCCAGACCTGGACCGCTTTCGCGCGGCGGAAGTAGCGGTGGAGCCCGGTCTCGAGCGCGAAGCCGACCGCGCCGTGGACCTGATGGGCGCTCGCCGTCACGTCTCGGCAGGCGGCGCCCGCCCAGAGGAGCGCGGGAGCCCGGAGTGACCGCTCGGTCGGGCTCCACGAAGTCAGGAAGAGGCCGTCTCGCGCGAGCGCGGCGTCGGCGAGGCGCGCCTGCACGGCCGGTATCGCGGCAAGCGCGCGGCCGAACTGCTCGCGTGCTCGCGCGTGGTTCAGAGCCGCCTCGAAACTGGCATTGGCGAGGCCGGCGAGATACGAGAGCGTCGCCGCGGTCCAGGCGCTCCAGCGTGCCTCGGCGTCGTCGGGCGCGAGCGTCTCGAGCTCGCCGAGAGAAACGAGAACCGTGCCCGTCCCGTCGAGCGTGGGCTCGCGCGTTCGGTCTCCACCAGGCCGTGCGAGCGCCAGCCCCCATCCGGGTTGAGGCACCGCGCAGGCGCTCGCCGCCGCTCCGTGTCGCGCGCGACCTCCGATCGCAAGCGGAGCGCCCAGCGTCGCCTCGTCGAGCACGCAGACGGGCGCCACGGCACGGCCGAGCTCGAACGCGCCCGCGACGACGGGCCCGAGCTCGATCGTCCAGAGCTCGGACCAGCCTGCGGCGGTGAGCCGCGCGGCGAGCTCGTCGTCCCGGTCGTCGAGCCACTCGCCGAGCTCCGGCTCGGCAAGCGGCTCCCACTCGCCGATCGCCGTGCGGACGGACTCCCTGAAGAGGCGGAGCTCCGGCGCGATCTCGAAGTTCACGCGAGCTCCCCCAGCACCGTCTCCGTGTCCGCGCCCAGCTCCGGAGCCGGCTCGAGCGGGCGTTCCCCGACGAGCGAGCGGAGCATCCGCACCTCCCCGAGACCGGGCTGCGCGACGCTGGCGACGAGCTGGGAGGCGACGACCTGCTCGTCGGCGAGCACGGTCTCGCGGACGAGGACCGGGCTCGCCGGGACACCGGCCGCCACGAGCCGCTCGAGAGCACGCGCGGACGGCTCGTCCGCGAGAGCGCGCTCGATACCGGCCGTCAGGCGCTGCTTTCCGCGGAGGACGCCGGCGTCCTCGGGAACAAGGTCGGGCGCCTCGACCGTCGGGTCGTCGAGCCCGAAGAGTTCGAGCAAGGCACGGCGCTGCGCGACGTTCAGGCAGGCGACCGCGACGAAGCCGTCGCGCGTCTCGTAGCAGCGGTAGTAGGGGTTCATCGCAAGGCCTCCGCCGATCTCCGCTGCGCGGGCTGCGAGGCTGGCCGGGGTCGCGGTGCGCGCGACGTCCTCCGCCTCACCGTCCAGCCAGACGAGGTCCTGCACCTGCACCGCGAGCGCGGCCGAGAGGAGCGAGACGTCGACGAGCTGCCCGATCCCCGACTCCCGTCCGGATACGAGTGCGGCGAGTACCGCGGACGCGAGGAGGTAGCCGGCGGTGAGATCGGCGAGCGGGATCCCGCCCGCGCGGACCGGGACCGTGTCTCCCGGCCCGGCATGCGAGGTGAGCAATCCCGAGCGGGCCTGGGCGACGAGGTCGTAGGCCGGGGCGCCGGCGAGCGGGCCTGCGCGACCGAACGACGAGACGACGCCGACGACGAGCGCGGGGTGCGCAGCGTGGAGCTCGTCCCAGCCGAGGCCGAACGCGTGCGCGCGCTCGGGCACGTAGTTGTGGACCACGATGTCGGCGCTCCCGAGGAGGGACGCGCTCCGGGCTCGCCCGGCCTCGGTCTTCAGGTCGAGGACGACCGAGCGCTTCCCGCGGTTCAGCGGGATGAAGTAGCGGCCGAACCCGGGAGCGACGGGCATGACCTGGCGATACCCATCGCCGGCCGGGGGCTCGACCTTGATCACGTCGGCGCCGAGGTCTCCGAGCACGACGCCGCACAGGGGGCCTGCGACGTACTGCGCGTACTCGAGTACCCGTATGCCGGCGAGCGGCCCTGCCCAAGTGTCAATTTGACACTTGGCGTCCTTTGTCACAGCTCGAGCCCTCGCCGCGCGATTACGAGCTGCTGCACTTCGGCCGTCCCGCCCGAGATCGTGGACCCGACGGCCGCGCGGTAGAGCGCGCCCACGCGCCCCTCGACGGGCGAAGCGGGATCGCCGTCGACGAGCCCGTCGAGGCCGAGCGCGTCCACTGCCGCGTCCGCGACGCGCTGGGTCACGCGGGCGGCCGCGAGCTTCGCCATCGCCGACGCGGTCGCGGCAGGACGGCCACGGTCGATCAGCCAGGCGGCGCGGTAGGAGAGGAGCCGCGCAGCTTCGAGCTCGCCGCGAAGGAGCGTCAGTCGTTCGTCCGCGCCCACGTGCTCCTCCAGCCGATCGAGCACCCAGAGAATGCCGCCGAGCTTCTCGGAGGTGACGCGCTCGAAGTCGAGCGTGTGCATGGCCACCTCCCACCCGCCGTGGAGCGCGCCGACGAGATGCTCGCGGGGAACCTCGACGTCCTCGAGGAAGACCTCGCACAGCGAGCCGCCGCCGAGCGCGGGAAAGCGGCGGACGCTGATCCCCGGCGTGGAGATGTCGGCGACGAGCACCGAGATTCCCTCGTGCCTGGGGCGCTCGGGATCGGTGCGTACCGCGAGGTAGATCCAGTCGGCGAGGTAGGCGCTCGAGGTCCAGATCTTGTGCCCGTCGACGACGAAGCGGTCGCCCTCAGGACAGCGCGAGTTCGCAGTGAGGCGAGGTCGCTCCCCGCGCCTGGCTCCGAGAAACCCTGGCAGAAGACGAGCTCGCCGCGCGCGATCGGCGGCAACAGCTGCTCCTTCAGCGCGGGGCTGCCGAAGCGCTCGAGCGCCGCGCCGATCGTCTTCGACGAGAGCAGGTAGAGCGAGAGCGGGAGCCAGTGGTAGCCGAAGACGTCCTCGACGAGCGAGGCGTCGAGGTTCGTAAGCCCGCGGCCTCCGAGCTCCTCGGCCCACGGGAGGCCGATCCAGCCCGCCCGGCCGAGCTCGCGGGTCACGTCGCGCGAGTCGCCGTCGGAGAGGAGGCCCTGCCGCCGCCATTCCGGGTCGGCTTCGAGCAACGGCCGAAGCTCCTCGCAGAACGCAGTCGCCTCCTCGCGGAGCGCCACTTGCTCGGCGGTCAGCCGAAGGTCCACGACCGATCCTAGAACGCGCCCGGGTGCAAGTTCCTAGCATGCGCGCGATGGAGCACCGCCGCGCCTGGATTCCGATGTCGGACGGCGTGCGGCTCGCGGTGCGGATCTGGATTCCCGACGAGCGGCCGGCTGCGGTTCTCATCGAGGCGCTGCCGTACCGGATGGACGACCTGACCGCGTCGTACTCGTCCGAGTACGAGCGGCTCTGCATGGAAGCGGGCTTCGCGGTGGCCCGGGTCGACCTCCGCGGGACCGGCTCATCGGAGGGGCTGGCCGAGGACGAGTACCCGCCGCAGGAGCAGGCGGACCTCCAGGAGGTCATCGGGTGGCTCGCCGCACAGGACTGGTGCACGGGGCGGGTCGGGATGTACGGGACCTCGTACTCCGGCTTCAACTCCATCCAGCTCGCGATCGAGCGGCCGCCGGCCCTCGGGGCGATCTGCGCGATCTACGCGACCGACGACCGGTACACGGACGACGTCCACTACGGGGGCGGTGCCCTGCACGGGCTCGACCTCGTCGACTACGAGCTCTACATGGCGGCGATGAACGTGCTTCCGCCGGTACCGGCCGTGTTCGGTGACGGGTGGCGGGACGAGTGGCTGCGCAGGATCGAGAGCGCCGAGCCGTGGCTCCTGCGCTGGCTCGACGAGCAGGTCGACGGCCCGTACTGGCGCCACGGGTCGCTGCGGCCGAGGTACGAGCGCATCGCCTGCCCGACCATGCTCGTCGGCGGCTGGGCGGACGGGTACCGGAACAACACGTTCCGGACATTCGAGGCGCTTCGGTGCCCGAAGCGGCTCCTCCTCGGGCCGTGGAGCCACATGTCGACGGCGACCTCGCTGCCCGGGCCGCATCTCGACCTCGTGCCCGAGCTCGTGCGTTGGTTCGGACGCTGGCTCCGCGACGAGGACAACGGCGTCGACGCCGATCCTCCGATCCAGGTCTTCGTCCGCCGCCCGACCCGCCCGGCGCCGGACCTCGCGGAGGTGCGCGGCGAATGGAGGTCGGAGCCCGGCTGGCCGCTCGAGCGCGCGCGAGTGGACGTTCTGCGGCCAGAGCCGGCAGAGGGCGTGGACGAGCTTCGCGTCGAGGGAGACGTCGGCGCGGCGGGCTGGATCTCGTGCGCGGGCCGGCTCCCGTGGGGCCAGCCGACGGACCAGCGCGAGGACGACGCCCGGTCGCTGACGTACGAGTGGGGGCCGTTCGACGAGGAGGTGGAGATCCTCGGGCAGCCCGTGTTGCGCGTGGTCGTGACCTCCTCCGAGCCGGTCGCATACCTCTCGGCGAAGCTCTGCGACGTGTTCCCGGACGGGGCCTCGGCGCTCGTCACGCGCGGGCTCCTCAACCTCGCGCACCGTACGTCGTCGACCGATCCCGAGCCGCTCGAGCCCGCTGCGCAGATCCTCGTCGCCGTCGAGCTCGACGCGACCTCCTGGGTCTTCGAGCCGGGACACCGCATCCGCCTCTCGCTCGCGGGCTCCGACTGGCCGAACGTCTGGCCTCCTCCGAAGCCGCCCATTCTCGCGTTCGAGCGCGCGGCGCTCGAGCTGGCCCTGCCGGTCGTCGCCGGCGACCCTTCCGTCGCCGAGCCGCCGGAGTTCACCCCGTCACCCGGCCGCGATCCGCATGCCGCGGAGTCGACCGACGACCAGCCGACGGTCTGGCGGATCGAACACGACGTCCTCGGTTACGAGACGCGCGCGGTGGTCTCGCACGGGAGCGGCTACGACGCCGACGGAGGGCGCCAGGGTCGAGGAGCGCTACGAGGGCACCGTGGGCGTCTCGACGAGGGACTCCGGGGCCGCGTGGGCACGGGGGGCGAGCCGCTTCGTCGTCCGCTGGCCCGAGGCCGACTGCGCCGCCGAGGCGCGTCTCGACTTCCGCTCCGACGCAGACGCGTACCACGTGGTCGTGGACGTCGTCGCCGAGGAGCTGGGGGAGGGCGACGGCGTCGTCGGGATCGGCCGCCGCGAGCGCCGCTTCGAGCGGACGATTCCTCGCCGCCTGCAGTAGCTCGGCTGGGCGGCCTAGGACGTCTCGGCGAGGATGCACGCCGTCCGGTGGCCGTGCGCACCGCGCAGCTCCGGATCGGTCGTCTTGCAGGCTTCGATCGCGATCGGGCAGCGCGGGTGGAAGCGGCAGCCGGGCGGCACTTCGATCGGGTTAGGAGTCTCGCCGCGCAGGATCTGAGCGGTCATCCGGCTCCGTGGGTCCCTGCGCGGCACGACCGAGAGGAGCGCCTTCGTGTACGGGTGCCGCGGGCGGTCGATGACCTCGCGCGCCGGGCCCTCCTCGACGATGCGGCCGAGGTACATGACGCAGATCCGGTCCGCGAAGCGCGCGGCGGTCGAGAGGTCGTGGGTGATCATGAGCACCGCGAGCCCTCGCTGGCGAAGCTCGTCGAGGATGGCGAGGATGCCGGCCCGCACCGAGACGTCGAGCATCGATACCGGCTCGTCGGCAACGAGCAGATCCGGCGCGAGCACGAGGCTCGCGGCGATCGCGACCCGCTGGCGCTGCCCGCCGGAGAGCTCGTGCGGGAAGCGGTCCACGAAGAGCTCGGCAGGGGCGAGCCCGACGCGCTCGAGCGCGTCGCGCGACGGCCACCTGCCGCTCGGCGCGCGAGCCGATCCCGTGGATCACGAGCGGCTCGGCGACCGTCGCGGACACCCGGAAGCGCGGATCGAGCGACTCGTACGGATCCTGGTAGATGATCTGCATCCGCCGGCGGAGCCGGCGCAGGTCGTTGTGGCCGAGCTTCGTGACGTCGGTCCCGTCGAAGCGGACGCTGCCGCTCTCCGCCTGGACGAGCCGGAGGACGGCCTGCGCGGTCGAGGTCTTGCCGCAGCCCGACTCGCCGACGAGCGCGACCATCTCGCCCTTCGCGACGCTGAGCGACACGCCGGACACGGCGTTCACGTGGAGCTGCGGTCGCCGCAGGACCGCCCCGGAGAGCCCGCGCGGGACGCGGTAGCGGACGACGAGGTCCTCGACCTGCAGTAGCGGTCCCCCGTTGGCGCTGACGTCCGTCACGACACGGCCGCCAGGGACTCGGCGTAGTGGCACGCGCTCACGTGTCCGGCGCCCATGGTCCGCAGCTCCGGGCGCTCGGCGACGCAGCGCGCCTCGTGCCCGGTCGCAGCGTGGTGCGAACGGGCAGCCCTCGATGTCGTGGTCGAGCCGCGGTGGAACGCCGGGGATCGACACGACGTCGTCGCGAGACTCGAGGTCGGGTGTCGCGGCCCAGAGCAGGCGCGTGTACGGATGCCGTGTCTCGTGGTAGAGCGCGTCCGTCGGGCCCTGCTCGACGATCCGGCCGGCGTACATCACGGCTGCGTGCGTGCAGGTCTGGGCGACGATCGGCAGGTCATGCGTCACGAAGACGAGCGCGAGGCCGAGCTCGTCGGAAGGCTGGGTCAGGAGCTCGAGGATCTGCGCCTGCACCATCACGTCGAGCGCCGTCGTCGGCTCGTCGGCCAGGAGAATGCGCGGGTTGCACGCGAGCGCCATCGCGATCGCCGCTCGCTGGCGCATCCCGCCGGAGAGCTCGTGCGGGTAGCTCCTGGCCCGGTTCGGCGCGATGCCGACCGTCTCGAGGAGCTCGCGGACCCGCGCCGACGGCTTCCTTCCCGCTCGCCAGGCCGTGGAGCTCCATCGGCTCGGCGATCTGCTCGCCGATCCGCCGCACCGGGTCGAACGCGTTCATCGCGCCCTGGAAGACCATGGCGACGTCCTCTCCAGCGGTGCGGCGAGATCGTCTGCTCGCCGCCGGCGAGCACGTCGGCGCCGTCGAGCAGGATCCGGCCGGAGACCGAGGCGGTGGGCGGCAGCAGCCCCATCAGCGCGAGGACGGTCGTCGTCTTGCCGCAGCCCGACTCGCCGACCATGCCGAGCCTCGTCCCCGGCTCGATCGAGAAGGAGACGCCCTGCACGGCGTGCAGCGTCCTCCCGTTCGGCAGGTCGAACCAGACGTTGAGGTCCTCGACCTCGAGCAGCGCGGGCGTCATGGCTCCTGCCGCCGGGCCGAGGGGAGAACGCGGAAGCGCCGCACCGAGAGGTGCCCCGTCCGAAGGCGCGGGTTGAGCGCGTCCTCCATCGCCTGCCCGAGGATCGTGCACGCGAGGACGACGAACATGACGCACAGTCCGGGCGGGATGATCGCCCACCACGCCTCGTTGATGATCGCGTCGTCCTTGAAGGCGTTCTCGATCAGGCGACCCCACGAGATGGCGCTCGGGTCGCCGAGCCCGAGAAACGTGATGAAGGTCTCCGCGAAGATCGCGTACGCGATCAGGAGGACGGTGTTCGCGATCAGGAGCGGAGTCACCTGCGGCAGGACGTGGCGCAGGATCAGCCGCGAGTTGCGGGCCCCGAGCGCGCGGGCGCGCCGGACGTAGACGCGCTCTCGGACGCTCTTCGTCTGCGCACGGATGAGCCGCGCCGTGAACGTCCAGTAGATGATCCCGATGATCAGGATGATGTTCCACGTGCTCCGGCCGAAGAGCGCCGCGATCACGATCATCAGCGGCACATCCGGGATGACGAGGAAGTAGTCGGTGATGCGCATCAGCACGGTGTCGGTCTTCCCGCCGAAGAACCCGGACGAGGATGCCGACCGTGCCGCCGATGAGCGCCGAGATCGCCGCGGCGCAGAAGCCGATGAGCAGCGAGACCCGCGCTCCGGCGACCAGCATCGAGACCATGTTCGCGCCGCCGCCGTCCGTGCCGAGCGGGAACTCCCTGCTCGGTGGCTCGAACACCTCGCCGACCTGTGCCTTCGGGTCGCCGTCGATGAGGAGCGGCCCGGCGAGCGCGAGGAAGACGAAGACGGCGAGGACCGCCAGCGCGACCATCGCCGTGCCAGTTGCGCAGGATCGGCGACGCGAGCGCGCGCAGTGCGAGCGAGCGGGTTGCGGGGCGCCTCCTCGGCGGGCGGCGCACCCGTCTGGACCGGGCTCATCGCGGACCACGCTCATTCCGTGACCCTCGGGATCGAGCTTGAAGTAGAGGAGGTCGGCGACAGGTTGAAGACGATCACGGACAGCGTGAGGAGGAGGAACGCCGCCTGCAGCACAGCGTAGTCCCGCTGGTCGATCGCCTCGACGATCAGCAGGCCGATGCCCGGGTACGAGAAGACGTACTCGACAGTGATCGCGCCGCCGATGATGAACCCGAGGGACAGTGCGACGAGCGTGATCACCGGCAGCATCGCGTTGCGGAAGCCGTGCTTCCAGACCGTCGCCCAGTTCGAGAGGCCCTTCGCGCGCGAGGTGAGGATGTAGTCCTCGCCGAGCGTCTCGAGCATCGCCGAGCGCACGATGAGCGTGTACTGGCCGAAGACGACGAGACCGAGCGTCAGCGCCGGCAGGATCATGTGCTCCAGTCGGTCGACGAGGACGTCGAAGACGGACGGGTCGCTGAGGATCCCGAGCGTCGGGTCCTTGACCCCTGACGTCGGTAACCCGAGCCACCCCGCGAGGAAGAGGACGATCACGAGCCCTAGCCACTGCGGCGGCATCGAGTAGAAGGCGAGTCCGCCCCAGAGCGCGCCCTTGTCGGCCGCCGTGCCGCGCCTCCAGGCGGCGATCACCCCCGTTGCGACTCCGAAAAGGATCGCGAAGAGCGACCCGAGCGCGACCATCGGCACCGTGTTCTTGATCGGCTCCCAGAGGATCGATGTGACGGGCTCCTCGGTGCGGAGCGAGCGGCCCATGTCGCCGTGCGCGAGGTCGACGAGATAGATCTGGTACTGCTCCCACTTCGACTTGTCGAGCCCGAGCTCGCGCCGCTGGAACTCCTTGAAGTCCTGCGTGCACGTTCGGCAGCGAAGGGCGGAGACCGCGTCGCCCGAGAGCGAGCGGAAGAGGACGAAGTTGAGCGTGACGGCGACGAACACGGTGCCGATCGCGAACAGCACCCGCTTGACGACGTAGTCGGAACCGCGCATCAGGGGTGCCGCCCGCGATCGAGTAAGTCAGCCAGGCTCAGCCCACCTTCCGCGGGCTCGTGTAGTACGCCTTCGAGAAGGCGCTGAGCGGGTTCTTGAAGCCGGTCCACTTCGTCGAGGTCGCGTCCAGCGCCACGTGATTCGTGAGCTGGGTGTACACGAATGCGTCGTAGACCATCTTCTGCATCTTGTAGATGATCGCCTTCCGCTTCGCGGGGTCGACCGTTACGCCCTGCTTCTGGTAGAGCCGGTCGTAGGCGGGGTTGTCCCAGCCGGTGTCGCTCCACGAGCACCACTGGTCCTTCGTCACCACGGAGAGCTGGAAGTCCGGCTCGGGACCGGCGATCCAGTCCCACATCGCGATGTCGAACTTCGAGTAGCCGATGCTCTTCGCCGCGTCGCACTTCTCGTCCGTCTCGAGCGCGTAGCTCGCGGTCGCATCGCCACCGACCTTCAGCGTCGCCGTGACACCCAGCCTCGCGAAGCCCTCCTTGACGATCTCGAACATCCGCGTGCCGTTGAAGTCCAACGAGGTCGGAATGATGATCTCGTACTTCATCGGATGGGCTGACTGCGCATACTTGCCACTCGTCGCCGGGGCGACACGAACCCCGCCGGCGCCGCGCCTGTAGCCGAGCTGGTCGAGCGCCTTGTTCGCCGCGCCGCAGTTGTACCTCGTCGGTCCCAGATTCGGGTTCTCGAGGGGCGAGATGTGCCCGACGAGGCTCTCGACCTTCGTCGCGTAGCCGCTGAAGACGACCTCGATCATCTTGTCGCGGTTGACGCACATGGAGAGCGCCTTCTTCACCCGCGGGTCGAGGAGCTCGCGGTTCTTGGGCTTGCGCGGGTTCGAGTTCCAGGTGATGTTCGTGATCTCGCCGCCGGGCCACTGATTGACCTTCGCGCCCTTGCTCTTCTTGACGGCGTTCACCGCGCCGAAGGGCACCTGGTCGATCCAGTCGAGACTGCCCTGCCGCAACTCGGCGATCATCGAGTCGGAGTTCGTGTAGAAGGTGAGCGCGACCGCGTCGGCGTTCGACTTCGGCCCGTAGAAGTTCGGGTCCGGGATGAAGACGGTCGTGCCCTTCTTCTCGTACTGCTTCACCGTGTAGGCGCCGCCCGTGACCATCGGCAGCTTCCCTTCCGGCCGGTACGTCTTGATCGCCTTGCCTCCCGACTGCTTCTTCTCGTACGGCTCCCAGACGTGCCTCGGCACGATCGGCATGCCCGCGATGAGCCAGAGCGCGTTCCCGACCGGCGCCTCGTAGTTGATGACGAGCGTCGTCGAGTTGGGCGCCGTCGCGTTCTTCGCGTGGTTGAGCGCCGTCGCCTGCACGGCCGTGGCGCCGGACGCGTACTTGATCGTGGTGTTGACCGTCCAGGCCGCATCGGCTGCGGTCATGGCCCGGCCGTCCGACCACTTCGCGCCCCGACGGAGCTTGAACGTCCAGGTCTTGCCGCCCTTCGACGGCTTCCACGACGTCGCCCAGTCGCCGACGATGTGGTAGCCCTTCGACTTCGTGTAGTCGACCTGGACGAGCAGCGGATAGACCATGATCATCGCGTTGAGCCCCTGTCCCTCGATGTAGTTCCAGGGGTTGAACGAGTCGACGTAGCTCGTCGTCCCGATTCGCAGGATTCCGCTTCCGCCGGCCTTCGCCTCGACAGCTGCGGCCTGGGCCGTGTCTCCGTTCGAGCCGGCCAATCCCGCAGCAGCCGCGGCGACCAGTGCGGTCGTCGCAGCCAGGACGAACATCAGACGTTTCGCCAGGCCTTTGTTCATGTCTCCTCCGCCTTTCCGTGGGCCTCCGACGATTTGACGCATCGACGTCATCGACGTTGCGTTGCGTGGCGATTATCCATGGCGCTCACAGCAAGTACCAGTCGAGGAACCGCTCGAGCCGCCGGTAGAAGTCGATCTGCGGGCCGGCGCGCAGGAGCCCGTGAGCTTCAGTTGGGTACGTCACGTACTCGTAGGTCTTGCCGAGCCGCGAGAGGCCGGCGACGAGCTCCTCGGACTGCTTCGGGTGCACCCGCTCGTCCTTCTCGCCGTGCGCGACGAGGATCGGGACCTCGACCTGCTCGAGGCGGTGCACGGCCGAGGCCCTCTCGTAGGCCACTCGCGACGCGGCCGGGCTGCCTGCGAGGTTCTCCTGCGCCTCGTGGACACCGCCGCGGTCGCCCTGCGACCACGAGGTGAGGAAGTTGGAGTCGCCGTACTTGCAGACCGCGCAGCGGAAGCGGTGCTCGGGGTCGTCCGTCACCGCGAGCAGTGAGAGGAACGAGCCCCAGCTCGCCCCGAAGATCGCGAGCCGGCTCCCGTCCACCCAGTCGAGCGTGCGCAGGTAGTCCGCCGCGGCCAGGCAGTCCTTCGTGTCGTCCACGCCGACCTGGCCGTGCAGTAGCCGCTCGAAGTCGCGGCCGTAGCCCGTCGAGCCGCGGTAGTTCGGCGCGATCCACGCGTAGCCCTTGTCCACGAAGTACTGCGCGTGCCCGTCCCATTCGTCGCCGTACGCGGAGATCGGGCCGCCGTGCGGGTACACGACCGCGGGGGCCGGCTTCGCCGCCGTTGCCCCGGGAGGGCGGAAGAGATATGCGTGCACCTCGACGCCGTCGAAGGAGCGGTACGAGATCTCCTCGGGAACGACGTGCGGGGCGGTGCTGACTCCGAGCGGCCTCGGAGCGAGCACCGTCTCCGGCGCCGATCCGGGCGCGACGAGCCGGAGCTCCGGCGCCGTCGCCTGGTCCTCGTACGTCGCGACGATCCCACCGTCGGCGGTCCAGTGCGGAGAGCCCCAGGCGCCGCCCGGTGCGAGCTCCGTCACCTCGCCGGACGTGGCGTCGACGACGACGAGGTCGTAGCGCCCGTGCCGGCCCCGGGCGGCGACGAGGCTCGAGCCGTCGGGCTGCCAGCGGTGCTCGAAGAAGTCCGCCTCCGCGGCCGTCAGCTGTCGCGTGTCCGCTCCGTCGGCGTCGGCCACGTGCAGCTCGTACCAGCCCGAGCTCTCCGACGAGAATGCGACCAGCTTTCCGTCCGGCGACCACTCGGGCGAGCGATCGTGGATGCTCGTGGCGCCGGAGAGCGCGCGCGCTTCGCCGCTCTCGAGCCCGACGAGGCGGATCTCGCTGCGGTTCAGGTCCGCCCGCGGCTGGAAGGTGTAGGCGACGGTCGAGCGATCCGGTGAGACGACCGCCTGGACTTCCTCGCCGAGCGGGTCGAGCGTGCCTTGCTCGCGGACGAGACGGCGGGGCCACGGGTCGTGGATGTCCACGACCGCGAGGCGCGAGGTGTCTTCCCGCTCGACGGAGACGATCAGCGTGTCGTCGTCGAGCCAGACCGGGCTGCCGGCCTCGAGCAGCCGCTTCGGGGGCCCGCCCTCGAGGGGAACGAGCCAGATCGCTCCCTGATCGGCATACGCGACGGTCCCGCCGTCGGGCGAAACCGCGGGCGTCGTGTCCTCCCAGAACGGCATCGGGTCGCGCCCAGTGGTGAGCCGCTGCGGAACTCCACCTAGTGTCAAATTGACACTAGGTCGCTCGCCGCCGAGCGTGACGCTCCAGAGGTCGGACGTGTCGCGATCCTGGATGAAGACGAGCGTCCTCCGGTCCGGAGCGAGCACGAGGCTCCGCGGGCGCTCGGTCGCCGCGATCGCCTCCAGGCGCCAGTGGGGCGGCGGCCCGGACTCACGCCGCGTGGGCGTGGGCACGCCGCCGTACTTCTCCTTGCCGATCCAGACCGAAAGCGGCTCCGGCATGTCCTAGGCGGCGCTCCCCTCCTCGACTCCCTCGAGCGCCGCGAGCACGAGGCTCCCGAGCGCGTCGAGATCGTAACCCCCTTCCTGAACCACGACGGTCGGCAAGCCGAGCTCGCCGAGAGCCCGGCCGCCCTCGTGGAAGCCGGCGCCCGTCACGCGGAGCGGGCTCGTCGGATCGGCCTCGGCGGCATCCACGCCGAGCGCGACGACGATCGCATCCGCGTCGCGCACCCAGTCCGCGAGCGCTGTCACGGCGGCGACCCACTCCGCGTCGCCTGCTCCGGGCTCGAGTGGGACGTTCAGGTTCGTCGCCGTGCTCTCGCTCTCGAAGCCGAGAAAGTGCGGGAACCAGCCCGCGCGCGGATCGACGTGGACCGAGGAGGTCAACACGTCGTCGCGGTCCCAGAAGATCGCCTGGGCTCCGTTGCCCTGGTGCGCATCGACGTCGACGATGGCAACCGTCGCGAAGCCTCGGTCGCGAAGTCCCTGGGCGGCGACGGCCGAGTTGTTGAGGTAACAGCTGCCGCCGTACGCGCTGCGCGTCACGTGGTGGCCCGGCGGGCGAGTGCACGCGTACGCGACCGGCGTGCCCCCCGCGACGAGGTCGGCCGCGGTCAGCGCCACGTCCACCGCCGCGCGCGCCGCCGTCCACGTCCCGGCACCGATCGGCGTCATCGTGTCGAACGCGTACAGCCCCGCCCGGGCCGACATCGCCGCCGGCACCGACAGCTCCTGGCCCGCGAGGAGACCGGGATGTGGGAAGAGATAGGGAACGACGCGGTCCTGGCCGGGATCCTGCGGGTAGCCGGCTTCCTCCCACATCGCCCACGCGTCCCGGAGGTAGGTCACGAGCCCCTCGTCGTGGACGGCATGAAGCGCTGCGTCGTCGTGTGGCTCGGCGTCCACGACCGTCGCGCCCGCCTGGACGAGCGCCTCCCGGATCGAGAGAACGCGCTCGGGACCCTCGTTCCCCGGGTCGGGAAGCCCGATCCAGACCTCGCCGCCCGGCTCGTGGAGCAGGCAGTCGTCGCTCCAGACGACCGGAAGCGCGAGCGGCACGCGCGCGACGATATCCCTTGTAGGCTCGCTCGGTGACCGCTCCTGAGCCTCGGGGACCGCGCTTGCGCGAGCTCGGTCTCCGGATCGGGCGGTACGAAACGGGCGCGTGGAACGCCATCACGGACGTTGCTGGCGTCCTCGTCGGTCATACGACCGTCTGGCGCGACGAGCCCGATCCTCCGCAGGGGCGCGGGGTGGGGCGAAGCGGCGTCACCGCGATCGTGCCCGCCGATCCCGCGACGCTCGTGGGACGCCCCGTCCCGGCTGGGACCGACGTTCTGAACGGCGCCGGCGAGCTCACGAGCTCGATCGCGATCCGCGAGTGGGGCGTGATCGAGACGCCGGTGTACCTAACGGCGACGATGTCGGTCGGCCGGGTCTACGACGGCGCCGTCCGTGCGGCGATCGCCGCCGATCCGCTGGTCGGCGTCGAGAGCTTCGTCATCCCCGTCGTCGGCGAGTGCGACGACGGCTGGCTCTCCGACGCTCGCGTCGTCCAGGTCGAGCTCGAGGACGTGGAGGCTGCGCTCTCCGGCGCGAGCGACGGCGTCCCCGCCGAGGGTGCAGTGGGCGCCGGGACGGGCATGGTCGCGTTCGGCTACAAGGCCGGCATCGGCACCGCGAGCCGGGTACTGCCGGGCGTCGGCGCGACGCTCGGCGTCCTCGTGCTCGCGAACTTCGGAGTCCGCAGTGACCTCGTCGTGGACGGGGTGCCGGTAGGAGCCGCGCTCGGCGGCAAGGGAGCGCGCGAGAGCGGCGACGGCAGCTGCATCGTCGTCGTCGCCACCGATGCGGAGCTCGGGCCGCACGAGCTGACCCGGATCGCGCGCCGCTGCGGCCTCGGGCTCGCGCGCACGGGCTCGGTGGCGTACGACGGCAGCGGCGAGATCTTCCTCGCCCTCTCGACCGGCGGCCGCATCGACCGGGAGGCGGGCGGCATGCGGGCGGTCGCGTCACCACGCGTGCTCAACGAGCTCTTCGCGGCGACGGTCGAGGCCACCGAAGAAGCCGTCCTGAACGCGCTCTGGGCGGCGCCCGACGTGGTCGGCCGGGAAGGCCGCCTCGCGCCCGGGATCCCGCACGACGACGTGCTCGAGCTGCTCCGCGAGCATCACCGGCTCTAGACCGGAGCTCGGCGGGTACGGTTGCGGCATGTGTCGAAACATCCGCACGCTCCACAACTACGAGCCGCCTGCCAGCGTGGACGAGGTGCAGGCTGCTGCACTGCAGTACGTCCGCAAGGTGAGCGGGTCGACGAAGCCGTCGCAGGCGAACGAGCAAGCGTTCGCGCGCGCGGTCGCCGAGGTCGCGGCCACCACGCAGCGGCTCCTCGACTCCCTCGTGACGACGGCGGCTCCGCGCGACCGGGAGCAAGAGGCCGCCAGGGCGAGGGCTCGGGCGGCAGTGCGCTTCGGTACGGCCGCGTAGCCTCGCGGTCGCCCGCTAGCTCACGCGGCGGCGAGCGTCCCGAGCTTGTCGCTCAGGTAGCGCAGGTACGGCTGCGGGTCGATCGGGCCGCCGACGACGCGCTCGATCGTCTCCGCCGGCGTGTACTTGCTGCCGAGGGCGTACAGGTTCGTACGGAGCCACTCGTGGAGCTGTCCGAACTCGCCGCGCTCGAACTGCTCCTCGACGTCCGGAATCGCCTCGCGCGCCTTCTCCCAGATCTGGACGGAGAGGACGCTCCCGATGAGGTAGGTCGGGAAGTAGCCGAAGTAGCCCGCTGACCAGTGCATGTCCTGGAGGACGCCGAGCCGGTCGTTCGGCACCTCGAGCCCGACGAGCTCTTCGAAGCGGGTATTCCACGCGTCCGGCAGGTCCTTCACCGCGAGCCGCTCGGAGAGGAGCTCCTGCTCGAGCTCGAAGCGGAGGATGACGTGGAGGCCGTAGCTCACCTCGTCCGCATCGACGCGGATGAAGGTGCGCTGGGCGCGATTCACCGCGCGGTGGAACTCGTCGAGCGAGACGGCGCCGAGCACGTCGGAGAACTCGCTCTGGACGCGAGGGTAGAACCAGCGCCAGAACGGCAGCGACCGGCCGACGACGTTCTCCCACAGGCGACTCTGCGACTCGTGGAGCGCCGCAGAGCAACCGCCGGCGTTCGGCGTCCGGTCGAGCTTCGGGCTTACGCCCCACTCGTAGAGACCGTGGCCGCACTCGTGCATCGCGGTGAAGAGCGAGGTGAGATCGTCCTCGGAGTACCGCGTCGTCAGCCTGATGTCGCCCGGGCCGAACGGGACCTCGAACGGATGGACGACGACGTCGAGGCGGAACTCGTCCCAGTTCGCGCCGAAGGCCTCGATGAGCTCGCGCGAGAGGGCATCCTGCGTGGGCACCGGGAACGGCCCGCGCATGAACCCGTCCTCCTCGTCGCTCGCATGCTCTGCGACGAGGGCGGAGATCTCCGGTGCGAGGATTGCGAAGATCGCACGCACGTCCTCGGTGCGCATCCCCTCCTCGTAGTCGTCGAGGACGACGTCGTAGGGGTCGTCGTACGGAGCGAAGCACTCGATCCAGCGTCGACGCAGGTCGAGCACTCGCTCGAGCCACGGCTGGAACGCGGAGAAGTCGTTCTCCTCACGCGCGCCGACCCACGCTCGGTGCGACTCCGCCTGCACCTGCGCGAGCTCGCCTGCGAGCTCGGCCGGTACGCGACGTAGCTTCTCGAAGTCGTGGCGGGCGGCGCGCAGGAGGCAGGCGTCGTCGGAGTCGGCCTCGAGCGAGGCGCGGTACGGCTCGAGCTCGTCGAGGAGCTCCCCGATCCGGTCGTCGATCCGGCGCTTGTGCGCGATGGTCTCGAGCGTGGCGAGCTGCGTCGCGCGCGACTTCTGTCCGCCCGGAGGCATCCACACCTCCATGTCCCAGGCGAGGACGCTCTGGGCCCGGCCGACGTCCTCGATCTCGGCGAGGCGCGCCTTGAGCTCGACGAGCGGCTCCATCGCGCCCGAACTCTAGCCCGGCATCGCCATCTGGCGACGATCTGGCGAATTCCAGGCGGTTACGGCCGGGGTGCGCTATACACTCAACGCGTGGCGAACGAGTCGCCTGAGCTGTTCGACGACGTCTATCTCGGGCTTCGCGCGGGTGGCGCGGTACGCAAGCAGCGGCGTGGGGAGCCCCTCTCGGCCGAGGAGCAGGAGGCGATCGGCCGCTGGCGGCGCCTCTCGTGGTGGCGGAAGTTCATCGCCGTCGGCGCTTTCGCGCTCGGCACCTTCGGGCTCGGGTTCACGGTCGGCGGCCTCATCTTCGGCCGCTGGCGCAAAGCCTGATTCTGCGCCTACGGCGCAAGGCCTGAATCTGCGCCTCCGGCGCAAGGCCTAAGCTCGCGCCTCCGGCGCAATGCTTGACTCTGCGGCTTGTACCGCGCTGCGTCTAGTTGCAGGACTCGGGCGAGAAGTCCTGCTGCCCGCGACCCGGCTGGCAACGCTGCGCCCATTGCGCGGCGGTCAGCTCGAAGACGTCCCCGTCGGGGACGAACGTCAGCGTCCAGCGCTGCGCGCGAACGGAGTCGTCGAGCAGGCCGTCGAGGGTGACGACGACCGTCTCCGGGCCGGTTCCCTCGGGCGAGGCCGTGCCCGCGATCGTCGTACGGGTCGCCTCCTGCTCGTCGAGGCGGAGGAACTCCGCGGCGGCCATGGCAGCCGATCCTTCCCAGTGCTCCTCGACGCCGGCCGCGAACTCGGCGAAGCCGTCGACTGCGACCGTGCCGTCCGCAGCCGGATCCGGCGGGCCGGCCCAGGTGGTCCCCTCGTCGCTCCCGTCGTCTGCGCAGCCGGCGAGGGCAAGGGCCGAGAGGAGGAGAGCCGCTACGACGAGGATTCGCACGGTCGCCTTCTACCTGAGCTCTGTAAGCAATTTGCGGCCACATACCGGCGGTCGGAGTCGCTGCCCGGCAGGGGCGAACGTCTGTTCGACCGGCTAGAATGGCCGCCGCATGACTGCTGAGCAACTCACGGTGCACGGGGCGCGCGAGCACAACCTGAAGAACGTCACTGTCGCGCTCCCGAGGTACGCGCTCGTCTGCATCACCGGGCTCTCTGGCTCCGGGAAGTCGTCGCTCGCGTTCGACACGATCTACGCCGAGGGGCAGCGCCGCTACGTCGAGTCGCTCTCCGCCTACGCGCGGCAGTTCCTGCAGATGATGGAGAAGCCGGACGTGGACTCGATCGACGGGCTCTCGCCGGCGATCTCGATCGACCAGAAGACCACGTCGCGGAACCCTCGCTCCACCGTCGGGACGGTGACGGAGATCTACGACTACCTGCGGCTGCTGTACGCGCGGATCGGCAGGCCGCACTGCCCGATCTGCGGCCGGCCGATTGCCGGGCAGTCGCTCGACCAGATCGTGGAGCAGGTGCTACGGCTGCCCGAGGGAACGAAGTTCACGGTGAACGGGCCCGTGGTGCGCGACCGGAAGGGCGAGTTCAAGGACGTGCTCGAGGAGCTGCGCCGCGACGGCTTCACGCGGGTGAAGGTAGACGGCGAGCAGCGGCTCCTCGAGGAGCCGATCGAGCTCGACAAGAAGTACAAGCACACGATCGAGGTCGTCGTCGACCGGCTCGTGATGAAGCCGGACCTTCGGCACCGCCTCACGCAGTCGATCGAGACCGCAACCTCGCTCGCAGAAGGCCTCGTGACCATCGACGTCGTCGACGGTGAGTCGATGACCTTCTCCGAGAACTTCGCCTGCCCGGAGCACGGCGTGTCGCTGCCCGAGCTCGAACCGCGGATCTTCTCCTTCAACTCTCCCCACGGTGCCTGCCCGCGCTGCACGGGCCTCGGCTCACAGCTCGAGATCGATCCGGACATGCTCGTGCCGGACACGTCGCTGACGATCAACGAGGGCGCGCTCGTGCCGTGGACGATCGGCAGCCAGAGCTTCTACGACAGCGTCATCCAGGCCATCGGCGAGCGTTACGAGATCGACCTCGACACGCCCTGGCGCGACCTCTCGCACGAGGCCCAGGACAAGTTTCTCTACGGCACCGACGGCGACCGCCTCTTCGTCACGTACCGGAACCGCATGGGGCGGAAGCGCCAGTACACGATGGCCTTCGAGGGGCTCGTCACGAACCTCCAGCGGCGCTACAAGGACACCGACTCGTCGCAGCAGCGCGAGCGGATCGAGGAGTACATGAGCTTCCGGCCGTGCCCGCAGTGCGGCGGCGCGCGCCTGAAGCCCGAGGTGCTCGCGGTGACCGTCGGGGAGAAGTCGATCCACGAGTTCGCGCAGATGTCGGTGACCGCGTCGCTCCGCTTCGTGGACGAGCTCGAGCTCACGAGGACCGAGGAGCTCATCGGGCGCCGGATCCTGAAGGAGGTGCGCGAGCGACTCACCTTCCTGGACAACGTGGGGGTCGGGTACCTGCAGCTCGACCGCGCCGCGAAGACGCTCTCGGGCGGGGAGGCGCAGCGCCTCCGGCTCGCGACGCAGATCGGGTCGCAGCTCGTGGGCGTCCTCTACATCCTCGACGAGCCCTCGATCGGGCTCCACCAGCGCGACAACGGGAGGCTCATCGCGACGCTCGAGCGGCTCCGCGATCTCGGGAACACCGTGCTCGTCGTCGAGCACGACGAGCAGATGATGCGCTCGGCCGACTGGATCGTCGACATGGGCCCCGGTGCGGGCGAGCACGGAGGCGAGGTCGTCGCCGAGGGGCCGGCGGAGGCGATCGAGGGGAACGGGAAGTCGGTCACGGGCCAGTTCCTCTCCGGCGAGCGCCGGATCGCGGTGCCCCACCGGCGCGACGACGACGGACGCGGCTGGTTCGCCGTTCGCGGAGCCTCGATGCACAACCTCAAGGGCATCGACGTCGAGTTCCCGGTCGGGCGCCTGACCGCGGTGACCGGTGTCTCCGGCTCGGGGAAGTCGACGCTCGTCAACGAGATCGTCTACAAGGCGCTCGCGAACCGCCTCAACCGGATGCGCACGAAGCCGGGCGACCACGAGTCGGTCGAGGGCATCGACGTCTTCGACAAGGTGATCGACATCGACCAGACCCCGATCGGGCGCACGCCTCGCTCGAACCCGGCGACGTACACGGATCTGTTCACGCACGTCCGCGAGCTGTACTCGCTCACGCCGGAGTCGAAGGTGCGCGGCTACAAGCCGGGCCGCTTCTCGTTCAACGTGCGAGGCGGGCGGTGCGAGACCTGCAAGGGCGACGGGCAGATCAAGATCGAGATGCACTTCCTCCCCGACGTCTACGTCCCTTGTGAGACCTGCCACGGGCGGCGGTACAACCGCGAGACGCTCGAGGTGCGCTTCAAAGGGAAGTCGATCTCGGACGTGCTCGAGATGTCGGTCGAGGAGGCGCTCGAGTTCTTCGCGAAGATCCCGAAGATCCGGCGGCGCCTCCAGACCCTGCACGACGTCGGGCTCGACTACATCAAGCTCGGCCAGCCCGCGACGACGCTGTCCGGGGGCGAGGCGCAGCGCGTGAAGCTGGCCGCCGAGCTCTCGAAGGTCGCGACCGGCAAGACGCTCTACATCCTCGACGAGCCGACCACCGGCCTCCACTTCGCCGACATCGAGAAGCTGCTCGAGGTGCTGCAGCGGCTCGCGGACGCGGGGAACTCGGTGATCGTCATCGAGCACAACCTCGACGTCATCAAGCAGGCGGACTGGATCGTCGACCTCGGCCCCGAGGGTGGCGAGGCCGGCGGCGAGGTGATCGCGGCCGGCACGCCGGAAGACATCGCCGAGGTCGAGGAATCGGCCACCGGACAGTACCTCCGGGGCATCCTCGCGCAGCCTGCAGCCGCGGCCGCCTAGCTTCACCGATCACTCGATCGAGGCGGGTCGTGCCTCGATCGGGGGATGGAGCGCAGTGCCGCTCGCTGCGACGGTTCGACGGAGGTCTGCGGCCCAGCGGGAAGAACAGGAGAGGTTCACGTGGCGTCATTCGTCAGAGGGGAAACCGTGCGATCGTCCTCGTCGAGGCGCGCGGACGCCCGGTTCGGATTCCTCGTCCGCCCGGGTGTCGTCGCGGCGGCGATCGCCGTGGCCGCATCGGCCGTCTACCTCGTCGGCGTGCGCGGACTGCCGGGGCCGCTCGATCCGGCGATGGCCGAGCTCTGGGTGCTGTTCCTCGTCTTCGTCGTCGCCGAGCTGTACGTCGCCGATGCCCGCGACCGCTCCGAGCTCGTCGCGCTCTCTCCACACGAAGCCGGGCTCGTGCTCGGGCTGTTCCTCCTTGCGCCGGGCGAGCTCCTCGTCGCCCAGATCGCCGGGGCGACCGTCGCTCTCGGTGGGGTCACCCTCGGGCGCCTCCAGTTCGGCCCTCTTGCTCTTCGCATCGCGACGCTCGCGCTGGGGACGGGCCTCGCGATCGTCACCTTCCACGCGATCCTCCGGGACTCCGATCACACCGGCCCGCTCGGGTGGGTCGCCGCGATCGCCGCTGCGTCGGTGGCCGCGGGGACGAGCCTCGCAGTCGGGTACATCGGCCGTCCGCGCGACCGCCAGGACGAGCCTGTCCTCGTCAACGCCGCGATCACGGCCGGCGCCGCGCTCGCAAGCTCCAGCATCGCGCTCGCTGCGGTCGCCCTCGCGCGCAACTACGACGTCGCGACGATTCTCCTGATCGTCCCGTTCGCGGCCTGTGCCGTGATCCTCCGCGCGTACGCGTCCGAGCGCCTGCGCCTCAAGCACCTGCAGACGCTCTACGAGTCGATGCGCACGGCGCAGCGGACAACGGGCCTCGACGACGGGGTCGCCGAGCTCCTGGGCACGACGAGACGCCTCGTGCGCGCGGACGTCGCCCGGCTCGTGCTCTTCCCGCGCAGCGGCTCGTCGACGCTCGTCGCCTCGATGACACCCTCTCGGCACGATCCGCTCCAGCCGACGAAGCTCAAGGCCTCCGAGCAGCTCGCGGTGCGGGCGGTCGCGGACTCGGGACGCTCGGTCCTCCTCTCCGATGCGCGCAGCCCGGAGCCGCCGTTCGAGCACCTCCTCGGCGAGCTCGGCGTCCGCGAGGTCATTCTCACGCCGCTGCGGGTCGAGTCCGAGATCCGCGGCGTGCTCCTGGTCGGCGATCGCGCGAACGCGGAGCGGTTCCGCGTCGAGCACCTGCGCCTGCTGGAGACGTACGCCGGCCACGCCGGAGTGCTCATCGAGAACGACCGCCTCGAGGAGTCGGTGACCGAGCTGACGGAGCTGAAGGACCAGCTGCGCCATCAGGCCTTCCACGACGCCCTCACCGGCCTTCCGAACCGGATGCTCTTCGCCGAGCGCGTCGGCCGCTCGCTCGCTGACGGCCACCTCGGTGAGACCGCGGTCCTCTTCCTCGATCTCGACGACTTCAAGACGATCAACGACAGCCTCGGCCACTACGTCGGCGACCAGCTGCTGATCGCGGTCGCCCGCCGGGTCGAGTCCTGCATCCGGCCGATCGACCTCCCGGCCCGCCTCGGTGGGGACGAGTTCGCGGTGCTTCTCCGCCACACGACGACGGAGGAGGCCGAGCAGATCGCAGACCGGCTCGTGACTGCCATCGAGCAGCCGTTCGTGGTCGACAAGCGCGACATCTCGATCCACGCGAGCGTGGGCATTGCGCTCTCCGGCGAGGACGTCGTGGCGGCCGAGGAGCTGTTGCGCAACGCCGACGTCGCGATGTACGACGCGAAGCGCGCGGGCAAGCGCAGCTTCGTGACCTACGAGCCCGAGATGCACACCCGCGTCCGTGAGCGCCAGGAGCTCGCCTTCGCGATCGAGCGGGCGGTCGAGCGCGGGGAGTTCGGTGTCCACTACCAGCCGATCGTCACCCTCGAGCACCGGACGCTCGTCGCCTTCGAGGCGCTCGCGCGTTGGAATCGCCCGGGTCATGGCGTCGTCGGGCCGGGAGCGTTCATACCGCTCGCCGACGAGCTCGGCTACATGGTGGAGATCGGCCGCGCCGTCCTGCGCGAGGCATGCCGACAGGCGCGCTCGTGGGAGCTCGCCTATCCGGAGCACCCCCACCTGACGGTGAACGTGAACCTTGCCCCGAGCGAGCTCCAGAACCCGGATCTCGCCCGTGAGGTCGCAGCCGTGCTCGCGGAGACGGGGCTCGGGCCGGAGCGCCTCGCTTTCGAGATCACGGAGAGCGGAGTCATGCGCAATCCGGAGGTCGCGCTCCAGACGATGCGCGAGCTGCGCGAGCTCGGCGTGGCCCTCGGTCTGGACGACTTCGGCACAGGCCATTCCTCCCTCGCGTACCTCCGCGAGTTCCCGCTCGACAGCCTCAAGATCGCGCGGCCGTTCATCGTCGGCCTGCCCGACGGAGAGCTGGACGCCGTCTTCGTCGAGGCGATCGTGCGCCTCGCGACCTCGCTCGGTCTCTCGGTGGTTGCCGAAGGCATCGAGTCCGCGGCGCAGTGCCAGGCCGTCGCCACGCTCGGCTGCACGCACGCGCAGGGGTTCTACTTCGGCGAGCCGCTGGCCGGGCTCGGGATCTCCACCTACCTGTGGGCGCCGACGCTCCCCGCCGGTGGAACGATGCCGCTCGTCAACGTCGCCTGACGAGAGCGGGATGTCTGGCGAGAGCCAGACATCCTCGGTCAGGTGCCTGACTTCAGTCTGGCACCGCACGTACGCACTTGAACGACCCCGGAGCGTCAGCCGCTCAGTACGGCCTGCGTCTGCGTCACGCGAGCGACGTGCTCGCCGGCCGCGTCGTGCAGGTCGGTCTCGACGACGATGGTCGTCCGGCCGCTGTGGAGGATGCGCGAGGTCGCGTCCACGTGCCCGTCGCGCACGGCGCGGAAGAAGTTGGTCTTGGACTCGATCGTCGCGGTGCCGGTCGAGCCCTCGGGCAGGTTGAGAAACGCGCAGTACGCGCCGGCCGCGTCTGCGAGGGACATCAGCGCGCCTCCGTGGAGGATGCCTCCGGCGGTGCAGAGGCGCTCGTGCCACGCCAGGCGCGCCTGGACCTCCTCCGGCGACGCTGCGATCACCTCGAGCCCGAGCGTCCGGGCGAAGGGCATCGAGGCCCGCGCGGTCCTCGTCAGCGCGCGGTCGGGCTCGGTCACCCCTCGTATCGTAGGGGCGATGCTTGCATCGCCCTAATCCGAGCTGCAGACGGGGCCAGGCGAGCCTCGCCCTACGGCTTTCGACTCGTTGCGTCTACTCTCGGTGTCGTGCTCCTCGATTCGACCGAGGACGAGCAAGGGCTCTCACCCGACCGCGCGTGGTGGCTCCGCGTACCGGCGGTGCTCCTGAGCCCGCGACCGGTGTTCCATGCGTTGCGCGAGGACGATCCCGACGACGTCGCGGCGCGCTCGGAGCCGATCCTTGCGATCGTCCTCCTTGCCGGGGCGGCGATCGTGCTGGCGACCCCGACGGCCGGTCAGCTGCTCGACAACGCGGACTACGACGCTCTCCTCGTCGCGGTGTGGACGTTCGTCGCGGGAGGCATCTACGGCGCCGTCGGCTACTTCCTGCTCGGCTTCGCGATCTTCTTCGGCGCACGGCTGCTCGGAAGCCTCGGGAGCTTCCGGCGCGAGCGCCAGATCGTCGCCTTCGCGCTCGTGCCGCTCGCCGTGTCGCTGCTGGTGCTCCTGCCGCTGAGGCTCGCCCTCTACGGCGGCGACACGTTCCGTGACGGCGGAGCGGACGAAGGGACGGGTGAGGCCGTGCTGCTCGGGCTTCAGCTCGGGTTCGCTGCCTGGTCGCTCGGGCTCCTTCTGCTCGGCGTGCGCGTCGTCCACGGTTGGGACTGGGTGCGCTCGACCGCGGTGGTGCTCGCGGCGGCTGCGCTGCTGGCGGCGATCGTCGGCGTCTTCGCGCTCGTGTAGGGCGGTATATCCCGCTCCTACAGCCACGTCTCCACGTCCGCTGGACGGCTGCCCTGCACGAAGATCTCGAGCTCCTCCTCCGGCATTGCGTACGAGTGCTGCTCCTCGGGGAAGCGGCGCTCGCGGACGTCGTCCGCGAAGGCCGCGAGGGCAGAGCGGATGACGTCGGCGACATCCGCGTAGCGCTTGACGAAGCGCGCGGTCCGTCCCTCGTACAGGCCGAGCAGGTCGTGCCAGACGAGCACCTGCCCGTCGCACTCGACGCCTGCTCCGATCCCGATCGTCGGAATCGAGAGCTCGCCCGTGATGCGCGCAGCCACCGGGGACGGGACCGCTTCGAGGACGAGCGAGAAGCAGCCCGCGGCCTCGAGCGCCCGCGCATCGGCGAGCAGGGCGAGCGCCTTCTCCGCACTCCGCCCCTGGGCCTTGAAGCCCCCGAGCATGGTCGCCGTCTGCGGTGTGAGGCCGATGTGCCCCATGACGGGGATCCCTGCCCCGACGATCGTCCGCACGCGCGCAAGCATCGGGCCGGCGCCCTCGAGCTTGATCGCGTCCGCTCCTGCCTCCTTCACGAAGCGGATCGCGTTCCGCAAAGCATCCTCGTCCGAGATCTGGAAGGAGCCGAACGGCATGTCCGCGACGACGAGCGGGCGTCGGGCTCCGCGCGTGACGGCTCGCGTCAGGACGAGCATCTCCTCCATCGTCGCGGGCACGGTCGAGTCGTGGCCGAGCACGGTCATCGCGGCCGAGTCCCCGACGAGCACGAGATCCGCGCCCGCCTGGTCGGCCAGCCTCCCGCCGGGGGCGTCGTAGGCCGTGACCATGACGATCGGCTGGCGCCGTGCCTTCATCTCGGCGAGCTCGGGCAACGGGAGCTTCCCCGGCGCAGGCGTCGCCGGTGCGGGCTGCTGGGGGCGAATGCTCATGGTGTGTCTCCTTCGAGGATGACGTTGTCGATCAGGCGGGTGGAGCCGACGCGCACCGCGCCGACGAGGACCGGTGGATCGAAGTCGGCGAGCTCGACGTAGTCGACGACGAGCCCGTTCGAGGCTGCGAGCACGGAGCGGGCAGCCTCCGGGTCGCCGGTCGCGAGCGCGCGAGGGAGCGCGAGCGCACGCTCGCGCTCGCCGGGGGAGAGTCGAGCGTTGCGTGACGAGAGGGCGAGCCCGTCTTCGTCGCGGACGATCGGCAGGACGCAGAGCTCGATCTCGAGCGCAAGGTCCCTGATCAGGCGGCGAATCACCTCGACCTGCTGTGCGTCCTTCTGGCCGAAGTACGCATGCGTCGGGCGGACGATCGTGAAGAGCTTGAGGACCACGGTCGCGACTCCGCGGAAGTGTCCGGGCCGGTGAGCCCCCTCGAGCATCGCGCCGAGCTCCGTCACCTCGACCCACGTCTGGAAGCCGGCCGGGTACATCTCGTCGGCCGCCGGCGCAAAGACGACGTCGACTCCGGCCTCGCGCGCCCGCTCGAGGTCGTGCTCCTCGTCGTGCGGGTAGCGCTCGAGGTCGGACGGCTCGGCGAACTGCGCCGGGTTCACGAAGAGGCTCATGACGACCGTGTCGCACTCGGTACGTGCGGCCTCGAGGAGTGACGCATGCCCGTCGTGGAGCGCGCCCATCGTGGGCACGAGCGCGATCGTCCCGTCGCGCCTCGCCGACAGCTCGGCACGGACGTCCCCGATGGTGCCCAGCACCTTCATGGCGCGTTCTCCACACCTTGTGTCAATTTGACACTTGGGAGCTCGCGTCCGGCAACCGCCGCAGTGGCCTCCGCGAGGACGAGGTACAGCTGCTCGAGCTCGGGCGCGTGCTCGCGGATCGCGGCGAGATGCCGCTCCACCGTCTCCCAGTCGCCCCGGGCGATCGGGCCCGTCAGCTCGAACTCGTTCTCGATCACTCGGCGCATGAGCGGGTCGAGCGCCTCCGGCGGCGCACCGGCCGCCTCGAGGAGGCGGCCTGCTGCCGCGCGGAGCGTGACGATGTAGTTGGACGCGACGGCGGCTCCCGCGTGGTAGGCGGCGCGTGCGTCGTCGTCGAGCTCGAACGCGCGCAAGCCGAGAGTCTCCGCGAGCTCGAAGCCGACCGCGAGCGCGTCGCCGGTCTCGGCCGTGACCGCCGCCCAGGCTCCGTCGAGCTGCTCGGCGCCGCGCGCCTTCGTGAACGACTGGAGTGGGTGGAGCGAGAAGCGGCGCGTGTGCGGCTCGAGCGCGTCGAGGCTCGTCGCGCCGCTGACGTGCGCGATCCAGGGGCCGGGCGCAACGGCCTCGGCGACCTCGGCGATCGCCCGATCGGGCACGCAGAGGAGCACGAGCTCGGGCTCGGGCGCGTCCAGGCGCACGCCGCGCTCTGCGAGGCGCTCGCTCACCGCTCCGCCGACACGCCCACGCGCGCCGATGACGTGGATGCTCTCGATCATGGTCGCTCCAGTTCCGTCGCCGGATACCGGGCAGCCCAGAGGATACCTCGCGTGCCGCGCGTGGACGAGCGCGGCTACCCGCGGGCGAGCGCGTCGGTGAGGCGGCGCTCGAGCCGCGCCCGCGCCTCCGGCCAGTCGTCGTCGACGATCGCGTACCAGGCGCTGTCCCGGTTCTCGCCGTCCCGCACGAGCATGTGCTTGCGGTGGACTCCTTCGAACGTTGCGCCCAGCGCTTCGAGCGCGCCGCGCGACCGCTCGTTGAGCGCGTCGGTCTTGAATTCGACCCTGCGGCACCCGCGCGCTTCGAAGGCGTGCTCGAGCTGGAGAAGCTTCGCCTCGACGTTCGCACCCGTGCCCCATGCCGACGGATGCAGCCACGTCCACCCGATCTCGAGGACGCGGTGCTCGGGGCGGACGGCGAGGTAGCGGGTCGAGCCGACGATCCCCTGCTTGTAACTGATCGTTACAAAAGGCTCCTCCGTGCCCGCCGCAGCCGCGGCGAGCGCTTGCTCCATCCAGATGCTCCAGGCCTCACGGGTCGCGGGCTGGACGACGCTGAGCCAGCGCCACGTCCTCGGGTCGCGCGACGCCTCCCAGAGGCCGTCGGCGTGGCTCTCGGTCAACGGCTCCAGCCGGACGACGCGGCCTTCGAGAACCGGAACGTGGATCCGCGCCACCGCCCGCGACAGTACACTCGGCGCATGCCGATCTACGAGTACGCCTGCATGGAGTGCGAGTCGCACTTCGACGAGCTCGTCCGCAGCTCGGAGCAGGCGGTCACGTGCCCGGAATGCGGTGCTGCGAACGTCCTCAAGCAGCTCTCGACCTTCGCGGTGCACGGGGCGTCATCGCCGAAGCCGAGCCTCGCGGGCCCGTCCAGCGGGGGCGGCTGCTGCGGCGGCTCCTGCGGCTGCGGGCACTGACGCCGGCGCGGCTCGAACGGCGCCGGCTGGCGTCCGACAGACGTTCGCTTCGGCCGCTCAGCGGGTAGAACGAAAGCGTGAGCATGGACAGGAAGCGCCTAGGCGGCATCGTCGCGGTGGTGGGCGCGGCAGTCCTCGTTCTCTCGGCGTTCGCCGACCAGTTCGGTTACGGCGACGAGGGATTCGGGTGGCTGCAGACGCTCGGCACCGTGCTCGGCGCCGCCGTCCTCGTGGTCGGTCTCGCAGCCATCCTCTGGCGGCGACACGAGCACGAGATGTCGCCACAGACATAGCGCCTCTGCGCGCGTCCGCTGCGGATGGAGCGCGGGCGGCCCCGGGCTCGTAACAGCGTGAGAGTCGCTGTCAGGTGGGTTCTTGCCGCCTACGGAGAGGCATGGCGGAACTCATCCGGACGGCGCCGTAAACTGGCGGTCCGATGACGGACGCCGTCGAACGGGCAGCGGCACTCCGGCGTTACGCGGAGGAGACGGCCGGGTGCACGAAGTGCGCGCTCGCGCAGGGCCGGACGCAGGTCGTCTTCGGCTCGGGCAACCCCGACGCAGAGCTCATGTTCGTCGGCGAGGCGCCGGGGTTCCACGAGGATCAGCAGGGCGTGCCGTTCGTCGGCCAGGCCGGCAAGCTCCTCGACCGGCTGCTCGAGGGCATCGGGCTCACGCGCGCAGATGTCTTCGTGGCCAATGTCCTGAAGTGCCGACCTCCGGGAAACCGCGATCCACTTCCGGAAGAGATTGCCGCCTGCGAGCCGCACCTCTTCCGCCAGATCGAGCTCATCGAGCCCACGCTCGTCTCAACGCTCGGGAACTTCGCCACGAAGCTGCTCTCAGGCAGGCCGGCGGGGATCACGCGAGTTCACGGTCATCCCCAGGAAGTGACGCTCGGCGCGCGCCGCGTGCAGCTCTATCCCATCTACCACCCGGCTGCTGCGCTCTATACGCCGTCGATGCTGAGGGTTCTCGAGGAGGACTTCGCCCGCATCCCGGAGCTGCTCGAGACGTCACAGGCAGACTCCCTGGAGGTACCGGAGCCCGCGCCGGAGCGCGTCGAGGAGCCGGAGTCGGTTCAACTCGGGCTGTTCTAGCTCTCGGCGCTCGATCGGGCCGGGGCCGCGACGTGGAGCGCCGCTGACGTGGAGGTGACCGTCACCACGGAGTCCGCCGAGGCGACGGAGGCGCTCGCCGCGCGACTCGCTTCGCGCCTGGCGGTGGGCGACGTCGTGGCGGTCTCGGGCGAGCTCGGTTCGGGCAAGACGACGTTCGTCCGCGGAGCGTGCCGCGCCCTCGGCATCGCGGCGCCGGTCACGAGCCCGACGTTCACGATCGGCCACCGATACCCCGGCGTCGTGGACGTCTCTCACCTGGACCTCTACCGCTTCAGTGGTTTTTCGGACGCGGAGTGGGGCGACCTCGAGCCGTACTTCGAGGACGCGATCGTCTTCGTCGAGTGGCCCGAGGCAGGTAGGAGCGTTCTCCCGCCCGCCCGTGTCTCGGTGCTGCTCGAGCACGCGGGCGCCGACGTCCGGCGGCTCGTTCTCGCTGGGGACGACGACGCGCTGCTAGAAGGTCTCGTGCCGTGCTGATTCTCGCTTTCGACACCGCAACCGACGTCGCGACGAGCGCGCTCCTGGACGCAGGCGACGTGCTCGGGGAGCGCACATCGCTCCCCCGAACGGTCCTGGAGGACGCCGATGCGCTCCTCCGTGACGCGGGCCGGTCGCCGGGAGAGCTCGAGGCGATCGTGGTCGGGACGGGGCCCGGGAGCTTCACGAGCACGCGCATCGGGCTCGCCGTCGCGCGCGGGCTCGCGCTCGCGCTGGAGGTCCCGGTCGCAGGCGTCTCGACGCTCGACGCCCTGGCCGCGGGTGCGCGCGAAGCAGGTCACGACGACGCGGTCCCGGTCGTCGACGCACGCCGTCGCGAGGTCTTCGTCCCGGGCCCGCGAGCCGTCGCACCGGATGCGCTCGAGCTCGAGGCGGGAACGGTCTGCATCGGGAGCGGGGCGCTCCGCTACCGCGAGGCGCTGGAAAGTCGCGGGGCCGTGATCCCTCCGGACCAGGACCCGCTGCACCTGCCGCGGGCGCGTTTCCACGCCGCTCTGGCGCACGGCTTCGGCGCACCGGAAGAGGTCGTCCCGATCTACGTCCGACCGCCGGATGTCGAGGTGCGGGCGTGAACATCGAGCTCCGCGCCCTCGGCTCGCACGACCTCGACGCGCTCGAGGTGATCGAGCGTCAGTCCTACCCCTCGCCGTGGTCGCGGTCGATGTTCTCCGCCGAGCTCGGGAAGCCGGGCGCGCTGGCTCTTGGTGCGTACCTCGACACCGACGAGCTCGTCGGCTTCGCCATCGCGTCGCGCTACGTGGACGCCTGGCACGTGATGAACATCGCGGTCGCTCCGGCGTTTCGTCGCCGGGGGATCGCACAGGCGCTGCTCGAGCGCCTCTTCGAGGTGACGGCAACGGATCCGCGCCGGGGGTACACGCTCGAGGTGCGCGTTTCCAATACCGACGCGATCAGGCTCTACGAGCGGCTGGGCTTCGAGGCGCGAGGCATCCGGCGCGGCTACTACACCGACAACCGTGAGGACGCGGTGATCATGTGGCGCGAGGCGGCGCCCACGGAGAAAGCGTCGTGATTCTGGGGATCGAGACGTCGTGCGACGAGACCGCGGCGGCCCTGGTCAGCGACGAGGGCACCGTGCTCGCATCGATCGTCTCGTCCCAGGCGAACCTGCACGCGAAGTACGGGGGCGTCGTGCCCGAGGTCGCGTCGCGGCACCACCTCGAGCTCGTGCTGCCGGTGGTCCGGGAGTCGCTCACGGAGGCCGACGCCTCCCTCGACGACGTGAACGTCGTCGCCGTCACGCAAGGCCCCGGGCTCGTGGGCGCGCTCCTCGTCGGGCTCTCGGCAGCGAAGGCGATCGCGTGGTCGCGCGGGCTTCCGCTCGTTCCCGTGGACCACCTCGAAGGGCACGTCGCCTCGCTGTACCTCGGCCCGGACGCGGTCGAGCCGCCGTTTCTCTGCCTGCTCGCGAGCGGAGGCCACACGCTCCTGCTCGCGGTGCGCGAGCACGGCCGCTCCGAGCGGCTGGGGACGACGCTCGACGACGCGGCCGGCGAGGCATTCGACAAGGGCGCGAGGCTGCTCGGCCTCGGCTATCCGGGAGGCGCGGCGCTCGACCGACTCGCACAGGACGGCGATCCGGGTGCCTTCCGCTTCCCCGTCGCGCGCGTGCCCGGCCTCGACTTCTCGTTCTCGGGTCTCAAGACCGCGCTGCTCTACACGCTGCGTGATCTCGGCGAGGACGAGGTCGCCCGCCGGGGGGCCGACCTCGCCTCCTCCTACCAGGCGGCGATCGTGCGGGCGCTCGTGGGTCGGACGCGCCAGGCCGCCGAGCTCGCGGGCCTCGAGCAGATCGCCGTCGTGGGCGGCGTCGCGGCGAACTCCGGCCTCCGCGCAGCGCTGCCCGACGCCAACTTCGCGCCCCTCGAGCTGTGCACGGACAATGCCGCCATGATCGCGTCGGCGGCCCGTCATGCGGAACGACTCTCCGCCCCCGACTACCTCGGGCTGGACGCCTATGCCTCCGTCGCGTAGGACACGGGCGCTCGCCGCGCTCGCCGTAGCCCTCGCAGGGCTCGCCACGGGTGCCGCACCGGCTCAGATCGCGGCGATCGACGAAGCTGGTTGGCAAGGCGTGCTCGGCGTTCGCGCCGACGTCTCGACGGCTCAGCGCTATGTGGTGATCCTCCGCGGAGCCTCCGTTGCAGCCCGAGTCGGCGCGCAGGGCGGGGCGGCGACCGAGGCGCAGATGCGGCGGTGGACCGCGGCAGCCATGGCCGCGCAGGAGCAGTTCCTGCGGCGGGTGTCGGCGAGCGGCGCGCAGATCGCCGCCGAGTACCGCTACGTCCGCGTTCTGAATGCCGTCTCCGCCAGGCTCGACCCGACCTCGCTCGAGTTGCTCGAGCGTGACCGGGAGGTCGTGGCGATCTACCCCGTGCGCATCGCGTACCCCGCGACCGACGACGTCAGCCCCGGCGTCCCGGTCGCGGTACCCGCGTCGGTGCCCGGCCTGGGCGTGCCGGGAGTCGACGGCAGCGGCGTCGTGGTCGCCCTCCTCGACACCGGCGTCGATCAGTCGCACCCGTTTCTGCGAGCGAGCGTCAGGTCCGGCATCGACGTGATCGCTCCCGGAAGCGGAGCCATCGCGCAGCCGCATCCGACGATCCCACGGCGGCCGGAGCGCCACGGGACGGAGCTCGCAGGGGTTGTCGCCGGCTCGGACGGGCCTGGAGGGCTGCACGGCATCGCGCCGGGCGCGTCCATCTTGCCGATCCGCGTCGCCGGCTGGCAGCCCGCGGCCGACCGTGAGTACGCCGTGTACTCGCGCACGGACCAGGTGCTCGCGGGGCTCGAGGCCGCGGTCGACCCGAACGACGACGGCGACACGCACGATGCCGCCCGGATCGCGCTCGTCGGGGTCGCGGAGCCGTATGCCTCGTTCCCGGACGGCCCGCTCGCGCGCGCAATCGAGGGCGCAGCGACGCTCGACACCCTGGTCGTCGTTCCTGCCGGGAACGACGGTCGGGCCGGGCCGACTTTCGGGAGCATTGCCGGGCCGGGCGGGGCGCCCTCCGCTCTCACGGTCGCCGCCTCGGACGGGCGACCTGCCTCACCGACCGTGCGCGTCTACGTAAGGGCCGGCCTCCGGGTTCTCTTCGACGGTGTCCTCCCGCTCGGCGGAGCGCCCGACGGCACGGTCACGGCGAACGTCGTCCCGGTCCCGCGCGCGGTGAGCGCGCAGGGAATCGGAGGCTTCTTCGACGACGAGGGCTCGAGCACGATCGCCGGTCGCGCAGCGCTGCTCACGCGCGGCGGGCTCTCGGACGAAGCAGTGGACGAGGCAGCTTCCGCCGGCGCCCGCTCGATCCTCGTCGACGGGCCGCTTCCCGCGGGCGCCTTCGGCCTCGCGGTGCCGACCGGCGTCCCGGTCGTCGGTCTCCCGTCGGAGCTGGCCGACGCGGTGCGTCAGCTCGACGCCGAGCGGATTCCGGTGACCGTGTCGATCGGCGCGGTCCACGTGGCCGAGAACGTGGGCGGAGGCTCCGTTGCGGCCTTCTCGTCCCGTGGGCTCGCTTTCACCGGTGTCGCCAAGCCCGAGCTCGTCGCGCCGGGAGTGTCGGTGCCGACCTCGGAGCCCGGCCGGACCGACGAAGGCGAGGTTCGCTACGGGACGGTCAGCGGCACGAGCGTCTCGGCCGCTGTCGCCGCGGGCGCGGCGGCAGTGCTCGCGGAGGCGCGACCGCGCGCGACTGCGCTCGACCTCCGGGCGCTGCTCGTCGGGTCCGCGCGTGCCATCGGCGGCGGCCCCGCGTCGACGGCCGGCAGGCTCGACCTCCAGGCGGCGGTCCAGCAGGAGGTCGTGGTCGAGCCCGCGGTCGTCTCGCTCCCGTCCACGACTCTCGACCTCGAGCCGGTGCAGGCGATCCGGCTGCGCAACCTGAGTACGCGGCGCATCCCGCTTCGGATCAGGACCGGCGACACGCCTGAGGGCGTCGAGGTCACGCCGCTTCGCGAGCGGCTCCTCCTTCGGCCCGGCCAGGCCCGAGACGTCCGGCTCCGGTTCGAGCTCGAGGACTCTCGGGCGGCAGGCGCCGTGGCCGGAGAGCTCGAGATCGTCGTTCGCGGCTCGCCGATCGTGCGGGTGCCATGGGTCGTGTCCCGCCCTGCGGCCGACGTCGACCTCCTCTCCCAGGTCGCCCTCAGCTCGACCGGAGAGCGCATCACGGACGCGACGCCGGCAGTCGTGAGCTTCGTCGGAGGCGCGATCGTCGAGGGCACGGACCCGGAGATCCGTCCCATCGGCAGGCTCGAGGTACAGCTCTGGCGCGGGGGCGAGCTTCGGGGCATCCTCTCGCGACGGCGCGAGCTCCTGCCCGGGCGCTATACGTTCGGTCTCACCGGCCGCGGCCCGCGAGGCGAGCGGCTTCGCCGCGGCGCATACGTCGTCCGCCTCGTCGCGCATCCCGAGGACGGAACCCGGAGGCAGGTCGAGTCCGTCGACTATCTCGTTCGCTGACGAAGACAGGTGTATTCTCGCGCCGTCGAGATGAGCCAGGAGGCGTTCGATGTCTGAAGCCGTAGTGGCCTCGCACCTGCGCGAGAACCCGTACGAGCTGGCCAAGGCGCAGCTCACACGCGTGGGACAGGTCTTCGCGATCGATCCGAATCTCATTCGCGTCCTCGCGCAGTGCAAGAAAGCCCTCGAGGTCTCGATCCCGGTGGCGATGGACGACGGGTCGATCGAGGTCTTCGCCGGCTATCGCGTGACGCACAACATCGCGCGCGGACCGTCGAAGGGCGGAATCCGCTACCACCCGAACGTCACGAGGGACGAGGTCAAGGCGCTCTCCATGTGGATGACCTGGAAGTGCGCGCTCATGGCGCTGCCGTTCGGCGGCGCGAAGGGCGGTGTCGTCTGCGATCCGAAGACCCTGTCCGCCTCGGAGCTCGAGCGCATGACGCGCCGCTACACGAGCGAGATCATCAACGACATCGGGCCGGAGCGGGACATCCCGGCGCCGGACGTCGGCACGGACCCGCGCGTCATGGCCTGGATCTTCGACACGTACTCCATGAACAAGGGGCACTCGGTGCTCGGCGTCGTCACGGGCAAGCCCCTCTCGATCGGCGGGTCGCTCGGGCGGGAGGAGGCGACCGCGCGCGGCGCGCTGTACTGCATCCAGGGGCTCTCCGTGAAGCAGGGCAGGCGCGTGAGCGACTTCTCGGTCGCCATCCAGGGCTTCGGCAACGTCGGCGCGAACCTCGCGCGACTGCTCCATGCGGAGGGCGCGAAGGTCGTTGCCGTCTCCGACTCGCTGGGTGGCGTGTACAACGCGAACGGCCTCGACGTGCCGGTCGTGATCGCCTCGAAGCAGGAGCGCGGCACGCTCGAGGGTGTCACGAACGCCGAGCCGATCACGAACGAGGAGTTGGTCGAGCTTCCGTGCGACATCTTCGCGCCGTGCGCGCTCGAGCAGGTGGTGACCGAGGAGAACGCCGAGCGCGTGAAAGCGACGATCATCTGCGAGGGCGCGAACGGCCCCGTCACTCCCACGGCCGACGCGATCCTCGAGGACCGGGGCGTCCTCGTCCTGCCCGACGTCCTCGCGAATGCGGGCGGCGTGGTCGTCTCGTACTTCGAGTGGGTGCAGGGCCTCCAGGAGTACTTCTGGAGGGAGGACGAGGTGAACGCGAAGCTCCACGACATCGTCGCGCGTGCATTCGAGGAGACCTGGCTGACGCGCGAGCGGATCGGCACGAGCATGCGAATGGCGGCGTACGGCCTCGCCGTGCAGCGCGTCGCCGAGGCGACGACGACGAGAGGCCTGTACCCGTAAAGAGCGAGCCGAAGGCGAGCGACACGACGGTCAGGCTCTACCACGCACCGGGCTGCCATCTGTGCGACCGGGCGCTCGAGGTGCTGCGCGCGGCGCAGTCTGAGTACGGGTTCGAGCTCGAGCTCGTCGACATCGAGGGCGATCGCCAGCTCGAGGCGCTGCATCGCGAGCACCTCCCGGTCGTCGAGATCGACGGCGAGCGCGCATTCACGCATTTCGTCGAGCCGGACGCCCTCCGCGAACGGCTCTCGTAGCGGTTCCCCCGCGGCGACGGGCGGGCCGCTGGCAGAATCGTGACGATTTGTTACAAGCTGGAACGGAAGGGGCGGAGTGGCGGAGCGGTTGACAGTGGGCGTTGCGGCACGCCTGAGCAGGTATCTCCAGGTGCTGACGCAGGCACGGAAGATGGGGAAGGACCGGATCTCGTCGCAGGAGATCGCGGAGTACACGAACATCAACGCCACCCAGATCAGGCGGGATCTCTCGGCGTTCGGACGGTTCGGGAAGCGCGGCGTCGGCTATCGGACGGACGCCCTGCTCGAGGAGATTCGCAAGATCCTCCGCACGCAAGGCCAGCACAACATCGCGCTCGTCGGCGCGGGGCGGCTCGGGAGCGCGATCGCGAGCTCCCCGATCTTCGGCGAGCACGGGATCACGATCGCGGCGATCTTCGAGAACGACCCCGAGAAGGTCGGACACCGAGTGGGCGACCTTCAGGTGAGCTCGATGAGCGACCTCGCCGAGATCTCGCGCGAGCGGAACATCATCGTGGGCGTCATTGCCGTTCCCGCGGAGAACGCACAGGACGCCGCGGACTCCCTCATCGACGCGGGCGTGAAGATCATCTTCAACTACTCGGAGGCCCTCCTCGACACGCCTCCGGACGTGCAGGTGCACACGTCCAACCCCGCGGTCGAGCTCCTGTACGCCCTGTATTTCCACCTGACCTGACCGGTGGCCGAGAGCCGAGCATGCCCGGCTCCTACGACACGACGACGGATGTAGAGGCCGGGCATGCCCGGCCTTCAACCGCGAGGATGCGCGCATGCGGATCCTCGTCTGGCACGGGTACCTCCTGGGCGGGACGGGATCGAACGTCTACACCCGATCGCTCGCTCGGGAGTGGAGCCGCCAGGGCCACGACGTCACCGTCCTCTGCCAGGACCCGCACCCGGAACGCGCCGACGTCGGCGGCGCCGAGGTCGTGCAGCCGGACACGGGGCCGCTCCTTCCCGTCTTCGTCCTGGACGAATACGAGGGCCGCGAGCCGAAGCTGGTGCAGGACTGCACCCGTGACGAGCTCGACCGCTGGGTCGAGGCGAACGCCGCTGCGGTGCGCGAGCGGCTACCCGCGGACCTCGTCTTCTGCAACCACGTCCTGCTCGGCGGCGCCGTAGGCGCAGCCGCCGGCGCGCCGTACGTCCTCAAGGCGCACGGGTCGGAGCTCGAGTACTCGATGCGCGGAAACTCCGAGCTCGAGGAGTGGGGGCTGGACGTGCTGAACCGTGCGCACGCGGTCGTCGTCGGATCCGGTCACATCAAGGAGGTGCTGGGCGAGGTCTGCGGCTACGAGGGCGAGGCACACGAGGTGCCGCCGGGAGTGGACGTCGAGGCCTGGACGCCGCAGCCGCGCGCCGAGGCGCGCGACGCGCTGATCGCCGAGGCGCGGAACGATCCTCCGAACCCCGGCAACGCCAGCGAGCGGCTCCCCGACGAGGGCAACGCCGATCGGCTCACGTCGTTCCTCGAGGGCGACACCCCGACGGTCGTCTATTTCGGGAAGCTGCTCTACAACAAGGGCGTCCATCTGCTGCTCGAGGCAATGGCGGACATCGACGCGCGAGCGGTCATCGTGGGCTTCGGCGACTATCGCGAGGAGCTCGAGCGGCTCGCGGATCCAACGACGACGCTCTTCACCGGGCCGCTCGAGCACCGGCACCTCGAGCACCTGCTCGCGTTCGCGGACGCCTGCGTCGTCCCCTCGATCTTCCCGGAGGCATTCGGGATGGTCGCGGCGGAGGCCGCTGCCGCCGGCTGTCCGCCCCTCGTCGCGAATCACTCTGGCCTCGCCGAGATCGCGCAGGGGCTCGACGCGGACTACCCGCCCGAGCTGCGCGGGCTCGCCTCCTTCACGAACGGGGACGTCGACGAGCTCCGGACGAAGCTCTCACGCCTGCTCGCGCTCTCGCCCGGCGAGCGCGACGTGATCAGGGCCGCGGCGCGGCAGGCGGCGGTCGAGCGCTGGAGCTGGAGTGGGGTCGCCGAGCGCCTGCTGGGTCTCGCCGTCCCCTAGGGGCGAGCTCGATCTCGCCCCTACAATGGCGCCGCCAATGGGCGACCAGCAGAAGCTATCCCCGGACGAGCAGATCGCGCTCGCGCGCGAGCAGTTCGAGAACGCGACGGACTTCACGATCGCGGTGGAGGAGGAGTTCGCGCTCCTCGATCCCGACTCGCTCGACCTGACGAACCGGTTCGAGGAGGTGCAAGCGGCGTCCGCGGAGACCGCGCTGGCCGAGCACCTCGTGGGCGAGCTGATCGCATCCGAGGTCGAGATCCGCACCGGTCGCCAAGAGAGCTTCGCCGACGTTCCCGCGGCCATGGCCGAGCGGCGGTCCCAGCTCCAGTCGCTCGTCGAGCCCATGGGCCTCGTCATCGGCGCGACGGGGACGCATCCGTGGGCCGACTGGAAGAAGCAGCGAATCATCGACACGCCGCACTACCGCCGGAACGACGAGCTCCTCCGCTATGTCGTCTGGCGCAACAACACCTTCGGGCTGCACGTGCACGTCGCCGTGCGCGGTGCCGATCGGGCGATCGCCGTCGCGGGTGGAGTGCGGAACTACCTTCCCGAGATCCTCGCCCTCTCCGCGAGCTCGCCGTTCGTCGAGAGCGTCAACTCGGGGCTGCACTCGGCCCGTACGCAGATCTTCACGCGCTTCTTCCCCCGCTGCGGCGTCCCGGACTCCTTCGCGTCGTGGGCGGAATACGAGAGCTTCGTGCGGTTCCTCTACGACACCGGCTCGATCACCGAGCACACGCAGATCTGGTGGAGCGTCCGGCCGCATCTCGCGTTCCCGACGGTCGAGATTCGCGTCGCGGACGGGCAGCCGGACCTCGGCGAGGCCCAGGCACTCGCGGCATTTGCCGCCTCGCTCGTCGCGCGCATCGCGCGGGCGTACGACGAGGGCCGCCCGGTCGAGCCGCTCCCGCACCGACTCATCGAGGAGAACTTCTGGCGCGCGATCCGGTACGGGCTTCCCGGCGAGTTGCTCGACTTCGACCGCGGCGAGCCGATACCGGCCCGGCAGCGCCTCGAGGAGCTCGTGGAGTGGGTGCTGCCCGTCGCCGAGGAGATCGGCGCCGCGCCGTACCTCGCGATTCCGGAGCGCAACGCGGCCGAGCGGCAGATCGAGCGCTTCGGGGACGGCGCGACCCTGGAGGAGATCTACGCGGAGCAGGTGCAGACGACGGAGCGGATCGGTGGCTGAGGAAGAAGGTCCCAGCCCCGGCCCGAGGATGCCGACCGAGGAGGAGCTCCGCGACGCGCTCGACCGCGTGGGCGTCGCCGACATCCTCGTGAACGCCCTCTCGGCGACGGCGTCGCTCGGCTTCCGGCGCGTCTCGTCCGAGGCGCGCGACCTGCCTCAGGCGCGGCTCGCAATCGAGGCGTTGCGCGCGCTCGAGCCGGTGCTCAAGGACGGAGGCGCAGACGAGGGGCTCGTCCGCGACCTCGAGCAGGCCCGCATGAATCTCCAGCTCGCGTACGCCGCTGCTGTCGCGGAACAAACAGCCGCGGAAGAAACACCAGCGGAAGAAACACCAGCGGAAGAAACCCGCGGAAGAACCGCCGGAAGAGACCGCAGCGGAAGAAACAGCAACGGAAGAAGCTGCGGAGGAAGAAACCGCAGCGGAAGAAACAGCACCGGAGAGCACTGCCGCGGAGGACGAGGCTGGAAGCTGAGATCGGCGTCTTCGGCGGTTCGGGCTTCTACGAGCTCCTCGACGCGGTGCAGGAGGTCGAGGTCGAGACGCCGTTCGGGTCGCCGTCCGCGCCGCCCGTGATCGGCGAGGTCGGGGGCAAGCGCGTCGCCTTCATCCCGCGCCACGGGCGGAGGCACGAGCTCCCGCCTGCCCAGATCAACTACCGGGCGAACGTGTGGGCGATGAAGGAGCTCGGCGTACGGCGTGTCATCGGCCCGTGCGCGTCGGGTGGGCTCCGTGCCGATCTCGCCCTCGGCGAGTTCGTCGTCTGCGACCAGTTCGTCGACCGCACGACCGGCCGCTCGGACACGTTCTACGAGGGTCCGGCGACAACGCACGTCTCGCCCGCGGATCCGTACTGCTCGGATCTCCGGCGGATCCTCATCGAGACCGCCCGAGAGCTCGAGATCCCGGTGCGCGACGGCGGCAGGGTCGTCGTCATCCAGGGGCCACGCTTCTCGACGCGGGCGGAGTCGGAGTGGTTCCAGAGCATGGGCTGGGACGTGATCAACACGGCGTCGAAGGCAGGTGCCGAAGTGACGCTCGTCGGCTCGGGCAGGCGCTCGCCCGAGCGCGGGCACTTCCGCTTGCCGCATAGATTCTCGGCGTAGAATCCGGCAGAACGTGACGACCCGAGAGGACATTGCCAGTGTCGCTGAGCAGTTGGCCGAGCTTACTCGCACGGTCGAAGTGATGGCGAGAGATCTCAAGGCGATGACCGAGCGTGCTGATCGCCAACAAGCGCGCGCTGACAGCCAGCAAGACCTCGTTGACCACCAGCAAGCGCGCGCGCAAGTGCAGCAAGAGCGCATTGACCTAGCTGCGCGAGAACTAGCCGACGTGAGTGATCGTCTACAAGCCGCGGCGAACGCACTTCGAGATTCGATCTGATCGTTCGTAAGGGACTCCACTCCAAAGGAGGAACCAGCGGGCGTTACGTTTCGCCAAACTCTCCTAGCCTCACAGGCGTGGAACGTCCTAGCGGCGCGACTGCCCGCAGCTAACTGCCGTCATCAACATGACCGCGTATCCCGAGGGATACCGTCGCAATGCCGATCGATGAGCGATCCGCCAACACCTAGCGACGTGCAACGTGTTTGCGCAGCGCGGTGGCGGGGATTCGGGGAGCTCGCCTAGGATCCGTTCGCCGCTCGCTCCGTGGCCGGTCTCCCCGGCCGACGGGAGTCGGCGCGGCGCGAGTTCCAGGGAGCCGACTACGGTAACCGGCCTTCGGGAACCCGAAGATGGGTTGCCTCTTAGGCGACTTGGCACGGCAAGGCATGGGTCGGACACGGCGGCCCGACATGCCTGCGGGTGAGTTGGGCCGCTCGTTGGACGGCGCCGTGTTTGCGCAGCGCAGTGCGGGCCTTGTGCAATTACACAAAAAATGACGAGGTCAATTACATGCGGGTAATTGACCTCGTCATTGCAGGTTGATTACCCGCTAATCGCTCCTGCCCCCCGTGGACCAGGGCGATCATCCGGTCGAATCGGTGCCGCATCAATGATGAATGCCAACAGGACATGATCGCTGGCGATACCGCCCGGACCGCGTATGGCGCGGTTGTCGGGATGCTGCTTGCTGATCACCGTCAGGGCTGCGATCCCCCCCGGACCCCGAAGCGCTGGGTCCGGCCCATCTGCCTGAGCGATGGGAACGATGAGCACCGCGCACAGCGCGGCTACTCCTACGAGTACCTTCATGCAAACCCCTCAAACCCCCCAGGAGCGGATGCTCCCCGCCCGCGCGGGCGGATACGAGCCCGCCACGCACAACATCCGCGAGCTTATCCGAGGCCCGCACATGATCGAAGTACTCGGCCAGGGCGCAAAGCCCCTACCGCCGTATCCTGCGTACCCGTGGACTGCTCGACCGCGCTCCAGGGAGCTCGAATCTCGTGAGCGAGGCGCTCATCGCCGAAGCACGAGCCGCCCTGGCCGAGGCGTACCTGCGCACGGGCGACTACGACGCGGTCGACGCTCTCGTCGAGCGGGCGCTCGCTGCTGCCGAGTCCGCGGGAGATCGGAGGTCGGAGGCAGCCGCGGTTGCTCTCCAGGGCATGACGCTCCACTTCCGCGCGATCGACATCCCGGCCGAAGACCGGGCAGCGATCGACCCGGCTCCCGAGGAAGCGCTGTTCGAGCAGGCGCTCGCGGCAAGACGCGAGCTCAACGACGTCGAGGGCGTCGCCGAGTCCCTCTTCCAGCTCGGGCTCGTGCACCAGGTCCTCCGTGGCGACATGGAAGCCGGCGCCCCGTACTTTCGCGATGCGCTCGCCACGATCGAAGCCGCGCCGGAAGCGGACCTGCTGTTGCGCTCGGAGATCCACCGGCACGTCGGTTTCGACCTTCTCCTCCGCGAGGAGCGGCACGAGGAGGCGATCCACCACCTGCGCGCCTCGCTCGAGCTCCGGACGCAGCTCGCGGAGCTCGGGTGGACGGCGAGCGGGCTGGTCGCGCTCTCCCTGGCGGAACGACTTGCGGGCCGCGCCGAGGAAGCGATCGCGTACAGCCGGCGTGCACTCGTTGTCGCGCGCGAGGAGGGGCTTCGCGAGCGATTCATCACCGGAGCGGAGGACTCGCTGCGCGCGGCCGAGGAGTCGAAAGCGGCGCCGGCCGGCTCCTGACTCGCGCGTCGCTTCTGCCGCAACCCCGCTGGCGGCTTGTGATACATAATCCGCCGCGCCGAGCCGACTCGGCGCTTCGTTTGTGACGGGCGGAATATCGGAGGACCATGGATTTCTTCGTTGATCACGCCGTCGGGTTCGCGCTCGCATGCGCTGCCGTGGCGGTCTTGTACGGGCTGTACCTGACCTGGTGGCTGCTGAAGCAGCCGGCCGGGAACGAGCGGATGCAGGAGATCGCTCGCGCGATCCAGGAGGGGGCGGCCGCCTACCTCCGCAAGCAGTACACGACCATCGCCGTCGTCGCGATCGTGCCCTTCTTCCTGCTCGGGTTCTACAACGAGCTGGGTTGGGGGACGGCGTTCGGCTTCCTCGTCGGCGCGGTGTTCTCCGCCGCCGCGGGCTTCATCGGCATGAACGTCGCCGTGCGCTCGAACGTGCGCACCGCAGAGGCCGCGCGCGAGGGGCTGCAGCCGGCGTTCCGGGTCGCGTTCAGGGCGGGCTCGGTGACCGGCCTCCTCGTCGTCGGCCTCGGGCTGCTCGGCGTCGCCGGGTACTACTGGGTGCTGACCGACTGGCTCGGCAACTCGGCCGACTCGGCCGTGGACGACCTGATCGGGCTCGCGTTCGGCGGCTCGCTCATCTCCGTCTTCGCGCGACTCGGCGGCGGCATCTACACGAAGGCCGCGGACGTCGGCGCCGACCTGGTCGGGAAGATCGAGGCGGGGATCCCCGAGGACGACCCGCGCAACCCGGCCGTGATCGCGGACAACGTCGGCGACAACGTCGGCGACTGCGCGGGCATGGCCGCCGACCTGTTCGAGACGTACGCCGTTACCGCGGTCGCGGTCATGCTCCTCGGCATCGGCTTCGAGGCGGAGCAGCTCTGGCTGTACCCGCTCGCGATCGGCGGCATCTCGATCATCGCGTCGGTCATCGGCACGTTCTTCACGCGCGTCGGCAGCGGCCCGAACGCGATCATCAACGCGCTCTACCGCAGCGTGCTCGTCGCCACGATCCTCTCGGCGATCGGGTTCATCCCGGTCACCATGGCCTTCGACGGCGGCGACTTCAGCTACTGGAACCTCTACGGCTCCGCCCTGATCGGCCTCGGCGTGACGTTCCTGCTCGTCGCCATCACCGAGTACTACACGGGCACGCGCTGGAACCCCGTGAAGCAGATCGCGAAGGCCTCGCAGACGGGGCACGCGACGAACATCATCGAGGGGCTCGCGGTCGGAATGCAGGCGACAGCGCTGCCGGTGCTCGTGATCGCCACCAGCATCGTCGGCGCGTACTACGCAGCGGGCGAGTCGCTGTACGGGATCGGCGTCGCGGTCATGGCGCAGCTCTCGATGACCGGCCTCATCGTCGCCCTCGACGCGTATGGCCCGGTGACGGACAACGCCGGCGGCATCGCGGAGATGGCCGACTTGCCGGAGTCCGTGCGCGGGATCACCGACCCGCTCGACGCCGTCGGCAACACGACGAAGGCGGTCACGAAGGGCTACGCGATCGGCTCCGCCGGGCTGGCGGCGCTCGTTCTCTTCGACGAGTTCGGGCGCGGGCTGGCAGAGGAGGGACTGACGATCACGTTCAACCTCCAGGATCCATGGGTCATCGCCGGGCTCTTCATCGGGGGGCTGATGCCGTTCCTCTTCGCATCGCTCGCGATGCAGGCGGTCGGCCGCGTGGGCGGCCAGGTCGTCGAGGAGGTGCGCCGTCAGTTCCGCGAGGACCCCGGGATCATGGAGCGCACGTCCCGGCCGGACTACTCGCGGGCGATCACGATCGTCACGGCCTCCGCGATCAAGGAGATGATGCTCCCGGCCGCGATCCCCATCGCGATCCCGATCGTCGTCGGGATCATCAAGCCGGAGATGCTCGGTGGCCTTCTCATCGGCACGATCGTCACGGGCATCTTCCTCGCGATCGCGATGACCTCGGGCGGAGGGGCCTGGGACAACGCGAAGAAGACGATCGAGGACGGCCTCTACGGCGGCAAGGGCTCTGAGGCCCACGCGGCCGGGATCACGGGAGACACGGTCGGCGACCCGTACAAGGACACCGCCGGCCCCGCGATCAACCCGATGATCAAGATCGCGAACATCGTCGCGATCCTCATCATCCCGCTCATCGCCTCGATCCACGGCTAGACGCGTGCACTGCGTCCGGGACCGTCCGAAAATCGGACGGTCCCGGCGCGCAGACCTTGAGTTGCGTCCGCGAATGGCCTAGATTCCCCCCGGGAATAGACCGCAGGCCCGTGTGTGCGGGTCTGCCGAGGGAAGGGGAGACATGAAGCGAGTAGTACTTGCCCTGGGGGCGATCGGTGCGCTGACAGCACTGCTCGTCGTCACGGCCGGAGCAGGCGCAGCCGCCTCTCCGAAGTCGTATCTGATCGCCACGGGCAGCGGCACGCTGCCGGCGAACATCGCCGCCCAGGTGCAGGCTGCCGGCGGCACGCTGACGAACACGATGCCCGCGATCGGGGTGGCCGTCGCCAGCACGACGAGCGCCGACTTCAAGGCCAACGCTGCGAAGATCGGGACGGTCTCGCCGAACCTGAGGCTGCAGTGGGTCGAGCCGACCCGGCAGGTCGCAGGGCCGGGAGTCGACTTCGCGAACCCACCGACGAGCGGAGACAACGACGTCTTCTTCGATCTCCAGTGGGGCCATGACGCCATCGACGCCGTCGAGGCGTGGAATGCCGGCTGGAGGGGTGCGGGCGCTCGCGTCGCCGTGCTCGACACCGGCTTCGACCTCGACCATCCGGATCTCGCTCCGAACATCAACATGGCTCTGAGCAGGGACTTCACGGGACAGGGGCTCCAGTACTCGTTGCCGGACGCGTTCAGCCACGGCTCGCATACGGCAGGAACGGTTGCGGCTGCTGACAACGGCTTCGGCGTGATCGGTGTCGCACCGAACGCCGAGCTCGTGCTCGGCAAGGTGCTCTTCGACGAGGGCTTCGGAACGTTCGAGGACGTCCTCGAGGGGATCCTCTACGCCGCCGGCCCGGCTGATGCCGACGTGATCAGCATGAGCCTCGGCGCTGTCATCCCGAAGGCCGGCGATCCGACCGATCCCGACCTCGACACGCCGGAGGAGGTCGATGCGCTCAAGCACGCGATGAACCGCGCGACCAACTTCGCGTACCGGAACGGTGCGACGGTCATCGCGTCCGCGGGGAACGACTCGATCGACCGGGATGCCCATCCGGAGCTGCTGGTCCTGCCGGCGGACTCCCAGAACGTCCTGCAGATCGCGGCGACCGCACCGGTCGGCTGGGCAGTGGATCCGACGACGTTCCTCGACAACCGGGCGAGCTACACGAACTTCGGCCGGTCGGCGATCACGTTCGCCGCTCCCGGCGGCGACTTCGTGTATCCGGGGAACGAGAACTGCACCATCGTGGTCACGCGCCCGTGCTGGGTGTTCGACCTCGTGTTCTCGACGGGGAACAACGCCTGGTTCTGGGCGGCAGGGACGAGCATGGCTGCCCCGCACGCCGCGGGAACCGCGGCCATCATCATCGGCAAGAACGGTGGCTCGATGAACCCGGCGCAGGTGTACAACGCGATCCTCGCCGGCTCCGACGACCTCGGAGCGCCTGGCAAGGACGACACGTACGGACGTGGCCGGGTGAATGCCGGCAACTCCGTCTCGTAGCACTCGCAACACACGTCATGTGACGAGGGGCCGGCACTTCGCCGGCCCCTCGCTCTTGTGGGCCGGGTCCGCCCTGGCTAGGATCGTGCGCGTTCCGGTCACGGCTTCTCGGTCTGCGGCCCGTGGAGCCACGAAGAGAAGGGGAGAGAACTCAATGCGAAGAACGCCAGTGCCCCCAAGGCGCTTGCTCGCACTGCTCGGGGCGGCCGTTGCCCTGCTTGTACCCGTAGCCATCGCCGGCGCGGACACGGGCGAGGTCGGCTCGTCGCCCGACGTCAGCGAAGGACAGATGACCCACGACGTGCTGGGCGCGTGGTTCGTCCAGCTGTCCGGGGCGCCCGTTGCGGACGGCGGTAATGCAAGCGCGCTGACAGCCAAGCGGCAGAAGTTCCATGCCGACGCGAAGAGCGCAGGTGTCAAGTACGAGACGCGCTACGAGTTCCAGAAGCTCTGGAACGGCGTCTCGGTCGACATCGGCGTCGGGCAGCTCGAGAAGGTGCTCGGCCTGCCCAACGTCGAGGGGGTCTATCCGGTCGGCATCGTGTCGATCCCGGAGACGAGCCCCGCATCGCTTCCGGACCTCGCCACCGCGATCAAGATGACGGGCGCCGACATCGCCCAGAGCGAGCTCGGCTACACGGGCGACGGAGTCAAGGTCGCCGTCATGGACACGGGTGTCGACCTCGACCACGCTGATCTCGGTGGAGACGGCACCGCAGGCGCCCCGCACGCGAACTCGCGTGTCGTCGCGCAGCACGACTTCGTCGGAGACGCCTACAACGCCGATCCGTCGTCGACGGCCTTCAGCCCGACCCCGGTTCCCGACCCGGTCGCGGACGACTGCAACGGCCACGGCACTCACGTCTCCGGCATCGTCGGCGCGGACGGTGACGTCACCGGCGTAGCTCCCGGCGTCGAGTTCGGCGCCTACCGGGTCTTCGGCTGTGCCGGCTCCACGACCGAAGAGATCATGATCGCGGCGATGGAACGCGCGCTCGACGACGACATGGACGTCCTGAACATGTCGATCGGCGATGCGTTCAACAACTGGCACCAGTCGCCGACGGGTCAGGCCTCGACGAACCTCGTCAAGCGGGGCGTCGTGGTCGTCGCATCGATCGGCAACAGCGGCGCCAACGGCGTCTACTCGGGTGGCGTGCCCGGGATGGGCGACAAGGTCATCGGCGTCGCGTCGTTCGACAACTCACACGTGGCGCTGAACACGTTCACGGTGTCGCCCGACAACACGCCCATCGGGTACGGGAACGCCGCGGCAGCGCCGCCCGCACCGACGTCCGGGACGCTTCCCCTCGACAGGACGGGGACGCCCACGACGCTCGGCGACGGCTGCGTCAACCCGCCTGCGCCCGGCAGCATGACGGGCAAGGCAGTGCTCATCCGGCGCGGGTCGCTTCCGCCACCGGCTCCGGCGTGCACGTTCCACGCCAAGGCGCTGGCAGCCCAGAACGCAGGCGCGGCGGCCGTGGTCCTCTACAACAACGTCGCGGGCCGCTTCAGCCCGACCGTTGCGGGCTCGCCCGCGATCACGATCCCCGTGGTTGCGATCTCAGACACGGAAGGCGCGCTCATCGACGGGCGGATCGCAGCCGGTCCGACGACGATGACCTGGACCGACGACCAGGGCTCGTTCACGAACCCGACAGGCGGGCTCATCTCGTCGTTCAGCTCGTTCGGGCTCGAGGCCGAGCTTGGCCTGAAGCCCGACATCGGTGCGCCGGGCGGCCTGATCCGCTCGACGTACCCGCTCGAGGCGGGCGCGTACGCGACGGTCAGCGGCACCTCGATGGCTTCCCCGCACGTCGCGGGCGGCGTCGCGCTGCTGCTGCAGGCGAAGCCGAACACGAACACGCAGGCCGTTCGGGACATCCTCCAGAACAGTGCCGACCCGGCACCGTGGTTCGGGAACCCGAGCCTGGGCTTCCTGGACAACGTCCACCGCCAGGGCGCCGGCATGCTGGACATCGACGACGCGATCCTCGCCGAGACGGAGATCTCACCCGGCAAGCTCGCGCTCGGCGAGAGCTCCGGCGGGCCGACGACGCGTCAGCTCGAGGTGTGGAACCGCGGTCGGAGCCCGGTCACGTACGACCTTTCGTACGTGAACGCGCTCTCGACGGGCGGCAGCACCTTCGCTCCGACCTTCAACGTCTCGGATGCATCGGTGTCGTTCGGCTCGAGCAGCGTGACCGTCCCGGCGCAGACGAAGGTCACGGTCAACGCGACGATCACGCCGTCGAGCGGCCCGCTCAAGGGCGTCTACGGCGGGTACATCGTCCTGACACCCCAGGGCGGCGCGGGTCAGACCTACCGCGTCCCGTTCGCGGGCTTCATCGGCGACTACCAGTCGATCGTCGCGGCGACGCCGACCGCGGCCGGCTTGCCTGACGTGGCGCGGCTGACCACGTGCAACCCGGTCCTCGTTCGCGGGCTCCAGTGCCATGACCCGGCTGGGACCTGGACGAAGGCGACAAGCGGCACGTTCTCGATGACGAACGCCTTCAACGTCCCGCAGCTGCGGGTCCATCTGGATCACCAGGTGCGGAGGATGAAGGTGCAGGTCGTGTCGGCGAGCGGCAGGAACTTCCATCTCGCGTTCGACATGGAGCTCCTGGCCCGTAACTCGGGATCGGCATCGTTCTTCGCGTTCCCGTTCGACGGCGAGACGACGAGCGGCGACGGCAAGAGGACGTTCGTCGTGCCCGACGGCACGTACGTCTTCAAGCTCTCTCTGGCGAAGGCGGGCGGCGACCCGCGCAACGCCGCGCATTGGGAGAACCTGACGACGAACCCGTTCACGATCGACCGCCCGTAAACGGGCGATCGCGAACGACCTGACGAGGGGCCGGCAACTGCCGGCCCCTCACCTCGGCTGCGACGTGCGTCCCTAGCGCCGCCTGCCCGCGGCTGTAGTCTCGCGCGGTGCCGGGTCGGCGCCGGAGACGGCAGGTCGAGATGGAGCGCGTGCTCGGCACGCCCGCGCTCTTCGCCACCGCGTACGGGAACGTCGGCTCGTCGATCTACTACGCGCTCGGGCTCACCGCCTTCTATGCCCTCGGGCTGACTCCGCTCGTCTTCGTCGCCGCGGGCATCGTCTTCGCCGCGACCGCGGCCACCTACGCCGAGGGAACCGCGCGCTTTCCCGAGGCTGGCGGCTCGGCGAGCTTCGCGCGCCATGCGTTCGACGAGGTCGTGAGCTTCATTGCCGGCTGGTCGCAGATGCTCGTGTACGTCGTCACCGTCTCCGTCTCCGCCTTCTTCGTCCCGCACTACCTCTCGATCTTCTGGGAGCCGCTGCGGACGAACCCGTGGGACATCGTCGGCGGCGTGATCGTGATCGTCGTCCTCGTCGCGCTGAACGTCGTCGGCGTGCAGGAGGCGGCGAAGCTGTCCATCTCACTCGCAGTCGTCGACTTCGCGACGCAGATCCTGCTCGTCATCGTCGGGTTCGCCCTCGTATTCAGCCCGGAGATCCTCGTCGAGAACGTGCACTGGGGCGTCGCTCCGACGTGGTCGAACCTCGCGATCTCCATCCCGGTCGCGATGCTCGCGTACACGGGCGTCGAGACGGTGTCGAACCTCGCCGAGGAGGCGCGTGACCCCGTGCGTACGGTCCCGAGCGCCTACAAGCTCGTCGCGGGCGCGGTCTTCGCCATCTATTTCACCCTTCCGCTCGTCGCGCTCTCGGCGCTGCCCGTCGAGACGATCGACGGCGAGCTGACGACCTTGCTCGCGCTTCCGCCGGAGGAGGGCGGCTACGCGAACGACCCGATCCTCGGCGTCGTCGAGAACCTCGGGCTCGAGGGGCTGACACTCGACGTCGCGGAGATCTACGTGGGGGTGCTCGCCGCAACGATCCTCTTCATTGCGACGAACGCCGGCGTCATTGGGGCGTCGCGAATCACGTACTCGATGGCCAGCTACCGCCAGCTCCCGGAGCGGCTGCGCACGCTCCACCCGCGCTTCAAGACGCCATGGCTCTCGCTCGTCCTCTTCGCCGGCATCGCTCCTATCCTGCTGCTCCTTCCCGGCGACGTGAACTTCATCGGCACGCTCTACTCGCTCGGCGCGACGCTCTCGTTCACGGTCGCGCATGCAGCGCTCGTCCGTATCCGCATGCTCGACGGGGACGAGGCCGAGGTCGTCTTCCGCGCGTATCCAAACATTCGCCTGCGCGGCGTCGCGTGGCCGCTCTTCGCCATCGCAGGCGGGATTGCGACCGGCGCGTCGTTCCTCGTCCTCGTCGTCCAGAACGCGACGACCCGCTGGATCGGGCTCGGCTGGATGGTGCTCGGCCTGATCGGCTACGCGGTCTATCGCCGGCGCTTCGTGCGCGCGCCGCTCGGCGAGCTCGTGAAGGCGCCGCCTGCATTCGGGCCTGCCCTCGCGCTCGAGTACCGCCGCATCCTCGTTCCCGTCGTGCCGGGGAAGCCGTCGGACGAGGCGCTCGACCTCGCCTGCCGGCTCGCGGCCGAGCGCGGCGCGCGCATCGTCGCGGTGACGGTGATCGAGATGCCGCTCGACCGCCCGCTCACCGAGGCCGTGCCGGAGCTCGAGTCGCTCGCCAACCGCGAGCTCGACGAGGCGATCGCGGTGGGAGACTCGTACGGCGTGCCGGTCGTCGGCCGCCTCGAGCGGGCGCGCGCAGCCGGTCCCGCGATCGTGGCCGAGGCGGAGGCGCGGCAGGCCGAGATCATCGTCCTCGGCTCTCGGCGGCAGGAGCTCACGGCGCGTCAGCGCGGCAGTCTTCGGGAGGACGGTGGACTACGTGCTGAAACACGCGCCGTGCCGGACGCTCGTCGTCGCATCGGAGTCGGCGTGACGTTCTACAGGGCGGCGATCGTGGTGTTCTCGAGCGCGTTCGTGGCGATCGGCATCGCGCTGCTCGTGCGGACCGCGCTCGCGGGCGGCGGAGTCGTCGGGTTCGTGCTCGGCGCTCTCTTCATCGTGCTCGGCATCGGGCGCCTCACCATCGAGCGCAAGCGAGCCGGCTGATGGCGCGGAAGCTCCGCGGCTTCGAGCGAGTGCTGGACGCGCCCGCCCTCTTCGCGGTCGCGTACGGGGAGATCGCGTCCTCGCTCTACCTCGCGCTCGGGATCGTCGCCGCTCAGGCGCTGGGGCTCACGCCACTCGTGCTGCTCCTCACCGGGTTGCTGTTCCTCATGGTGTCGCTCTCGTACGCGGAGGGCACGGCCGCATTGCCGGAGACCGGCGGTGCCGCGACCTTCGTCAGGCGGGCGTTCAACGACCTCGCCGGCTTCGTGACCGGCTGGGCGCTCTTCCTCGACTACCTCATCGTCATGGCGCTTTCCGCCCTCTTCATGCCGCACTACCTCGGGGCGGCGATCTCAGCGCCCTCGCTGCGGGACGCGCCGTGGGACGCCCTCATCGGCTGCCTTGTGATCGCGGCCATCGCGGGCGTGCGCCTCGCCCGCCGGACGCGCCTGCACACTGGCGCGCTCGCGGTGGCGATCCTCGATCTCGTCGTCCAGGGAATGCTCGTGCTGCTCGGCGCCGCCTTCCTGCTCTCGCCCGAGACGCTGCGCGAAGGGCTCGGCTTCGCGAGCGGTCAGGAGTGGGGCGACCTCGCGTTCGCGCTCCCGCTGGCGATGCTCGCGTACACGGGCCTCGAGACCGCGGCGAACCTCGCGGAGGAGGCGCGGGAGCCCGGCCGCACGCTTCCGCGCTCGCTGTTCTCCGCGATCGGGCTCGTCGTGCTCGTGACGGTGCTCATCGCCGCGATCGGCCTGTCCGCCTACCCGGCGGCCGGAGGGACCACGGCGCTCGGCGAGGAGTGGCTGGAGGCGCCGCTCGTCGGTATCGCCGCCGCGTTCGAGGGCGAGCTGCCGGCGCTGCTCGTCGACGCGCTGCGGATGGCCGTCGGGATCTCCGGCGCGCTCGTGCTCCTCGGCGCGGCGACGACGTCCGTGTCGGGGATCACGCGCCTAACCTACTCGCTCGCCGAGCACGGCTCGCTGCCACGCGAGTTCGCACGGCTCGAGCGCCGCGCGCTCGTCTCGAGCGAGGCGATTCTCATCGCCGCCGGGCTCGGGATCGGTGCGATCGTGCTGACCGAGGTCGCGCTCGACGGCGACCCGGCTTTCCTTGCGAGCGCCTATTCGTTCGGCGTCCTGCTCGCGTTCACGGCCGCGCAGCTCGCCGTCATCTGGCTGCGCGTGCGCGAGCCTGCACTGACGCGGCCGTTCAGGGCGAGGCCGGAGGTGACGATTCGCGGCCACCGGCTTCCGGTCGCGGCCCTGATCGGGGCTCCGGCCACGTTCGCGATCTGGATTCTCGCGCTCGCGACGCATCCGGGTGCGCGTTACGCCGGACCGCTCTGGCTCCTCGCCGGCCTGGTCGTCTTCGTCGTCGTGCGGCGGACGGCGAGGCACGGGCTGCTCGAGCAGGTGGAGCCCGTCGAGGAGCTCCCCGCGGGCGCGGATTTCCGGCGCATCCTCGTCCCCATGAAGCTCGGCGACATCGGCGAGGAGATGGTCGCGACCGCGATCGCCATCGCGAAGGAGCGGGACGCGGAGGTGCTCGCGTTCACGGTCGTCCGCGTGCCGCGGCGGTTCCCGCTCGAGGGCGAGCTCCCGGCGGACGTCGCGGAGAAGGTGCAGCGCACGCTGGAGGAGGCACGGGCACTGGGGGAGGACCACGGCGTCGAGGTGCGCGCCGAGGTCGTGCGCGCACGCTCGATCGGCCACGCGATCCTCGAGGAGGCCGCGTCGCGAAGCGCGGATCTGATCGTTCTCGGCTCGTCGCCCCGCTGGCGGCGGCAGTCCCGGTTCTTCTCGCCGACGGTCGACTTCGTGCTCCGGCGAGCGCCGTGCGAGGTGCTCGTCGTCGCCTTCCCCGATGGTGTGTTCGAGTAGGGCGAGATATGTCTCGCCCCTACAATGCTCCCCGTGAAAGCCGTCGTCATCGGATGCGGCCGTGTGGGATCGGCGGTCGCGAAGGGGCTCGCGTCAGACGGCTGGGACGTGACCGTGGTGGACGAGACGGAGGACGCGCTCGTCCGGCTCGGGACGAGCTGGCGCGGCGGCTTCGTGCTCGGTCACGGCATGGACTCGACCGTGCTCGACGAGGCCGGAGTCGCCGAAGCCGACGCCGCGGTGGTCGCGACCGACGGCGACAACACGAACGTCGTCATCGGGCAGGTGCTCCAGAAGCGGTACGGGATCGGCACCGTCGTCGTGCGCGTGCTCGACCCCGCGCGCGCCCAGTTCTACGCCGAGCGGGGGCTCCAGACCGTCTGTCCCACACAGACCGCGATCTCGGTGCTGCTCGACACGGTTCGGGCCGCGACACCGGTTGCCGCCGAGGCCACCTGATGTACGTCGTCGTCGCGGGCGGGGGAAAGGTCGGTGCGAACTCGACGCGCTCGCTGCTCGAGATGGGGCACGAGGTGACGATGATCGAGCAGCGTTCGGACCGGTTCGCCCGCCTCGAGGCGGAGTTCGGCCCGGTGGTGATGCGCGGGGACGCGACCGAGATCAGCGTTCTCGAGCGCGCAGGCATCGCACGGCCGCCCGAACTCGTGCTCGCCGTGACCGGAGACGACGAGGACAACCTCGTGATCTCTCAGATCGCGAAGGAGGGCTACGGCGTGGACAAGGCAATCGCGCGTGTCAACGACCCACGCAATCAGGCCCACTTCAACCTCCTCGGGATCCGCCAGACGATCTGTGCGACGACCAGCATCCTCGGGCTCGTCGAGCACGAGGTGCCGGAGCACGGGCTCGTGCGGCTGCTCCAGCTCCAGGAGGAGGGGCTCGACATCGTCGAGGTGCAGATCGAGAAGGACTCGCCGGTCGCCGGCTCGCGCGTCGGGGGCGTGTCGCTGCCGACAGGGTCGCGGCTCATCTCCGTCTTCCGTCACGGCCGTTCCGAGCTCGTCGAGCCAGGCACGGTCCTGCGGCCCGGCGACCAGGTGCTCGCGGTGGTCGAGAACGAGTCCGCGCCGGACCTGCGCGAGGCACTCCTCGGCGCGCGCTAGCGCTCAGACCCGCCAGTAGTGGCGGGTCAGCAAGACGACCACCGGGACGATCTCGAGTCTGCCGAGCCACATGAGGCCGATCATCGTCACCTTGGAGACGTCGCCGAGCGGGGCGAAGGAGCCGAAAGGGCCGGTGATGCCGAAGCCCGGACCCCCGTTCCCGAGCGCGCTCGCGGAGACGGCAATCGTGTCCAGCGCGTTCAGCGGGACCCCCGAGACCGCAGAGTCGATGGCGATGATCGACGCGCCGATAGCCCAGATCCCGACGTAGAGGAGGATGAAGGTCGTGATCGCGCGCAGCGTGCGCTCGTCGACCGGCCGCCGGTTGAAGCGCACCGGCATGACGACCTCCGGGCTCACCGTCTGGTCGAGCTCCCGCCTGAGCACCTTGCCGACGAGGAGATGACGGACGACCTTGACCGACCCGGTCGTCGATCCCGCGGAGCCGCCCGAGAACATGAGCGCGAACAGCGTCAGCAGGCAGACGATGGGCCAGAGCGCGAAGTCGGCGGTCGCGAACCCCGTCGTCGTGATGACGGAGATGGCCTGGAACACGCCGAGCCGGACTGCCTCCTCGCCCTCGGCGATGCCGTACGCCCAGAGCTGGACGACGAGCGCGATCGACGCCGCCAGGATGATCGCGCCGTAGAGCCGGAACTCCTCGTCGCGTGCGAGTGCCGCGGGCCTCCTCCTCACGAGAGCGCGGTAGAGGAGCACGAAGTTCACGCCCGCTACGAGCATGAACACCGCGATGAGCCACTGGCTCACGGGAGCGAACGCGGCGATCGAGTTGGCCTTGGTCGAGAATCCTCCGGTCGGCAACGTCGCAAAGGAGTGCGCGACGGCCTCGTATGGCGTCATGGCGTCGTCGAGGCCGAGCCAACCGACCGCTGCGAGGAGCAGTGCGAGCAGCGCCGTCAACGCGACGTAGAGCACCCAGAGCAGGCGGGCGGTCGCCCGTACGCGCTCGCCGAGCTGTGCGATCTCGGGTCCGGGAAGCTCCGACTCGAGCATCTGCCGTCCCCCGACGCGCAGCCGGGGTAGGACCGCGACCGCGAGCACGATGATCCCCATACCGCCGAGCCACTGTGTGAACTGGCGCCACATGGCGAGCGATGGCGTGAGCGCGTCGAAGTCCGTGACGACGCTCGCGCCGGTCGTCGTCGCCGCGGACATGCCCTCGAGATACGCGTCGATCGGATGGTCGAGCTGCTCGCCGCCGACGAACAGGTACGGCAGTGAGGCGAACGCGGCCGTCATCAGGAGCATCGCCGAGACGACGAGGAAGCCTTCGCGCACCCCGACCCGCCGGGCGGCGCCGTGCGTGGCGCGCTCCACGGCGAAACCGAGCCCGCTCGTGATCGCGCCAGTCGCGAGGAAGGGCCAGACGGGGTCGTCGTACCAGAGGGCGACGCCGATCGGGAACACGACGACGAGGCCCAGGTACTTCGCGAGCATGCCGACGAGGTTCGCGGACGCTTTCACGTCGACGGCGGTTCGCCGCCGCGGCCTCGCGCGGGCGGTGTCGGCGGGCGTCACAGAGCCTTGACGACCCGGGGGGCGTCCGCCGCCTCTGTGAAGACGATCACGCGGTCGCCCGCATGGAGAACGTCGTCGCGGTGCGGGAACAGCGCGTCGCCGTCGCGAACGACGGCGCCGATCAGCGCACCGCGGACCGGCATGTCCTTGAAGCGCTTGCCGATGTACTCGCTCGTGTCCTTCAGGGTGACGTCGAGCACCTCGTAGCGGTTCCCCTCGAGCAACGCGACTTGCTGGGTGCGGGGATCGTGGGCGAAGCGGATGATCTCCTCGGCAGTCACCATGCGAGGGTTCACGGACACGTCGATGCCTCCCTGCTCGAAGGCGACGACCGATATCGGCTCGTGCGCGATCCCGATCGTGAACTGGACGCCGTGCACCTCCGCGAGCGACGCCGCGTACAGGTTCTTCGCGTCGTCACGCATCGCGAAGATGGCCGCGTCGGCGTCGCCGATGTGCTCGCGCTCCAGGAAATCCGGGTCGACCCCGGTCGCGTGGTAGACGCGCACCTGCGGAAGGGCCTCGGCCACGACCCGCGCGCGCTCGCGGGATGCCTCGATGAGCCGGACGTCGATGCCCTGCTCGAGCAGCACGCGGGCGATCGCGGTGCCGACGCGGCCGGCTCCGTAGATCACGACGTCGCGGACGGTCCCCTCGCCGGGCGCGAGCAGCCCGCTCCACTCCTGTGCCGCCTGAGGCGAGCCGATGACGACGATGCGGTCGCCGGGCTCGATCCTGTCGTTACCGCCCGGCAAGAGCATCCGGTCGCCGCGGATGATCGCCGCGACCTTCGAGTCGGGGGGAAGTGCGGCATCGCGCAGGGGGGCGCCGACGGTCTCCGCCGACGTGCCTTCCTGGACGTCGAACTCGACGATCTGCACCTGCCCTCCGGCGAAGACGTCGGTCTGGCGGGCGGCCGGCACGCCGATGATTCGGCTGATCGCATGTGCGGTCTCGAGCTCGGAGCAGACGACGAAGTCGACGTCGAGCTGGCCGGCGCGCCAGAGCTCCACGTACTCGACGTTCGACGTCCGGATGACCGCGGTGGCCTTCTTCGCCTCCGCGCGCGCGAACATCCCGGCCACGAGGTTGACCTCGTCGCGTGACGTGCAGGCGATGACGAGATCAGCGTCCTGGACGCCTGCCCGGACGAGGTCCTGCCGACTCGTGCCGTCGCCCTCGATCGTCGCGAGGTCGTAGCGCTCCGCGAGGGCAGCCAGGCGCGACGGCTCGGTGTCGAGGACGGTGAGCTCGTGGGCGGCGTGCAGCGCCTCGACGATCGCGAAGCCGACCTGCCCTGCGCCGATAACGAACACCTTCACGAGCGCGAAGAGTACTCCGGCCTTTCGCGCGGAACAGCACTGCCGGTACCTTGAAGCGGTGCGCGTCCTGACGACCCTCGTGCTCGCCGGCGCGCTGGCCGTCCTGGTGGCCACCGCCACCGGTAGCGACGCCGGACAGGACGCGGGGAGCGCGTTCCGGCGGACGTTCGTCGCGAGGGCATTCGAGGCGCCGGTTCTCGTCACGCACGCGCCCGGCGACCCGCGTGCGATCTACGTCGTGGAGCAGAGCGGACGGGTCCTCCGCGTCGCATCCGGCCGGAGAAGGGTCTTCCTCGACGTGCGCCCGCTGGTGGACTTCGGCGGCGAGCGGGGCCTCCTCGGCCTCGCGTTCCACCCGGGCTACGCCAAGAACAGGCTCTTCTACGTCGCATACACCTCGACCGGGGGCCAGAACACCGTCGTGCGCTATCGCTCGAGAGGGACGAGAGCCGTTGCATCCTCCGCGAGCACCCTGCTGTCCGTCGGCGACCCATACGGGAACCACAACGGCGGCCACCTCGCGTTCGGCAAGGACGGTCTCCTCTACACGAGCATCGGCGACGGCGGTGCGGGAGGCGATCCCGAGGACCGCGCCCAGGACCCGAGCTCGCTCTTCGGCAAGCTGCTCACGCTCAACGTCTTGCGGGCCAACGCGGAGTGGGCGATCGCCGCGCTCGGGCTGCGGAACCCGTGGCGCTTCTCGTTCGACCGGGCGAACGGGGATCTCTACATCGGCGACGTCGGGCAGAACGCCGTCGAGGAGATCGACTACACGCCCCGGCGCAGCCCGGGCCTTGAGAACTACGGGTGGGACGCGTTCGAAGGCTCGCGCCGCTACGAGCAGACCGACCTCGGCCCCGGCAATCTCGTGGCGCCGCTCTACGAGTACGCCCAGGACGTCGGCGGCTGCACCGTCATCGGCGGGTACGTCTACCGGGGGAAGGCGAGACCCACCGAGCGCGGTCGCTACATCTTCGGCGACTACTGCAGCGGGATCATCTGGAGCCTCCGCGTGAGGTCCGGGAAAGCGACCGGAGTTCGACGAGAGCTCTTCCGAATCGAGGGGCTCACCTCGTTCGGCGAGAACACGGCCGGGGAGATCTTCGCCACCACCGAGCGCGGCGAGATCTACCGCGTCACGTAGGCGCGACTAACCGGCGCGGCGGCGCACGCGTGGTGACTGGCCGAGCGCGGCGTAGGCGAGCGTGTTCAGCGACTCGTTGAGCTCGCGCAGCTCCCGCGCGACGAGCGCGAAGCCCTCTTGCTGCTCGTTCGTCCGGTTCAGGCGCTCGAGCTCGGCCGCGATCCTGTCCAGGCGTTCGAGAAGCGCGTCGAGCTGGCGGTCACCGAGGTCCTTCCCGGACTCCATGGGCCGATTCTACTTCGACGCTGCGAGCAGCTCCTCGTGCGTGCGGACGACGAGCGCGTCGCTCCCGAGACGTTCGAGCAGGCGCTCGAGCGCGTCGTCACCGGTCTCGAGGGCGGAGATGCGGCGATCGGCTCCGAGCTGGGCGAGCGCCACTCGTGCGAGCGGTTCGGGTGCGTCCGTGAAGACGCCGATAGCCCGTCCGGTCGAGCCGAGCTCGCGGAGCGCGGCGCTCGCCGCGGGGTCGCGCCGGAGGTAGACCGGGGCTCGCTCCTCGCCGAAGCGCTCGAGCAGCGTGCGCCAGTTCCCCGCGCCGCGGCGGTCGAGCTCGGCGGCGGCTTCGGCTCGATTCTCGGGCAGCCCCGCGTCGAGCTCGAAGAGCGCGTTCACGGACTCGAGCCACGCGTTCCAGAGCGGCCGGGTGTCGCCGAGGGCGCCGTCGAGGTCGACTGCGACCGGGCCGCGTGTCACGTGGTCCTCCGCGTGCGCAGGACCTGCCAGAGCACGACCCCGCAGGCGACGCCGATCGCGTCGATCACGACGTCGAGTGGAGCACCTTCGCGGCCCGGGACGAACGCCTGGTGGATCTCGTCGCTGACTGCGTATGCGACTCCGAGCGCCAACGCGAGCCCGACCCGCCCCGTCGCCCGCAGCAACAGTGCGCCGAGGACGGCGTACTCGGCGGCGTGCGCGATCTTCCGGAGCACGAGGTCCCAGCCTCCGAGCCCCGTTCCGAGGTCGGGGATCGACGAGAGGGCGAAGATGAGCGCCGCCCAAACGACGACCGGGAGCCAGAGCCAGAGCCCTCGGTGTCTGACACCTGGCACCCGCAAACCCGCATGGTTCCGTGCGATTCGGTGTCAGACACCGTCCGATGATAGGCTCGCCCGGCACAAGGAGCACGGTGAGGGAACCCGGTGCGAGTCCGGGACGGTCCCGCCGCTGTGAGGGGAGTTGCTCTCCCGCCACGACGCCACTGGTCGACGAGACCGGGAAGGCGGCGGGGGAGGGAGCCCCGAGTCAGAAGACCTGCCGCGCCTCCTTCACATAGCCGAACCCCTCGCGGAAGGAGGATTCAGGTGCTTCGTACGTCAGTCATCGTCGCCCAGGCAGTGGGCGCGCTCGTGGCGGCGCTCGCGCTCTTCGTCGCCGGCGCCGCCGGTGCGCAGAGCAAGCCGGGCGCGTACCCGGTCACGATCGTCACGCCGGCCGGCAAGGTCACGATCGCCAAGAAGCCGACCCGGATCGTCTCGCTCTCGCCGACTGCGACCGAGACGCTCTTCGCCATCGGTGCAGGACGCCAGGTCGTCGCGGTCGACGACCAGTCGGACTACCCGAAGAACGCGCCCAAGACAACGCTCTCCGGCTTCACGCCGAACGTCGAGGCGATCGCCGCGTACCGTCCGGACCTCGTCGTCATCTCGTACGACTCGAAGGGGCTCGTCAGCGCTCTCGAGAAGCTCAGGGTCAAGGTCGTCCACCACGACGCGGCGAAGGGCTTCCAGGGGGCGTACCAGCAGATCCGCCAGCTCGGTCTCGTCACCGACCACCTGCCGGAAGCGACGCGCCTGATTCGCATCATGAAGGCGAAGATCCGCAAGGTCGTCGCTGCTTCCAGCTCGAAGGCAAGCCGCCTCTCCGTGTACCACGAGCTGACGCCGGACTTCTTCTCGGCGACGTCGAGCACGTTCGTCGGGAAGGTGTACGCCGCGCTCGGTCTGCGAAACATCGCCGACGCCGCCGACTCCTCGGGCACCGGCTACCCGCAGCTTTCCGCCGAGTACATCGTGTCGGCCAGTCCCGACCTGATCGTGCTCGCCGACAGCGTCTGCTGCGGGCAGCGGCCGTCGACGGTCGCCGCCAGACCGGGCTGGGATCGCATCAATGCCGTGCGCACGGGCTCGATCGTTCGCATCCACGACTCGATCGCCTCGCGCTGGGGCCCGCGCCTCGTGGACTTCTTCCGCGCGCTGTCCGCCGCGCTCGCGCGGCTGTAGGAGCATGAGCGCCACTGCCGCGTACGGCTCGAACGTTCGAGCTCGGGGTCTGACCCCGGCCTGGGCCTGCGCGGCCGTGGCCTTTCTCCTGCTGTCGCTCGTGGCCGGCGTCCTCACCGGCCCGATCGACCTCGGCATGGGACGTGTCCTCGAGTCGGCCGGGGCACGGCTGCACGTCCCCGGCGTCACGTCCTCGCTCTCGCCGACGGAGGAGGCGATCCTGTGGGAGATCCGTGTGCCGCGGGTAGTGCTCGCCGCTCTCGTCGGCGGGATGCTCTCGCTCGCCGGGGCGACGTACCAGGGCGTCTTCCGCAACCCGCTCGCCGACCCGTACTTGCTCGGCGTCGCCGCCGGCGCCGGCCTCGGAGCGACGCTCGCCATCGCATATCTGCCAGACGGCTTCCGCGGGCAGCGGGCGTTGCCGGCCGCCGCCTTTGTCGGCGGGGCGGTGGCGGTCATGTTGACCTATGCGGTCGGGCGCTCCGCGCGGAGGGAGCGAGACGCTGCGACGCTCGTCCTCGCCGGCGTGACCGTGGCTGCGTTCTTCACGGCGTGGCAGACGTTCGTCCAGCAGCAGAACTCGGAGACCCTCCAGCAGGTGTACTCGTGGATCCTCGGGAACATCCCGAGCACCGGGTGGTCGGACGTCCTGCTCATCCTCCCGTACGTCGCCGTCGCCGCGGTCGTGATCCTCGCGTTGCGGCGCGTCGTCGACGTGCTCAACCTCGGCGACGACGAGGCGGCAAGCCTCGGTGTGAACGTCCGTCGGGTCCGGCTCGCCCTCGTCGTTGCCGCAACGCTCGGCACGGCGGCTGCGGTCGCGGTGAGTGGGCTGATCGGGTTCGTCGGGATCATCGTCCCGCACGCGATCCGCCTGCTCACGGGCGCCGGCTACCGTGCGTTGCTCCCGCTCTCGGTCATCGCAGGTGCCGGGTTCCTCGTCCTCGCGGACGTCATCGCCCGGACTGCGCTCTCGCCGGCGGAGATCCCGCTCGGCGTCGTCACGGCCTTCCTCGGCGCGCCGTTCTTCGCGCTCGTGCTGCGCTCGACCAGGAGCGGGGCGGCGTGACCTCCATCGCGCTGAGAGCGGTCACCGTGGTGCTCGGCGGACGTCCGGTCGTGAACGTCGTCGACCTCGACGTCGCACAAGGCGAGTGGGTCGCGCTCATCGGGCCGAACGGCGCGGGCAAGACGACGCTCCTCCGCGCGGTCGCGCGCCTGGTGCCGTTCACGGGGTCGATCGAGCTGGAGGGCGCACCGACGTCGGAGCTGAGCCGCACGGAGCTCTCACTGCTGCTCGCCGTCGTGCCGCAGGAGCCGTCGACGCCGCTCTGGATGACCGTCGGCGAGTACGTGCTCCTCGGGCGGACGCCGCACCTCGGAGCGCTCGCGAAGGAGGGGACCCGCGATCGCGAGGCTGCCGCACGCGCGCTCGGCCGGCTCGACCTGCTCGGCTACGCAGACCGGCGCCTGGGCACGCTCTCGGGCGGCGAGAAGCAGCGCGTGGTCGTCGCTCGTGCGCTCGCACAGGAAGCGCGCATCGTCCTCCTCGACGAGCCGACCGCGTCGCTCGACATCGGCCACCAGCAGCAGGCACTCGAGCTGCTCGACCTGCTCCGAGCCGAGTCCGGCCTCACGCTCGTGGCCGCCATGCACGACCTCACCCTCGCCGCGCAGTACGCCGACCGCATGGTGCTTCTCGACGAGGGAAGGGTCGTCGCGGACGGTGCGCCGGCGGACGTCCTGACGGAAGCGCTGATCGCCAGGCACTACGACGCGATGATCGAGATCGTGAGCGTCGACGGCCGCATCGCGGTGGTTCCCTCGCGTCCCACGACTCCGGCCTGAGCGTGGCGTTGACGGTGCTCCTCGGCGGCGCCCGCAGCGGGAAGTCGCAGCTCGCAGTCGAGCTGGCGAGCGCGGCGGGCGCGCCGGTGACGTTCCTCGCCACGGGGGAGGCCGGGGACGCGGAGATGGCGGACCGTATCCGCAAGCACCGCGCGGAGCGCCCGGCGGACTGGACGACCGTCGAGGAGCCGTACTCCCTCGAGGCCGCTCTCGGCAGGGTCGAACCGAACGACACGGTCATCGTGGACTGCCTGACGCTGTGGGTGTCGAATGCGCTGGAGCGCAGCGACGAGCCCGAGCGTGTGCTCGACGCCGCGCTGAGCGCAGCCCGTGCGGCTGCCGCGCGCGGCGGGCTCACCGTCGCGATCTCGAACGAGGTCGGTCTCGGGATCGTCCCGATGAGCGCGCTCGGCCGCGTCTATCGCGACCTCCTCGGCTCGGTCAACCGCATCTGGGTCGACGCAGCCGAGAAAGCGGTCTTCGTGGTCGCCGGCCGGGCGCTTCCGCTCGATCGGCTGGTGCCGTGACTGCGGCGCCGCTCTCGACTCCGCTGATTCGCCCCGTGGACGAGCGCGCACGGGCCGCGGCGCGCCGCGAGCTCGACCGCAAGACGAAGCCTCGCGGGAGCCTCGGTCGGCTCGAGGAGCTGGCCGTCCGGATCGCGGGGATTCGCGGCTCGATCGAGCTCGAGCCGCTGCCGGCGGCGATCGTCGTCGCCGCGGCCGACCACGGAGTCGCACTCGAGGGCGTGAGCGCGTACCCCCGGGAGGTGACGCGGCAGATGCTCGCCAACTTCGCAGCGGGCGGCGCCGCGGTTTCCGTGCTCGCGCGACGGGCCGGGGCGGAGCTCGTCGTCGTCGATGCAGGCGTGATCGAGCCCTTCTCGCACGCGTCCGTTCTCGATCGTCGCATCGGGCCGGGAACGGCCAACTCCACGCAGGGGCCTGCGATGACGGTGGAACAGGCGGCGGAGGCGATCCAGCGTGGGGAGGCGCTCGCCCGCGAGCTCGCCGAAGGTGGCGCAGCCGTCGTCGCCGTCGGCGACATGGGGATCGGGAACACAACCTCGGCGTCAGCGCTCTGCTGCGTGCTCCTCGGGCGTGAGCCGAGGGCGATGTGCGGTGCCGGCACGGGCCTCGACGAAGCCGGAATCACCCACAAGGTCGCCGTCGTGGAGCGGATCCTCGACTGCAACCGACCCGATCCCGACGACGCGCTCGGGGTGCTCGCTGCCGCCGGCGGGTTCGAGATCGCGCTGCTCGTCGGGGTCGTGCTCGGCGCGGCGGCGAGCGGGGCGGTCGTCGTGCTGGACGGCTTCATCACAGGATCCGCCGCTCTCGTCGCTGCGCGGCTCGAGCCCGAGGTGTCCGATTACCTCGTCGCGTCTCACCTGTCGCCCGAGCCCGGGCACGCAGCCGTGCTCGCAGAGCTCGGTCTGGAGCCGCTCCTCGACCTCGGGCTGCGCCTCGGGGAAGGGAGCGGAGCGGCGCTCGCCCTGCCGCTCGTGGAAGCCGCGCGCGCGATCCTCGTCGACATGGCGACGTTCGAAAGCGCCGGCGTCACGGATTCCGGCCGGTGACCCGCGTGCTGCGGCCGGCGGTCGCGGCCGTCTCGTTCCTGACCCGCATCCCCGTCCCCGGCGCCGGACGAATCGATGCCGGCGACGTCGTCCGTGGTGCGTTTCTCTTTCCGGTCGTCGGAGGCGTCGTCGGAGGGCTCAGCGGGCTCCTTGCGGACGTTGCCGCGGAGCGGGTCCCGGCGCTGGCCGCCGGGGCGCTCGCGGTGGGGGCCGCAGCGCTGCTGACGGGCGCGCTCCACCTCGATGCGCTCGCCGACACCGCCGACGCGCTCGGTGCCCGCGACCGCGAGCATGCGCTCGAGATCATGCGCGACCACGCTGTCGGAGCGTTCGGCGCGGTCGCGCTGGTCGTCGTCTGCCTGCTCGACGCCGCGCTCATAGGCACGCTCGCCGTCACGCACGACGCCGCTCTCGTCGGCGCCGCAGCCGGCGCGGCAGGCCGCTCGGCGATGCTGCTCCCCGGGCTGGCCCTGCCATACGCACGAGCGGAAGGCGGGCAAGGGGCAGCCCTCGCGGACATCGGAGTCGCCACGGTGGCGGCGGGAGCCGTGATCGCGCTACTCCTGGCGCTGCCGGCGGGCTGGGCGGGAATCGCGGGTGCCGCTGCAGCCGCGCTCGTCGCGCTGGCGTGCACCCTTGCGGCCAGGCGGACGCTCGGGGGCATGACCGGTGACGTGCTCGGCGCGACCGCGAAGCTCGCCGAGACGAGCGCGCTCCTTGCCGCCGTCATCGTCCTGGGCCGACCTTGAACTACCTAGACGTGTGGGCGTGGTCGAGCGCTCCGCGCCGCGCCAGACGCCGGACACGTACGTCGCGGCCTGCGCCTACAGGCTGTGCGCTTCGGGGTGGCGCGGCTCGTAGAGGAGGATCTCGCCCGCGCCGGGAAGGTCGAGGTTGGTTCCCAGGCCGAAATCGAGGTCCTCGACCGGCCCCGAGAAGACCGCTCCCTTCGCCGTGAGCTCGGCGATCGTCGCGTCGATGTCGTCGCACATCAGCGAGAGCGAGTGGTGCCGCGGGTGCGAGTGCTCCTTGCCCTCGTACGTGTACGAGGTCGGGTGCACGCCCAGCTCGCTCGGACCGGTCTTGAAGATCAGCCATCCGGGCGCGGATCCCGGGTGCTCGAGGTACGGCCAGCCGAGCACGTCACGCAGGAACGCCCTCGTTGCCGGCGGGTCGTCGGAGTAGATGAGCGTATGGACGGCCGTGATCACGCATGGATCGTAGGTCACGCGGCGCGGCATCTCTTGGACGTTCTTGCCCGTGCACCACTGAGACGCACACGTCGGCTGACCGTTCGCTGGTAGCGGCTCGCTTGGCTTCCGACTTCGACGGCTAGCATCGGCCCATGGCTGTCGCGGCACCCCAGTCGTATCTCGCGGACCTCAACGAGGCCCAGCGCAGGGCTGTCGTGACCACGGAGGGGCCGCTGCTCGTCGTCGCGGGCGCGGGCTCCGGGAAGACCCGCGTCCTCACATATCGCGTCGCCCACCTGATCCACGCGTGCGGCGTGAAGCCGAACGAGATCCTCGCCATCACGTTCACGAACAAGGCGGCGGGGGAGATGCGCGAGCGCCTCGAGGGGATGCTCGGCGGGACGGCCCGCGCGATCTGGATCCTGACCTTCCACGCCGCGTGCGGCCGGATCCTGCGGCGCGAGGCGGAACGGCTCGGCTACCGCTCGAGCTTCACGATCTACGACAGCCAGGACCAGGTCCGGCTCGTCAAGGCATGTCTGGAGGAGCTCGGCAAGGATCCGAAGCGCTTCTCGCCACGCGGGATCCACCATCAGATCTCGCAGGCGAAGAACCAGCTCGTGTCGCCCGAGGAGTACACGAAGCGCGTCGCCTCGTTCTGGGATCAGACCGTCGCCGAGGTATACGAGCTCTACCAGCGGCGGCTGCACACCTCGAACGCCGTCGACTTCGACGACCTGATCATGCTCACGGTCGAGGTGCTCGAGCGCTTCCCGGAGGCGCTGACGCGGTGGCAGAAGGCGTTCCGCTACATCCTCGTCGACGAGTACCAGGACACGAACCACGCGCAGTACCGGCTGCTCCAGCTGCTCGGCGGCGAGCACGGGAACGTCTGCGCCGTCGGAGACCCGGACCAATGCCTCGTCGCGGGGACACTCATCACGATGGCCGACGGTTCGACGAAGCCGATCGAAACGATCAGGCTAGGCGACGACGTGCTCTCGAACGTCGGCAGCGGCCAATTCGCCGCCGCGCGAGTCGCGGGCGTGCACCGCTCGTCGCGAAGAGCAGGCATCGAGATCAGGACTTCTTCAGGACGTGTTCTCCGGAGCACCGCCGAGCACGTCCACTTCGCGGGCTTCAAGACAGGCTGGACGCCGCAGCTGCACATGACCTACTTGATGTGGAAGCGCGGAGTCGGATTCAGGCTCGGGACGTCCCGCACGTACACGGATGGTCGCAATCAACCACTGCCAGGCCCCGCTTTCCGCATGAATCAGGAGCACGCCGACGCCGTTTGGGTCGTCTCGACCCACGACACGGACGCGGACGCCAGGCAACAGGAGCTCCTCGCATCGCTCGGCTATCGGTTGCCGACGCTGCCGTTCGTCGCGCGCCACTCTCACGCGCGCGCTGGACACAGCCTGGTCGGAAGCCAGTCCCTGATCGACGAGGTCTTCGCGGAGCTCGACACGGAGACCTCGGGTCGGCTGCTGCTCGAGGACGAGGGGCTGAGCTTCGATCACCCGCATTTCAGCGCAGGCACGACGACAGCGCAGAGTCGGACTCGGCGCCGCCTGACCGTCTCGCTGTGCGGCGATCCGCGCGGCTCCAAGCCCCAGCACCGAATCGCGCTGTTCGGTCACGACGAGGACGGCCGCCGTGCGCTCGAAGAGATTGGCCTCTCAGTTCGACCCGCACGCCGTGGATCGAATGGCTGGCGCCACGAATCCGCATTTGCGGACTTCAGGAAACTCGTCGAGCGAGTCGAGGACATCGAGAGCGTGCTGGATGTCTCTGTGCGTTTCACGGCACGCCTTGCGACTCGGGTCGATGCAACTCGGAAGGATCGGAACTCCTTGCCGTTCTCTCCTGCCTCCGCCGTGCGGCCGGGGATGGTGATGGTCAACGATCTCGGCGAATTCGACGTCGTCGAGAGCGTCGAGCGCGTCGTTCTCGATCGTCCGGTCTACGACCTGGACGTCGAGCGCACGCACAACTTCGTCGCGAACGGCCTCGTCACGCACAACTCGATCTACGCGTTTCGGGGTGCCGACATCCGCAACATCATGGAGTTCGAGCGTGACTTCCCCGGCACCGAGATCATCCCCCTCGAGCAGAACTACCGCTCGACGAACAGGATCCTCCGCGCAGCCAACGCGGTCATCGAGCACAACCGGGAGCGCAAGCCGAAGCGCCTCTTCTCGGATCTCGGCGAGGGCGACCCGGTGCGCGTCATCGAGGTCGAGGACGAGCACGCCGAGGCGCGCTTCGTCGCCGCCGAGATCGCATCGCTCATGGACGGCGGCACGTCGGCGAGCGAGATCGCCGTCTTCTACCGGACGAACGCGCAGTCGCGAGTGCTCGAAGACGTGCTCGTGCGCCAGGACGTGCCGTACCAGGTCATCGGCGGCCCGCGCTTCTACGAGCGTGCTGAGATTCGCGATGCGACGGCGTACCTGAGCGTCCTCGCGAACCCGAGCGACGCAGGCTCGCTGCTTCGCATCGCCAACCGCCCGCGCCGCGGGATCGGGGACACCTCGCTCCAGCGGCTCGTCGCGCACGCCGAGGCGAGCGGGCGCACGCTCTTCGAGGCGATGGCGGATCCAGAGGCAGCCGGAGTCGCGGCGGCTTCGGCCCGTGCCGTGCGGTCGTTCCGCGCGCTGATGGAGACGCTGATGGTGGCGGCCCAGGAGCTCCCCGTGGACGATCTCGTCGAGCGCGTGCTGGAGCGGTCGGGGACGATCGAGGCGCTGGAGGCCGAGCGCACGATCGAGGCGCGCGGCCGGATCGAGAACCTCCAGGAGCTCGTCGGAGTCGCACGCGAGTACCGGCAGCAGGCAGAGGAGGCGAGTCTCGCCGGATTCCTCCAGGACATCTCGCTCGTCTCCGACCAGGACACGATCGACGACGACCGCGGCCTCGTGACGCTCATGACGCTCCACAACGCGAAGGGCCTCGAGTTCAGGTCCGTGTTCGCGATCGGAATGGAGGAGGGCATCTTCCCGCACAGCCGCTCGCTCGAGGAACAGGGCGTCGAGGAGGAGCGTCGCCTCTGTTACGTGGGACTCACGCGCGCGATGGAGCGCTTGACGCTGACGCACACGCTCGCGCGCTCGCTCTACGGGCGGAGGACGCAGAACCTCGGCTCCCGCTTCCTCGACGAGCTCCCGTCCGAGGTCGAGCGCGACCGGCTCCAGCCTGCCTCCTGGAGCGGTTACCGGCCGGCCGGCGGAATCGAGCCGCGCACGGACGTGCCGTCGCTCGCCACGGGCGATACCGTCCTGCACGCGTCGCTCGGCGAGGGCATCGTGACGGCGACGGAGCCGGGCGGCGTCGTGACCGTGCGCTTCGGCTCCGACGGCTCGGAGCGGCGGCTCATGGTGGACTATGCGCCGTTGGAGAAGATCGGATGACCGAGTGAGCTTCCGCATCAGGGAGAGCAGGAACCTCGAGGAGTTCTCGCAGGCCGTCTTCGCCATCGGCCAGTACTTCGCGCTCGACCCGACCGCGGAGCGCATGGAGCGCTTCTCGAAGAACCTCCCGATCGAGCGCATGCACGCGGCCTGGGAGGACGGACGGATCGTCGGCGGCGCAGGCGCTTTCCCGTTCGAGCTGACCGTTCCCGGAGCGATCGTGCCGACCGCAGGCGTGACCGTCGTCGGCACCTACCCGACGCACCGCCGCCGCGGCGTCCTCCGCAGGCTGATGCGGGCGCAGCTCGACGACGTCCGCGACCGTGGCGAGCCGCTCGCGCTGCTCTGGGCGTCGGAGGAGACGATCTACGGCCGCTTCGGCTACGGGATGGCGTCGCTCTGCGGCGAAGTTGCGATTCCTCACGAATATGCGGCCTTCGGGCAACCACTCGAGCGCGAGCGGACGCTCCGCTTCGTCGACGCGACCGAGGCGCTCGACCTCTTCCCCCGTGTGTGGGACAAGGTGCGAAAGCTGACTCCCGGAATGCTCGGGCGCACCCGCAACTGGTGGGAGTTCCGGATCCTCTTCGAACAGCCCGGCGCCAGCGAGGGTGGACCCAAGCGCTTCGTCGTCCTCGAGCGGGACGGCCGCCCCGAGGGGTACGCGATCTACCGGCACAAGCCGAAGTGGGAGGAGGGATCCTCGAAGTCGGAGCTCGATGTAATCGAGGCGATTGCGCTCGACGGCAAGCCGACCGCGGAGCTCTGGCGGTTCCTGCTCGACATCGACTGGGCGTCGCGCATCAACGCCTACCTGCTCCCGATCGACCACGCCCTCTTCCAGTTGCTGGCGACCCCGCGACGCATGCAGTTTCGCGTCGGCGACGGCCTCTGGGCGCGGCTCGTCGACGTCGGTGAGGCGCTCTCGGCACGCACGTACGCGGCAGACGGCGCCGTCGTTTTCGACGTGAAAGACGAGTTCTGCCCGTGGAACGAGGGCCGCTGGCGACTGGCCGACGGCAGGGCGAAGAGGTCGACGGCGTCGCCGCAGCTGCGGTGCGACGTGAGCTCGCTCGGAGCCGTCTACCTCGGCGGGTTCAGCTTCTCGGAGCTCGTCCGCGGCGGCCGAGTCGAGGAGTTGCGCCGTGGCGCCGCTGCGCGGGCGGACGCGATGTTCGCATCGTTTCCCGCGCCCTGGTGCCCGGAGATCTTCTGACCGCGAACGCGGTCTCGTAGGGCGAGGCTTGCCTCGCCCGGGCGACGCAAGCGTCGCCCTTACGCCCGCGTCAGGAACCCGAGCTCGAGCATCGTCCTGACCAGAGCGACCGCGCCGTTCGTGAACGCATCGTGGTCTTCCTCGCCGACGCCGCGAGCGCGCGCCGCGTCGGCGATGGCCTCCCGCAGCGTTCGCGTCCCGTCGAGGAACGGCACCAGGCTGGCGGTGTTCTGGTCGATGCCAGCCCGGAATCCGAGCCCCTCGTCGAGTACGAGCGTCATCGACTCGACGACGTAGCCGCCGTCGCCGAACGTCAGCTCCTGCTCGATGCGAACGCTGTCGACCACCCGCGGCGACTCCTCGAGCAAGGCCTTCTCGTCACCGAGCCCGTTCAGGTAGTCGTGGGCATCGAAGACGCGCAGCACGTGCTCGCTGGCTGGAGTCGGCCTGCCCGCAGGGATCCGGTCCGCACGGAACCAGTTGCGCACACCTGACCGGCGGCGCAGGATCACCGCTCCTTCGAGCACGGCGTCGGCTGCCAGCTCCTCGAGGTACCCGATCCAACGGTCGAGCGTCTCGCCGAGCGCAGGGTCGCCCACGAGCTCGTCGTTCCAGACCGCGGCGTGCGTGACCGGGTCACGCGCCACGCCCTGCAGGAGCCAGGCATCGCATCCGCTTCCGTCGACCCAGCTCTTGGGGCGGGCATCCCAGGCCTCGCCCTGGAGAAGCCAGCCGATCAGCAGGTTGGCGAACCCGCCTTCCTCGAGATGCTCCGGGGCCTGTCTGACGAGTCTCTCGCTGAACCCGTCCGAGCCGACGCCGCCGTCCCGGAAGGCGTAGCGCGTGTCGGGCGAGACGACGTACGGCGCGTTGCAGAGCACGAGGTCGAAGCGCTCTCCGGCCACCGGCTCGAAGAGGCTGCCTTCGCGAAACTCGATGTTCGTCACGCGGTTCAGGCGCGCGTTGAACGCCGCGAGGTTCAACGCTCTCGGGTTTGTGTCCACCGCGACGACGCGATCGCAGTGGCGGGCCGCCCAGATCGCCTGGATCCCCGAGCCCGTGCCGATATCGAGTGCAGTCGCGACCGCGCTGCGCACGGTCAGGCTCGCGAGGATCGCCGAGGGCGCAGTCACCGTCGCGACGTAGTCCGCGGGCGTGCCGGACGGCATCTCGTCCGGATAGCGGTTGCCGGCGAGCAGGAGCTCCATGTGCGGCACCAGCCGGACGGTCGCGCGGACTCCGCCCGGGGCCGGCTCGACGACGCCTAGCTGCTCGAGCTCGTCCGCGCCGAGCGGCGCCAGCACACGCTCGACCTCGTCCTCCGGCACCGGCACGCCGAGGAAGAAAAGCCTGATCGCCGTCTCGACGGGCGCGCCGGCGGTCAGGCGCCGCAAGCTCACGGGGACGTCTCGCGCCCGCCCCTGGTAGGCGTCCTCGCCCAGCAGCTCGCGCACGGCGTCGCCCGTGTAGCCGACCGCGGTGAGAGCCGTTCGCAGCCGGTCGATCGTGTCCGTCCGGTCGAGCGCGAGCCGGCTTTCGGCGGCCGAGGGCTCCCGGTGGAGCGCCGGTCCCACGGCCAGGACTCTACGACTTGTCATCCCGAGGGCGACCCGTTAGTGTCCGCCGCGCCGAGCGCTCTGCGGCCCGCGAGGCACCTGCATCCCAGGTGAGGGGGAGGATGGCCGGAGTCGACTACTTCCTGAAGATCGCCGGCATCGAAGGCGAGAGCGCAGCGGACGCGCACAAGGGCGAGATCGACGTCGAGTCCTGGAGCTGGGGTGAGTCGCACACCGGCGGGGACGATTCGCACACCGGAGGCGGCGGCGCCCGTGCCGGGAGGGTGACGATGAACGACTTCAGCTTCGTGATGAAGCTGAACCAGGCCTCGCCGAAGCTGTTCCTCGCCTGCGCGGCAGGCGAGCACATCAAGTCCGCCTGGCTCACGGCGCACAAGGCTGCCGGGAAGGCGTCCGACTACTTCCTCAAGTGGTCCTTCGCGGATCTGCTTATCTCGTCGTACCAGACCGGCGCGTCGTCCGGAGAGATCCCGTCCGACCAGGTCTCGTTCAACTTCTCCAAGATCGAGGTCGAGTACAAGATGCAGAAGCCGGACGGGAGCCTTGGCCCTGGGATCAAGGCCGGCTGGGACCTGAAGACGAACAAGAAGATCTGAGCTCGGCGGGGCGACGGAGGCGACGATGGCTCCGGCGTACTTCCTGAAGATCGACGGCATCCCGGGCGAGAGCCTCGACCCGGAGCACGTCGGCGAGCTCGAGCTCGCGTCGTTCACCTGGGGCGAGGCGGCGGCGCCCCCGGACGTGCCGCTGGAGGTCAGCTTCACCGCGCGTGTGAGTCGTGCATCGCCGGAGCTCTTCGCTGCGTGCGCCGGAGGACGTCGCATCGCGAGTGTGGTGCTGACCGCACGTGACACCGGCGACGCCGGATCCGGCGTTCGTCGGTGGCGGTTCTCCGACGTCGTCGTGTCCGCCTATCAGTCGGCTGCGGGCGAAGGGGAGCCCGTCGACCAGGTGACGCTCAGCGCCGCGAGCGTCGAGGTTCTCCCATTGCGACCACAGGCGCCGCTGCGCTTCGAGATCGTCCGCCCCGACGACCTCCTGAATCTCGAGCTCGAGGCGATCAACCTGCGGCTCGACGCCGAGGAGCCCGCCAATCCCGCCCTCGTCGTCGACGACCCCGCTCGACCGGCGCGGCTGATCGTGACGTTCCCCCCGCAGACGATTGCCGAGACGGCCTACTTCAGGGCGTCGCCCGTTCCCGGCGAGGAGGATCCGGAGCATCCGCCGCCACCGCCTCCGTCCGGCGGACGGACGTTCGACCTCCCCGGCGACGTGGGACCTGGCCCGCCGGAGCTGGAGCCGCGGAGCGCCGTGGCTCGGCTGGCGAACCCGAGCCGGCTCGTGTTCGGCGTCGGCGAGGACGACCGGATCCCGTTCACGACCGAGGGACTGCTCGACTGGTCGGGCCTCGAGCTGGTCGTCAGCCCCATCGCCGCGATCGAGGCCGATGCGAGGGAGCCGGAGATCGCGGCGGCGCCGGCGATCCGGCCGCCCGAGCCGACGGAGACCGCGCTCGAGCTCCCGTACCGGCTCGTCATCTCGCCGAACGGCGAGGCCACCTGGGTCCATCGTGTCGCGCCGTTCACCTCGCGGGGCCGGACCGAGCTCTGGCACACGCGGCTGGCCCGGCTGGGCGACACGGGACCGGTCGAGCTCTCCCGGGCCGAGACGGCTCCGCTCCGCGCGATCTGGTCGCCGGACTACGACCCGGACGCTGAGCCTGGCGCGCCCCTCCGCGATCGCGATCCCGACCTGGGCCTGACGGCGATGTCGCCCGACGACCGGCATCAGATCGTCATCCTTACGTCCGCGTTCCACGGGTACCGGTACGAGGTCGACATCAGCTTGCTGCCGTTCCTCCCGTTTCCGCTCAGGGCGCGCGTCGGCATTCCGTTCCAGCGCTCGTTCCCGTACGTCCCCAGGCCGTTCGACGCCGAGCTCCTGATGCTGTCCCCGCTCGGGGGCTGGTTGCGGTCGCGGGGGCACTGGACGCCTCCGTTCAAGGTCGCGCGACGCTTCCCGTTTCAACCGGACATCGACGGGATCCTCGCGCTGGCGAGGCCGCGCGGCCAGGAGCGCCCGGTAGAGCTCGACGACATCCGGCTCGACCTGCCCCTGCTCGGCCCGGCCGAGGAGATCGGCGAGCAGCTCACCGTGTCCGAATGGGTTCACGTCGCCGCGCAGGGGCGCGACCACTACGTCCGCATCGTCTACGAGGGCGAGCTGAAGCCGTTCGGGAACCGCGCCGCGCTGATCAAGGTCACGGAGCGCAAGTTCGTCGAGCTCGAGAACACGACCATCGGGGCCTACCTCGTCCAGCGCATGTTCATCGTGGTCAAGGAGCCGGAGAAGAGCTTCGTCGGAGATCGCGCGATGCCGTTCGAGCACGTCCGGCTCACGACGCTCGTGACCCCGGACATCGCACAACCACCGCCCGGCGCCCGATCGTTCTGGGTCAAGGTCCTCACCGGCGCCGGGCCGCAACCGTTCATGTTTCACGGGGTCGGGACGGACGTACGCGGCAACGAGGTCGACTTCACGGTCCCGATGATGTTCGTGTCCATCGCGGACGCGAAGGTGCAGGCGAAGCTCGAACAGGTCCTCGCGGTCTACAACGCGAGCGGGACCGCCGACGACCTGGCCTTCCGGGAGCTCGTCGTGCCGGGCCAGCAGGTCGCGTTCGCCGAAGCCGGTCAAGGTGAGCTCACGACGCAGCTCGTCACCGAGCGCCTGAACTTCGTCGTCGACCCGAAGACGAACAAGCCCAGGCTCCTGAAGGCCGACGTGCATATCCCGCAGGTCGAGGAGCTCCTCGGGACGAACGCTCCCACGACGATCCGTCTCTACCAGCCGTACGTGGACGGCGTGAGCACCGCGACCGGCGTGTTCGCGGAGATCGCGAAGCCCGACTACACGAAGCTCGCCGCGAATCCGCTCACGGGCATGGTCGAGAGCGCGCTCGAGGTGAAGTTCACCTCCGACAAGGCCGGCGGCTTCGCGACCCCGAACCTCGGCGTCTCCACGCTCTCGCGCGCGCTCGGCCCACTTGCCGGGGACGCGGGCGACGCAGCTGCGGGCACGTTCGACCCGACGAGCTTCTTCCCCAAGGACCTGGCGATGCTCTTCGGGAGCTTCGACCTCGGCCTGCTGCTCGTCGGGAACGACCTCGAGAAGAACGCGCCCAAGCTGCGGACGACGACGGCCGCCGACAAGGTCCTGACGAAGATCGACTGGAGCCCCGAGGTCCAGACCAAGGACCTCGTCGTCGTGAAGTTCGAGAAGGACCAGGGCGGCACGACCAAGCTCGAGGTGACGGGCTTCATCGAAAAGCCGATCGGCTCCGCGGATCCCAGCTTCGAGTTCAAGGGCACGTTGAACGCCTTCAAGATCTCCGTGCTCAAGTCGGTCGACGTGAACTTCGACACGTTCACGTTCGTCTCGCGGAACGGCCAGAAGCCCGACGTGGACGTCCAGCTGCAGGACGACCCGATCCAGTTCGGAGGCGACCTCGCGTTCGTGGAGGACCTGCGCAAGGCGATCCCGCCAGGCCTCTTCGGCGACGGGCCCAGCCTCGACGTCACCGCGAACGGGATTCGCGCGGGCTTCGCGTTCGATCTGCCTCCGGTCGCCGTCGGCGTCTTCGCGCTCAAGGACGTCAGCCTCGGGGCGGCCCTGACGCTGCCGTTCACCGACGGCAAGCCGGTCTTCGACTTCAACGTCTCCACGCGCGAGCACCCCTTCGTGCTCGCGGTGACGATCTTCGGCGGCGGGGGCTTCTTCCACCTCCAGCTCGACACGTCGGGGATGAAGGAGCTGGAGGCGGCCTTCGAGTTCGGCGTGACAGCTGCCATCGATCTCGGCGTGGCCGGCGGGAGCGTTCACATGATGGCCGGCATCTACTTCTCGCTCAAGCAGGTGGAGCCGGACGACAAGCTGGCGGCGAGGCTCGGCGGCTACCTGCGCATGGGCGGCTCGCTCAGGGTCCTCGCGCTCATCACGGTCTCGGTGGAGTTCAACTTGAGCTTCACCTACGACAGCGCCACCGACAAGGCGTACGGGCGCGCGACGCTAACCGTAGAGGTCGACGTGACGCTCTTCAGCGTGTCGGTCGAGCTCACCGTCGAGCGCGCGTTCGGCGGGAGCGGCGATCCGAGCTTCAGGCAGTCGTTCGAGAGCGCATCGGTCTGGAAGAGATACGCCGAGGCGTTCGCCTGAGGAGGGTGACCGAGTGGCGGCCAACCAGACGATCCTGATGACCGCGATCCCGCGGGGCGTCGCCGTCGACACGGAATTGCTCCCGGTCTCGGTCTTCGTCTCGCCGCGGCTGCGTGGCGCAGACAGGCTCGACGCATTCCCCGACTGGCTCTCATGGACGATGCGCGTGAAGGAGAACGGCCTGACGCTGAGGTTCCGCTGCGCAGGGGAGCTCTTCGACGTCGCCGTCGAGCAAGCCGACCTCGATCCGGCCTTCTGGGAGGCGCTCTTCAAGGCGGACACGCTCGTCCACTCCCACGAGTTCGACGACTATTCCGACCGGCCGGTCCTCTCGTTTCCGGTTCGCGACACGCTGAGCGCGTTGAAGTCGATCTACCAGGAGGCCGGTGTGCACCTGGCGCTTCCGGACGGGCCGGAAGGCCCGGGAGACCGAGAGCTGACGAATCGGCAGATCCTGGAGCACCTCGTCGACGGGCTCGCCGTCCACTGGCGCGACGACCGAGGCGCGGCCGAGCGGCGGAAGCATGCAGTGACCAAGGACCACCTGAGAAGCGGTCGGACCGACCATGTCGGCGAACTCGACAGCGAGGGCCTCGTACCCACGCCGCCGCAGCCAGGCAGGAACGAAGCGCTCGCCGGGCCGTTCTCGACGTTCCACAACATGCCGACGCCGAAAGGGCAGCCTGGACCGGAAGGCGAGCCCCAGGAACGTCCGGCGCTCGATCCTGACTGGAACACGTTGCTCGACTTCCATCGGGCGCTCGCCTCCCTCAACGCCTACCCGGAGCTTCAGCTCCGCCTCGGCATCGTCTTCGAGGTCTCGCTGCCCGCGGACTTCGTTCGACACGAGCCGGGAGATCCGTTCACGTCACTCTCCGTCGCCACGGTGATCCCAGGGTGGGACTGGTCCGTCGGAACCGAGCTACCCGAGGTCGCGACCGCCTGCGTGCATCTGCACGTGCCGGGTGGGAACGTGTTCACGACCGCGCCGAGGATTCTCGGGCAGAAGGTTGAGACCGGAGTGCCGCACGTGCCGCCCGCGCCCATCCTCGGTGGGCTCCTGCACCTCGATCCCCGGCACTTCGGGCTGGCGCAGGTCGACGTGGACGGCGGCATGCACAAGGCGATCATGCTCGCCGAGAGCCGCGATCCAGACCCCGACCAGTACCTCGGCCCGAGCTCCGGCCCCGCGCCGGCGCCCCACCCGGAGGTCTTCGATCCGGAAGCGACGCTGCCCTCGCTTCGCTCCGGCGGGTTCTCGCTCTACGCGGACGAGCGTGCGCTGCACCTGCTCACGACCGTCTTGCAGGCGAAGGAGTTCAACGAGGCGGTCGAGTCGGGCGGAGAGCAGCCTCGCCCCTTCTTCGCCGAGGATCTCGTGCGCGGCTACCGCCTGGACGTCTGGGACTCGAGCACTCAGGAATTGGCACTCGCTCCACGTCCGCGACGCGACCTACTTCGTCGCCACCGAGGGCGGCCAACACGAACTCCAGGTGGGCGAGGAGGAGGGGTTCGTCCAGCTCGCCGTGATGCAGCCGGCGCCGGGTGCGGAGCCCGAGACCGAGGACCTCTACCTGCACGAGGCAATCGCGCGCTGGGCGGGCTGGAGCCTCGCGGTCGAGATGCCCGGCCTGCACATCAGCGCTGAGGCCGATCCTGATGCGCCGCTTGCCGAGCCGGTCAACGAGCCGATGACGCCGTTCGAGCTGGGAACGACGTTCAAGATCGCGAAAGGGACCCTGCCTCGCCTGCGCTTCGGCTGGCGGTATCGCTTCCGGGCGCGTGCCGTCGACCTCGCCGGCGGCGGTCTCAAGAGCGACGACCAGGCTGCCAAGGTGCTGGCGCTCCTGTTCGGCCTCCCGTTCGATCGCGAGGGCTTCGCGTACCTGCGCTTCGAGCCGGTGCCCGCTCCGATCGTCGTCATCCGCGAGGAGAGCGCGGTCACCGGTCCTGGCTCGGCCGTCGACCGGCTGGTCATCAGGACGGCGAACGGCAATCCGACCGAGGACGAAGACACCGCAGACCTGGCGGGGTCGGAACGGCACATCCTGCCGCCGCGGACGACCGTCGAGCTCGCGGAGCGCATGGGCATGTTCGACGCTCCGACCGGCGAGCTCGCGAGCGACGCAGCGACCTGGGAGCTCGTCGCGGAGCGCGACGAAGGCGACCTCAATCGAGCCGACTTCAAGATCGCCGGCAAGGAGGACACCGACCACCCGCTCGAGCCCGGCGAGACGATCGATCCGCTGCCGTACCTCCCCGATCGGCTCGCGCACGGGGCAGCGGTACGAGATCTTCCGGGGAGCACCCCTGGAGCGCTCGGCGAGGCGGCTCTCGCCGGCGGCGCCGGGAGGATCGAGTACGAGGCGCTCTCCGATCCGAACCCCCGGCCCGGATCGGCGACGCTCGTTCCCTTCGGCGCGGAGGACGGCGACTGGCAGGAGCTCCTCGGGTTCCGGCTCGTGCTCGCGGAGCCGGGAGCATCGGCCACGGACGTGCGCCCGTCGTGGGATCCGGTCGACCGTGTCCTGACCGTGTTCCTGCCGAAGGGCACGACCGCGACAGTTCCGCTCACGAGCTACGTCAGACCCGACGAGCTGAAGCTCCTGGGCCAGTGGCAGTGGCTGCGGCAGTACATCGACCGGATAGCCAAGGACGACCCCGAGCCTCAGCGGCTGGATCCGGGCAGCGACGCGGACCGGATCGCGCACGTCCTCCAGCGGGCCGTCGAGGGCGGTCACTGGCTGCTTACGCCCCCTCGCCTCCTCACCCTCGTGCACGCCGTCCAGCAGCCGCTCGGACGACCGCAGTTCGCCGGGCTGGACGTCGAGCACGAGCCGGTCCCGGACGATCCGTTCGGGCCGCCCAAGCCGGTGCCGCTGCAGACGAAGCCGAGCGTGGGACGGCTCGATCCGACCGAGCTCGCGGGGATCACAGCCTGGCGGCGACCGGGCGCGACCGACGCGTATCTCCTCGGCGCGCTGCGCGTTCACGGCGCCAGCACCGACAAGGTCGACCTCGAGGCGAGCTGGGTCGACCCCGTCGACGATCCCGGGCCCGACGGCGGGACCCTTCCGACAGAGGCGCGCCATCGAGGGTATGCGGACGAGGTCCCGCTGCCGACGCTGCGCGAGTCGTATCTCGCCGCGACGGGCCCAGACTCTCGGTACGTCGGCTACTACGACCCCGAGCACGATCAGATCGCCTTCGTTCGCGAGGGCGAGCGGGTCGGCCGTCCGGAGCACGCCCTTGAGGTATTCGAGGACGCGGCGCCACGCCACGTCCTCGGAGACACGAAGCACCATCGCGTCACGTACACCGCGGTCGCCACCTCCCGCTACCGCGAGTACTTCCCCCAGAACCTCGACTTCACGCGGCGGAGCGAGCCGGTCGAGGTCCACGTGCCCGCCTCGGCCAGGCCGGTCGCGCCCAGCGTCGTCTATGTCGTGCCGACGTTCGGCTGGCAGCGCCAGGTGGAGACGAACCTCAAGCGCAGCGTCCGCTTCGGCGGTGGGCTGCGCGTCTACCTCGACCGCCCGTGGTTCTCCTCGGGCGAGGGCGAGCTCCTCGGCGTGACGCTCTGGGCTCGCACGGGGACGTTCGACGAGGCGGCGCGCGAGGAGTTCAAGGGCCTCGTCACCCAGTGGGGCATGGACCCGATCTGGAAGACGAACAGCCTCTTCGCAGCCCCGAACTTCAGCCAGTTCCCGGACGCCGTAGCCTCCGATCTCCACGTGACCCTGGAGGAACCAACCGTCGGTGCCCCCGGGCTCGTCGACGTCGTGGGGTTCGAGCCGCAGTACGACGAGGAGCGGAACCTCTGGTACGCCGACCTCACGATCGATACGGGGACGGACACGTACACGCCGTTCGTCCGCCTTGCCCTCGTCCGCTACCAGCCCGACGCGCTGCTCGACGCGAAGATCTCGCGAGTCGTGCTGGCGGACTTCGCCCAGCTGACGCCGGATCGCGCAGCGCTCGTGACGTGCGATCCGTACCACCCGCGACGTCTCCGAGTCGTCGTCTCCGGTCTCGCGCCGATGGGGCCCCCGACGTCACAGGGCGGTCGGCCCACGCAGATCGCCGTACGCGTTCAGGAGCGGGTCGAGGGCATCGAGAGCGACCTCGCGTGGCGTGACGTCCCGGCGGAGACGGCGACCGCGATCGAGGACGCGCCCGATCCGCAGAAGCCGACACCTCTCGACATCGCGTTGTGGGCCGGCGCCGTGACCTTCGCCGAGCCGCCGGCCCCAGGTCGTTTTCGTCTGCTCGTCGAGGAGCGCGAGCTCGTCGCTCCGGGAGAGGCGTTCGAGGGCTCGAGCAAGGGCGCGCCGGGCCGCCTGATCTACATCGAGACGTTCGAGCTCGACAGCGCCCTCCTCGCGTCAGACTGACCGCATGGAGGCATTCGTCCCGTTCCCCGAGCGCGGGAGGACGTTCTCGGCCCGCCGGCGCGTCGGCCTCTCCGACCTCGATGCCCGCGGGCGCGTGCGGCTCGATGCGCTCGCGCGCTTCCTCCAGGACGTCGCCATCGAAGACGTGGAGGAGACGGGATGGGGCATGCCGGAGCACCTGTGGTTCATCCGCAGCATCCGCGATCGACGTGCTCACGCCGTTTCGCGACGACCGCGAGGTCGAGCTCGTCACCTGGTGCAGCGGTCTTGCAGCAATTGCTGCGGGGCGGCGCTGGTCGCTGCGCGGCGATGCGGGCGGCAGCGCGGAGGTCGAGAGCGTCTGGATCCACCTCGGGCCGGACGAGCGGCCTGCACGCATCGACGGATTCGACATCTATGCCGAGGCGACGGGCGGGCGAGGTGTCTCCACGAGGCTCGAGCTGCCGGACCCGCCGCCAGACGCGCTTCGCATCCCCTGGCCGCTGCGTGTCACGGACGAGGACCGGCATGGTCACGTCAACAACGCGGCGTACTGGGAGGCTGTCGAGGATCGCCTCTCGCGGCGCGGGCCTGATCCCGCGGAACAGCTGCGCGCACGTCTCGACTATCGGCAGCCGATCGATCTCGAAGACGATCTGAGCCTGCTCGAGTCCGACGACGGCGCCGCGGTCGCGCTTGCCTTCGCTACGCCCAGCGGGGTGAAGGCGGTGGTCCGTGTCGAGGCTCTCAAGGGCGGCTAGCGTGTATCCGATGAGCACGGGGGGCCGGCGCGTAAAGCACGTCTTTCGCGCGCTCGGGTTCGTGGCGCTCGTCGCAGGGGCAACGGCGACAGTCGCGTTCGCGGCCCCGACCCAGACGCCCGGCGCCGTAGAGATCGTCGCGCGGGACTACGACCTCGGCGTCACGCGCTTCCGTCAGCCCGGGCTGACCGGAAGGCTCGCGCGGATACCGATCAGGCTGTGGGGAACCATCGCGGCTCCCGCGGTCGCCGGCCCGCACCCTGTCGTCCTGGTCGCGCACGGGGCGCACGGCGACAACTGCCCGGGCGAGTTCGGGACGTGGCCGTGCTTCCCGCGCGAGCAGCGGAACGATCTCGGCCTCCGCTACCTCGTCAGGGGTCTGGCGCATGCGGGCTTCGTCGCGCTCGCCCCGGACATGAACGCGCTCTACACGGCCGGCTTCGGCGAGGTGCAGGACAAGGAGCCTAGGCGCTTCGCCGACATCTCCGACGCGCTGCTCGCGGAGCTCGCGCGGGCCAACACGGGCGCCTCAAGGCGCTTCGGCATCCCGCTCCGGGGCAAGGTGGATCTCACGGAGGTCGGCGTCCTGGGCCACTCGCGGGGTGGGATGAACGCGCTCGCATGGGTCAGGGGGAAGCCGGAAGTCGCCTCGGTCTTCCTGCTCGCGCCCGCCTTCGAGCGGTCGCGGCGGATCGGCGACGTCTCGGCGACCGTTGCGCTCGGCACCTGCGACGACGACACGGGGCTCCAGGGCGCCCGCTACTTCTCCGCTCTTCGCGCCTCGACGCGGACGCACCCGGCCTTCCAGCTGACGCTGACCGGCGCCAACCACAACTTCTACAACAGGACGCTCGTGCGGCTCGGGAACGACGACGCCGAGGCCTCGACCGGGAAGTGCGCGAAGAGCCGCCGACTCAAGCCGGGGCAGCAGCAGACGTGGCTGAAACGGGTCGCGCGCGACCACTTCACGGTCACGCTGCTCGACGCCCTGCCCGCGCGCTGGATGACGCCGCCTCCGCCGACGCGGATCTACGGCAGGACGGTCGCCGTGAAGCAGCTCCTGCCCTGAAGCCGAAGCCCGTTCGCCTTCGTCAGTTGCCGTTCAGCCCGAACTCGCGCGTCATGAGCTTCCGTTTCCATGCTCGTTCGAGAGCGAGGATCTCGTCATCGAAGCTCCCGATCTGCAGCACCGAAGCGCGGTATGGCCTCTTCCCCAGACGACGCAGCTCGATGTTTCCGCCGTGCCCTGTATCGAGGTAGTCCTTGAACCTGCCCCAGAGACTCTCGCCACCAGTCGCGGAGCCGACGTAACGAGCACCGGACTCCGTGTCGACCAACAGGTAGACGCCTTTCACATGGCGCAAGTGCTCCTTCCAGTTGGGCGGCATGTCGTCCATGCGGGCTATGTCCCATGCGAACTGGTCGAAGCCGGGAAACGGTGGATCGATCTCATCTCGGATCGCCGTGACTGTCTTGTTTTGACGGATGGCGCGCTGGTGCCAAGCCCGGTGGCTTCCGCCCCAATCGATCGTCAAACGGCCAACGTACTCGGACAGTCCGTCAAGTCGACGCCCAATAGTGAACCGATACATGCCGCCCACGTCATGCCCGAGGATCGGATCGCGTGATCCGTCGCGAGCACGTCCTACTGCCTTTACGGAGTACAGCCCTATGAACAGCATCTCGCGCCGGGGGTTGGGCGTCACCACGAAGCTCGCGAGGATCTCTCCGACCTTGAAGACCTCGCGGGACTGAACCTCTTGATACCTCTCTAGTCGCTTCGGATCCGACCGCCACACCTCGTAGAGAGACGGAGTCCGAGCACGCGTGTCCTGATGTTTGACGAGACGGACGCGACGAGGATCGATGCCCTCGATGTGGAGGATGTCGTTGAATGTCAGCACGGATCCCTCCTTCGCTACTCGGTCACCACGACCTGCTCTTCACGGCCGCCGTGGTGACAGCGATGGCAGCGGGCGGGAGTGTCACCGCGTAGCCGAATCGTCCCCATTCGTCACATCCCAACCCGGACGGTCGGGCATCCCCCCGAACGCCGTCATGCGCGTGAGCCTCCCAGACGGCACTCTCAACCCGAAGCTGCAGACGCGACCGACACCCGGTCAACGAGCAGGTCGAGAGCATCCTTCAACTCATCAGCGTCACGGAACATGAGGAAGTCGTGTTGACGGATCGTCCGGCGCGACCTCGGCCCCTCGATGATGCTCGTAACAAGCCTGAACTGCCCTCTGGGTAGCCGATGATCTCCACTGTCGTCCTCGTACCCGTGTCCAGCCGTTCCAGAGGAGCATCATTGACGAGCCGAACTGTTGAGGTGACGGGCGGGATGTGGAAGTGCATGGGCGAACCCCCTAGAGCACGTCGGTGGTCGAGGAATCAAGACGTAGTGCTGCCCGCTCGGCCTGGTTCGACTTTGCGCTTGATGGATTCTGCGGCGCGCATCTCCTCGATCCCTTGAGCGACGAGATGGGCGTGGTGCTCAAGCTCCTTCGCCAACTCCAGCGGGGACAGCTCATTCGACGAATGGTGCGTTGGGGAGTGGCTGGAGTCGCGGTCGGGACACCACACGGGACACCACGCGGCGCTTCGGCCCCGGTTGGGCCGTGGAGCAGGGGGTCAGATTCGGCTAACCTGCTGGCTCTTGGGCGGTTAGCTCAGTTGGGAGAGCACCAGCTCGACAAGCTGGGGGTCACTGGTTCGAGCCCAGTACCGCCCATCACGGAAACCCCTGCTCAGCGGGGGTTTCGTTCTCAGGAAGGCAACGGCTCGGAACTTGTGCACGGTTCTGGCCTCTGCTCCGCCTCTGCGGTGGCGAGGGGGCGCCTAGCGACAAGGCCTCCGAGAGAGGGTTGTAGGTTCACGCGCCGTGACGACTGCGGCTCGACGGTCTTCTACGAAGGCATCCGTGGCTGGCGTTGCCCGAGGCGATGGAACACTACGACTGAAAGCCACCACCATAAAGCCGGGCTAACGCTGGCTTTCGTCCTCTAACCGCGCGGCGTGCGGCTCTCATGGTCGGTTCTCAGGTCCGGGAGGCCCCCCGCGCGACGTCGCCGATGATCGCCGCGAGCTCCTGCGGGCGCGACCACATCGGCCAGTGGCTCGTCGGCAGGTCGATCCAGGTCACGTCGCGCAGCTCGGCAAAACCGGCGAGGAAGGTGTAGCCCTCCTTCAGCGCCTCCTTGTACTGCTCGGAGCTGAACCCCGTACACACGACCGTGCTCGGCACATCGAGGCGCGCGTCGTTCCGCAGCTCGGCGGCCTCGCGAAGCGCCGCACCCGGCTCGGGAACGGCCCGCCGCCGGAAGGTCTCGAGCTGCTCCTCGCTGAGCCCGTCGAGGTTCTCCTCCGCCGCCAGCTCTTCCGGCGAGGGCAGTGGATTCTCCGCGGCGGTGAAGTCGGCGTCGAGCGCACCGATCGCCGGGCCGGTGTCGACGTAGACCATCGCTGCGATCTGCTCCGGAATGCGGTCGGTGACCGCATAGCCAGGGGCGCCGGCACCGCTGTGTACGGCGAGGACGACGGGCCGCCCCGCCGCTGTCACCGCCTCGCAGATCGCTTCGATGTGGTCGGCGAGCGTGATCGAGGACCGGTCGGCGTCAGCCGACTCGAGACCCGGCAGCGTCAGCGCCGTGACGTCGTGCCCGTCGGCACGCAGCGCGTCCGCGACCTCGTCCCAGGCCCACGCTCCGAGCCAGAACCCGGGCACCAGGACGATCGGTGCGGTGCTCATGCCTCAAACCTAGGCGATCCGCTGGCGCGGCTGCCGACGTACGTACGGAGGGGCGAGTCCGGGTCCCCCTCCTGCTCGCCCCCCGATCTTCCTACACGCAGGACGTTCGCGCGAACCCGACCGGCAGGTTTCCGGGGCCGTCTAGGATCGGTATCGGCCCCGGTAGGCGCTTCCCCCCGCCGTCAGGGAGAAGCCCAGCCCCTTGGGCGATCCCGCCGGGGCCTTTTGCGGGTATCGCTCGTTGCCTTGCAGGGAGACAGCCTCGCACGGCGAACGTGCAGCGGGGCCGGGTCGGCCTGCGGCGTCCCAACTCTCCCCCTGGGGCGCGGATGGGTGACGCTGGCCCGGCCCCTTTCACCTGTCGACGTCGGGGTGGTGGCTGCTCGGCGCTGCCCCCTCCTCGGCCGGGCCGAAGAGCTCGAGGTCGGAGCTCGGCGATGCCTTCACGACCTCGACCCCGGCCCGCTCGAGCGCCTCGCCGATCTCGGCCGGCCCCTCCGCCTCGACGACCTGCTCGTCGTCGCCGAGCGGGACGAGCGAGCCCACGTCCACGGTGACGCCCTCCGCCGCGAGCTCGCGGCGGACCTCCTCCAGGTCGACGTCCGCCCGGACGGTCAGGAGCCACTTCATGCGGCGCCTATGCCTCCACGCCGTCGAGAAGTCGCTTCAGCGCTTCGTAGGCCGCCGCCGCGTTCACGACGCCGCGGCCGAAGTCGGCGCTCCACCCGGACCCGTCGCTCGTCGCCCCTTCGACGAGCGCCGCCCGGATGTCGCTCGGTGTCACCCCAGGTCGCGCGTTGACGAGCAGCGTGGCCACTCCGGCTGCGACCGGGGTCGCGGCCGAGGTCCCGTTGTCGAAGGGCGAGCTCGTGTCGCCCCCGGGCCTGCCGGGGCCGAAGTTCGCGAACAGGTGCGAGTAGGAGGAGAGGTCGGGCTTCTCGCGCTCGAACATTCCCGGCCCCTGGGACGAGTAGCCGATCCGCTCGTGACGGCTGTTCACCGCGGCGATGGTGATGACCTCGACGAGGCTGTTCGAGGCGTGGATCGAGCGGCCCGGGCCGATACCGGTGGGCTGGCACCGCGTGCTCGGGCAGTTCTCGCCGCAGTTCCCCGCCGCGAAGAGCGCAGGGGCGCCCGAGGCCACGACCTCGCGCACCTTGCGGTGGAGCGGATGCCCGAGGTCCCAGATCTCGTGCGTCGGGAACTGGTCCTGCGGAGGGACGCCGACGAACCCGTAGCTGTTGCTCGTCAGCTGCGGCGTACCGTCGACGCGCCGCTGGTCGAGCACCGCCTGGAACATCGCGAGCGCACCGCCCGAGTTCGGGATTCCGAGGAACGGATAGTCGTAGAGCTTCGCGTCGGGCGCCGCGACGAGGACATCCGCGGCGCACATGGAGCCGTGGCTCGTGATCTGTGCGGACCCGGGCGTCCGTGCGCCGGGGCGCGAAAAGCCGCCGACGACCGGGTAGACGGTGCCGTCGATGCCCTCGTCGATGATGCCGACGATCACGCCCTCGCCGCGAAAGCCGTCGTCCCAGAGCGCGGCGACACCGAGCAGCTCGCGGATCGCTTCGACCTCGACCCCCGGCCGGAACGGGCGGCAGTCGAGCCCGGCCGGCGGACCCGGCGAGTCGGCCATCGCGACGGGCTCGGTCGGCTCGTCCCGGATGTCGTGGAGCGCCTGGTCCCAGTCGGCGAAGAGGGTGAGCTCGGAGTTCGGCCAGACCCGCACGCCCTCGCGCGCGTTCAGCTCCTCGAGTACCGACGCGTCGACGCGGGCGGGGACGACGACCGTAATGGACGGCAGGTCCGGATTCGTGTCGGGGCTCGGGAACGCCTCGAGCTCGGGCGGCACGGGAGCGGTCGGGCCCGAGGGCGCGACGAACATCGGAACGGGGATGGCGTCCTCGTCGAGCTCGACGCCGAGCCCTGCGAGCGGCTCGAGTAGCCGCTCGCTCTGGCGGATCGATTCCTCCTCCGAACGGACGGCCTCCTCGAAGTCCCGGAACGCCTCGTCGTGAGTCGCGTCGATCTCGATCAGAACGCTCACCTTCGTCATCGCGTCACCCCCAAGCGACGGGTCAACTCCGGGCGAGGTACTTCTTGATGCAGTGGACGGAGCCGAGGTTCTGGGCGAACACGTTGAAGTCCGCGAGCTGGTGCACGGTGAACCCGAGCTCCTCCCAGATCGTGCGATTCGCCTCGTCCGTGACAGCCAGGTCGCTCCACGCGCCGTGGCCGTAGGTCGGCAGCCAGACGTGACTTCCCTCTTCCTCGTCGATCTGCACGAGGCAGTTGTTGGAGGTCGCGAAGTACCAGAAGCGCTCCTTCGCGTCCGGGTCGTCCACGAACGTCAGCGGCAGCGGGTTCCGGATGACCTCGAAGCCCTGCGCCTCGAGCTGGCGGGCGACGTCGTCGAACACCTCGTTCAGCCCGTGCGCGACGGACGGACGGTCGAGGAGGCGGTCTGCCGCCGCGGGCGACCCGACGAGCAGCCGGTAGCGCCCGGACTCACCACGTCCAGTCAGGCTCAGGAACATGTCGATGTGGAAGATGGGCTGGTGGTGGCCGGTCCCGGCGTACAGCACCTCCGTCCACTCCTCGCCGTCGATGCGCACTTCCCGAGCTTTCCTCTCCGGTACGCGTAGACGTGTGCCTGCGAAGAGGATCTTGCGGTCGCGATCGAACGTCTCGCGGAAGAGGTCGACGATGAAGTCGTGAGCCTCGCTCTTGTCCTCGGGCACGCCGATCACCGGGCGGTAGCGGATGAACGTGTCGAGCGTCTCGTACAGGTAGTCGACACCGATCAGCACGAAGTCGTCGCCGATGAGGACGTTCCCACCCTGGAAGAAGAGCGGCGACTGCATCGACTGCACGTTGCTGCCCTCGGCGACGAGGTCGGCCACGACGCTGTCACCGACACGCGGGAACGTGAACGGCTCGATGAGAAACCGCCGGGATCCGTCGCCGCCGACGTCCTCGACGACGACGTACGGGTCCTCCGCCCACACGGTGTAGTTGAGGTAGTTCGGCGCCTCGACGATCGTGGTCTGCGACCCCGGCCGCTCGGCGTCGGCGGCCTGCTCGAGGTCGGCGACGACGGAGGAGTGGGCGACGACGGTGAGCTCCACGGACGCCGGTAACTGGCGGAAGAGGTCGACGAAGACGTCGCGATAGACGTCGTCGCCGCCCGCGTAGCTCGGGTAGCAGAGGAGGATGTGGAGGATGGCGCCGTGCGCGCTGGAGACGATCCGCGGCTGCTCCGGGACCGGTCTCTTCACCGTCGCCTCGAACGCCCTGGTCGTCACCGCGGCGCGCCTGATGCTCTCGGTATCGAGGAGCAGGCAGGTGACGGTGCACGAGGCTCTGCGGCGTCCGGACGGTGTTGAGCCGCAGGCTGTCCATGTCAGCTCCGGGGCTCATCGTCGCTCAGTGGATGGCCGCATCCACGACGGTGTCGATGTCCTCGTCGACCCAGGCCTCGTCTCCGCCCGGTCCTCCGCGGACGAGGTCGGGCTCGCCGTCGACCGCGTACAGTCGGTCGTCCCCCTGCCAGCCGTACATCTGGTCGGCGCCCGGGCCGCCGCGCAGCACCGGGTCGCCCGCCTTCTTGCCGTGCAGCTTGTCGGCGGCGCCGCGTCCGTAGATGCAGTCGGGCTGGGCTGTCCCCTGGATCGTGTTCGCGTTGTCGTTCCCGTACCTCGAGCGGCAGTGGTCGGACGCGGAGGCGAGCGACCGGATGCCCACCGTGAACCCGAAGCGCGGATTCGATCCGGGCTGGGGCGCCGGCTCGACGTCGACCGCATGCGCGCCTTGCACGAGCTGCCGCTGGCCGGTCCCGTCGCCGTTCATGATCCAGATCCGGTACGGCTCGGCACGGGCGCGTGGATCCGTCTCGCGCACGAAGAGGATGCGCCCGTTGTCGGCCCACACAGCGCCCCAGTCGTCGGTGCTGCCCGTGGAGACGTCCCGGAACGTGCCGTCGGCGGCGAGGACGACGAGGTCGCGGGTCGGTCCGGACTTGCGGGTGAAGACGATCTCGTTCTCCGCCGACCAGTTCGCGTCGAAGTCGCTGGTGCCGGTCTCCGGGAAGAGGGGCCGGCCCTGTTCGGGAGAGCTCGTGGTCACGACGAAGAGGTCGGACTCGTTCCGGTTGAAGACTGTCGTGTACGCGATGCGGGCCGAGGCGGAATTCGGGTCCGGCGACCAGGTCGGATCCTGATCGCGGCGCGGCGAGCGGCTCACGTTCCTCTGATCGCCCGTGCTGAGGTCGAGGACGTAGATCTCCCAGTTCCCCTGTGCGTCGCTCTCGAAGGCGATCCGCTTGCCGTCAGGTGAGACGACAGGATCGAACTCGTCCGCCTTCGTGAAGGTGAGCCGCCGGAGGTTCCGGCCGTCCGGGTCCATCTTGTACAGGTCCCAGTTCCCGGCGCGGTCGGAGGCGAAGACGATGCTCGTGCCGTCGGGCGCCCAGGTCGGCGTCGCGTCGGCGTTCGGGTTGTCGGTGAGCTGGCGCGGCTGCGAGCCGTCGTCCGAGACGACCCAGATCTCGCTGTCGCCGCCGCGGTCGCTCTGGAAGGCGACGAGAGACGCGGGCTGAGTGGGCCCGGCGCTCGCATCGTCGACCGGCGCCACGGTCGCATGGGTTACAGCCGCTATCGCGAGGGCCGCACCTCCGATGGCGAGCGCGAGAACGCGTCTCGGTGCCAATCTGGCCTCTCTGTTCGTTCCGGCCGCACGATAGTGAGGGCCAGGAGGAGGGTCAACCGCCGGAGCTCGCTAGCCGGGCGCGCGCCCGGTCCCGCAGCTCCGAGACGGTGCCGCACGGCCCGCACGGCAGCACGCGGGCGGTCGTCCCGGGGCCGGCGGTGACGAGGACGGGCGCCCTCGTCGCGAACGCCCCGGAGGTTCCGGGGAGGCGGACGAGCTCGACTCCGGTTTCCACGTGCCAGATCCGGACCGTCCCGTCGTTCCCGGCGGTCGCCACGAGTGTCGAGTCGGGGCTGAACGTCGCGGCCAGCACCGCGCCGTCGTGGCCTGCCAGCGCCGGCGGATCGGAGCTTCCGTCGTGCCCGTCCCAGACGCGTGCCACGCCGTCCGTCTCCGCCGTCGCAAGGCCGTCGCCGTCGGTGCTGAAAGAGAGCGAGCGGACGCGGAGCTCCTGCTCGGGGAGCGCCGCGATCTCGGCGCCGCTGTCCGCGTCGAGGATCACGACCTGGCCTTCGGGAGCCTCCGCGACCGCGAGCCGGTCGGACTGCGGCGGGAAGGCGAGCTGGCCTGCCTCGTCGAGCCGCGAGGGGGCGCCGAAGCTCCGAGCGGGACGTCCCGAGAGCGCGAAGAACCTGATCGTCCGGCCCGGCCCGGCGGTGGCCACGAGCCGGCCGTCGGGCGTGAAGGCCGTGCTTGTCGGGTCGTCCACGGGGATGAGCACGGGCCGGCGCGGCTGCGCGGCGTCCCAGAGGCGGACGCGGCCGTCGATCGTCTGTCGCGTCAGCAGTCGACGGCCGTTGGGGCTGATGGCGACGAACGCGACGTCGGGGACGTCGAAGCGCGCGAGTTGCGCGCCCGTATTCGCATTCCAGAGCCGCACGAAGCCCTCCTCGAACGACGCGGTCGCGACCCGCGACCCGTCGGGCGTGATCGCCACCGCGGTGATCGGATCCACGTGGCCCGCGAGCACGGTCGTCACGGGCGCCTCCCAGAAACGCGCGGTCCCATCGTCGGCGGCGGTGACCACGGTGCGCCCGCGGCCGAATCCGGCTGCCCGGAGCGCCCGGGTATGTCCGCGCAGCACTGCGATCTCCGCGCCGGTCACCGCGTCCCAGACCCGCGCTGCGCGATCCGTTCCCGCGGAGACGATGAGCGCGCCGTCGCTCGAGACCTCGATGTCGGACACGGCCTGCGTGTGCCCGTCGAGCGCGATCCGATCGCGCGGACCGCTGAGCCCGCGAATGACGAGCTGCCCGTCGTCGGTGCCGCCGACGAGGCGCGCGTTGTCCGGGCTGAACGCGACGGCCGTCAGCGACTGCCCGATCGTCGCCGCGGTCCCGCCGGTCGCGACGCGCACGATGCGCGTCACCTCGGGCCCGGCGACCGCGACGAGCTGGCCGTTCGGGCTCAGCGCCGCGGTCTCGACGATCCCGAGATCCTCGGCGTCGATCCTCGCGATCGGCTGCAGCGTGCGCGAGTAGACCTGCACGGACTCGTCGTTCGCAACGAGGATCGCCGAACCGTTCCGGCTGCAGTCGACGAGGAACGCGCCCTGCGGAGCGCCGCGGAGCCGGGCTCGAACGCCCCGCGCCACGACGATGACGCCAGCGCCGGTTGCCGCGACGATGCGCTGCGGTCCGGGACAGAGCACCGCGTCCTGCACGTCCGCGAGGCCCTGAACCGTCCGCACGACGTCGCCGGCGGGCGAGCGAATCGCGAGGGTGTCGGGCCCTCTCGTGAGCAGCCGGCCGTCCGCCGCGACGTCCAGGTCGGAGATGGGATCGTCCGGCCCGCCGATCGCTCCCCGACCGTGAGCCTGCGCGACCGTCGCACGGAGCGCGTTCTCCGCAGGGTCGGTGGCTCTCGCGTCCACCGCCTCGAGCGCGGTCTCGAGTGCTGCTTCCGGGTCCATGGCGAGCAGCCCGCGCGCCTCCGCGCTCAGCGCTTCGGAGCGCGCCGTCTGGCGCTGCGTCCACGCGTACGTCCCGACCGCCGCCAGCACGGCGAGCAGCACGGCCCCGACGACCACGAGCGCCAGCCGACGCCTGAAGCGCCGTCGCTCGGCGGCGAGCTCGTGCTCGGTCACGTAGTGCGTCCGCCAGGCGAGGACGGCGTCGGCGAGGCTGTCGTGGCGAACCTCATGGCGGGAGTCGGACACGTCCGAGCCGGCAACCGGGCGGAGGATCCCGCTCTCCGAGAGCTCGTCGAGCAGCGGGCGGAGCTCAGCCTCGGTGACGCCTGCGAACCCGGCGAGGTCCGACGTCCGCTGCGCGATTCGAAGCCGTGAGGGCGTCACCAGATGCTCGAGGATCTCGGCGGCCTGCTCCTGCCGCTCGGGGTCGAGCGCTTCGAGCTTCCCGCCCACGTAGTCGTCGACGAGCCCGTCGACACCGCCGAGTGCTTCGAGAGTCTCCCGCCGCAGGACGTACGGGCCGCGTGGGCCGCGGGCATCCCACAGGCGCGTCATGGCGAGCTGGAGGAGGAGGGTGTCGACTCGGCCCTGCTCCGTGGCCACGCCGTCGAGGACGGCTTCGACGAGCTCGTCCTCGACCTCGAAGCGCTCCGACGTGCGCGCGACCATGTTCCAGCGGTCTCGTGGGCCGAGGATCGCCTCGCGCGCCGCGGCGCGCTCGAGATGGTCGAGGCGAAGGACGTTGTCGAGAAGTCCGGGAACGCGGCCCTCGAAGCGGTCGAGCTTCGCAAGCTCGTCCTCGCGGATCGCGAGCAGCACGGACGATGACCGAGCGCTCCGGGTCACGACGCGCGCGAGCTCGGCCGCGAACTCGGCCTCGTGAGAGTCGTGGAAGAAGTCCTCGAACTGGTCGAGGACGAGGACCTCACGGCGGACCTCCGCCGAAGCGCCCTCCGCCGGCGTGCCCGGGTCGGGAGCGGCCGCGCGCAGCGTCGCGACAGGATCCGCCGCCCACGAGTCCAGCACGGTCGTCGGGATGTCTCGCTCGCGGAGGCTCGGCACGACGCCGGCCCGGAGCACGGAGGTCTTGCCGACCCCGCTCGGGCCGTAGAGCACGGTGAGCGGAGATGCGAAGACGTTGGCCACGATCAGCGCGACGTCCCGTTTCCGGCCGAAGAAGAGGGCCGCGTCCTCTTCGGAGAACGCGCGGAGGCCGACGTACGGCGATGTCGCGCTGCCCGGTCGAGCTCACGTGCTCAGGCGGCCGTGAGCCCGTCGAGGAACTCGTCGATCGCGAGCTTGTAGATCTCGACGCCGCGGCCCTGCCAGAGCCGGGTCTCGAGGTCCGAGGGAAACGCGTCGATCGCCCACGAGCGGAGGTTGGCCGGCCCCTCCGGCCCGTGCCGCAGGTCCTTGTCCACACGGTTCAGGATCACGCGGAGGTTCCAGTCGCCGAGCCCGTAGCCGAGGAAGAGGAAATGCCTCTTCTGGAACGGCTCGGCGAGGATCGCGGGGAACGCCTCCTGCTTGATGAGCCTCGTGAGGAAGTCGACGTAGTCGTCCTCGGTGATCACGTACTGGTCGCGCGCGGCGAGGATGCGATCGACCGCTCCGTGCATCTTGTAGAGGACGGTGACCTCCTCGAGGTCGAGGTAGAGCCTGTTCGCCATGACGAGCTCCGGCTCTTCCGCGTCGTCGGCCCACCAGAGAAGCTGCTCGCCGAGTGCCGGATCGGTCGTGTGGATGACGAGGTCGAAGGGCTTGCCCGCCTCCCGGAGCGCCCGCTCCATCAGGTCGTCGTAGTTCGTCGTGACGATCAGGAGCGGGCCGGGGATCCCGGCGAGGTAGTGATGGATCCGGCCGGGCGCGTACTCCTTCGTGAACACGGTGTGGAGCTGCTCGTAGAGCGCGATGCGCCCGGCGGCGACGTCCTCGTAGTACTGGGCGACCGACGCGAGCGTCGGCTCCTCGTCCCGCGGGAAGTTGGCTTCGAGCGCGAGCTGCTCGGCGAGCTCGCGTCCCGACGGGAGGGCGACCGGTCCTTCTGCGCCCGCGACCATGGCGCCGAGTGACGCGCCCGCGCCGAGGAACGGGATCACGCTGCCCGTGTCGAGGCCCTTGCGGATGAGGCGATACGGAGGCTCGAGGCCGCTCAACGCTCGGTTCTCGCAAGACCGGAGTTCGCGCGAGCGAACTCCGGTCGCGGAAAGGCTTGGAGAAACACTGTTTCTCCCACCGAGGCGAGCCGAAGGCGAGCGTTCAAGACTGGGCAATCAGCCTCTCGGCGAAGCGGTGGGCGAGAGCGGAGATCGTGTTCGACGGATTGGGCCCGGTGGGCCCCGGCATGACGGAGCCGTCGGCGATGACGAAGCCCGGATAGCCGAAGACCTGCCCGTACGCGTCGACGACGCCCTCGCGGATGTCGTGGCCCATCGGGCAGCCGCCGAGCGGGTGCACGGTCACGACGCGTCCCACGTACCACGGCGGGTTGTCGGCGAACTTCCCGTCGAGCACGCGCGCGATGTCCTTGCCGGTGCTGCGCACGCTCTCGAAGGTCGGGTTCGAGCGACGTTTGTTCCAGTCGAGGTCGAGCAGCTGGTCATCGGTGATGCGCATCGTTCCATCCGGGATGTCCCGGCCCATGGAGAAGAGGGGCAGGGTCGTCGAGGAAATCGGATCGGGGCCGATCAGGCGGGCGAGATCCGCGCCGATGTCGCTCGAGCCGCCCTTCCGCAGCCAGAGCCGGACCAGGCGCTTGAGGAAGCGCACGGCCCGGAAGAGCGCAGCCGGCTGGTCGCCTGCCTCCATCAGCCAATTGATCGTGTCCGGGTAACCGCCGTCCTGGACGTAGAACGCGCGGCCCGGGCCGCCCTCGAGCTGGTCCGGGGAGCGGATCGTGCTCGTGATCACCGGGCCGTACCCGGGCTCGATGGCCCGACCGCGCCGCACGCCGCCGACCGTCTCGTGCGTCCGCTGCACGAACGTGAGCAGGTCGCCGTTGCCGCAGAAGCGCGTCCCCAGACGCTCGCTGAGGCCAGGGAAGCTCGCGCGGTTCTTGAGCAGGAGGAACGTCGACCCGAACGTGCCTGCGGCGAGCACGAGGCGATCCGCGGTGAGCGTGTGCTCGGGAAGCGGCGCTCGTCGCTTCTCGCCCTCGACGGCCTCCGAGTGGTCGACGTAACGGATCACGTACCCGCCCTCGGGTCGGGGGGCGAACGTCTTCGCCTCGCACCTCGTCCTGATGTCCGCGCCGTGCCGGAGCTTCGCGAAGGAGAGGTAGTTGAAGTCGAGCGTGTACTTGGAGCCGTAGTTGCAGCCGAAGTTGCACTCGCCGCAGAGGCGGCACGTCTGGCGCGTGCGGCCGTGGAGGTTCGCCTCCTCGCCGACGACCGGCTCCCCGACTTTCGGCGTCGAGCCGTCCGGGGAGAACGTGATCGCGAGCTTGGGGAGGAACCATTCGAGCCCGAGGCTTCCGGCGGCCTCGCGGAGCGCCACGGTCTTCGGCGTGGTGTCGTACGGCGCGTGCTGCATCGGATAGGGCGTCCCCTGGAGCATCGCCTCGTGGCGCTCGTAGTGCGGCTCGAGGTCGTCGTAGGTCACGGGCCAGCTCTCCCAGCCGCCGGCGTCGAGATCTTCCTTGACGAACGTCGATCGGTCCTTGCGGAGGAGGATGTTCGAGTAAAGGAGCGACCCGCCGCCGAGCCCGCTCGCGACGATCCCGCCGAGCCCACGGAACTCCCAGACGTTGAACAGCCCGTGCAGCCCCTCGCTCGGGTCCCAGAGGCCGCGCGCGACAGCCAGCGGGCTGCGCGGGAACGACCCAGGTGGGTACGCCTTGCCCCGCTCGAGGACGCAGACGCGCATCCCGGCCTCGGAGAGCCGGAACGCGGTCACGGAGCCGCCGAACCCGGAGCCGACGACGACGGCGTCGAAGTGCTCGTCGACCATCTAGCCCTACTCGGGCGGGAGTTCCTCGGCGACCGGTCGGCTCTGGATCCCGTCGTCGCTGTAGGCGACCGCGCGCACGACGTAGCGCTCGTCACCGAGGCGGAGCGGGTGCGCGAAGACGCCGCTTCGTGTCCGGACCGTGAACGCGTGGCTCGCGGGCGGGAGCTCGTCGTCCGGTGTGTCGACGGAGACGACGATGCGCTCGGGGCGGGTCGCACCGGGCGGCAGGCGCTTCGGGAACTCGTAGTGGACGACGACCTGGTCGTCGACGCGCGTGAACGTGAGCGTCGGCGCGGGTGGGATCGGGAGGTCGGGCGTCGGCTGGGGGCGCCGCGTCACCCTGCCGCGCGTCGGGCTGCCGCCGAGCTCGACGTGGAAGGCCGTCGGTTCCTTCCACTGACCCTTCTGGGCCGGCCCCGTCGGGCTCGAGTCGCTCGAGCCCCACTTTCCGGGCCAGTGCGCCCAGCCCGGTCCGTCGTCCGCGATGACCTCGAGCGTGGGGCGCACCAACGGGCCCTTGCCGTCCGAGTAGTCCGGGGGCAGCGGGAACATCGGCCAGTGCTCGCCGGCCGAGGCGAACGAGGCGTGAGAGCCGCGCCCAACGTAGACGACCGGCACGTGTCCGTCTTCGGACGGGCGAAGCTCGAGATCCGACCACTGGAGCGCCTGGCCGTCGCGGTGCTGCGCGAAGGTGGCGGTGCTCGGATTGCCGTCCTTTCCGAGTCGGACCTGGATCATCTCCCAGTCGCCTTCGTGAAGCCCGATGCCGACGAAGTTCTTGTCGTTGTAGTAGTAGAAGAACCAGTACTGGAGCCACGTGTGACCGCTCGCCTCGTGCATGGCGCGGCCGTACGTGCGGTCTGCGAAGCGGGGATCGCCGTGGAGCCGGCGGGCGTCCTCGACGTAGCGGCGACCCGCGGCGTCGAGGAAGTCGTCCTTCTTCACCTCTTCGCCGCTCGCATACTTCTTCTGGCCGAGGAAGTCGAGCGCGAGCTGCTCCTCCCCGTCCTTCGGCCGCGCGGAGGCGAGGACGCTCCCGCCCTTGCGCTTGAGGACGTTCGCGTAGCTCCACTTCGACCCGTCCTCGAAGAAATGCTCCGGGAACGTGCCGGCGGAGTCCGAGCGAAAGCTCTCGAGCGAGTCGTACTGGAGGTACGGGTTGTAGCGGCGGAGCAGCTCCTCGTCGGTCACGCGTCTCCTCTCACTCGCCGTCGGGCTGAATCCAGGCGAGGCCTGCATTGCCTGCCGGGTCGCCATAGTGCTGGTACGCGCCCCAGAGCGCACCGTACGTGTCGCGTTCCAGCCAGAGCGCCTCCCGCGCCGAGCGCACGGACTCCCCGAACGAGGCTCCGCCGAGAAGCGTCGTGTAGAAGATCCGCGCGAACAGCTCGGCCCCGATGTCGTTGACCTCCCACGCCGTGCCGATGTAGTTGCGCACGCCGAGCTTGAAGAACTCGTCCGCGAGGCTCGGCAGGAGCCCGGCCTCGCTTCTCGACTCGTCGGGGCGCCGTCCGTCGCCGAGCACGTGCGAGGTCCGAGCGGAGAGGCATGCGTTCGAGACGATCACGGCCGGCACTCGCTCGAGGCGTCCGATCTCGCCGGGGGTCAGCAGGCCGCGCGCGAAGAGCCAGCCGACCCTGCTCGGCTGCTCGGGGTCGAAGTCGCCGTGGCCCGCGTAGTGGACGAGGTCGAAGTCCCCGTCGAGCAGGAGGGAGAGGACCTCGAGCCGGTCTGCGGGCTTCACGTCGTAGAGGGCACCGTCGCGGGGAGCGTTCGGAGCGCCGATCCGCGACTCCACCGATACGTCCTCCCGTGCTTCGAGGAGCTCCTTCACCTTCAGTGCCTCGTTCATCGCCCCTGGCAGGTCCTCGCCCTTGTCGGGGTCGCCGGGATCGCCGATCACGAGCGCACGAAATCCACCGCTCGGCCGCGCGGGCCTCGTGGGTGCGGGGCTGTACGAGGTGCGGAGCTGTCGTGCGACGGGCTTGCGAACCGAGAGCGGCTGGACGTCGCCGTCCTGGCCGACCTCGGGCTGCATCTCCCAGTGCAGCCGCGCGAGCGCGCGGTCCACCTCGAACACGAAGGAGCCGGAGCGCAGCACGTCCCGGAACTCGGCCGGGACGAGCAGGCGCTGAAGCAGGTGGCAGAGCTCGACGACCTCGTCCGCCCTGGGGTCGGTCATCTTCGCGATCAGGTCGTCGACGACGTCGCGGCCGACGCCCACGAGGCGCTCCGGCACCGTGGCGGCCTGGTGGATTGCTGCGGATCTGATCGTCTGGCCGTCGTCCCAGAACGAGATGCGAGCCGGGATCTCGGCCGCGGGCGGGAACGCGGTTCGGCGCTCGACCCGGAAACGGGGTCGCCTCGTCGACCTCCGTTTGCGGCCGCCCTCGTCGCGGAGGCTCCGCAGCGCGAGCTTGCGCACGGTCTCGTTGGGGCCGAACTGCTCGAGGAGGTTCGCGAACGCTCGCCGCTCGCGCGAGGCGTCCCCCGCTGCGGCCGCCTTCACGAGGCTCTCGGCAGCGAGGGCGATGCTCTCCTCGATCGACACGGTCCCGCCCGATCCGCGCCTGAGGCGGCGGTTGAGCCGGAGCGTCGCCGAGCGCGGCCGCTGCTCGCCCTCGCGACTCGCGAGCTCGTCCTCGAATGCGCCGAGGACCTCCTCCGCCCGCCCGCGGTCGAGCTCTGCGAACACGATCGTCTCCACGGGCGCGTCGTAGATGCCCGAGATCGCGATCTCGTCCGCGGCGTCGTAGATCCCGTCGAGCCAGCCTCGCACGGCCTGCGCGATCGTCAGCGTTCCCTCACCGGACCCGATGAGCACCGCGCAGATCCGCAGCGCCGGCGGCAACGCCGTCACCGCGACGACGAGCTCGCTCACGAGCCGTCGCAAGCCGGCCCCGTCGAACGTCCCGGGGCGTCCCATGCCCGCGACGGCAACCGCTCGATTCGCGTGCCGGGCGTCGCCCCACGGGAAGAAGGACACGTCTCCGAGGTCCGCGTGCAGGCTCCCGCGCGCGGCGTGCTGCGTGATGACGAGCTTCCGCGGGTCGTACTCGGCCCGTCCACGGACGCCGGAGACCGCCTCGTCCAGCGCAAGCTCGGCCCGTTGCGGGGTGACTCCTTCGTAGTGACCGACCGCGTACACGTCGGCGTCCACCTTCGTGACGTCGCCCCAGACGACCCCGATCTCGATCTCGAGCCCGACGGCAGCAGCGGGCGGCGCGGCGTCGCCTGCGGCGGCGACCAGCTCCTCCTCCACCTCGCCTCGCACTGCCGCGGCCAGGTCCTCGCCCGAGCCCAGGTACTCGTCGAGGGTGAGGTTGGCAAGCTCGGCCTCCTCCTCCGGTGTCAGAGCGGGCTCGCCGGTAGAGCGCCGCCGCACCTTCGACGACTCCGCGATCAGGGTGGCCTCGGCGGGCAACGGCGCCACCGAGTCGCCGGGCTGCCATCCGCGCGTGGCGGCGCGTCGCGTGGGCGGCTTCGCCGGCTTCGTGGTCGAGAGGACGGTCGTCCGCCCGGTCTGGAGGAGCTCGGTGATCGCGTCGAGCACCTGCCCGTTCTTCGCGAGGTCGCCGTGCGTCTCGTCCACCCAGTAGGTCGTGACCCCTTCGAGGAGCCCGAGCTCGTGCGGCACGCGTCCGTCGCCGTCGAGCGTCTGGCGATACGAGAACTTCCCGCCGGATTCGATGCGGATCCTGGCCGGTGTCTCGCGGTTCACGCCCGCGACGTAGAGGAGGCGATGCGGGTCGATCACGGTGTCGAGATCGCGCATGAACGTGTCTGCCCTCGCGAGCAGCGGCGCCTTCGCGGGCACCGTGCCCCAGCTCGCGACGTCGAAGAGTCGCTTGTGGTCGTCGTCGAGCTCGACGAGGGGTGAGGGCAGCATCTGGTAGAGCCCGGGGAACGAGCCGACGATCTCGAGCAGCTCTTTCATCGAGTGGTCGAGGTCCCCCTTCGCAAGCAGCTTCAGGAGCTTCTCGGAGCCCGAGAGCGTGAGAGGGATCGCGAACGAGCCCCGGTTCGGCGTCCCCAGCATGACGAGGCGGCCTCCGCGCCCGGCGCCGCTCGCGTCGTCCATCGCCTTCCAGGTCGCCGGGTGGCGCGCCAGGAACCGTCGCGACACGAGGCCGCCCATCGAATGCGCGACGAGGTGCACCGGCTCGCCCGCTCCGAACGCCCGCACCTCCGCGTCGAGCCGGGCCGCGCTCTTGTCGATGTCCTCGCGCCAGTCGAACGGGAACGGCCGCACGTGCCAGCGTGTGTCGAGCTCGAGCAGGATCGGGACGTACGTCTTGCGGTGGACTCCCGCCGGCCGGATGTGGATTCCGGGCGAGGCCGGCTCGCCGTCCGGCGTCAGCTCGAGGTCGCCGATGCGCCCTCCCAGCAAGCGGACGAAGTGGATCCAGATCCGGTCGACGTCGCCCTTGCGGTCGACGGAGTCGAGCTCCGTGCCCATGATCCCCGGGAGCACGAGCACCTTCCCGAGCTTCCCGCGGCGGCGCCCGCGCGCAGCGGAGCGACGCGAGCGGTCGAACGCGTCCGCGCCCATCTCCCGCTCGAGCAGCTCGGCCTCGCGCCCGTCGAGCGCCAGCAGCGTCCGCCGCACACCGTCGAGGTCGCCGCGGTCGAGTGCAGCCTGGAGCCGGTCGATCTGCGGGGTCTCGGGAGTGCTCATCGCGCTCCCAGGCGGCTAGTGGCGCCCACTGCGCGGCGCAACCGGTGCGCCGCAGCATCGGCGATCGACGAGCCCCCCACGAGCCTGCTCCTTTCGGCGGTCCTACCGGGCATCTATCCCGCCTCGGCCTCTGTTGTCAAGCCGTTACCGGTCCGCAGGCGGGCTCCTAGACGACGGGCGTCGGGTCGTACACCTCGAAGATCTCGCGGATCATCTCCTCGCGGCTCGCGTAGCGGCGCTCGTCGTAGCAGCCGAGCGGGCTCTCGAGGACGTTGAAGAGGCACTTGTTGCAGTACGAGCACGGCTTCGGTGCGCGATCGTGGCCGGCGGCGAAGAGCTGGACGAGGTCGGGGTTCGCGACGAGCGGGCGCGCGATCGTGACGGCGTCGCACGCGCCGTCGGCGAGCGCCTTCCGGATCACCGACGCGGTCTGGAACCCGCCGGTGCAGAGGACCGGGATCGAGACGACCTCGCGAATCGCGCGCGCGTCGCTCAGGAGCGACCCTTCGACCGCGTCGAGCGGGCGCTGCCAGCGGCGCTGCATGATCCGGTTCACCGGCCAGAGCCGGAAGAGGATGTAGTTGCGGAACGCGTGGACGCCGCTCGAGATCATCCCGTCGTAGTTGTGGACGACCTCGTGCAGCGGGAGCCCGCCCGCCGGGTTGTCCGGGTGCGGGAACGTCGATCCCGCCGACACGTGGATCGCGTCCACGCCTGCGTCCTCGAGCCAGCGGCAGACCTGCACCGAGTCCTCGATCGTGTTCCCGTTCCGGAGCCACGGGAGGAAGGCGTCCGCGTTCTCCGTCGTGCTGATCTTCACCTGGAAGTGGAAGTCGTCCCCGACTTCACGGCGGACCGCGCGGACGGTGTCGAGCAGAAGCCGCGCGCGATTCTCCAGCGACCCGCCGTAGTCGTCCTTGCGGTCGTTGATCGCCGAGGAGAGGAACTGCGTGAAGAGGTAGCCGTTGGCCGCGTGCAGCTCGATGCCGTCGAGCCCGGCCTCGCGCGCGCGGCGCGCGCCGGCGGCGAACGCGTCCACGACTTCGCGTAGCTCCTCCACGCTCGCCCGCTCGGCCTCGAACCCGTGCAGCGGGTCGGACTTGCCCGTCGAGCTCAGCCCCTTGCGGTCGAGGTCGAGGCCGCGGATGTCCCGCTGGCGGCCGGCATGCGCGAGCTGGAGGACGTACTTGCAGTCGTGCTCGTGCACGCGCTCCCCGAGCTCGCGCCAGAAGGGAATCGTCCCGTCGTGGTCGATGCACGCGTAGCCCGGGACGATGAACCCGCGCGGCTCGACCCCGCACCACGCGGACACGATCGCGCCGACTCCGCCGCGCGCGAACCTGAGCTCCCAGTTGATGCGCGTCTGCGTCCCGGAGCCCTCGTAGTTGTCGAAGCGGCCCGAGATGCTCGAGCGGAGCATGCGGTTCTTCACCTCGAGGTTCCGGAAGCGCAGCGGCTCGAAGATGGGGTCGCCCTCGGTCATCGAAACGGCGGGGGGTCGTAGACCGTGAGGATCTCGCGCACCATCTCGTCGCGCGACGCGAAGCGGGTCAGGTCATAGCAGCCGAGCGGATTCTCGAGGCCGTTGATGAGGCACTGGTTCGAGTACGTGCACGGGCTCGGCGGCCGGTCGTGCCCCGCCTGCCAGAGCCGCACGAGATCGGGGTTCGCGATGAACGGCCGGCCGATCGTGACGCCGTCGCAGTCGCCACGCTCGATCGCGCCCGCGATGACCGATGCCGTCTGGAAACCACCCGTGACGACCACCGGGACCGAGACCGCCGCCTTCACGGCCCGCGATTCCGGCAGGTTGATCCCCTCCACGCCGCCCTTCGAGCGACGCTCCCACAGCCACTTGAAGATCCGGTTGATCGGCCAGGTGCGGAACATGAGGTAGTTCCGGAACGTGTGCCGGCCGCTCGAGATCATCGTGTCGTAGCCGCGGACGACGTCGTCGAGCGAGAACGTGCCGGCCGGGTTCCTGGGATGAGGGAACGAGGCGCCGGACGAGACGTGGAAGCCGTCGACGCCCGCTTCCTCGAGCCAGCGGCACACCTGCACGGACTCCTCGAGCGTGTTGCCCTTCTTCTCCCAGAAAAAGAGCGCGTCGTTGTCGTCGAGCGCGCTGATCTTGAACTGGAGGTGGTAGTCGTCCCCGACCTCGCGGCGCACGGCGCGAACGATCTCGAGCGCGAACCGGGCGCGGTTCTCGAGCGAGCCGCCGTAGTCGTCCTTGCGGTCGTTGATCGCCGACGAGAGGAACTGGGTGATGAGGTAGCCGTTGCAGCCGTGGATCTCGACTCCGTCCGCGCCTGCCTCCCGCGCTCGCCGCGCGCCCTGGGCGAAGCACTCGACCATGAACGCGATCTCGTCGGTCGTCATGCGCTCGCACTCGAAGCCGTGGACCGGCTCGGGTTCGTCCGTCGAGCTCCAGCCCTTCTCGAACCGGATGCCTCCGACGTCGCGCTGCCGTCCGGAGAACGCGAGCTGGACGACGTACTTGCAGTCGTGCTCGTGCACGCGCTTCACGAGCTCGCGCCAGAAGGGAATCGTCTCGTCGCGGTCGATATGCGCGTAGTTCGGGACGATGTGGCCGCGGGGATGGACCGGGGCGTTCGACGAGATGATCGTCCCTACGCCCTGGCGCGCGGTTTTGAGGTCCCAGTTGATGTGCGTCTGCGTCCCCGCGCCGTCGTAGTTCGAGAAGCGCCCGGCGAGGCTCGAGCGGAAGATCCGGTTCGAGACCGTGAGGTTCCGGAAGGCGAGCGGCTGGAAGATGACGTCCACGGCCGAGCCTGCCTCGCGGGACTCGCCGTGCGGGGTTGGGCGCCGCAGAGGTCTCCATGTGGCGTTGCGGCGTGCCCATGGCGAGCTCCGTTTCTCCTGGCCGGTTTCGGCCGGTGCGCCCCGTATCTAGGACCAGTCGTGCCTGCCCGTCAAGCGGCGTGTTGCCGAATCCGGCCCCAGGTCACATAATCGGCCGGCTGCGGCGTCCTCGCTCGACGACATGGGGAGGCGGAGATGCACGATCTCGAAGCTGCACAGAGAAAGCAGGAGGAGGCCGCCGCGAAGCGCATCGCGTCGGCGGCGGACACCCGGCGCGACAACGTCGACGAGATCCGCAAGGGGCCGACCCGCAGGATCCTCGGGACCGAGGACTTCCTGGGCGTGAGCTACCTCGAGGCCGGTGTCGGCGCAGCGCGCGCCGTCGGGCGCGTGGTCATCCGCGAGAACGGCGACATCGCGGGGTTCGGGACGGGGTCGCTCGTCTCGCCGGCGCTCCTGCTCACCAACAACCACGTCCTGCCGAGCGCCGAGGTCGCCGCGGGGAGCTCGATCGAGTTCCGGTTCCAGGACGGAGTCGACGGCAAGGCGCTCGAGCCGATCACGTTCGAGCTCGACCCGGATCGGTTCTTCCTCACCGACGAGGACCTCGACTTCGCGCTCGTCGCCGTGAAGGCGACGCCGGAGGAGCTTGCCGACTTCTCCTTCAACCAGCTGGCCGAGGACGAGGGCGAGACGGTGGTCGGATCGTTCGTGACGATCGTCCAGCACCCGCGCGGCACGAAGAAGCAGATCGCGCTCCGCGAGAACCGCATCGTGGACGTGCTCGATTCCCATGTCCATTACGCGGCGGACACCGAGCCCGGGTCGTCCGGGTCGCCCGTGTTCGACGACCAGTGGCGCGTCGTCTGCCTCCATCATGCGAGCGTTCGAGCACCCGACCGGACGGAGCTCGGCGGCTTCGTGAACGAGGGGATCCGCGTGAAGAGCATTCGCGCGTTCATCGAGGACAAGACGTTCTCGGCCGAGGAGCAGGCGCTCGTCGACGAGCTGTTCGCTTGAACTGATCCCTAGCCGGGCGCTTCGACCGGCACGGGCGCGTGCCGGCGGCGGAACACGGCCTGCACGCCGACCACGATCAGCCCACCGGCCAGCGCGACTACCGCGCCCTCAGCGACGACCTGGCGGAGCACGAACCAGGCGAAGCTCGGCTCCACGTCCCACGCGCAGGGACCGGGGTTCATCGCGATCGGGTCGATGCAGCCGGCGAGCGACGGCCCGACGACGATGCCGGCGGTCGCGATGACACCCGTGGTGAACGCTGCGGCCATTCCCGCAATGAGCGGAAGGTCCCTCTCGCGGCCTCGAAATGTCGCGACAGCCGCTGCGATGCCCTGGAAGACAAGCGCGATGACGATCTGCCAATGGAAGAAGGAGAACAGGAAGAACACCTGGGCCCGCGTCTCAGAGTCGATGCTCGCCTTGAGACCGAGCCGCAGGACCAGCAGCGCGACGAGACAGCTGAGCCCGGCGAAAGCCCCCACGATCCACGGGTCGAGAGAGCCTCGTGCGAGCAGAGGGGTCTGAAGCCGGCCGCCCGGCTCGAGAAATGCCCAGGACGCCAGGCCGCGCTCCGTGCGCCGCCAGAGCCACGCCGCGAAGGGATAGAGCCACACAGCGACGAGCGCGATGAAGACCAGCGGATGCGTCACCACGATCAGCGTGTACGCGTCGTTCACGAACTGATAGAGCCACTTCGGCCCGGTCCACACGAGCTCGGAGATCTGGGCGTGATCCCCCGCGGTCGCAGCCCGCGAGACCTCGAGCACGGGCCGCGTGTCGTAGAGCGAGTAGAACACGCCGATGAAGAAGGCGATCATCAAGCTCGCAAACGCGAGGCCGAGGGCTGTGGCCAGTGCCGGCCGCTTCGTCGCCGCCAGAGCCTTGATCCACGTCTCTGCCGACGCGCCGACCCACGCCAGGATCAGCACGAGCCCCACGACGAGGGCCGCGATCCAGACGACGCCGGTCCCGAGCGCGTTTCTCAGCAGCGTGTCGTTCTCCTCCGGTCGTGCGATGCGATCGAGCGCCAGCTCGGGACCGACGAGCAACCCGGCTCCAAGCGCGAGTGCGTACGGCCACGTGGAAGGAGGTCGCTCGTTCTCTGCAAGCGCACGCCAGGTGCCGCGCCAGATACCGACTCCGATCGCCGCCATCGCCAACGGCGCGAACACTCCCGCAGCGAGGAGATGGATCGTGATCGGGTCCGAGATGAACTGTGAGATGAGGAGGAACACGCTCGTGTACGCGATCGTGCTCGCGACACCGACTCCGAATGTGACCAGTAGCCCAAGGGGGAAGAGCCGCCGTGGGTCGTCCACGGTCGCGAGCCGTTGGCTCGGATCGGGGTGCACCCGCCAGAGCCGTCGCCATACAGATGTCGGGCGCTCCGGGAAACCACTGAGAATCCGTCGCAGCGCGCCCTCTGGGCCGTCCGGAACCGACGCTCGAACGTCAGCGTAGATCTCGCGAGCCCGAAGCACCGCGTTACGCGTCAGGTAGACCAACACCGCGAGCGCCAGGACTCGCCAGACCAGAGAGAAGACGAACTCCGCCCCCTGATCGGCAATGGTGACGAGGAAGGGGAGGACGCCGACGAGGAGGAACGCGTACCAGAGCGCGACCGTGGCATACGTGAGATCGACGTCGCGATTCTTCAGGTGTGCGAGCTCGTGACGCACGACCGCACGAAAGGCCGGTGGGTCGGCGAACCGGCGTGTCACGAGGCCGCCCATCAGCGCAACGGAGTGTCTTCCGGGTCGCCCGAATGCGAGGCCCGTGGGGGACGGGTCGAGCGGGTTCCAAAGCCAGCGAGGCTCCTCTTCGAGTCCGGACTCGCGGGCGAGCGCGGCGAGCTCCTCCGCGACTTCGGGTGCTTCCTGTGCGTCGAGAGGGCGGAGCCGCCGCCGACGGGCGATCCAGAGCGGCAGCAGGAAGAGGATTGCCGCCGCCGTGCCGAGCAGGAGCAGCGTCCCGCCGATCATCCACCACGGTAGAGCGCTGTTGACCTCCTGCACGCAGGCAGTGAACGCATCGCTTGCTGCCTCGAGTGACGCAGTGTCATTGATCGTCAGCCCTGAAAATGCGGCCCGACGTTCGGCGTCGCAGACCAGATACGCGTCGATCGCGGCTTCCTGATCGATCCCGTAGACGGTGTGCAGCCAATTCCAGACGTAGAGGTTGGCGCCGATCACGGCGACCAAGAGCAGGAGGAAGCGGAACGTCGTATCGGACGGGAAGACGAACGGGCTGAGTCGCGCGCCGAGTGGGGGAGTCGGTTCGCTCGGTTCGGCGCTCACGCCGTTGCGAGGCTGCCGACGAGCGAGTCGGCGAGGAGCTCCGCCTTGTCGTCCGGCAACTTCAGCTGCTTCGCCTTCTCGATGGCCAATCGCCGGACCTCCTCGAGTTGCTCGTCCGTAAGCTCGGCCGGCTGAGCGGGAAGGGGTGGTGATGCGTCCGCGCCGGGCTCCTCCTTGTCGTCGTCGCCCCGGCGGAAGAGCTTCGCGACGAGCCAGTCGAACGCGTCGTCCCCGTGCTCGTCGGCCTGCTTCTTGAGCTGGGCGCGGAGGAATCCGAGCACCTCCTTCGCCACGGTCAGCGCGACCGGCGTGAGGAGGACGACCGCCGCGTCGACGCCGAACCCGAGCATCGGATCGCCACGCGTCTTCCTCGACGGGTCGTCACCCTCGAGGAACGCCTCGCTCGCCGCGGGGAAGATCACCATCTCCTCGGGCGCGGCCCGCTCGACGGCCGAGCGCGCGAGGGCGACGGCAAGCTCGTCGTCGGTCATCGTGCTCACCGCGGAACACCCGCTCCGGCAAGGGCGATCGTGATCGCCGCAGCCACGATCGAGGGAATCGTGCCGTGCACGCCAACCACCTCTCGGTTGCTCGGCCCCGCACTGTACGCAGCGTGTCGGCGGGTGGCAACCGGGGCGATAATCGGCGGCCGACATCGAACCGAAAGGAGCCGTATGAGGATCCGTGCTGCCGTGCTCGAGGAGTTCGGAGAGCCGCTCGTCGTCCAGGACGTCGACCTGACCGAGCCGAAAGCGGGCGAGGCGCTCGTTCGCCTCGTCGCGTGCGGTGTCTGCCACACCGATCTCTACACGGCCTCCGGCGCCGATCCGGGCGGCTACGTGCCGTGCGTCCTCGGACACGAGGGCGCAGGCGTCGTCGAGGCGGTGGGCACGGACGTGACGCTCGTGCGTCCGGGCGACCACGTCGTCACGCTGTTCGCGCCCGAGTGCGGCCGATGTGAGCACTGCCTCGATTCGCGCACGAACCGCTGCACTGCGATTCGCGAGCAGCAGGGACTCGGCTACCTCCCGGACGGCACGACGCGCCTCGCCCGCGACGGCGAGCCTCTGCGCCACTTCATGGGCACGTCCACGTTCGCCGAGTACGCGGTGCTACCGGAGATCGCGCTCGCGAAGGTCTCGCCCGAGGCGCCGCTCGAGGGCTGCGCGCCGTTCGCGTGCGGGCTCTCGACGGGAATCGGGGCCGCGCTCTACACGGCGAGGGTCGAAGCGGGCTCGACCTGCGTCGTGTTCGGCTGCGGGCTCGTCGGCCTCGGCGCGATCGTCGGCTGCCGTCTCGCGAACGCGGGCCGGATCGTCGCGATCGACCTCTCCGAGGAGCGGCTCGAGCTGGCGCGCCGCCACGGCGCAACGGACACGCGCCCCGCCGGGGACGACGTCGTGGACTGGGTCCGCGCCGAGACCGGTGGCTTCGGCGCCGAGTACACGTTCGAGGCGACCGGCAACGTGCAGGTCATGCGGCAGGCGGTCGAGGCAGCACGGGAAGCGTGGGGTCTCGCCACGATGATCGGCGTCGCCGGCAAGGGCGAGACGCTCGACATCGTGCCGCGCTTCCTGATCACCGGACGTCGGGTGACCGGCTCGTCCTTCGGCGGCGTCAAGGGACGGTCCCAGGTGCCGGAGCTCGTCGACCGCTGGCTCGCCGGCGAGATAGACGTCGAGTCGATGCTCAGCCATCGGCTCGCGCTCGACGAGGTGAACCGCGGGTTCGAGCTCATGGAGGCCCAGGACGGAATCCGGAGCCTCGTCGTCTTCCCGTCGTAGTGGCGAGGCGTGCCTCGCCCTCGGGCGTGACCCGGGAGAACCAAGCTCGGCGACCGAAGCCGGTGGCTCCGGTCGCCGAGCTTCCTGCTGCTACTCGTCCCGCTACTCGCCCTCCTCCGGCGGAGGAGGCGGCGGTGGGGGTGGCGGCGGAGGTGGCGGCGGTGGCGGCGGGGGCGGAGGCGGCGGGGGCGGAGGTGGAGGTGACGTGGAGCCACACACCTGCGCCATCCGGGCCTCGACCCGGTCGACAACCGCGTTCAGCAGTGCGAGCTGCAAGCGGAATAGCGCCAACTGGGCGCGGGCGAGAGCCGCTTGCCGCGGGGTGAGCCCACCAGCCGCGAGACGCTGCTCGACCGCCGCTGCCGCGGCAGCCGTGCGAGCCACGAGCGCTTCGAGCTGTGTCGCCATCGAGGTGAGCGCCTCGCACTGCGTGACGCCCGGGCCGGCCTGTGCGGGTGCTGCGGGGGCCGTCACTGCAGCGCCGACAGCGGCGAGAGCCGCCACTGCCGCTGCGAGGCCGATCTTCATTCGTACGGTGCTCAAGTCCTCTCCTCTCACGTCGTGGCGGCTCTCCTCTCATCGGCAGTGCGCCCGGCCGGGCAGAGCCTTGATGAAGTGACGCGAGAGGGGGTACCCCTTGCGATGCTTGCGGCGCGTCGCATCCCCGTCGGCCGCGCTCTTGCGATGTCGACGACCCGCGGGTAGCCTCCGCGCCGGTGGGTCGACTCAGGTCCTCGGGGCTCCTCGCGGTGATCGGTCTCGCATGCGTCGCGCTGCCTGCGGCCGTCGGCGCTGCTCCGCTCGCGTCCAGCGCGAACACCACTACCTATCAGGACTCGACCGGTGAAAACCCGGCCGCGCCCGACATCACGACGATCGTCGCGTCGAACAACGACGCCGGCCTGATCTCGTTCAAGATCAACGTCCCGAACCGCGCGTCGCTGACCGCCGACATGCTCATCGCGATGGAGGTCGACAGCGACAACAACGCGGCTACGGGGAGCCCGGACGGAACGGACTACGCCCTCGAGCTCTTCCAGGGCGACGTTGCCCTCTTCAAGTGGGACGGCGAGAACTTCACGCGGCGCGCCGGAGATCCGCCCGCGACGTCGCTGATCTTCGCCTACCAGGGCGGGGCGACGCTCACGATCAGCGCCGCCGAGCTCGGGAACACGAAGCGCCTCCGTTTCTCGGCGATCGTCATCGCCGGGCTGACGACCGACCCGGTGACCGGAGACCTCGACTTCACGAACGCGACCGCTGACGTCGCGCCCGCGGTCGGCGCCGGCCTGTACGCGTACGAGGTGAAGGTCGGCGCTGCCAAGCTCAACGTTCGAAGCTTCTCCACGACGCCCGCGAGACCGCTGGCAGGGAAGCCGTTCGCGCTCCGGCTCCAGGCTGCGCGCTCCGACACCGGCGCGCTCGTCCAGGGCGGCCGCGTGACCTGCGCCGGCCGCGCCGGTGCGGCGCGGGTGGCCGGCACCGGTCGCTTCGTCGGGCGCACGGCCGTCTGCACGTTCCGGATTCCGGCAGGTGCGACGGGCAAGACGTTCCGGGGCTCGATCACGATCACCTTCGAGGGCTTGAAGGCCGCGAGGAGCTACTCGAGGGCAATCGGCTAGCGGTTCGTGCGGCGACTCGCGCTTCTCTCCCTCGCTGCCGTCGTGGCCACGGCGGGCACCGCTTCGGGAGCGCTACAACCGATCGAGCAGAGGCTGGCCGACCAGTCGTTCCCGCGACTGCGCCAGGGCTCGCCGATCAACCCGAGCTCGAATGGGGAGCGGGCCGGAAGGACGCGGGTCATCATGACCCTCGCGGGCGCACCGCTCGCCGCGGCCGCGCCGCGCAACGCCTACTCGACCGTCGGCCAGCGTCGCAAGCTGAACTTCGCGAGCTCCTTCGCGCGCTCGTACCTGAGCCGGCTCGACGCCGCCCAGGACGCGGCGATCGCGGATCTGCGCAGCGAGCTTCCCGCCGCGAAGGTATCGCGCCGCTACCGCGTGCTCCTGAACGGCTTCGCCGTGAGCGTGCCGTACGCACAGCTGCCGAAGCTCATGGAGCTGGATCTCGCCGACAGGGTCTACCCGAGCCTCACGTACACGTCGATGCTCAACCGCGGCTCGTCGGTCATCGGCGCCGCGCAGTTCGCCGGGCTGACGGGCGCACGCGGCGAAGGGGTCAAGGTCGCGGTCGTGGACGACGGCATCGACGTCGAGCACCCCTTCCTGGACGCGACCGGGTTCTCCTATCCCGCAGGTTTCCCGAAGGGGACCGGGACGACGCCGAAGGTGATCGTCTCCCGCGGCTTCGCGAGCCGTGGCGCGAACTCGTCCCCGCTCGACCGGGACAACTCGTTCCACGGCACCTTCGTCGCGGGCATCATCGCGGGGAAGGCGAACACGGACGTCCCGGCAGGCGTCCGCGGCGTCTGCGGCGAGGGCCAGGGAGGCTGCCATCCCGCCGTCAAGGGCGTCGGTGGCGTGGCCCCGCGCGCGTACGTCGCGAACTACCGCGTGTTCAACGTGCCGCTTCCGCTCGGCGGGTGCTGCTCGGGGACGACCCCCGAGATCGTCGCCGCCTTCGAGGCCGCCGTCGCGGACGGCATGGACATCATCAACTTCTCGGGCGGCGGCCCCCAGGCGGATCCCCGCACGGACGCGCTCATCCCGACCGTTGCGAACGTCGTCCGCGCCGGCGTCGTCCCGATCGTGTCGGCCGGGAACGACCGCGACTTCTTCGGGCTCGGAACCGCCGGCTCGCCCGCGACCTCGCCGGACGCGATCAGCGTCGGCGCAACGGCCAACGCACACGTCTTCGGGAACTCGCTCTCCGTCGTCGCGCCGGCCGTCGGGATCGGGCGGGTGCCGTTCGTCGCGTCCGACAACATCCCGCCCTCCTGGACGACCGCGAACCAGCGACTCGTGGACGTCGGGACGATCTCCGGGAGCGGCGGCAGCCGGCTCCTGTGCGAGGGGAGCCTCGCGAACGCGTCGCTGCGGGGTGCGATCGCGCTCGTCTCCCGCGGCGGTTGTCCGTACGAGGCGAAGGCGGCACGGGCGCGTGAGGCCGGCGCCACCGGCATGGTGGTGGCCGAGAACCGCCCGGGCGACCCGACCTTCTCGCTCTTCTCGGGGCTCGACGGCGGCACGATCGCGGATCTCGACGGCGCGCGGCTCCGGCAGGCGATGGCGAGCTCCGGGGGAGCGGTCACCGTCCGCTTCAACCGCGACGTGCTCGAGGTGGACACGACCTGGGCCGGTGTCCCGTCGAGCTTCTCGGCCGGCGGCCTGACGCCCTTCGGCAAGCTTCTCAAGCCCGACGTGACGGCACCCGGGTCGCAGATCCTGTCCTCGACGCTTCCCGAGTTCGCCGGCGATCCCTTCGCCGTGCTCGACGGAACGAGCTTCTCCGCGCCGCACGTCTCCGGTGCGGCGGCGTTGCTCCTCCAGCGTCACCCGACGTGGACGCCGAAACAGGTGAAGTCGGCGCTGATGTCCACCGCGGGCCCGGCGTTCGCCGACTCCACGCTGACGGAGGAGGCATCGGTCCTCGTGCAGGGAGCGGGCCTCGTCCGGACGGCCAGCGCGGACCAGCCGCTGATCTTCAGCGATCCCGCGTCGCTTTCGTTCGGATACCTGGACGTGAACTCGGGTGCCGCGAGCCGCGCGGTCTCGGTGACGATCGCCGATGCCGGCGGCGGTGCGGGCGCCTGGTCGGTCGAGGTGCAGCCGCAGGTCGCCACGGCCGGGGCGTCGGTCGAGGCCGCGCCCTTCACGGTCGGTCCCGGGGGAACGACGGTCGTGCAGATGGCGGCGCGCGCGGCCGCCGGTGCGCCCGGCGGCGACAACTTCGGGTTCATCATCCTCCGGCGCGGCGCCGACGTGCGACGCATTCCGTACGCGTTCTCGGTCACGCGGCCGCAGCTCACGGGCGTCCGCACGATCCCGATCAAGAGGCTCCAGAGCGGCGACACGCGCCAGGGCGACGATCGTGCGCGCGTCTACCGCTGGCCGACCTCGCCGTTTTCGATCCTCGGGATCTTCGGCGTGGATCCCTCGGTCAACGAGGACGGGCGAGAGACCGTGTACTCGCTCGACATCCCCCGCCAGGCCGTCAACGCGGGCGTCGTCGTCGTGCGCCCGTCGCTGAGGATCGATGCGCCGATCCGGGCGCTTCTGAGCTCGAATGCGCCGATCCATCCGTGGTTCCTGGCCTCCCTCGACGAGAACGACGTCACCGGGTACGCCGGAATCCCGATCAACTCGAACGGAGTCATGCCGGACTTCCTCTTCAACGTCGGCGCCGCCGGCGGCGTTTTCCTCCCGGCCGGGCGGTACTTCGTCTCCGTGGACTCGGGCCGCGACCTCTTCACGGGCCGCTCGCTCGCCGGTCCCTACACGCTTCGGTCGTGGATAAACGACGTGCGGCCGCCGAACGTGACGCTCCTCACGACCCGGATCTCGGCCGGGCGGCCGACGATCGTGGCGCGCGTGCGCGATGCCGCTTCCGGGGTCGACCCGATGTCGCTCCTCCTCATCTACGGGACGGGAGGTGCGAACCAGCTCGCCGCGGTCTCGTACGACGCCGCGACCGGGATCGCGGTCTTCTCGATCCCACGCGAGTCGAACCCGCTCCGTCCCGGCACCGAGTTCATGCGGATCGTGGCTTCGGACTTCCAGGAGACGAAGAACATCGGCATCGAGGGCGTGAACCCGATGCCCAACACGCGCTTCCGCGGTGTGCGCACGAGCGTCGTCAACGGGCCTGCGGTCACCTGGATCGCGCCGAACAAGGGCGCCTGCCTGCGGGCGCGTGCGCGCCTCCAGGTCGTCGCGACCTCTCCGTCGGTCGTCTCCTCGGTTGGATTCTTCGACGGCAACCGCCAGATCGCGCGCGTCCGCAGGAACGAGGGCGGGATCTACACGTTCACGTGGCGCGCGAAGCCCAGGAAGGGCCCGCACGTCCTGCGCGCCGTCGCCTCCGACGTCTCCGGACGCGAGGGCGAGGCGTCGCGTCCCGTCAAGGTCTGTCGCTGACGTCGCGGCGCGGGGGCGGTCCTTCGGGCTCCGGGTGGAACACGAGCCCGCGGACGGCGCCGATGATCTGAGCGCGTAGCGGCGGCCCGGGCGGCCCGGGCGGCTGTGACCACGCGTAGGCGAACTCGGCCCCGAGCAGGAGGATAAACGCGGCGACGTAGACGAAGAAGAGGAACGCCATCACGCTCGCGAGCGAGCCGTAGATGAAGTTGTAGCGCGTGACGTCGAACAGCGCGCCGAGCACCTTCGCGGCGCCCCAGATCCCGACGGCCGTGAACGTCGCGCCCGCCAGCGAGGCTCTCCGACCGAGCCGCTGAGCGGGCACGTAGTGGTAGAGCGCAAGGGTCATCGATGCGATGAGGACGAGCTGGAGCCCCTCGCTCACGAGCGCGCCGGTCGGAGTCGTGACGAGCTCGACCCCGAGCTCGTCGGACAGCCACTCGACGGCGCGGCCGAACAGCGCGGCGAAGGTCGAGATGCCGATGACCACGATGACCAGCAGGCCCGCGACACCCACGAGGACGAAGTCGACGAGCTTCGCGCGGGCGGCCGGACGTCCCTGATCGACCTTGAGCGCAGCCTCGAGGCCGACGCGGATCGACGCCATCATCCCGGACGCGCCCCAGAGCAGCGCGACAAGTGAGATGAGCCCGATTGCGGAGAACGGCGAGGCAAGACTCTCGATCGAACTGCGGATGTCCTCTTCGCCTTCCGGCGAGACGGGGAGCACGCTGATCAGCTCCTCGATCACGTCGTTGCGCAGCTCGTCGTTCTGGAGCACGAGCCCGAAGATCGACACCAGCAGGATCGTCAGCGGGAAGAGCGAGAAGAGCGCGCGAAACCCGATCGCGGCCGCGTACTGCGGGCAGCGGTCGCGGAACATGTCCTCGACGGCTCGCGGCAGCGCGCGGACGAACCCGAGTCCGACGTCGATCGGCCCGCGGAGGAGGCGGGTCAGCCGCTTTTCGGGCTGCGCGACCTCCGGAGCGCCCATGCGAGGAGTCTACGGAGGCGGTCAGGCAGCGGACGGCGGGCCCCTGAGGATCGCCGACTACGACGCCAGACTGTGCGGCCGTGGGGAACCGCAACGCTCTCGCGCGTGTCGTCGACTCGAACCCGTTCACCGTCGTCGTCGTAGCGACCATCGCGGTCAACGCCGTCGTTCTCGGCCTCCAGACCTACGACGGCGTCGAGGACCGCTGGAGCTCCTGGCTCGACCTCCTCAACGGCGCGTGCCTCGCCGTCTTCATCGTCGAGCTCCTGATCCGGATCGGCTCGTACTGGCCCCGGCCGTGGCAGTTCTTCCGCAACGGCTGGAACATCTTCGACTTCGTCGTCGTCGCTGCCGCATTCGTGCCGGGGGTGCGGCAGAACTCGACGCTGCTCCGGCTCGTCCGGCTTCTGCGCATCGTCCGTCTCGTGCGCGTGCTCCCGGATCTGCGCGTGCTGCTGCTCGGTGTCTGGCGGAGCGTCCCGCCGCTCGCCTCGATCGGCGCGGTTACGGCGATGATCATCTTCGTCTACGGAATGGTCGGCTGGATCCTGTTCGCGGACGAGCTGCCGGAGCAGTGGGGAAACATCGGCCGCGCGATGCTCACGCTCTTCGTGATGCTGACCCTCGAGGACTTCCCCGTCTACATGGCCGACGCGATGGAGTTCCAGCCCTGGGCCTGGGTCTACTTCGTCAGCTTCATCCTCGTCGCTGCCTTCATCGTCCTGAACGTACTCATCGGCGTCGTGCTCAACTCGATGGAGGAAGCCCGCGAGCTCGAACGTCGCCGCGTCCTTCGCGAGCAGTACGCCGTCGACCGAGTGTCGCCCATCGACCCCAAGGCGCACGCGCCCGTGGCGGAGCGGATCGCGATCCTGCGCGCGGCACTCGACGAGCTCGAGCTGGAGCTCGCCGTCGGGGATCAGCGCGACGCCCCGCGCTCGCCCGGCTAGTCGCCGAGCGGCTTGCGCAGGGCCAGCAGCTCGTATGCCGAGACCGGTACGTCCTTGCCCTTGACGCGTTGCGGGGGCCGCGCCTCGACGACGGCGCCGCCGCCGAGCCGCCGGAACGTCGACTCGCCGATGAGGATCGATCCGACCGGCGCCTCGGCCTGGAGGCGCGACGCGACGTTCACGACGTCGCCCACGACCGCGTGCTTGCGGTGGCCGCTCGAGCCGCCGAGCACCCCGGCGAGGACCTCGCCCGAGTTGACGCCGACGCGGAAGCGCGGCCACTCGTCGTGCTCGCCCGCGACGCGGTTGGCCATGCGCTGGAGGAGGAGCGCGGCCCGTGCGGCGCGCGCCGGATGGTCCGGGGTCTGACCCTCCTTGTTGTAGATCACCATGAGCTCGTCGCCCACGATCTGGTGCACCTCGCCGCCGGTCGCCTCCATGAGCGGGACGAGCCGCTCGAAGTACGAGTTCAGCATCCCGGCCACCTCGGCGGGATCGTGGCGCTCGGAGTAGGCGGTGAAGCCGCAGAGGTCGGCGAGCAGGATGCTCACGTCCTTCGCTCCCGCCAGCGTCTCGTCGAGGTAGAGCGCGCTGAAGCGCTCCTCGTGCCATTCGGTGCGCGCGACCTGCCCGATGACCACGAACGCGCCGAGCATGAGGATGTGCCACTCCCACCACGAGATCTGCCAGTTGCGCGCCCACGCGATCACGACCATGGCCTCGGCGAGGAACGCGAACGCGAGAACGAACGCGAACACGAAGCGCGACGGCCGACGGCGATAAAGGCGGAAGTAGCCGAGCGCCGCGAGCCCGTAGAGCGCGACCCCGACGGCGGCGAGCACGAGCTGCCAGCCGTCGAGCCGCTCGGCGGCGAGCGGGCCGTCGAGCGGCGGCAGCTCGGCGAGCGAGACGACGGCCCACGCGACCATGAGCCCGAACACGATCGTGAGCAGGATCCCGGCGTAGCGCATGACAGCTGCCGCACGCGAAGGCCCGAGCTCCATCGCGGACGCCGCTGCGAAGAGCCCGGCGAGAAGCAGCCCGACAGGTGTGGCGACCTCGAAGCCCGCGTTCTTGCCGAGCAGCACACCGGGCGTGGCCAGCGCGTGGAGGCCGAGGAAGCCGGCACTCGCGATGAGCGCGAGCGAGATGAGGAAGAGCCGTGCATCGCGTCGCCGGCGGGCGGCGACGCTGACGGCGTACCCGAGCGCGGTGGCGATCGCCGCGGCGGCCAGCACGAGCCAGAAGTGCGCGGGCTGGTTCTCCCATCTCTCGTCGACCGCAGGCCGCGCCAGCAGCAGCGCGAAGAGCGCGAGCGGAGCGGCGACAAGAGCGAGCCAGGGTGCGGCACGCATCGCGCTGCTGGGGTCAGGCTTCAGCCTGAACCCGCTCGTGGGTTTGAGCGCTGCGACCCAACACCGGGATCAGGCTAAAGCCTGACCCCGCGGCCGGGTAGTCTGGCCTCGTGATGTTGCGGGACACAGTTCGCCTCTAGTTCCGGACGCGCGACCCCGCGCATATCCTCCCGCCCGGATGAAGAACCTGCTGTGAAGGTAGTGCTCCCCGATTCGTCGGAGCTCGAGCTGCCGGACGGCGCGTCCGGCCTCGACGCAGCCCGTGCCATCGGACCGAAGCTCGCCGAGCAGGCCGTGCTCATGCGTGTGAACGGAGAGACGCGCGACCTCCGCCTTCCGCTCGCCGACGGCGAGTCGATCCAGATCCTGACGACGCGCGATACGCAGGATCCCGACGCGCTCCGGGTTCTTCGCCACTCGGCGGCGCACCTGCTCGCCGAAGCCGCGTTGCGGCTGCATCCCGGGGTGAAGATCGCGATCGGGCCGCCGATCGCGGACGGGTTCTACTACGACTTCGAGTTCCCCCAGCCGATCGCCGAGGCCGACCTCGCCGCGCTCGAGGACGAGATGCGGCGCGAGATCGAGGAGGGCCGCGAGTGGACGCGGGAGGAGATCTCGCGCGAGGAGGCAAAGGCCCGCTTCGCGGCGGAGGAGCAGCCGTACAAGGTCGAGCTGGCGGAGGAAGCCGAGGGCCCGATCTCGCTCTACACCCAGGGCGAGTTCACGGATCTCTGCCGCGGTCCGCACCTCCAGAACGCAGGTCCGATCAAGGCGGTGAAGCTCACCTCGCTCGCGGGCGCCTACTGGCGCGGCGACGAGAAGAACCAACAACTGACGCGAATCTACGGCACGGCCTTCTACTCGCAGGCGGACCTCGACGCGCACCTCGCGCGGCTCGAGGAGGCGCGGGCGCGCGACCACCGACGGATCGGCGCGCAGCTCGACCTCTTCCACCTCTCGGAGCACTCGCCGGGCTCGCCCTTCTGGCACCCGAAGGGAATGGTCGTCTGGAACGCGCTCGAGGACCTCAGGCGGCGTGAGAACCGAAGGCGCGGCTACTCGGAGGTGAAGACGCCGCTCCTCTACGACCTGCAGACCTACATCACCTCGGGTCACTACGAGAACTACGAGGAGAACATGTTCTTCGTCAAGCCGCACGAGGGCGAGGAGCCGATGGCGCTCAAGCCGATGAACTGTCCCGGCCACATGCTGCTCTTCGGTTCCGAGCTGCGCTCCTATCGCGACCTGCCGATCCGGTACGCGGAGTCGTCGACCCTCCACCGGGACGAGCGGGGCGGGACCCTGCACGGCCTCCTGCGCGTGAAGCACATCACGCAGGACGACGCGCACGTCTTCGTCACCGAGGACCAGATCCAGGACGAGATCGACGCGATGATCGACTTCGTCCGCTACCTCTACGAGCGCTTCGGCGTGACTCCTCGCGCGGAGCTCTCCACGCGTCCCGAGAAGCGGCTCGGAACCGACGAGCAGTGGGACCGGGCGGAGGCGGCGCTCGAGCAGGCGCTCGTGCGGCACGGCATGGAGTACGAGGTCTCAGCGGGAGAGGGGACGTTCTACGGCCCCAAGATCGACCTGCACATGACCGACGTCCTCGGACGCTCCTGGCAGATGGGGACGATCCAGCTCGACTACCAGATGCCGATGCAATTCGGGCTCACGTACATGGGGCCGGACAACCGCGAGCACAGCCCGGTCGTCATCCACCGGGCCCTGCTCGGCTCGCTGGAGCGCTTCATCGGGATCCTCATCGAGCACTACGGAGGCGACTTCCCGTTCTGGCTTGCTCCCGTGCAGGCGCGCGTCATCCCGGTCGGCGAGGGGCACCGCGAGGCGACGGCGGCCCTGCAGCGCCGGCTCGCTGACGCGGGCTTCCGCGTCGAGGTGGACGAGCGCGACGAGACGCTAGGCAAGCGGATCCGCGACGCGGAGGTGGAGAAGGTGCCGTTCGTCGTGGTCTATGGCGACCGCGAGTCGGACGACTCCCTGGCCGTGCGCGAGCGGGGCGGCGGGCAGTCCACGCGCTCGCTCGAGGAGCTGATCGGGACGTTTCGGGAGCTCGCTGCAGAGGCCGACCCCGATTCGTAGGGGCGAGGCTTGCCTCGCCCTCGACCTGAATCGTCTCCGAGGGCGAGGCAAGCCTCGCCCCTACAGCAGGCAGGACGAGCAGATCTCGTCCTGCCTGCTACGATCCGCGCTCTGCAAGCAGGAGCGAACAGCTTCCTCACCTCCGGGATTTGATCTCGCGGGGTTCAACCGAGCCGGTTACCACGCCGGGGTTGGAGGAAACCTGTGCCGCTGCCTGCAGCGGCTTTTGTCGTTTCGAAGGAGGAACTGAGAGCTAGGTGAAGGGCATTTGAGACCAAGGCGCCGCCGGCCCTCTCTGAACGAGAGGGTCGTCCCACGAGCCCGGCCGGAACGCATCAACGAGGAGATCCGCGCCCAGCGCGTTCGCCTCGTGGACGAGGAAGGCGGGCAGGTCGGAATCCTGGCCACGCGTGAGGCGCTCGAATTCGCGCACAAGAAGGGGCTCGACCTCGTCGAGGTCGCTGCCGGCGCGGATCCGCCCGTCGCGCGGGTGATGGACTACTCGAAGTACCGCTACGAGCAGGAGCAGCGCGCAAAGCAAGCCCGAAAGCACCAGCTCCAGATCCAGATCAAGGAGATCAAGCTCAGACCGAAAATCGGGATCCACGACTACGAGACCAAGAAGGGCCATGTCGTCCGCTTCCTGAACCAGCGGGCGAAGGTCAAGGTCACGATCATGTTCCGGGGGCGGGAGACCCTCCATCCGGATCGGGGACGTGACCTCTTGATGCGTCTCGCGGAGGACGTCAAGGAGATCGGTGCGATCGAGTCGCAGCCGCTCCTCGACGGAAGGAACATGGTCATGGTTCTCGGGCCGACGAAAAACGCAGGAGTGAAGACCGATGCCAAAGATGAAGACATCACGGGGAGCGAAGAAGAGGTTCAAGGTGACCGGGTCGGGGAAGCTGCTCCGCCGGCACGCGATGAAGAGCCACAACCTCGAGAAGAAGTCGTCGAAGCGTAAGCGCGGCTTGCGGAAGTTCTACGGCGTCGCTCCGAGTGATGCCAAGGGTGTCAAGAAGCTCCTGAGGGGAGGCTGAGATGCCTCGCGTCAAGCGAGCGGTCCACGCGCGGAAGAAGCGCGCGAAGGTCCTCGATCAGGCCAAGGGCTACTACGGTCGCAAGAAGTCGAGCTACCGCTTCGCGAAGGAACAGGTCGAGCACTCGCTCAAGCACGCGTACCGCGACCGCAAGGCGAAGAAGCGGACGTTTCGGTCGCTCTGGATCATGCGCATCAACGCGGCGGCGCGGGAGAACGGCCTCTCGTACAACCGCTTCATCGCTGGCGTCCGGCTGGCGGGCATCGAGCTCGACCGGAAGTCGCTTGCCGACATCGCCGTGTCGGACCCCGAGGCGTTCGCGCTCGTAGCCGAGCAGGCGAAGGCTGCGCTCGAGAACGGCGCCTCGAAAGCCGCCTGATCAGGTCGCGCCAGAACGAGAAGCTCCGGCTCGTCCGGAAGCTTCTCGCCGCGCGCAAGCATCGTGAGGAGACGGGTCTCTTCGCCGCCGAAGGTGAGGATCTCGTCGACGCCGCGCTCGCAGCGGGGATCGAGCCGGTCGAGCTACTGATCGCGGGAGAGACGGTCGCTCCGGAGCTCCTGGGCGAGGTGTCGACGCTCGGGCACGCGCCGCGGGTGATCGGGATCTTCCGCCGTGCCGACCTTCCGCGCGGCTCCCGCGAGGTGACGCTCGCGCTCTGGCACGTCGGGGATCCCGGGAACATCGGGACGCTCATCCGGACGGCCGACGCGTTCGGCGCGGGGATCGCGCTCTCGGACGAGTGCGCCGACCCGGTCGGGCCGCGCGCGTTGCGCGCCTCGGCGGGCGCGATCTTCCGGGTGCCGCTCGTCGGCTTCGACGAGCCTTCAGGGGAGCGGATCGCGCTCGTCGCGCACGGCGGCCGGCCGCTGGGGGAGCTCCAACTCGAGCCCCCGCTCACCTTTCTCCTCGGAGCAGAGCGCGAAGGGCTACCCGATCACCTCGTAACTGATCGTTACAAGGCAACGATCCCGCTGCCCGGAGACGCCGAGTCGCTGAATGTCGCGGCTGCCGGCGCGATCGCGCTCTACGAGCTTTCGCGGCGCTCCTAGCCGAACCCGCCTCCTCCGCCTCCGCCGCCCCCGCCGCCCCCGCCGGAGAAGCCGCCACCGCCGCCACCCGAGCCCGAGTTCGGCGGGGCGAGCGCGCTCCCGAAGCCGGACGCGAGGTCGCCGATCGCGAGCGCGCTCGGGCCAGACCCGAGGTCGCCGTCCGGCGAGATCCAGTAGATCGCGCTCGCCTCCGCCAGCGCCTCGGGCATGTGGATGTGCGCTCCCTGAAGCACGCGTTCCGCGATCCCGAAGGCGATCCCGTAGACGAGGTACCGCTCCCAGAGCTCGAGGGTCGCGGGTGGCGCCTCGTCGAGGCGGGGAAAGTCGGTCAGGTAGCTCCTGAACGCGTCCCAGCGCTCGGCGTCCTCCTGAGCCTCCGGCGAGCGGCGGCGCCAGACGCGGCGGAAGAGCACGAGCGTCAGGAAGACGAGCACCGCGTTTGCGAAGAGCGCGAGGCCGCCGATGACGAGCAGCACGTCCGAGTACCTCGGATACACGGAGCGCCAGCCGTCTGCGGCGAAGTAGATGAGCAGGATGCCGACCCCGATGAAGAGGACGCCCGCGAGCGCGAGCGGGAGGGCGCCGATCGACCGGAACCAGCCGAGGTCCTTCGTCTCGTCGGTGACCTCCGTCTTGAAGGACGTGAAACGCGGCGCCATCGCGGTGCGCTCGTCCTCGATGCGGTCCCTGAAGTGCGACAGACGCTCCGGGCCGTCGACCAGGATCGGGTCGACAACGCGCGTGACGTCCTGCTCCCAGCTTCGCAGCGACTGGTCTTCCCCTGGCGACAGCTCCAGATCGGAGACGGTCTGTGTCCTTAGCCCGCCCCAGATCTTCCGCTCGGTCGTCACCGGCTTCGCCTGGTAGAGCCCACGTCGGATGAGGTCGAAGAGGGTCGCCGTCCATTCGTACGATCCGGGCTCGCCTCCCTGTTTCAGCAGCACCGGCACGAGCGCGGGCTCCGTGTCCGTCGGAGGCTCCTGTTCGTACTCGCGGTCATAGCCGGTGCGCCGCTCACGGCCGAAGAAGGCCCAGACGGCTCCGATCACGGCGAGCCCCGGGAGCGCGGCGAGCGCAAGGACGATCAGCGCCGTCCGCAGCGGGTTGGCCACGAGCGAGTCGATCCGCTCGCGGTCCTGCTCGAAGCTCTCCGCGTCGTCGAGCTCGTCCTGGACGATGCCGCCGAGGCCGTCGCCTTGCTCGACCTTCATGCCAGCGGTCGAGGAGAAGGCCGACCGCGGGTAGAGCGTGCGCAGCTCCACGTACTGTCCGGCCGGTACGTCGACGGCACGGAGGAAGGAGCTCGCGCGCGCGATCGTGACGTCGCCGCGGACCCACACGGGATGTCCCCACGCGCGGACGACATTCCCCGGCCCGGTCATCGTGGCCGTGAGCCGGCCGAGGCGCTGCTCCCACTCGTCGCCCCAGACCTGGAGGTTCACGTCCACGACGTCGTCGTAGCCGACCGCAAGTCCCCTGAGGCGGTAGCGGATCCGGAACGTCCGCGTCTCGTTCGACGCCTGGAAGCGCCAGACGATTCGGACACGCTCGTCGAGGTTGCGGACGCCGTAGGTTCCGGGTGGGCCGCCGGGCTCGAGCTCGGTCGGCGCTCCCGGTTCGAAGGCCTGGCCGCGCTCGGAGACGCCGAGCACCTGGATGCCTTCGCCCGCGCGCAGCGGGATCTCGCGGAACCCGTAGGTGAAGCCGAAGCTCCCGAAGGCGACGGTGATGTCCTCCTCGACCGAGACCGTGCCGTTCGCGAGGACGTTCGCGCGGATGTCCGCCGAGGTGAGGTCGTAGTTCTGCGCGAAGGCCGACGGAGCGAGCGCGAGTGCCGCGAGCGCAGCCGCGGCCGCAATGAGCAGCTTGCGGATCAGCGGGCGAAGTCGACGCGTGGCGGCTCGCGCTCGGCCTCGTCCTCGACGTCGAAGAACTCGCGCACGCCGAACCCGAGCGGGCCGGCGAAGACGACACCGGGGAACGTCTGGATCGCGTTGTTGTACGTCAGGACGGTGTCGTTGTAGACCTGCCTCGAGACCGCGATCCGGTTCTCGGTCTCCGCGAGCTCGGACTGGAGCTGGCGGAAGTTCTCGTCCGCCTGCAGCTCCGGATATGCCTCGGCGACCGCGAACAGCCGTCCGAGCGCCTGGCCCAGGATGCCCTCCGCCTGTGCCGTCTCCCCCGGCGACTGCGCCTGCTGCGCGCCCGCGCGGGCGGCGGTGACGGCCTCGAAGGTCTCGCGCTCGTGCGCGGCGTAGCCCTTGACCGTCTCGACGAGGTTCGGAATGAGATCCCACCGGCGCTTGAGCTGCACCTCGATCTGCGCCCACGAGTTGTCGACGCGGTTCCGCAGCCGGACGAGCCGGTTGTAGAACACGATGCCGAGGACGACGAGGAGCAGGACGACGCCCAGCAGGACGAGCAGCCAGATCACGCGCCCGACTCTATGGATACCCTGGGCTTGTGGCAACAGTTTCCGGTCTCTTCGTCTCGCCGGAGCGAGGCAGCGGTGTCTCCGAAGCGCGCGAGCGCGTGACGGCGATCGAGTCCCACGGGTTCGAAGGGTGCTCGCACGCAAATCCCCCTCGCCGCGAGGTCCTGTTCGCGTCCAGGCAGCACCTCGACGCGCTGGACGTGGCACCGGGCGCGATTCGCGAGAACATCACCGTCGAAGGCGCCGACGTCCACGAGTGGCCGATCGGACAACAAGTGCGTGTCGGCCAGGCGCTGTTCGAGATCACGATGGTCTGCGACCCGTGCGCGAGGATGGATGAGCTCCGACCGGGCCTTCGGGCCGAGATCGACGGGAAGCGCGGGATGCTCGCCCACGTCGTCGAGGGCGGCGAGATCTCCGTCGGCGACGAGATAGAAGTCGCCGCCGACTAGATCCGTAGGAGCCGGGCATGCCCGGCTCGATCGGCGCCGCGCCGGTTACCTCGCACGGCAGACGAAGATCATGTCCTCGTCGCCCTCGTACGGCCGCTTGTCGAACCAGCCGTAGAGCGCCTCGACGTCGAGCTCGGCCTCGTCCAGGAGCCGCAGCCACTCCGGCGCCGAGAGCCAGTGCAGGTGGAACGTGACCTGCGCGTCGGGTGCACGGACGGTGAGCGAGAGCGTTCGACTCGACTCGTCCCACACAGCGAGCTCCTCGATCCCAGGCTCGCGCTCGAGCCAGATGCCGTGGGTCTCCTGGATGTCCACGGCGCTCGGGCAGAAGACGTCGAAGACGAATGCGCCGCCGGGAGCGAGCAGACGGTGGGCTGCCCGGAGCGCGCGGAGCTTCTCGGCCTCGCTCGGCATGTGCAGCAGCGTCCGGAACGGGCAGACGACGAGGGGGACGCGCTCCGTCACCGGAGGGTCGGTGAGATCGCCGACGCGAAGGTCGACGAGGGCTTCGACGCCGGCCGCGGCGGCCGTCTCGCGTGCGACCGCGAGCATCCCCGGTGACGAATCGACGCCGATCACGCGCATGCCGGCTTCCGCGATCGGCACGGCGATCCGCCCGGTGCCGACCGCGAGCTCGACCACGGGGCCGCCGCTCTCGACGGCGCGCTCGACGTAGAAGCCGATGTCCTCCGTGACCGACCGGCTCCACGGGTCGTAGATGCGCGCGATGGGGTCGTACAGGGTCACGACGGCGATTCAAGCAGCAGCCGTGGACCTGGTCGCGACACAGGGCGCAGCCTGGGCTATCCTCCGGGACAGATGACGGCGATCGACCGCACCGCGCTGCTTTATCCGGCCCCGGCTCGGATCCGGGGCAGCGGCGCGCGCCTAGCTTCTCGCCGTTCCTCCGACGTTCCTGCCGGGGCTCTCCCGGACGTCGGCATGTGAGAGGAGGAACGATGCAGAGCAAGGAGATCGATCTCGGTACAGTCGCCGCCGTGGACGCACAGGCGGTCGAGTCCGAGGCGCTGAGCGCGGTTGCGGCCGCCGATACGGTCGACGAGATCGAGTCCGCCCGGATCGACTACCTCGGCCGCAAGAGCGCGCTGAAGCTCGCGCTCCGCGAGGTGCGCGACCGAGAGACGGGAATGACCCTGAACGCGGTCCGCGAGCGGATCGAAGTCGGCGATCGACGACCGCGATGGAGGAGCTCCGGCGCGCCGAGCTCGATCGCCGGCTGACCGAGGAGCGCGTCGACGTGACCATGCCCGGGACGGACGGTGCACGCGAGGTCACCTGCATCTGATCACGCAGATCCGGCGGGAGCTCGAGGACATCTTCCTCGGGCTCGGCTACACGGTGGTGGACGGGCGTGAGGTCGAAACGACGCGCTACAACTTCGACGCGCTCAATATTCCCGAGGGGCACCCGTCGCGCTCGCCGCTGCAGACGCTCTTCCTCGACGACGAGACGGTTCTGCGGACCGAGACGTCGCCGTCGCAGATCCGGACGATGGAGGCGCAGCAGCCACCCATCTACATCGTGTCGCTCGGCCGCGTGTACCGGCGGGACACGCCGGATGCGACGCACACGCCGACGTTCCACCAGGCGGAAGGGCTCGCCGTCGACGACGGGATCACCCTCGGCGACCTGCTTGGGGACACTCGACTACCTGATGAAGGCGCTCTTCGGCGAGGAGCGCGGAAGACCGATTTTCGGATAACTACTTCCCGTTCACGGAGCCCTCGGTCGAGGCGTACGTCTCGTGTCACATCTGCGATGGCTCCGGCTGTCCCGTCTGCAGGCACTCGGGCTGGATCGAGGTCGGCGGGTCGGGGATGGTCGACCCGAACCTCTTCGAGTTCGTCGGCTACGACGCCGAGCGCTACACGGGGTTCGCCTTCGGCTGGGGGCTGGAGCGGATCGCCGTGCTCCGCCACGGGATCCCGGACCTGCGCGAGCTCTGGCGGAACGACCCCCGGCTGCTGGAGCAGTTCTAGTAATGCGCGTCCCGCTCACCTGGCTGGCGAGTACGTCACCGTCGACGCAACTCCGGAGGAGATCGCGCGGCGGCTCGCGATCTCCTCGCTCGACGACGTCGAGCGGATCATCGACGTCGGCGTCTGCGGACCACGACGGGAATCTCGGGCCGCTTCCTCGTCGGCCGGGTGCTCGACGTCGGACGCGCATCCGAATGCCGACCGCCTGCGCGTGTGCCAGGTGGACGTCGGCGAGGGCGACGCGCGCCAGATCGTGTGCGGCGCCTGGAACTTCGAGGCCGGGGCGACGGTTGCCGTCGGCGCTTCCCGGCGCGTACCTGCCGATCTTCGACGCGCCGCTCGACGAGCGCGAGCTTCGCGGGCAGGCTTCGCGCGGGATGATCCTGGCCGAGGACGAGGTCGGCCTCGGGGACGACCACGCGGGGATCATGGTGCTCCCGAGACGGGCTCGAGCCCGGGACGACCGCTGCTCGAGGTGCTGCCGATCCGCGACCGCGTGCTCGACGTGACGCCGACCGTGAACCGCGTCGACCTGCTGTCGATGGTCGGGCTCGCGCGGGAGGCGGCCGCGCTGCTCGGAGGCGAGCTGCACGTATCCGGAGGCCGAGGATCCGCCCGTCGTCGACGAGGAGCCGGTCGACGTCAGGGTCGAGGACCTCGAAGGCTGCCCGCGGTACATCGGCCGCATGTTTCGCGACGTCGTAGATCGGGACCCTCGCCGCAGTGGCTGCGCTCGCGCCTCTACCTCGCCGACATGCGCTCGATCTCGAACGTCGTCGACGTGACGAACTACGTGATGCACGTCTGGGGAAGCCCGCTGCACGCTTCGACCGCGCGAAGCTCGCCGGGCGGGCGGATCGTCGTCCGGCGCGCGCGCTCAGGGAGAGCGCCGTGCGCACGCTCGACAGCGTCGAGCGCCGGCTCGACCTCTCCGACCTCGTGATCGCGGACGCCGAGCGCGCCATCGCGCTGGCGGCGATCATGGGCGGCGAGGAGACCGAGGTCTCCGACGAAACGAGCGAGCTGCTCCTGGAGGCCGCGAACTTCGAGCCGATCGGGATCCTCGGGAGCTCGGACCGGCACGCGCTCCGGACGGCGGGCTCGAACCGTTGGGAGAAGGGCGTCGACCCGTTTCTCGCGGAGCCGGCGGCGAAGCTCGCAAGCCGTCTCATCGTCGATCTCGCCGGCGCTCGTCTGACGGGCTCGACGGACGTCCGGGGAACGCTCCCGCCGCAGCCGGTCGTCCATCTGCGGACGGAACGGGCGGACCGCCTGATCGGCCTCGAGATCCCACCGGAACAGCAGCGCACGACGCTCGAGGGCTTCGGGTTCGACGTGTCGGAGAACTGGGACGTCACCGTCCCGACCTGGCGTGCCCGCGACGTGACCCGCGAGATCGACCTGATCGAGGAGATCGCACGGCCGGTGCTCGACCAGGTGCCGCTCACGATGCCGCGGCGCCGGCATGTTCGCGGACGTCTGAGCGCGAGTCAGCGTCTCCGACGGCTGGTCGAGGACGTCCTCGTCGGCGCGGGGCTGTCCGAGGCGTACACGTGGAGCCTGGCCGCCTCCGATCCGAGCCCGGATGCGATCCGTCTTCCCGATCCGATGACGTCCGACCAGGCAGTGCTCCGCACGACGCTTCTGCCGGGGCTCGTGGGCGCGGTGCGTACGGGGCTCGACGTGAGCTCGGCGTCGCCGGGGCTATTCGAGATCGCGCGCGTCTACCTGCCCTCGGGCGAACGTCTGCCCGAAGAGCGCTGGCGCCTCGCGGGCATCGTCCAGGGCGGCTATGCGGAGGCGAAGGGCGTTCTCGAGACGCTGTACCGCGCGCTCCAGCTCGAGCTCCGGGTCCGGCGTGCGACGCATCCGCTGCTCCACCCGGGCAAGGCCGCGGAGTCCGAGGCGGGCGTGCTCGGCGAGCTTCACCCGGCGCACCTCGAAGGAGCGTGGGGCGCGTTCGAGCTCGACCTCGAGTCGCTCTTCGCGGTGGTCCCCGAGCGCGTCGTCTACGAGGACGTCATCACCTACCCGGCGGTGAACCAGGACATCGCGGTCGCGGTGGATGAGGACGTCGAGGTGGGAGCGCTCGTGGACGCCGCGCGCGAAGCCGGCGCCCCGCTGCTCCGCGACGCGCTCGTGTTCGACACGTACCGCGGCGAGCAGGTCGGCGTGGGGCGGAAGTCGGTGGCGATCCACCTCGCCTTCCAGTCCCCCGAGCGGACGCTCACGGACGAGGAAGCCGCCGAGCTGCGCGGCCGGATCGTCGATCGTCTGGCCGAGGCCTTCGGCGCGGAGCTGCGCGCGTAGCTTCCTCGTCCGCGAAGCCGGCCGCGCCCGGGACGCGGCCGGTTCGCACGAGCCCTTGCGAGGGCCCTACGGATACGGGTCGTAGGTCGTGGTCGTCGTCGTCGTGGTGTCCGACGTCGTGTCTGTACCGGTGCCGGCGGGTGCCTTGCCGCCCTTCTTGACCTGGCCCCTGATCTCCCCTGCCGGGTTCCTCGCGGTGTGCACGTTCACGTACGCACCGCCGCCGAGCAACGCCCTCACGGTCCGTGCGTTCACGTTGGCCGAGCCGCGCGCGCCGGAGCGGCACGGTCCACAGAGCGGAACCGCGACCCCGCCGGCCTTGCCGGGCCTGCCGAGATGGACGTGCGCCGCCATTGCCCTGCCGGTCAGCCGGCGAAACGTGAGTCGCCAGGTCAGGGTCCCGCCCGAGCCCTTGCGCAGGAGCCCGCCGGAGAAGCTGCCACCGGCGTTTGGCTTCGCGCCCTCGGGCTTCGGGACCTCCGCGCCGGCGCTGAGCCCGGCTTTCAGGGCGATCGGCTCAGCGTCCGTGCTCAACCAGCCGGCGCTGCTGATTCCCACCCACAACCCTGTCGCGAAGACGCTGACGGCAACGAGTGCGATTCCGAGCCTACGTACATTCATTCGGGGCCTCCAGTTCCGTCTCGATCTGACCACCTATTGTCGTTTCGTGGCCCCATCGGATTGTCGCGACCCTCTCGAAATCCGAACCCGGCGGGTCAGCGTAGTGTGGAGACGATGACCCGTGCCGTCGCCGTCCCCGCTGTGCTCGTCGCAAGCGTCCTGCTCATGGTCGGGAACGGTGCCGCGGCACCGGCGCAGAATCCGACGCTGACCGGCACCGTCGGGCCGGAGTTCACGATCACGCTCGCGGACGCGCAGGGGAACCGGGTGACGAGGCTCGATCCCGGCACGTACACGATCCAGGTCGAGGACCTCTCGGACTTCCACACGTACCACCTCGAGGGGCCGGGCGTGGACGAGCGAACCGAAGTCGCATTCACCGGCAGGGTGACCTGGACCGTCACGTTCAGGGACGGCGTCTACGTGTACCACTGCGATCCGCACCCGGATCTGCGCGGGCAGTTCGTCGTCGGCAACCCGCAGCAGCCGCCGCCCCCGCCGCCGCCGTCTCCGCCGCCGCCCCCGTCGGGCGTGACCGCCAAGACGAAGCTCGTCCTCACCGCCGGCCCGTCCCAGGTCATCACCCTGAAAACTGCGGCCGGACAGGCGGTCAAGCGGATGAAGCGCGGCACCTACAGGGTCACGGTCCGCGACCGGTCGCGACTGCACAACGCGCGCGTCCAGGCGCCTGGCTACGCGCGGGCGACGACGCTCGGGTACGTGGGCACCCAGCAGTGGAGGGTCAAGCTCGCGAGGGCGGGAACGCTCCGCTTCCTGTGCGACCCGCACGCGAGGTACGGGATGCGCGGGTCGGCGAGGGTCGTCCCCTAACGCGGCGATCAGACGTCGGCGGGCTCGAGCTCGCGGCTCTCCGTCGCGAACCGCTTGATGAGCTCGGCGCGAGAGTGGAGATCGAGCTTGCGGTAGACGTGCGTCAGGTGGTACTCGACGGTCTTCGGGCTGAGGAAGATCTGCGCGCCGATCTCGCGGTTCGTCAGGCCTTCGGCCACGAGCGTCGCGATCTGGAGCTCCTGGGGGTCAGACGTTCCGCAGTGGACTCCGGCCGAGGCTGAAGGCGCTCGCCCGTAGCCCGAAGCTCTGCATGCGCGCGGTGGCTCCAGGGGATCGCGCCGACCCGGTCGAAGACGTCGAGGGCCGCGCGCAGACGTGGACGCGCGTCCTTCCTCCGGTTTGCCCGCCGCAGGCGCTCGCCGTAGACGAGCTCCGTCCGGGCGCGCTCGAAGGGCGACGGAACCTCCTCGTGCCGTTCCAGCGCGACGCCGAACGTCTCGTCGAGATCGTCGGCAGGGGCGAGTAGCCCTCGGCAGCGTGCTGCCGCGGCGAGCGCCCAGCGACTCCCGGACGCTTCCGCCTGTTGCTCGAACCAGTCGAGGACGGCAAGCGCATCGTCGGCGCGGCCGAGTCGCGCGTACGCCTCGACGAGATCGGGTTGGTAGGGGTAGCGAGAGGGCTCCTGGAGCCCGGACGCCAAGACCCGCTGGTGGATCGGCTCGAGCGTCGCGACGGCGCTCGTCGTACTGCCCGCGGGAGACCGCAAGAACGCCGAGCGCTCGCTGCGCGCTCAGCGCGATGTCCTGGTGGCGATCCGCAGAGAGCCTGCCGAGCACGCGCGCGATGTTCGCCCGACACGCCTCGTCCCGACCCTGGACGGCGTCGATCGTCGCCAGCGTGACGAGATTCACGGAGACGAGAAAGTCCACGTCGATCGCCTGGGCGAGCTCGAGCGCATCGCTCGCGAGCGCTCGGGACCTCGTGAGCTCGCCGAGCGCCAGCTCGAGGATCGCGAGCGCACCCTGACCGAACGCCACTCGCAGGACATTGCCGTCGCTACGGCCGAGCTCGAGCGACGCGGTGAGGGCCCGGCGAGCGTCGTCGTAGCGTTCGACCCCGACCAGCGACTCCGCGTATGCCGCCGCAGCCACCAGGTCGGTGGCGAGTAGCTCGTCGAAGTACGCGTGTGCGCCGGCGGGATCGCCGGCAGCGGCGCGAGCCTCGGCGAGCCCGCCCAGCGCGCGCGGACGCCACCACGGGCCGAGGCGGTCGAGAAGCCGCTCGACCCGCTCGCCGATCGCCTCGTGGTCCGCGTACTCGAGGACCTGCCAGAGCTGGTTCCAACGCGAGAGGAGAAGCTTGACCGCGCGATCTGCGTCCAGATCCTCCACGCGCTCTGCCTCGTGCGCCAGGTCCGGGACGTTCACTCCGCTCCCCTGCCAACCGGCGACCGCGGCGAGCTGCTGAACGAGATCGGCGCGAACGAGCGGGTCGTCGACCAGTGGCAGCGCCCGCTCGCAGAGCGCGATCGCGCGCGGGCTGTCACCGCCCCAGAAGGCAGCCTGAGCTGCGGCGCACATCTCCGCGCCCGGTCGACAGGATCGGGCGAGAGATCCGCGGCACGTTCGAGCGCCCGCGCCCGCGCCTCGTGCCCGCCCCGGCTGACGGCGCGCTCGGCGGTCTCCTCGAGCGCCGCCGCGGTCTCCTCGTCGGGCGTGTCGGAAGCGGCTGCGAGTTGCCAGGCCCGGAGATCGGGCTGGTCCACGAGCACCCCTGCGAGCGCCTCGTGCACCCGCCGTCGGAGAGTCGCGTCGGCAGCCTGGTAGACCGCCGAGCGCAGAAGCGGATGCGCGAAGCGGATGCGATCTTGCTCGATCTCGATCAGCGACTCCGACTCCGCCGGCTCGAGCGTCCCGCCACCGAGTGCCGTCGAGGCTTCACGTATCGCCCTCACCGGCGCCTCGACGCCGGCGGCGGCGACGACGAGCGAGGTGCGGGTGTCTGCGGGTAGTCGCTCGACCCGGCGGAGGAATGCCCGCTCGATCCGAGCGGCCATGGGAATTGGCTCGTCGAGCGGCTCGCGCCCGTCGAGCTGCTCCTTCGACAGCGCGCTTGGCAGCTCGATGAGCGCGAGTGGGTTGCCGGCGCTCAGCCCTACGAGCTTGCGCGCTGCGCCCGACTCGATCTCGTGCCCGTGGCGTCGCTCGAGCAGCTCGAATGACTCTTCGTCGGTCAGAGGCCCGACCGCGCGTGTCGGCAGTTGAGTGAGATCGAACTTACTCGGCTCTCCGTCACGCACCACGGCGACGATCGCGAGCTCGATCCCCGCCATCCGGCGACCGACGAAAGCGATCGCATCCGCGGACTCGCGGTCCAGCCAGTGAGCGTCGTCGAGCGCGACCAGCAGCGGCCGCTCGTCGGCGACGTCGTCGAGCAAGGTCAACGTTCCGGCCGACATCGCGAGCCGATCGGGCTCGTCGGCATCCTCCAGCGCGAGCGCCACGGCCAGGGCGCGCCGCTGGCGTTCCGGCAGGTCCTCCATTCCGGTGAGCACCGGGTGCAACAACGCGTGGAGCGCCGCATAGGGCAGGTCCGACTCGGACTCGACACCGGTGACGGAGAGGATCCGCATGCCGACGGCGCGCTCGCGCGCGTAGTCGAGCAGCGCGCTCTTCCCGATTCCGGCCTCGCCCGTGAGGACGAGGACGCGGCTCCGTCCCCGCCTCGCGTCCTCGAGCAGCGCGTCGATCTCGGCGCGCTCTGTCTCGCGCCCGACCAGCATCGGCGGAGCGTACTTCGGGCCGGGGTGCGCGACTAGGGAACTCCCCGAAGCGATCGGGTCGGGTCGCGGCGCACCATCGGCGGCAGCACGGAGATCCAAGCGATCAGGGGGAATCCGATGAAGAAGTGGCTTTCGCTCGCCGCGGTCCCGCTCGCGGCGATTGCAGTGAGTGGTGCGTTCGCGGCGATCCCGTCCGCTGACGGCATCGTCCACGCGTGTATCAAGTCAGGTGGCGCGCTGCGGGTCATCGACGCCGAGCAGACGCGCTGCGGCGCCCGGGAACAGCCGCTCGCCTGGAACGTGCAAGGCGCGAAGGGCGACCAGGGCGACAAGGGCGATCCAGGGGAGCCCGGGCCGGCGGGTCCACCCGGCCCGCCAGGCCCTCCGGGCGACAAGGGCGAGAAGGGCGACCGGGGCGAGCCCGGCCCGCCGGGGACAGGCGGCAACGATCCGCGGTTCGGGTCCGGGACCGGCCACGCGAGCGACGGGCGGGACAGCCCGTACTGCATCCTCGGCGAGGTCTGGCTGACCGCGGCCTCGATCGCGAGCGGTGCGACGGCCGACGGTCGGCTCCTTCCGATTGCGCAGAACACGGCGCTGTTCTCGTTGCTCGGCACTCGTTTCGGGGGAGACGGCAGGACGACATTCGCGCTGCCGGATCTTCAGTCCGCGGCGCCGAACGGGCTCACGTACGTGATCTGCACCGAAGGGATCTATCCGACGAGCTGAGAGACCGCGTGACGGTCGAGAGGAGGACGAGACATGAAGAAGTGGCCGATCGTTGTTGCATCACTACTTGCAGTCGTCGTTGCGGGCGCCGCGTGGTCGGCGATCCCGTCTGCGAACGGCGTGATCCACGGATGCTTCAAGCAGTTCGGCGGTGCGCTCCGCGTGATTGACGCGGACGCCGGTGGCGCGTGCAGCAGCAAGGAGAAGCCGCTCAATTGGAGCGTGCAGGGGCCGAAGGGCGACCCGGGTCCGACGGGAGCGCAGGGACCTCAAGGGCCGCAGGGTCCGCAGGGGCCCCAGGGCCCGCAGGGGCCAGCGGGTGGAGTGTCGAGCGTTACCTTCGCGATCTCTCCGCCGCACATCCCGCTGCCAGAAGACTCGAGCTTCACCCACGTCGTCTCGAAGAACGTGCCCGCGGGTGATTGGGCTGTCGTCGCGTACGCGAATACGAGAGACCTTTTCGACCAAGACGATCACGTCCGCGATGTCGGGTGTGAGTTGCGAAGCGGAAGTGCGACGATCGGCTCGGCAATTGACCGTCGAGTGACCCCGGCCCAGAACGACTTGAAGAGGAATCTGTCGCTGAACGGCGGGGCTAGCCTGCCGGCGGGCGGGACTATCAGCCTCTGGTGCTTCAGCCAGGAGGGGCGCGTTGAGGTCCTGCACGCGCAGGTGATGATCATGAAGGTCGGCGGTTTCTTCTGAGGTCGAGTGCGACGGGGCCTGTCGCGACCGGGCCGGGGCTACTTCCCGGCCACCGGAGGTCTGCAAGTTGCGACAGCGCTTCGGCGTCTTTGTCGTGTCAGGCCGGACTAGGGAATCCCCCGAAGCGAGCTGCGCGTCGGGACGGCGCACGATCGAACAGCGTGATGACGACCTACTCGCTCGAGTTCAGAGGGCCATGCGACGCCGCTCGAACCGGCGGTTCTCCTGACCGCGCGCGAGCGCACCATGCGACGCGTTCGAGGCGGACGGCGAGGCGCTGCTCGAGGCGCGTCGTCACGCTCCTCGAGAGCGACGAGTTCGAGCTCGCCGGGACCGTCGAGCTTCGGCTCGGGGAACGCACTCCGATTCCGTTCGCACGGCCGGGGCGTCATCGAGGCCGTCGCCGGATCCCAGCCTCCGGCTTGGCGAGCGCGATCTGCGACATCGACGGCGGCTCGGGTGAGCTCGAGTCGGCCTCCGGGCGCATCACGTCGGCCTTCCTCCTCAGCGACACGGGCGAGCTCACCGAACACCAGGTGGGGCTCGTCTTCATAACCGACCGAAGGAGATGTCCATGACTACTCGAGCGATTTTCGTCGGGCTTGCGGTGCTTCTCGCAGCCTCGACCACGACCGCGTTGGCCGGAGGAAGCGCAAGCGCACAGGACCCGAGGGCGCTCGTACTGCAGAAGTCCGACCTCCCGGCAGGCGCTCGCCAGCGGATGAAGCAGGCGGACAAGAACGCTCAATACACGAGCTACTTCGTCTCGTACCGGTTCAGAGGCGCCTCGCAGTTGCTCGACCTCATGAGCTCGGCGATCGTGATGAGCCCTCGTCTGGCGACGTCTGTCTTCCGCCAGCAGCGCGCCGACCTCGCCGGCGGGCGGAAGGTCGCCCTCCCGAGGTACGGCGACGAGCAGATCGCCGTCCTCGCGCGCGAGGACAACGAGGGCGAGCTCTGGGTTCGCACGGGAGGCACGGTCTGGGGTATGTCCGTGAATACGGCGGGCGCCGGCAACTGGGGGCTGATCACGAAGGCGGAGTCGATCGCCCAGCTGAAGCGGTATGCACCGAAGCAGATGAAGCGTGTGGGGAGTGGGTGAGACGGTCCGACGCCGGGCGGGTGCCTAGACCGCGCGACCCGCGACGCGCCACACCGGGCCCTGCGTCGCGACGTTGCCGACGTTCGAGAGCGCGTTCAGCACCTGGATCCGGCCGGTGATCGCCTCGGCGTCCATGCGCTCGAAGCAGCGTCGCGTCATCTCCGGCGAGGTGCCGTAGCCGCCGCGGCCGACGCGGAAGCGGAGAGCCAGCGCCTCCGGATTGCGGGTCGGGTTGAGCGGTGCGCCGAGCAGCGCTGCGCGGGCGAGGAAGTCGGAAGAGTCGAGCTCGAGCTCGCAGAGGAGGTCGCTCCAGTCGGGAGGCAGCTTCGCGAGCTCCGCCTCCCAGGCGGCGACGAGCCCGGCGCCTCGTGGCTCCGCCGTAGCGCTCGGCGCCGCGACGGACGGTTCCGCCTCCGGCGCGCGCACGTCGACGAGTGCGAGCTCACCCCAGATCCGCCTGCGGTCGAGGCGTTCCATGAGGTTCCGGACCGACTCGACGCCGGCCGGGCCTCCGGACGGTCGGACATGGAAGCGCAGCGCACCCCCGGCGCGTCCCGGCCCGAGTGGCGCGAGCACTCCCGCGGCAGCGGCAACCGTCGCCGCATCCTCGACGGTGAACGAGAGACGGGCCTCCTCCCAGCGCTCCGGTAGGCCCTCGGCAACCCGCTCCCACTGCTCGACCGCTCGCATCGGCAGATGAGCATAATGGCCGGTCCATGGCGACCGTCGAGGAGAGGGCCGGGTCGGGAGGCAGGCGCGTGTCGGAGGAGGTCCTGCGGGGCTTCTTCCGCGAGATGCTGCTCATCCGCCGGTTCGAGGAGAAGGTCGAGGAGCGGTTCCGTGCCGGCGAGCTTCCGGGCTTCCTGCACGTCGCGATCGGACAGGAGGCGACCGCCACGGGAGTCTGCGCGGCGCTCGAGCGAGACGACGTCATCGCCTCCACGCACCGCGCGCACGGCCACGCGATCGCGAAGGGCACGGCGATCGAGCGGATCATGGCGGAGCTCTACGGGAAGGTCGAAGGGTGCTCGCACGGCTTCGGCGGCTCCATGCACCTCTACGACGTCGAGGTCGGCAACCTCGGAGCGAACGCGGTCGTCGCGGGCGGCATCCCCGGGATCGTCGGCGCGGCTCTGGCGTTCCAGTGGAGGAACGAGCCGCGCGTCGCGGTCGCGTTCCTGGGCGACGGTGCGACGAACACCGGCACGTTCCACGAGTCGTTGAACCTCGGCCAGCTCTGGAAGGTGCCGGCGATCTTCGCACTCGAGAACAACGGCTGGGCCGAGTCCACGCCAGCGAAGCAGCACCTGCCGCTGCCGGTCGACGAGCTCGGCAAGCGCGCGCAGGCGTACGGGATGAAGCTCATCGAGGCGGACGGGCAGGACGTCGAGGCCGTATACCTCGCGGCCCTCGCTGCGCGCGAGCATGCGGCTTCCGGCAAGGGGCCGGTCTTCCTCCACCTGCGCACCTTCCGGCTAACCGGCCACTACGTCGGCGACCCTCAGATCTACCGCTCGAAGGACGAGTTGAAGGAGACCCGCGAGACGAAGGACCCGATCGAGCTCCTTCGGGCCCGTCTCGAGCTCTCCGACGACGAGGTTGCCGCGATCGACTCCGAGGTGACCGCCGAGGTCGACGCGTCGGTCGAGTTCGCGAAGGCGGGCACGGACCCGAAGCCCGAGGACGCGCTCAAGTACGTCTATGCCTGAGATCACGTACCGGGAGGCGGTGCGTGACGCACTTGCGCGGGCGCTGCGCGAGGACGAGCGCGTCTTCCTCATGGGCGAGGACATCGCCGAGATGGGCGGCTCGATGGCGGTCACGCAGGGCCTGCTCGAAGAGTTCGGCCCGAAGCGCGTGCGGAACACCCCGATCTCCGAGATGGCCATCGTCGGGAGCGGCATCGGAGCGGCGATGCAGGGGCTCCGCCCGATCGTGGAGATCATGTACGAGGACTTTCTGACGCTCTCGATGGAGCAGCTCGTCAACCAGGCGGCGAAGCACCGCACGATGTCCGGCGGGCAGCTCTCGGTTCCGCTCACGATCCGGACGCAGGGGGGAGCCGGCTGGTCGCCCGGGGCACAGCACGCGCAGCAGGTGGAGGCGTGGTTCGTCCACGTCCCGGGCCTGAAGGTGGTCTTCGCGTCGACCCCCGAGGACGTGCGCGGGCTCCTCTGGTCGGCGATCTACGACGAGAACCCGGTCATCTTCTTCGAGCACCGGACGCTGTACCCGATCAAGGGCGAGGTGCCCGACGAGCTCGAGCCGATCCCGCTCGGCAAGGCGCGCGTCCACCGCGAGGGCACAGATGTCACCGTCGTCGCGACCGGGCGGCTCGTGCACGAGTCGCTGGCCGCGGCGGAGGAGGCGGAGAAGGACGGCATCTCCGTCGAGGTCGTCGACCCGAGAACGCTCCTGCCCCTCGACGAGGAGGCGATCATCGCGTCGGTCCGCAAGACGACGAGGGCGGTCACGGCGCACGAGGCGGTGACGCGGGGCGGCTTCGGCGCCGAGCTGACTGCCGTGATCCAGCACGGCGCGTTCGACTATCTCGACGCGCCCATCGAGCGCGTGGGGGCGAAGTTCGCGCCACTTCCGTTCGCGCCCGTCATGGAGGAGCACGTCGTGCCGCACGCCGCGGACGTGCTCGCCGCGATCAAGCGCACCGTCGCGAGGGCCTAGGGGCGCGCGTGGCCGTCGAGGTGAAGTTGCCGCGGCTCGGTCAGGGAATGGAGGCCGGCACGATCGTGCGCTGGCTCAAGTCGGAAGGCGACTCGGTGGCGAAGGGTGAGCCGCTCTACGAGCTCGACACCGACAAGGTCACGCAGGAGGTCGAGGCCGAGGCCGAGGGCGTGCTGCTGAAGATCGTCGTGCCCGAAGGCGAGGTCGACGTCGGGACGACGGTCGGCGTCATCGGCGCGGAGGGCGAGGAGGTCGCGGTCGAGGCTCCGAGCACCAAGCCCGAAGAGCCCGACCAGAAGTCGTCTGCCGAAGGCGAAGCGTCCGCTGCAGAGGGCGAGGAGCAGGCCGCGGAGATGCCAAGTGTCAAATTGACACAAGGCGACGGGGCGGCAGCCGCCACGACTCCCGCGCAGCCGGGCACGCGCGCGCCCGGTGAGCGCGTGAAGGCGTCACCGCTCGCGCGCCGCATCGCGCGCGAGCGCGGGCTCGATCTCGCCGCCATCGCGGGCACGGGGCCCGAGGGACGGGTCATCGCGGAGGACGTCGAGCAGGCGGCAGCCGCGCCCGCGACGAAACCGGCTGCTGCCCCCGTCCCGCCGGCCGAGGTCGAAGTCGTCCAGCTCACCTCGATCCGCAAGACGATCGCCCGCCGCCTGACCGAGGCCTGGGAGGCGCCCGTCTTCCAGCTCACCGTCGTCGCGGACGCGACCGAGCTCGTGGCGACGCGTGAGCGGCTGGTCGAGCTCATGCGCGAGGGCGACGTGAAGCCGACGGTCAACGACGTGCTCACGCGCATCGTCGCCGGCGCGCTCATCCGCCACCGCCCTGTGAACGCACAGTTCGTCGAGGGGGAGATTCATCGCTTCCCGACCGCGAACGTCGGTATCGCCGTCGCGACGCCCAACGGGCTCGTCGTCCCGGTCGTCCGCGACGCCCAGGCGAAGTCGATCCAGGAGATCGCAGCCGTCCGCGCGGATCTCGTCGGACGCGCGCGCGACGGAAAGCTCCAGCTCGCCGACCTCGAGGACGGGACCTTCACCATCTCGAACCTCGGCATGTACGGCATCGACCAGTTCATCGCCGTGCTCAACCCGCCGCAGGTCGCGATCCTCGCGGTCGGCTCGATCGAGGACCGTCCCCTGGTCGTCGAGGGCGACCTCGTCGTCGCGCCGGCGCTAACGCTGACGCTGACGTGCGACCACCGCGCGATCGACGGGTCGGAGGGAGCCGAGTTCCTCCAGACGGTCCAGGCATACGTCGAGGCGCCGGCGCTGGCGCTCTAGGCATGGTCATCCGCCGTGGAGGACGTCAGGACGTCCGGTTCCTCCGGGACATGCTCCACCACGCCTACTACTGGCGCGAGCGCGACCCGGGCAAGGGGCCGGGACCTGTGGCGCGCTACGTCAAGGGCTGGGGCAAGCCCGGCGACACCGCGCTGATCGCGGTCGACGACGGCTTCCCGGTGGGCGCCGCCTGGTACCGGCTCTTCACCCGCGATCACCCGGGCTACGGCTTCGTGGACGAGGAGACTCCGGAGCTGGCGATCGCGGTCGTGCCGAACCGGCGGGGGAGAGGCCTGGGCGAGGCGCTGCTCGACGCGCTCGTCGAGCGGGCACGAGGCGAGGGCTACCGAGCGCTGAGCCTGAGCGTCCCGACCGACGACGACGCGTTGCTGTCCTTCTACGAGAAGCACGGCTTCGCGCGAGTCCACGAGGACGGCGGCGACAGCGTCACGATGCGGCGCGAGCTCGCATGAGGGCGAGGCAAGCCTCGCCCCTACAATCGCGGGGCCATGGAAGCTGACGTCGCCGTCCTCGGAGGCGGTCCCGCCGGGTACACGGCGGCGATCCGCGCCGCGCAGCTCGGCGCGCGCGCCGTCTGCGTCGAGCGCGAGCCTGCGCTCGGCGGGACCTGCGTTCGCGTCGGCTGCATCCCGACCAAGGCCTGGGTGCAGACCGCGCACGCGCTTCATGCCGCGCGCGAGATCGACCCGAAGCTCGGCGTCGTCGCCGGCGAGCCGTCGCTCGACTTCGCCCAGGCGAACGAGTGGAAGGACGGAGTCGTCAAGCAGATGACGGGTGGCGTCGCATCGCTCTTCAAGGCGAACGGCGTCACCTGGGCGCAGGGCAACGGACGGTTCACCGACGCGCGCACGATCGCAGTCGAGGGGGCGGAGGACGTCACCTTCGCGAACGCCATCATCGCGACGGGCTCGTATCCCATGCGCCCGCCGATCCCGGGGCTCGACTCCCCGCGCTGCGTCGACTCGACCGGCCTGCTGGCGCAGACCGAGGTGCCACGCCGGCTCGTCGTGCTGGGCGGCGGGATCATCGGCTGCGAGTTCGCATCGATCTTCGAGCGCTTCGGGACCGAGGTCACCGTCGTCGAGATGCTCGATCGCCTGATCCCGCAGGAGGACGGGGACGCGACGAAGGAGCTCCAGAAGGCGTTCACGAAGCGGGGGATCACGCTCCACCTCGGCAAGCAGTGCACGCAGGTCGACGACACGGGGCCGGGAGAAGGGGGAGCCCTGGTCGTCCACTTCGGCGAGGGCGAGACCGTCGAGTGCGACCTCATGCTCGTCTCCGTCGGGCGCGCGCCGCTCGTGGACGGGATCGGGCTCGAGCAGGCCGGTGTCACGTTCGACCAGCGCTCCGGCGTCCAGACCGACGACAACCGCCGCACCTCGGTGCCCCACATCTACGCGGCGGGCGACGTCGCCGGCTACTGGCAGCTCGCGCACACGGGCTTTCGCGAAGGCGAGGTAGCGGCCGAGAACGCGACCGGCCACGAGGCGGCGATCGGTGAGCCGGCCGTGCCGAGACCGATCTACACCGATCCCGAGATCGCGGGCGTCGGGCTCACCGAGGAGGAAGCGCGCGCCGAGCACGGCGACAACGTCGCCGTCGGCCGCTTCCCGTGGGTCGCGAGCGCGCGTGCGGTGATGTCCGGCGAGGCGTCAGGTTGGGTCAAGACGATCCACGAGACGACCTACGGCGAGCTGCTAGGAGTCGTGATCGTCGGGCCGCACGCGACCGATCTCATCGAGGCCGCGGTCGTCGCGCTCGACGCGGAGTCCACGATCGAGACCGTCGCAGACGGGATGGCGGCGCACCCGACGTTCGGCGAGGGCCTCAAGATCGCCGGGCAGGTCGCGCTCGACCGCGCCGTGGACCTTCCGCCGCGCCGCAGGTAGTAGGCGCGACTCTGAGTCGCCGCGCCACGTGCGTTACTCTCCGACCGTGACCATCTTCAACAGGAGGAACGCGCTCGTCGGGTACGTCGTGATGGAGGCACTCCATCGCAGGCGCTGGCAGCGAAGGCGCCACGCACTGAAGATCGCAGCCTTCGTCGCCCTCGGAATCGTCTCCGCGGGCATCCTGGCCGCACTTCTCGCGGTCGCCCTGCGCCGAAACGGGAATCCGGAGACCGAAGACGTCGAGCTCGACATGACCGAGCTCGAGGCAGAGCTCGACGCGGGAATACCCGACTCGGCGATGCCCGAGCCGGGCTTCGCCGAGTGACGCAGAAGCCGCTCGCCGGAGCCGACGAAAAACTCATCCGACCCGCCCTCGCGGACCTCGTCGCGTACGAGCCGGGGAAGCCCGTCGAGGAGGTGCAGCGCGAGCTGGGGCTCGAGCGGGTGGTCAAGCTCGCCTCGAACGAAGGCCCGTATGGTCCGTTCCCCGCCGCGCTCGAGGCGATCGAGCGGGCATCGCTCGAGTCGAACCGCTACCCCGACGGAGGGGCATATCGACTCCGCCGCGCGCTCGCCGAGCGGCACGACGTCCGCTTCGAGGAGGTCACCGTGTGCGCCGGCGCGGACGCGGTCATCGGGTACGTCGCGCTGGCGACGCTCGATCCCGGCGACGAGATCGTCACCGGGTGGCCTTCGTTCGCGAGCTACGTGATCGACCCGGTGAAGCTCGGGGCGACGCCGGTCAAGGTTCCGCTGCGTGCCCACCGCTTCGATCTGGAGGCCCTGCTCGGTGCGATCACTCCGCGCACGAAGCTCGTCTTCATCGCGGCGCCGAACAACCCGACGGGCACGACGACGACACGACGGGAGCTCGATGCCTATTTCGACGCCGTTCCGCCGCACGTGCTGACCGTCGTCGACCAGGCGTATCTGGAGTACATCGACGATCCCGAATACCCGGACGCGATCGAGGAGTACGCGAAGACGGGCTCGAGCGTCCTCGTCCTCCGGACGTTCTCGAAGATCTACGGCCTTGCAGCGCTACGCGTCGGGTACGGCATCGGGTCGGAGGACGTCATCGCCGCGATCAACAAGGTCCGCCGTGCGTTCGACGTCACGTCCGTGGCGCAGGAAGCGGCGCTCGCGAGCATCGACGACACGGCCGAGATCGCACGCCGCCGGGACGCAAATCGCGAGGCGATGACCTCGCTGGTGAACGCCCTCCGCAACACCGGGCTCGATCCCGTCGAGCCCGCAGTCGCGAACTTCGTCTTCGTCGAGGTCGACGACGCCGCTGCCCTGAACGAGGCCTTGCTCCGGCGCGGCGTGATCGTCCGTCCGCTCGGATCGTTCGGCGCGCCGGGGGCGCTGCGAATCACAGCTGGGACGCCGGAGGAGATCGCATACCTCGCGGAGGCGCTCGACGTCGTGGTTCCCCGAGCGCAGCACGGGGTGTAGCGTGAGCGACATGTCGCCGGAGGAGCGGGCAGCGCGCCGCACCAGGCGGGCACTGGCGGTTCGGCGCCGACGGACGGTAGCGCTCGCGCTCGCGTGCTCGACCCTCGTCCTCTCCGGTTTGGCCTTCGCCGAGTCCCGGGACGGATCCCGTGCCGAAGCGGCCGGCAACAAGCCGAGCCAGGCGGCGCAGGAGTGCATCGCCCGGATCAAGGTCGAGCGGCCGAGCTGGCTCACGAGCCGCCGTGCGACGGTGCTCGTCGACTCGGTGCTCCTCGGCGGCGTTCTCAGCGTGCGGAGCAATCTCCGCGGTTGGGACGTGGAAGTGGCCGGGAAGGCCGCGGTGATGATCGGCGCGCTCGAGGAGGAGCTCCGAGAGGCCGGCACGCCCATCGCGCCGCTCGCCATCGTCGGAGTGGGCTACAACTCGGCCTGGGAGCGGGGTCGCAAGAACTACAGGAACTGGGCGCGCGAGTTCGACCGCCACGCGACGACCCTCGTGCGGACGCTGCTCCGCCAGGGAGCCGAGCAGATCGTCTGGGTCACGCTGCGCGATCCCCGCCGGAGCGTCGTTCCCTCCGACTCGCTGTGGCAGTTCGACAAGTACGCGTGGTACTTCCCGTACGTCAACGAGCGCCTCCGCCTGCTCGACAAGCGGAGCCGGTACGTCACCCTCGCCGACTGGGCGAGGGTCTCGGACAGGCCGGGGCTCACGTACGACGCGATCCACCTCGATCCGGACGGACAGGCGCTCATGGCGCGCACGATCAGGCAGGCGTTCGGCCGCGAGGCCGAGCGCCAGGTCACCGTCGCCCGGGCGGCCGCCGTCACGGCCTGCAAGAACAAGGCCGACTGACTCAGTTGCCGTGCGGGCTCCTGCACGAGCCCGCGAGCGCGCGCAGCCCGAGCTTCTGGCGCAGCTCCCTCGGCGAGGACAGAAGAACCTGCCTGACGGTGCGTCGGTACGGCTCGACGTCCGGGGCGTACGTCGCGTAGCGAGGTGGGCTGAAGCTGACGCCCACACTCGTCCACGGGTTGATCCGCGCGACGAGCTCGACGAGATCCGGCAACCGGCGCAGCGGGATATCGGTCGACACGTAGGACCGCACCGTCCTCGATAGCTTCGGGAGCGAGCGGAGGACGCGCACCGGCTCGAGCCCGTCGGCGAGCGCCGCGAGCAGGCAGCGCTGGCGCTTCATCCGCCGATAGTCGCTCGACTGCCAGCGGGAGCGGGCGTACGCGAGCGCCTCGCGGCCGTCGAGCGTCACGTATCCGGGTTCGAGGTCGATCGGCGTCCACTGCTCGCCCGGAAACGCGGGCGAGGTCTCGTCCTCGATCCACTCCGTGTTGTAGACCCGCACGCCGCCGAGCGCGTCGATCACCTCCACGAAGCCCCGCAGGTCGACGAGCGCGTAGTAGTGGATCGGGATCCCGAGCAGGTGCGAGAGCGTCTGCTTGAGCGCCGTCGCGCCGGGGTCCCGCCCGCCCGTGAACAGGTCGGGTCGCGAACGCCCGAACTTGTAGAGCGCGTTGACCAGATCCGGGAAGCGGCCGTACTCGCGCCCGGCAGCGCCCTGGAGCGGGACGCGCTCGAGGTTGCGTGGGATCGAGAACGCGGCCACCCGTCCGCTGCGGACGTTGAGCGACGTCACGATCAGCGTGTCGGCGCGCAGCCCGGAGCGCAGGTAGCCGGCGTCGCCGCCGGCGAGCAGGATGTTGAGCCAGGTCCCGTTGATGGAATCAGCGACGGTGCCCGACCACGCGGCTCCCGGCGCTTTCTTCGCGGCAGGGGCCTGCGCGCTGGGCCCGGTGCTCGCTGCCGTCCTCGCCTGCGTCTCGAAGGGCCGTTCGACGAGTTGCGTCGAGTCGCCGAGGAACGTCGGCCCCCCGACAACGTCGAGCGGCGAGACGGTCGAGCTGCCGAGGACATCCCGCGGCTCCTCTTCGGCGAACACGGTCTCGAGCGTGTCCGTGGTCGTGACGAGCGCCCAGCCGACGACGACGTGCGGGACGGCGGTCAGGCATAGGAGGGAGACGAGTGCTGCGACCGCCCGGAGCCGGCCGGCTCGCGAACACGGAGGTCGGCGCGTGTGCGCCGCGATGCGATACGCGTCCCCGACCGACCACAGCCGAAACACGAGGGCGGCCGCGTTGAGGGCGAAGAGCGTCCTCAGGATGTCCTCGCGCACGAGCAACGCGATGAGTGAGTGGGCGTCGCGCCTCGCAACCCCTGCCGCCGCGGCGGTGGCGAGCAGCGCCACCACGAGCATGACCGTGCCGCGCGCAGGCCGACCGGCGTAGATCTGACCTGCGCCCGGGAGGACGAGGGACAGCAACCCGCTGAGGAACGGTCGACGAACCACCTCGGTCCGCCGCGAGAACGGGGAGGCGTCGGGCCGCCCGAGACGAAGTCGTTTCGAGCCCGTGTTCGTATGCGTTCACCCCCGAGTGTGCGCCGTTCGCGCCCGGTTCGGTAGTACCTCCCCGAAGGTGCATCGGAGATACGTTCGAACCGGGGCATCCGGTCCCCGCTACCCGGCCGGGTCGGCAGGTATCCTGCGACGCTGGCGCCCGTGGCGGGCGCTCGCCCGCTTTTAGAACACTCTGTGCGTACGACCCTGAAGAGAGGCCTCGGGCGCGCTGCCCCGGACGGAAACGGTAAGCCGGTTCTCCCTCCTGGCGCGACGTCGCCCATCACCCTGTACCGGCAAAACGGTACGGGCCGCTCCAGCATGGGCCGGGTCGGCCGCGTGCTCGCCTGGCTCGGGATCGCGGCGCTCGTGTTCATGGTGGGATCGGCAGGCGGCGCGTACCTCTACTTCCACGAGTCGGTCGCCGCGGTGGCGGCGAGCACACCGGCCGTGAAGAAGGCCGCGAAGCAGCTCGACGTCCCGCTCCCGGGGCAGCCCGCGGTCGCGCTCGTCATCGGCTACGACCACCGGCTCGAGGACGGCAAGGGCGCGCCGTCGCGCTCGGACACGATGATGCTCGTGCGCGCAGATCCGCAGACCGACTCGATCTCGCTGCTCTCGTTCCCGCGAGACATGCGCGTGGAGATCCGCTGTCCGGGGCGAACCCCGTTCTTCGACAAGATCGCCCACGCGTACGTCGAATGCGGGCCGCGCGGCTCGCTCCAGACCGTGAAGAACCTGACGAAGCTCGACATCAACTACCTCATCGCGGTGAACTTCCGCGGTTTCGTCCAGATCGTCGACCGGCTCGGTGGGTCGTGGATCGACGTCGACCGCCGCTACTTCAACGACCGGAGCGGCCCGTCGGGCTACGCGACGATCGACCTCCGCCCCGGCTACCAGAACCTCAACGGCCGTCAGACGCTCGACTACGTGCGCTACCGGCACACGGACTCCGACCTCTACCGCAACTCCCGCCAGCAGCAGTTCGTGAAGGCGTTCAAGGGCCAGATCCAGGACAGCGTCGGTCCGACCGCCCTGCCGAAGGTCGTCAACGCGATCACGAGGAACGTCGAGGTCGCCCAGGGCGGCGGCCAGGACGTCTCCGGGCAGACCGTCCTCTCGTACGCGCTCTTCGCGTACGGGCTCCCGCGCGGCCGCGTGTTCCAGACGCGCATCGACGGGTTCGAAGGGTCCACGGATCTGACGACCGACTCGTCCAATGTGAGACGCGCGGTCCAGACCTTCACGCATCCCGACGTGGAGTCGTCGGAGAAGGCGACCGCGGTGGCGCTCGGCCGCAAGCTGAAGCGAACGGCGCCCGCCGCCCGCGACACGACGATCACCGTGCTGAACGGAAACGGCCGGACGGGGTCGGCCTCCTCGGCGGGGTTCCAGCTCGACGAGCGCGGCTACCGGATCCTGACCCCGCCGAACGGGCTGCCGGCGAACGCCCCCAATTTCGACTATTTCCGAACGCAGGTCTACTTCAACGCGTCGAAGCGCGGCGCCCGCGAAGCGGCCCAGAAGGTCGGAAACCTGTTCGGCTCCGCCGAGGTGAAGAGGGTCCCCGGTGATATCGCCCCGCTTGCGAACGGCGCGATGCTCACCGTCGTCGTCGGCCAGACGTACCACGAGACGCTCGCGGCCTCGACCATCGACCAGACGCCCAAGCGCGAGAAGCCAAACGTGATCTCGGGAGCGAGCGCAGCGCGCGACCTCCTGCGCGAGCGCCGCAGCCGCGTGCGCTTCCCGCTCATGGTCCCGACGGTGATCGAGCAGAGCTCGTGGACGGACGGAGACAACCCGGTTCGGCTCTACTGGATCGACGACGAGCGCAAGCACAAGGCGCTCCGCCTCGTCTATCGCATGGGCTCGAACGAATACTGGGGCGTGCAGATGACCGACTGGGAGGACGCGCCCGTTCTCAGCGACAGGAGCCTCACGCGTCGCATCGGGAACCGCGTCTACGACCTCTACTACAACGGCCCGAAGCTGCACATGGTCGTCCTGAACAGGCCGAAGGCGCGCTACTGGGTGATCAACACGCTCCTCGACCGACTCTCGAACGAGACGATGATCGCGATCGCGAAAGGCCTCAAGCCGCTCGGAAGGGCGCGCTAGCCCAATGCGCATCGCGGTCTTCGGCGCCGGCTATGTCGGCCTCGTGACCGGTGCGTGCTTCGCGGACCTCGGTCACGACGTCGTCGTCCGCGATATCGCCCAGGAGAAGATCGACGTCCTCCGCGCCGGAGGCATACCGATCCACGAAGAGGGCCTTTCAGAGCTGCTCGAGCGCAACCGCGAGCGTCTCCGGTTCACGACGTCCGTCGACGAAGCGCTCGCCGAAGCCGAGGTCGTCTACGTCGCCGTCGGCACGCCACCCAAGGTCTCGGGTGACGCCGACCTCTCGGCGGTGTGGATGGTCGTCGACGAGCTCCCCCGCGTCGACCGGCGGCTGGTGCTGGCGATGAAGAGCACGGTCCCGGTCGGCACGGGCAGGACGGTTCGGCACCGTCTCGACGAGAGGGGCCTCGAGAACGTCGGGTACGTGTCGAATCCCGAGTTCACCGCAGAGGGGACCGCCATTCGCGACTTCATGAACCCGGACCGGATCGTCGTCGGCGCGTTCGACGCCGAGGACGCCGACGTCGTCGAGAAGCTGCACGCGGGGATCGACGCCCCGGTCGTGCGCGCGGACGTCGCGTCCGCCGAGATGATCAAGCTCGCGGCCAACGCGGCCCTGGTGACCCGCATCTCCTTCATCAACGAGATCGCGAACGTCTGCGAGGCAACGGGCGCCGACGTTCTGACGGTCGCGAAGGGGATCGGGCTCGACCACCGCATCGGCCCGTCCTTCCTCCGGGCCGGGATCGGCTTCGGCGGTTCCTGCTTTCCGAAGGATTCGCTCGCGCTCAAGCAGCTCGCCGCGAACTCGGGTTACAGCTTCCAGTTGCTGAACGCGGTCATCGAGGTCAACGAGCTCCAGAAACGGCGTGTCGTCAAGAAGCTCGAGAGCCATCTCGGATCCCTCCGAGGGAAGCGAATCGCGCTCCTCGGGCTGGCGTTCAAGCCCGGCACCGACGATATGCGCGAGGCGCCGAGCCTCGTGCTCGCGGCTCGCCTCCTCGCGGAGGGGGCGGAGGTGAGCGCGTGGGACCCCGTGGCCGACGGCCATCCCGACCTCGACGGCGTGCGGATCTTGCCCTCCGCACTCGACGCGCTCGACGGCGCCGACGGAGCTGTCCTCGTCACGGAGTGGCCGGAGCTCGCGGACCTCGACTGGGCCGAGGCGGGGAGGCGTATGAGGAGCCGCATCGTCGTCGACGGGCGCAACATGCTCGATCCGGAGAAGCTGCGCGCGCTCGGCTTCGAGTACGAGGGCATCGGACGGGGCTCATGAGTCTCCCCGCGGTCATCCTCGTCGGCGGCCAGGGCACGCGCCTGCGCCCGCTGACCGAGCGGATCCGCAAGGACATGCTCCCGCTCGTCGACCGGCCGCTGCTCGCCTTCACGTTCGAGCACTTGCGCAAGCACGGGGTGCAGCGCGGAATCGTCTCCTGCGGCTACCTGCCGACGCAGATCAAGGAGCACTTCGGGTCCACGTACGGCAAGCTCGAGCTCAGCTACCACGTCGAGGAGGAGCCGCTCGGGACGGCCGGCGGGATCGCGTTCGCCGCCGGCGACATCGACGAGACGTTCTTCGCGCTCAACGGTGACTCGCTCCGGGACGCGGACCTCGGCGAGATCGTCCGCTTTCACCGCGAGAGCGGGGCGAAGGCAACCATCCTGCTCACTCCGGTCGCCGATCCGAGTCGCTACGGGCTGGTTCGACTCGCGGCGGACGGTCGCGTATCCACGTTCCTCGAGAAGCCGCGGCCCGAGGAGATCGACACCGACCTCATCAACGCGGGGCTCTACGTGCTCGAGCCCGAGGTGCTCGAGCTGGTTCCGCGGGGACGCGCAGTCTCCATCGAGCGCGACGTCTTCCCGCGGCTGGCCGAGGAGGGCAGTGTGTTCGGGATCGCACTCGACGGGTACTGGCTCGACGTCGGGACGCCCGACTCGTACCTCCAGGCGCACCGGGACGTGCTCGAGCGCTCGTTCTCGACGGAGATCGGCGACGCGCTCGGGTCTGACTTCACCCTCGTCGACCGGACGGCCTCGGTCCATCCGGGCGCGCGGCTCGTCCCGCCGGTCTACGTGGGGCCTGGCGCGGTCGTCGAGGACGGCGCCCGCGCGGGGAGCCTCGCGGTGCTCGGCGCCGGATCCCGGCTCGCGCGAGGCTCCCTCGTCGAGAACGCCGTCGTCGGGGCGCGCGCCGGCGTCGGCGCCGCGAGCGTGGTGGTCGGCTCGGTCGTCGGAGACGACGCCGACGTCGGCCCTGGTTGCGAGATTCGCAACCTCGCGGTCGTCGGCCCCGGCGTGAAGCTCGGCCGCGGAAACGCGCTCGACCATGGGCTGCGGATAGGGGCCGACCAGCACATCCCCGACCTCGCGCTCCGCTTCTCGTGACCGGCGCACGCAACCGCCATGGGTCGAGCCCGCGTCGGGTGGAGAAGCCCTGGGGCTGGGAGCTCGTCTGGGCCGAGACGGACGACTACGTCGGCAAGCTCCTGTACGTGAAGGCGGGCGAGTCGCTGAGCCTCCAGTACCACGAGCAGAAGGACGAGTCGTGGCTCGTCCGCGAGGGCCGCGCGGAGCTGGCGTTGGGTGAGCTCGGCGAGGAGCTCGAGACGATCGAGATCGGGCCGGGCGACGCGTTCCGGTTCAGGCCGCGGACGGTGCACCGGCTCGCTGCGCTCGAGGACACGCTCGTCCTCGAGGTCTCGACACCCGAGCTCGACGACGTCGTCCGCCTCGAGGACTCGTACGGTCGCGAGGGGACGAGCGCGCCGTAGGGCACGCCCCGGGCCCGGATCACGACGCCGTTTGGGGCCGCTCGCGGTGCGCCGAGATCGCCGCGACGACGAGTGCGACACCCGCGGCCTCGACGGGCGAGGGGATCTGCGCGAGCACGACGACTCCGATCACCGTCGCCGTGGCGGGGAGCAGGGAGACCATCAGCGAGTAGGTCGCGCGGCTGAGCCGAGCCATCGCGAGCTGGTCGAAGACGTACGGGATGACCGACGAGGTGATCGCCGACGCCGATGCCCGCCGCGACCGCAACCGGGTCGGCGAGCGCCGGCGCGGCGCTCCAGCCGGCCAGCGGCGTCACGACGACGGCCGCAGCGAGCATCGCTGCGGCGAGCCCGTCGAGTCGACCGACGCTTCGGCTGCGCGCCAGGCGATGCGCGAGCACGATGTAGACCGCGAAGAGCGCGGCATTCGCGAAGGCGAACGCGACACCCACCGGCTCTCCCCGGAGCTGCACGTCGGTCAGGAGATAGACACCGAGCACGGCGAGCCCGAGCGCGAGGGCGTTCCGGAAGGTCCGCGCGCCGACCGCAGCGAGCACGATCACGGGGAGGAACTCGATCGCGGCGACGGTTCCGAGCGGCAGCCGGTCGATCGCGACGTAGAAGCACACGTTCATCGCGGCGAAGACGACCGCGAGCCCGCCGACAGTCGTCCGCGTCGATCGATCGGAGCGGGCGAGCCCGCGCCACGGTCGCCGCCAGAGCGCGAAGATCGCCGCCGCGCTCGCAATGCGGAGCCACGCGACCCCGAGCGGCTCGACCCGCGCGAAGAGCAGGACGGCGAAGGCGGGCCCGAGGTAATGGAAGACTGCGCTGCCGACGAAGTAGGCCTGCGGCGGCGCGGACACGACGGCGCGTCCGAGCGCCCCGCGTGGGGTCGCGGTACCGGCCGTGGACATGCCGGACATCGTTGCGACCCGCCTGCCATAGTGGAATGGCCAATCGACGGACTTGGAGGACAATTGCCTCGCAAAGCACGGACGAGAGACGCAGTGACCTACGAAGCGAACCTTCTCGACGATCTGAACCTACGCATCCTCGGCGAGCTTCGAGACGACGGGCGGGTCGGGATCGCCGAGCTCGGGCGCCGCATCGGGCTGTCCGCTCCGGCCGTCGCCGAGCGCGTCCAGCGTCTGGAGCGGGCAGGGGCGATCAAGGGCTACCACGCGGAGCTCGACCCCGTGCTGCTCGGCTTCCCCGTCTCGGCCGTCGTCCGGATCCGCCCGTCGCCCGGCCAGCTCCAGCGTATCCCCGAGATCGCGCGCGAGACCGCCGAGGTAGGCGAGTGCTACCGGATCACCGGCGAGGACTGCTATCTCCTCCGCCTGCACCTGCGCTCGATCGACGACCTCGAGGAGCTGCTCGACCGGTTCACGCCGCACGGCCTGACGACCACGTCGATCGTGCACTCGACGCCGGTTCCGAGGCGGGGACCGCCGCTCGAGCGTTGACGAGCACCTTCACACGACTGTGGTAAGGTCTTGGCCGTGGCGGATGCGATCACGATCGGTGAGGCAAGCCGCCGTACGGGCTGGTCCCCGCGCATGCTCCGCTACCTCGAGCAGGAGGGCCTCGTCGTCCCGGGCCGGACCGGTGCCGGCTACCGCCGGTACGGGGTCCTCGAGCTGAACCAGCTGCGAACGCTCACAGACCTGCGTCTGAGGTTCGACGTCGAGCTCAGCGAGCTCGCTTTCGCGGTACGGCTGCGACGCGAGGCCGACCTGCGCGCAGCAGTCGAGACCTGGCTGGCAGGAAGCAATGCCGACGCGGGGCGCGAGACGCCTGCCTGGGTCGAGTGGGAGCAGAGAAAGCACGAACGCCTGCTCGCGGCCCGTGAGGCGGCCTGACCTTCGAATTCGACACCGACGAGAAGAGGGGATCGATGGCAACCACGAAGCGACACGACGTGAAGGACCTGGCGCTCGCCACCGAAGGCGTACGCCGCATCGACTGGGCGGACCGGCAGATGCCCGTGCTGCAGGCGATCCGCGACCGCTTCGAGCGGGAGCAGCCGCTCGCCGGGCAGCGCGTCTCGGCGTGCCTGCACGTGACCACGGAGACGGCCAACCTCGCCCGCGCGCTGAAGGCCGGAGGCGCCGACGTCGTCCTCTGCGCGTCCAATCCGCTGTCCACCCAGGACGACGTCGCGGCGGCGCTCGTCGAGGAGTACGGCATCTCTGTCTTTGCGATCAAGGGCGAGGACAACGACTCGTACTACCGGCACATCGAGGCCGCGGTCGATCACCGTCCCCATCTGACGATGGACGACGGCGCCGACGTGATCGGCGTGCTGCACTCGCACCGGCGCGAGCAGCTCGGTGACGTCATCGCGGGCACGGAAGAGACCACCACCGGCGTGATCCGGCTGAAGGCGCTCGAGCGTGAGGGCAAGCTCGGCTTCCCGGTGATCGCGGTCAACGAGGCGCGCACGAAGCACCTCTTCGACAACCGCTACGGCACCGGCCAGTCCACGATCGACGGCATCATCCGCGCGACCAACGTCCTCCTTGCGGGCCGACGGTTCGTGGTTGCGGGCTACGGCTGGGTCGGCCGCGGCGTCGCGTTGCGTGCGCGCGGGATGGGCGCGCACGTGATCGTGACGGAGGTCGACTCGACGCGGGCGCTCGAGGCGGCGATGGACGGGTACGAGGTCATGCCGATGGAGCATGCCGCCGAGATCGGCGACATCTTCTGCACCGCGACGGGCGACAAGGGCGTGATCACGCGCGCGCACATGGAGCGGATGAAGGACGGTGCGATCCTCGCCAACACCGGTCACTTCAACGTCGAGATCGAGATCCCGGCGCTCCGAGACCTCGCGGTCGAGACCCGCGCGGCGCGCGAGTACGTGGACGAGTTCATGCTCGCGGACGGCCGCCGGCTCTACCTGCTCGGCGAGGGACGGCTGATCAACCTCGCCGCTGCCGAAGGGCACCCGGCCACCGTGATGGACATGTCGTTCGCGAACCAGGCGCTCTCCGCCGAATGGGTCGTCGCGAACGGCGCCTCGCTCGAGCGAAAGGTCTACGACGTGCCGAAGGAGATCGACGACGAGATCGCCCGCCTGAAGCTTGCGACGATGGGAATCGCAATCGACGAGCTGACGGAGGAGCAGGCCAAGTACCTGGCGAGCTGGGATGAAGGAACGGAGTAGGGGCGAGGCTTGCCGCACCCTGAACCGGGTCGCGACGTGAGGGCGAGGCAAGCCACGCCCCTACGACCCGAGGACATCGTCCGCCTGGAGGACGATGCCGTCGTGCTCCTCGACCAGCGGCGCTTGCCTGACGCCGAGGTCGAGCTCCGGCTCGGGAGCGCCGCCGAGGTCGCGAACGCGATCCGCTCGCTCGCGATTCGCGGCGCTCCCGCGATCGGCGTGGCTGCCGCGTATGGGTACGTGCTCGCCGCGAGGCTCGGGGGCGATCTCGACGAGGCGTACGAGATGCTCGTCTCGTCGCGGCCGACCGCCGTCAACCTGCGCTGGGCGCTCGACGAGGTGCGGCTCGAGCCGACGGCCGAGCGCGCACGCCGGATTCACGAGGACGAGGTCGAGCGCTGCCGGCGCATGGCTGGGCATGCCGCAGAGTTGCTTCAGTCCAGGGCGAGGCAAGCCTCGCCCCTACGGGTTCTGACCCACTGCAACACGGGGGGCCTCGCGACCGGGGGTTACGGGACCGCGCTCGGGGCGATTCGCGCTGCCTGGGAGCGCGGCCTCGTCGAGCATGTCTGGGTGGACGAGACGCGACCGCTGCTCCAGGGATCGCGGCTCACCGCGTGGGAGCTCGAGTCGCTCGGAATCCCGTTCAACGTCGTTGCCGACTCGGCGGCAGCCTCGCTCATGGCCGCGCGGCGGGTCGACTGCGTCGTCACGGGCGCGGACCGGATCGCGGCGAACGGCGACACCGCGAACAAGATCGGGACGTACGGGCTCGCGGTCGCCGCGGCGCATCACGACGTCCCACTGATCGTCGTCGCTCCGACGACGACGATCGACCACGAAGCGGCCTCCGGCGCCGACATCCCGATCGAAGAGCGCGATCCGGTCGAGCTCACCGCGCGCTTCCCGGCGCTGAACCTCGCCTTCGACGTCACCCCGGCAGCGCTCGTGAGCGCGATCGTCACCGAGGAGGGGATTCATCGCGCGCCGTACGAGGAATCACTGCCGGCGGTGGTGCACGCATGAGAGCGCTCGTCCTCGCAGCCGGCTACGCCACCCGGCTCTATCCGCTGACGCTCGACCGGCCGAAGGCGCTGCTCGAGGTGGGCGGTCGCCCGATGCTCGACCGCATCCTCGACCGGCTCGAGGCGATGGCCGTGGAGGAGACGATCGTCGTCACGAACTCGAAGTTCACACCGCACTTCGAGGAGTGGGCGCGGGATAGGGAGAACGTGCGAGTCGTGAACGACGGGACGACGTCGAACGAGGACCGGCTCGGTGCGATCGGCGACATCGCGTTCGTGCTCGACGAGCTCGCACTCGACGACGACCTCGTCGTCGTGGCGGGCGACAACCTCTTCGGCGAGGACATCTCCGGCTTCGGCGCGTACGGGCAGGAGGTGGACGCACCCGTGCTCGCGATCCACGACGTCGGCGACCTCTCTCTCATGCGCGAGTACAACCAGGTCGAGATCGACGCGGACGGACGCGTCACGTTCATGGAGGAGAAGCCGGAGAACGCGCGCACGACGCTTGCCGGGATCGCGCTCTACTACTACCCGCGCCACGCGCTCCCGCTCATCCGGCAGTACCTCGCCGAGGGCAACAACCCGGACCAGCCTGGACGGCTTCCCGAGTGGCTCCACTCGCGCACACCGGTCTATACGTGGCAGCTCCCGGGCGAGTGGTACGACATCGGGTCGGCGGAGACGCTCCACGAAGCCGACACGATCTTTTCGCAAAGTCGTCGCGACTAGTCGCCGACACTGGGGACATGCTGGACCTGCTCCTTCCGGAGCGGTGTGCCGTGTGCGAACGGCTCGGAGCCGCGCTGTGCAGCGGTTGCCGCGGCGCGCTCGTCCGCCTGCACGAGCCGCTCTGCGCGCTGTGCGGCTCACCTGGGCCCTGGCCCGTCCGCCGCTGCGCCGAGTGCGCGGGGCGGCGGATCGCGTTCGCGCGCGCCCGCGCCGCGATCGTGTACGACGAGCGGGCGCGCAGGCTCGTCCGCGAGTGGAAGGAGCGCGGGCGGCGGCGGCTCGCCGACGATGCGGCCGTCCTGATCGCGGAGGTCGTACCGAGACCCGAGGCGGCGCTCGCCGTCGCGTACGTGCCCGGCGACCCGGAGCGGACCTGGGAACGTGGCGACGTCGGCCCCCGGAGGCTGGCGCTGGCCCTGGCTCGCCGCTGGGACCTGCCTGCGGTCGATCTCCTTCGTCGTCCCCATGCACAGAGACGCCAGCGGGAGCTCGCGCTGGCCGACCGTCGCCGGAACGTCACGCGGGTCGGTCGTCGCGACCGGCGAGTCACCTGCAGCCGTGTGTCTCGTCGACGACGTCTACACGTCCGGGGCCACCGCGGATGCGTGCGCAGCGGTGCTTCGCAAGGCCGGTGCGACGCGGGTGGAGGTCGTGACGCTGGCCAGGGCGGTTCGTTAGATTGCAGACGAGGGCATCGTCTCCCGTAGCAACCCGGAAGGAGAGGCAATGCGGCTCCAGGTCAAGGGCCAGCATGGTCACGTCCCGAGCTCCACCCGCGCGTATGCGGAGAAGCGGCTCGCGAAGCTCGACAGGCGGCTGCACGACCTCACGCTCGTCGAGGTGACGTTCTCCCAGGCGCACAACCCGTCCATCGCCGACGATCACTCGGCGGAGGCCGTCGTGTACACGAAGGGGCCGACGATCGTCGCCCGCGAGTCCGCTGAGTCCTACGAGGCCGCGATCGACCAGCTCATGGAGAAGCTCGAGCGGCAGATCGAGCGCTACCGCGACAAGCGCACGCACGAGCCTCGCCGCCAGGCCTCGCGGCACAAGGAAGCGGCGCAGCCGGTCCAGCCCGAAACGCTCGAGCCCGAAACGCTCGAGCCCGAGACGCTCGAGCCCGAGTCGGTCGAGCAACGCCCCTCGGGCGAAGGCGAAGCAGCGGCGTAGTGCCGCTCGACCCGGGCCGGCACTGGCTCGAAGCTGGGATCACGGGCATCTCGCGTCCTCGCGAGTGGGACGCCGTGGTGACGGTCGAGGCGCCGGGCGAGGCCGGGGCAGAGGCCGAGTTCGTCGCGCTCCCGGACGGGCGGCTCGTCGTCGAGGCAGCGCCGCCCGGCTTCGACGCCGCTCCGCTGACTGCAGCCCTCTCGAGCGCGATCGCCACCCCGTATCGCGCTGTCGGGCGGCGCCGCGCCGAGCTCTGGGCCGTGGGAGCGTGCTCGATTCAGGTAGTCGAGCTCGAGGACGACCCCGGCGGTGACGTGATCGAGCTCGTCGCGGACGCCAACGGAATCACGCTGCGCGTCGACAAGGTCCCTTCGCTCGCGGTGCTGCACGAGCTCGAGGCGCTCGGTCGCGCGCGCTCCCCGACGTACGTCGTCCGCGCTCGCCGGCTCGCCGGAAGGCTCTTCGAGGTCGAGGTCGAGCCGCTCTAGGAGAGGTCGCTCTCGAGGCGTTCGGCGACGGTCGACCGGAGCACCTTCGCGACCTGGGGAACCTCGTGATCCAGGCGGGCGAGCTCGCGGTTGAAGAGCATGACGAGGCGCATCGGCGAGGTCGCGATCACCGTCGCCGTGCGCTGCCCGCCGTAGAAGACCGCGATCTCCCCGAACACGTCACCCGCTCCGAGCGCGCGGACCTGCGTTCCATTCTTGAAGACGTCCGCCGTGCCGGAGACGACGGCGAACATCGCGTACCCGAACTCGCCTTCCTCCGTCAGCTTCGCTCCCTCTTCGACGTCGAGCTCCTCGCACGCACCGGCGATGCAGGCGCACTGCGCCTCGTCGAACCCGGAGAAGACCGTGATTTTACGAATCGCGGCGGCGTCCACGAGCGCGAACGTAACACCGTCTGTCGCCCAAGAACGTGTCGGGGTCGTGACGATTCGGTGAACGGCGACCGGGCCAAGAGCAACGGCCGAGGAGCACCCGTGAGCCCCAACTCGAGCCGGTACCCTACTCCCGTGTCATCTCAGAACATCGGCGGCCGCTTCGAAAAGGTCCTGCGCATGGGCGAGGGGAGGCGGCTCAAGCGCCTTCAGGAGAGCGCCGCCTACGTCGGGACGCTCGAGCCCGAGTTCGAGGCGCTCTCGGACGACGAGCTCGCGGCGAAGACGATCGAGTTCAAGGAGCGGCTCGCGAACGGGGAGACGCTCGAGGACGTCCTCTTCGAGGCGTACGCAGCGGTACGCGAAGCGTTCAAGCGCACGATCGGCGTCCGCCTCTTCGACGTCCAGCTGATGGGCGGGATCGCGCTCCACGAGGGCGACATCGCCGAGATGAAGACCGGCGAGGGCAAGACCTTCGTCGCGGTCCAGCCGCTCTACCTCAACGGGCTGACCGAGCGCGGGGTGCACCTGGTGACGGTCAACGACTACCTCGCGAAGCGCGACGCCGAGTGGACGCGGCCGGTCTACGAGAAGCTGGGGATGACGGTCGGCTCCATCCAGAACCTGATGCCGTTCGCCGAGCGGCGCGTCGCCTACGGCTGCGACGTCACGTACGGGACGAACTCGGAGTTCGGCTTCGACTACCTGCGCGACAACATGGCCGTCTCGCTCGAGGGCACGGTGCAGCGCAGCCATGCCTTTGCGATCGTGGACGAGGTCGACTCCATCCTCGTCGACGAGGCGCGGACGCCGCTCATCATCTCCGGCGAGCCGGAGACGGCGGCGTCGACGTACCACCAGTTCGCGAAGATCGCCCGGACGCTCGAAGGTCAGCCTGCGACCCGCAAGTCGGCGAAGGGCGAGGACGAGACCGAGCTCTCCGGGGCCGACTACCTGTACGACGAGAAGTTCAAGACCGTCTCGCCCGCGCAGACGGCGATCGAGGCCTTCGAGCGCGCGCTCGGGATCGACAACCTGTACGACCCCCGCCACGTCCTCCTCGTCAATCACCTGACGCAGGCGCTGAAGGCGCAGTCGCTGTACAAGCGCGACGTCGACTACGTCATCCAGGAGGGCGAGGTCAAGATCGTCGACGAGTTCACGGGCCGGATCATGGAGGGGCGCCGCTGGAGCGAGGGGCTCCACCAGGCGATCGAGGCGAAGGAGGGCGTGCGCATCCGCGAGGAGAACGTCACGCTCGCGACGATCACGCTCCAGAACTACTTCCGGCTCTACGAGAAGCTCGCCGGAATGACGGGGACGGCGAAGACCGAGGAGAAGGAGTTCGTCGAGATCTACGACCTGCACGTCGTCGAGATCCCCACGAACGAGGCGATCGCGCGCGACGATCGGAACGACCTCATCTTCAAGACCCCGGAAGCCAAGTTCGCCGCTGCGCTCGAGGACATCGTCGAGCGCCACGAGGCGGGGCAGCCCGTGCTCGTCGGCACGATCGCCGTGGAGACGTCCGAATACCTCTCCGAGGTCCTGAAGCGCAGGGGAATCCCGCACAACGTCCTGAACGCGAAGGAGCACGAGCGGGAGGGCGAGATCATCAAGGACGCCGGCCAGCCGGGCGCGGTCACCATTGCGACGAACATGGCCGGCCGCGGCGTCGACATCAAGCTCGGCGAGGGCGTCCTCGACCTGGGCGGCCTCTACGTGCTCGGCACCGAGCGCCACGAGGCGCGCCGCATCGACAACCAGCTTCGGGGCCGCTCGGGCCGCCAGGGGGATCCCGGCGAGACGCGTTTCTACCTGTCGGGACAGGACGACCTGGTGCGCCTCTTCGCCGGCGACCGGATTCACAACATCATGAACCGCTTCAAGATCCCGGACGACCAGCCGATGGAGGCCGGGATCCTCTCGAAGCAGATCGAGAACGCGCAGAAGAAGGTCGAGGAGCAGAACTTCGTCTCGCGCAAGAACGTCCTCAAGTACGACGACGTCATGAACTCGCAGCGGATGGTCATCTACGAGCAGCGGCGCCGCGTGCTCGAGGGCGACGACCTCTCGGACGAGGTCAAGGAATGGATCGAGGACTCGGTCACCGCCGGCGTCGAGCAGTTCACAGACGGTGAGTACGCCGAGGATTGGGATATCCCGGGCCTCATCACGCACATGCAGTCCCTCTATGGCACGGACATGACGATCGAGGAGCTCGCCGAGGAAGGCGTGAGCACCACCGACCGCGAGGCGCTCGTCGAGGAGTTCGTCGGCGACGCGCTCGACACCTACGCGCAGCGCGAGGAGGAGCTCGGGTCGGAGCTGCTGCGCGACATCGAGCGCTACGTGATCCTCCAGGTCGTCGACACGCGCTGGCGCGACCACCTCGAGTCGATGGACTACCTCCGCGAGGGCGTCCACCTGCGTGCGTTCGCGCAGAAGGACCCGCTCGTCGAGTACCGCGGCGAAGGCCACACGATGTTCGAGGAGCTCGGCCAGACGATCCGCCACGACGTCGTGTTCACGCTCTTCCATGTCGCCGTACAGGTGGAGCAGCCGGTGCTCGAGCCCGTGCAGGCACCGGGCGGGCAGCTGCACTACGAGCATGACACCGCTGCGGGCGCGGACGCGATCGCCGCCGCCGGCACCGGGGCCGCCACGGCGGTCGCACCCAGGCCGACGTCACCGCTCGACCTTCAGCCGCAGGCCGTCAACGAGCACAAGGACATCGGCCGGAACGACCCGTGCTGGTGCGGCTCGGGCAAGAAGTACAAGCGCTGCCACGGCGCCTGAGCGCCTGACGTCTCTCCCACGAGGTCCAGTCGGGGCCGACTGTGGGTATGTACCTCTGGAACGTCGACCACGGAGGTGGACGATGCGCCTCAGGCTGTCGGTCGCGCTCGCATTGCTCGCCGCGGCGGTGCTCGTCGTACCCGGCGCGCCCGCGGGCAGCAAGGCGACCTACTACGTCTCGCTCGGCGATTCGCTCGCCCAGGGGCTCCAGCCGATCGGCGGACCGTCGAGCCGGGAGTCGCCGCCCGGCTACAACCACGGTTATGCCGATCAGCTCTTCAAGCTGACGCGGCATCGCTACACGCAGCTTCGTGAGGTCAAGCTCGGCTGCGGCGGGGAGACGACGACGACGCTCCGCTTCGGGGGGCTCTGCACGTACGAGGAGGGCTCTCAGCTCGCGGAGGCCGTGGCGTTCCTCCAGGAGAACGCCGGGCGAGATCGCGTTCATCACGATCGACATCGGCGCCGAACGACGTCCTGAGCGGAGGCGGGCCCGCCGCCGTTGCGCAGAACCTGCCGCCGATCTTGGCCGCGCTCCAGGCGGCAGCGGGGCCGGACGTCCCGATCCTCGGGATGAACTACTACGACCCGTTCGTCGCACCCGTGTGGTTCCAGACGCAGAGCCTGGCAGCGCTCCAGGCGCGGGTGGCGGCGAGCGTCGGCCTCAACAACTTCCTGGAAGGGATTTACGGTGCGTTCGGCCTCGAGGTCGCGGACGTCGAGAGCGCGTTCTCGGTCACCGATCTCACCCTGGTCGACGGCACGCCGGTGAACGTGCTGCGTGCGTGCGAGTGGACGTGGATGTGCTCGGCCGAGGACATCCACGCGAACACGGACGGCTATGGGGTCATGGCGCAGGCGTTCCTTCGGGAGCTCGACGACTGACGGACGTTCCGAGGAGGTGACGGCGCGTCGGCACCGCGCGAGGCGCCGTCACCGACTCCCGGGTACGATCGCCACGTGGCCGAGGTCGACGGCAAGCCGCTTCCCGAACGCCTCGAGGAGATCGGGGCCCAGCTCGCCTGGGTCCGTGATTACCTTTGACCCGGGTGCTCTCGAGCGCCGCCGCGTCGAGTTGGAGGCCGCCATGGGCGCGCCCGGCTTCTGGGACGACCAGGCCGAGGCGGCCCGCATCTCCACCGAGCATGCGCGCCTGACGCGCAAGCTCGAGCGCTACGAGCGGCTCCAGCGGGAGTTCGAGGACTCGAAGGAGCTGCTCGAGCTCGGCGAGGACGAAAGCGAGATCGCACAGCTCGTCTCCCAGGTCGAGGGCGAGCTCGCGCGACTCGAGGAGGACGCCCTCTTCACGGGTCAGTACGACGCGGGCGATGCGCTGCTCGAGATCCACGCGGGCACCGGCGGGACGGACGCACAGGACTGGGCGGAGATGCTCCTCCGCATGTACCAGCGCTGGGCCTCCGACCGGGGGTTCCAGTGGGAGATGATCGAGGCCAGCCCTGGCGAGGAAGCGGGGCTCAAGTCCTCGACGATGACCGTGCGGGGCGAGAACGCCTATGGGACGCTCAAGGCCGAGCGCGGTGTGCACCGCCTCGTCCGGTTGTCGCCCTTCGACGCCGCCCACCGCCGCCACACGGCCTTCGCCCAGGTCGTCGTGGCGCCACTCCTCGCCGACGACGCGCCGATCGAGATCGACGACGCAGACTTGCGCATCGACACCTACCGCTCGAGCGGCGCCGGCGGTCAGCACGTGAACAAGACGGACTCGGCGGTGCGGATCACGCACCTGCCGACCGGGATCGTCGTCCAGTGCCAGAACGAGCGCTCGCAGACGTCGAACAAGCAGACCGCGCTCCGGATGCTCAAGTCGCGCCTGGCCGAGCTCGAGGAGGAGAAGCGCGAGGCCGAGCTCGCGAGGGAGCGCGGCGCCGCGCAGGACATCGGCTTCGGGAGTCAAATCCGCTCGTACGTGCTCCACCCGTATCAGCTCGTGAAGGACCACCGGACCGACGTCGAGGTCGGGAACACGCAGTCCGTGCTCGACGGCGGCATCGACGGCTTCGTCCACGCCTACCTCCTCGCCAAGGCGGCGGGGAAGGTGCTCTAGGAAGGCCCGCCGGAATGTCCGGTAGAATCCTGCCCCTCTACGAGCCGGAGCAGCCTGTGGCCGCAGCCTTCCCCGCCCGGTACTGGACACCAACCTTGCGACAGACACCCCGATGACGGCGATCGCCGAGCCTGAAATCCAGCCGATCGAGACGCCGGAGGAGCCGACGATCGACCCGAACGGGTCGACGATGATCGTGTTCGAGGACGTTCGGAAGGTCTACGAGCCGGGCGTCGTCGCGCTCGACCGCGTTTCGTTCACGATCGGGAAGGGTGAGTTCGTCTTCGTCGTCGGGGCCTCGGGCTCCGGGAAGTCGACGGTGATTCGCCTCATCCTGAAGGAGCTCGACGCGACCGACGGACGCATCGTCGTCGGTGGCCGCGACCTCGTGCGGCTCAAGCGCTCGAAGGTCCCGCATCTCCGCCGGAACGTCGGCTGCGTGTTCCAGGACTTCAAGCTCCTGCCCAATCGCACGGCGTCGGAGAACATCGCGTACGCGCTCCGCGTCCAGGGCGAGTCGAGCATGCAGATCCGGAAGAAGGTCCCCGAGGTGCTGAACATGGTCGGGCTGGCGCACAAGATGGGTTCCCGCCCGGAGGAGCTCTCGGGCGGCGAGCAGCAGCGCGTCTCGATCGCGCGCGCGTTCGTCAACCACCCGCCGCTCCTCGTCTGCGACGAGCCGACGGGCAACCTCGACCCCGACACGTCCGTCGGGATCATGCAGCTCCTCTACCAGATCAACCGCACGGGCACGACCATCCTCATGGTCACGCACGACCGCGAGATGGTGGACAAGATGCGCAAGCGCGTGATCGCGCTCGAGGAGGGGAAGCTCGTCCGCGACGAGCGCCGCGGCGGGTACGGCTCCGAGTGATGGGCTGGGAGTGACGCGCTTCAAGCTCCTCATGTCCGAGGCGCTCCGCTCGATCGGGGCGAACAAGTCGACGACCCTCGCGGCTGCGGTCACCGTGCTCGTCGGGATGTTCCTGCTCGGGGTCTTCATCGGCCTCGGCACGTGGCTCGTCTCGTGGTCGGACGCGAAGAAGAACGAGCTCGCCGTGCACACGTTCATCAAGGACGAGGCGTCGTCGAAGCAGGTGAACGAGCTGCGCGTCTTCCTCGAGTCGCACCCGCGCGTTCAGCCCGGCGGCGTCACGTTCATCAACAAGGATCAGGCGCTCGCGATCATGAAGAAGCGAGCGCCCGAGCTGACCGCGAACCTCGCCTCGAACCCTCTGCCCGCCTCGTTCGACATCGTCCCGAACAGGGGCGAGGACACCGAGGCGATTGCGCTCGACGTCCAGAACGCAAAGCTCGTGGCGGTGGACGAGGTGACCTGGGGCAAGGAGGTCTCGAAACGCATCCTTGCGCTCGCGCGTGGAATCCAGATCGTCTTCCTGATCGCGATCATCGTCCTGCTCGTCGCCTCGACCATCGACATCGCCAACACGATCCGGCTCTCGATCTTCGCCCGACGGCGCGAGGTCGAGGTCATGAAGCTGGTCGGCGCCACCAACTGGTTCGTGCGCGGCCCGTTCATGCTCGAAGGCGTACTTACGGGCCTCGTCGGGGCGCTGGCGGCGATCCTGCTCCTCTTCATCGGCCGCGAGATCGCGGTCCCGTCGATCCTCCCGAACGATCGGACGAGCGCCGAGGTGCAGGCGCTGCCGTTCATGTGGACGTCGCTGATCCTGCTCGTCGTGGGGCTCGGCATCGGCGCGCTCGGCTCCGGGCTGACGCTGCGCAAGTTCCTGCGCGTCTGACGTCGTGGGCGAGGCAAGCCTCGCCCCTACACCTCGGGACCGACGTTCGTGACACGTCGTAGGGGCGAGGCTTGCCTCGCCCGACCGACCGCTACGGTTGGCCGGTGAGACAGCGACGACCACCTCGCGGGCGGCAGAAGAGGCCGAGCCGCACCGAGCGCGCGCGCAAGCCTGCCCAGGCCGTGAAGCAGGCGGAGCGCCGGATCGAGATCACGCTTCCGGCGCGGGCGATTCCGCCCGAGCGCGTCGTCGCGCACCTCGGCCCCACGAACTCGGGGAAGACCTACGCCGCGCTCGAGGAGCTGGCCGCTGCGCGGCGCGGGGTCTATGCGGGGCCGCTGCGAATGCTCGCGCAGGAGGCGCATCGGCGGCTCGGCGAGCGACTCGGGGTCGACCACGTCGGTCTCGTCACCGGCGAGGAGCGGATCAACGAGCACGCACCCGTCATCGCGTCGACGGTCGAGATGGCGCCCCAGTCCGGCGAGCTGCTCGTGCTCGACGAGGTGCAGTGGGCCGACGACGAGGAGCGCGGATCCGCGTGGACGCGGCTGCTGCTCGGCGGGGAGTACCGGCAGATCCTGCTGCTCGGCGCGCTCGACGCGCTCCCCCTCGTCGACCGAGCGTTCCCCGATGCCGAGCTGAAGGTCTTCGAGCGCAAGCTGCCGCTCGACTTCGTCGGTGAGCGGACACTCGCCTCGCTCACGACGGGCACGGTGGTGGTCGCGTTCAGCCGTCGCGCGGTGCTTGCGCTCGCGGGCGAGGTGAACCGGCGCCATCCTGGCCGGGTCGCGGTGCTCTACGGGGCGATGCCGCTCTCGTCGCGACGTGAGGAGATCGACCGCTTCCTCTCGGGAGCCGCGGAGGTCTGCGTCGCGACCGACGTCCTCGGGCACGGCGTGAATCTCCCGTGCGAGACGCTGCTGTTCGCCGAGACGACGAAGTTCGACGGTGAGGTGCGCCGGCCGCTGCTCGCGTGGGAGCTCGCGCAGATCGCGGGCCGCGCCGGCCGCTTCGGGCTGGTCGAGCGCGGGCACGTCGGCGTCCTCACCGGGCTCGGCTGGGGCGAGGCGGACGCGGAGCTCGTCGAGTCGGGCCTGGAGCCGCACGTCGAGCTGCCGGGCGGCCACCGCGGGTACCGCGCTGTCGACGAGGCCCGGATCCGGCCGCGTCTCTCCGATCTCGGCGTGGACGACCCGCGCTATCTGGACGCCGCCCTCGCCGCCTGGCACCGGGTCGCGATCAGGGAGTGGGCGCACGAGAGCTGGCTCGCCGTCGAGTCGCTCCAGCCGATCAGGCTTCGCCTCGACGCCGTGCAGCGGCGCCTCTTCGAGCGCGGTCGCAACATCTCACTGGAGGACACCTGGAAGCTCGTGAACGCGCCGGTGGACGAGGACGGGCTCGAGCTCCTCTCGAGCCTCGCGCTCGCAATCGCGGGCGACCGGGTGGCGCGCCCGCACCTGGCGTTCCTGCTCGACGCCAAGCGGCTGAGCGGCGCGCGCCTGGAGGACGCGGAGCAGGCGGGACGCGAGGCGAGCATCCTGCGCTGGTTCGCGCTCCAGTACCCGGGAGTCGGCGGGGTGACGATCGAGCGCGCCGCAGCCCTGGAGGAGACCGCGGCCGAGCGTGTCGTCGCGTGCCTGCGGCTCGAGGTCGAGTCGCCGACGATCGGCCGCTGCCGCTCGTGTGGCCGCTCGTGCCCGCCCTGGTTCCCGCTCTGCGATCGCTGTCAGGGCCGCGACGGGCGCGCGGGCACCGCCCACGGCAGGCTTGGCCGCAGAGGACGAAGCACCCGGACGCGGTGAGCGCGTGATAGGACCCGCGTCATGACGGTCGAAGAGCTGCGCGCGCTGCCGCTGTTCCGCGGTGCCTCGGACGCGAGCCTCGAGCGCGTCGCAGCCTGCGCCGGCGAGGTCACGAGCGCGCCCGGGCGGGTGCTCGCGCTGCCCGGCGACCCTGGCTCGGGGATGTTCGTGATCCTCGAAGGGCGGGTCAACGTGGACGCTCGCGGCGGGCACTTCACGCTCGGGCCGGGCGACTTCTTCGGCGAGCTGGCGCTGCTGAATCCCCACACGGACAGGGTTGCGCGCGTGCGTGCGTCGACCCCGGTCCGGTGCCTCGGCATCCCGAGGGACGAGGCGATCGCGCTCGTCGAATCGGATCACGCGGTCGCGCTCGCGATGCTCCGTGAGCTCGCACGGCGCCTGGCGGACGCGGTCGACGACTGACGGCTGCGTAGGGCCGGATATATCCGGCCCCTACGACTATCGGTAGTCCGTGCCGCCGTACGACCCGCGTGATCCGTTCGGCCCGTCCGACCCGGGGTGATTCGTACCGCCCGCGTAGGGGCCGGACATGTCCGGCCCTGAAGACCACCGGCGCTGACGGAGCCGGCCCTACACTCCGCGAGTGGCTGACGGGCAGAAGCTGATCGCCGACAACCGCCGCGCGCGGTTCGACTACGAGCTCATCGAGCGCGTCGAGGCCGGCGTGGTCCTGACCGGCTCCGAGGTGAAGTCGGCACGGGACGGCCAGGTCCAGCTCGGCCAGGCGTACGTGGACATCCGTGACGGCGAGGCCTGGCTCGTCGGTGCGTCGATCGCCGAGTACGCGCCCGGCGGCGCGGCGTTCGCACACGAGCCGGGGCGCGACCGCAAGCTCCTGCTCCACCGCAACGAGATCGACTCGCTCCACGCGAAGGTGCGCGAGCGCGGCCTCACGCTCGTCCCCACGCGGATGTACTTCAGCGACGGGCGTGTAAAGCTCGAGCTCGCTCTCGCCCGCGGCCGCGAGCGCCAGGACAAGCGGCGCGTGATCGCCGACCGCGAGGCGAAGCGGCAGATGGAGCGTGCGCTGCGGCGACGTCGTTGACCGTCGTTTCGAATGCTGTCCGGCCGGGAAACGAAGCGGCATGAGCAAGTACGCCGTCGCGAACCTCAAGGAGATCGAGGACGCGGCGCCGAAGTTCGGGCTCTCGCCGGAACTCGAAGCACGGTTCGCGCGCGGTGAGCTCGAGGGCCAGACCACGGCTCTCAGTTACCAACGCCTCGCGCCGAACTTCCGGATCCCTTTCGGGCACAAGCACGCCGACCAGGAGGAGATCTATGTGCTCGTGAGCGGAAGCGCGCGGATGAAGCTGGACGACGAGGTCGTCGAGCTTCGGCGGTGGGACGCCGTTCGGGTCGGGAGCGGGACGATGCGCGGCTTCGAGGCCGGGGTGGACGGCGCCGAGATCCTCGCGTTTGGAGCACCGGCGAACGGCCAGCCGAACGACGCCGAGATGGAGCAGGGCTGGTGGTCGGACTGACCGGTTAGCGGCGCTCGGTGCCCGTTTGGCAACAGCAACGGGGAGGCGTTAGGCTCGCCTCTCGCCCCAACGAGGAGAGGAGGGCGCGTTGAGACGCGTAGCGCTGTCCGTGAACGGCGAGCGTCACGAGCTCGAGCTGGAGCCTCGCGAGCTTCTCGTGTACGTGCTCCGAGAGCGCCTCGGCCTGACCGGAACGAACGTCGGTTGCGACACCTCGGCCTGCGGTGCCTGCACGGTGCTCGTCGACGGAGAGTCGGTGAAGTCCTGCACGATGCTCGGCGTCCAGGCCGACGGGCGCGAGATCACGACCATCGAGGGTCTCGCCTCGAACGGCGACCTGCACGCTGTCCAGCAGGCGTTCCACGACAACCACGCTCTCCAGTGCGGCTACTGCACGCCGGGCATGGTGCTCGCCGCCGTGAGCCTCATCGAGAGCGGGGAGGCGACCGACGAGGACGCGATCAGGATCGGCCTCGAAGGGAACCTCTGCCGGTGCACCGGGTACCACAACATCGTCCAGGCGGTCGCATCCGCCGCGGGGGTGAGGTAGATGGCCGTCGCTGAGAGCGAGCCGTTCGTCGGGAGCTCCGTCAAGCGCAAGGAGGACGACGCACTTCTCCGCGGCCGCGGCACATATGTCGACAGCCTGACGCTGCCGGGCACGCTCGCGATGGTCGTCGTACGCAGCCCCTACCCGCACGCGCGCATCAAAGGCGTGAACCTCGATGCCGCCCGTGCCCTCGAGGGCGTCGTCGCTGCGTTCAGCGGTGCCGATCTCGCGGACGACTGGGCCGGCGGCATGCCATGCGCATGGCCGGTCACCGAGGACATCAAGATGCCGCCGCACTTTCCGCTTGCGAAGGACGAGGCTCGCTACCAGGGCGACGGCGTCGCAGTCGTCGTCGCGGAAACTCGTGCGATCGCGAAGGACGCCGCCGAGCTGGTCGAGGTGGCCTACGAGCCACTCGACGCCGTCGCGGACGTCGAGAAGGCGCTCGCGGACGGTGCGCCGCTCGTCCACGCCGATCTCGAGACGAACGAGTGCTACGTCTGGAAGCTCGAGACCGATGACGTGCAGGAGGCGATCGACGCCGCCGACGTCGTCGTCACGCGACGGTACTTCCAGCCGCGGCTGATCCCTAACGCGATGGAAACGCGTGGCGTGCTCGCGCAGGTCGGCCCCACCGGTGACGTGACGCTCTGGAGCGCCACGCAGATCCCGCACATCCTCCGCTTCACGATGCAGCTCGTCCTCGGGATCCCCGAGTCGAAGATGCGCGTGATCGCCCCCGACGTCGGCGGCGGATTCGGCTCGAAGTGCGACGCCTACGCCGAGGACTACCTCGCGGTCGCCCTCGCCAAGCGCCTCGGGCGACCGGTGAAGTGGACCGAGGAGCGCAGCGAGAACTACGTCGCGACGATCCACGGGCGGGATGTCGTCCACGAGCTGACGTTCGCGGCGACGAAGGACGGGAAGATCACGGCGGTCAAGTCGGAGGCGCTGTGCGCCATGGGCGCGTACCTCCAGCTCGTGACGCCGGGGATCCCGCTCCTCGGCGCGTGGATCTACTCCGGGCCGTACGCGATCCCGAACTACAGCGTGACCTTCACGGGCGTCTTCACGCACACGACGCCGACGGACGCGTATCGCGGCGCCGGGCGACCCGAGGCCACGTACGTTCTCGAGCGGACGATGGACGCGCTTGCGGCCGAGCTCGGGATCGACCCGGTCGAGCTTCGCCGTCGGAACTTCGTACAGGAGTTCCCGTACACGATGGCGTCCGGGCTCACGATCGACGCGGGCGACTACCACGCGACGCTCGACCGCCTGCTCGAGATGCTCGACCTGGACGCGATCCGCGCGGACCAGGAGAACCGGCGCGCGAGCAAGGACACGAAGCAGGTCGGCGTCGGCTTCTCCACCTACAACGAGATGTGCGGCCTCGCCCCCTCCCGCATCCTCGGCGCGATCCGCTACGCCGTCGGCGGCTGGGAGAGCGCCACGATCCGCTTCCAGCCGCTCGGCTCGGTGCAGGTCGTGACGGGCACGTCGCCGCACGGGCAGGGTCACGAGACGTCCTGGGCCCAGATCGTCGCCGACCAGCTGGGCGTCGGTGTCGACGACGTCGAGGTGCTCCACGGCGACACGGCGGTCTCCCAGCAGGGGATGGACAGCTACGGGAGCCGCTCGCTGACCGTGGGCGGCATCGCGCTCTGGCACGCGAGCGAGAAGGTGCTCGACAAGGCGCGCAGGATCGTCGCCCACCAGCTCGAGGTGTCCGAGGACGACCTCGAGTTCAAGAACGGGACGTTCAGCGTCAAGGGCTCGGCCGACCGCAACATGACCATCCAGGCGGTCGCGTTCGCCGCACACTCGGCGCACAACCTCCCGGACGGAATGGAGCCGGGGCTCGAGGAGACGGCCGTGTTCGACCCGCCCAACTTCTCGTGGCCGGCCGGAGCTCATGCCGCGGTGGTCGAGGTGGACACGGAGACCGGCGACACGCGGCTGCTCCGCTACGTCGCGGTGGACGACGTCGGCGTCCCCGTCAACCCGATGATCATCGACGGCCAGGTGCACGGGGGCATCACCCAGGGGATCGCCGCCGCGCTCTTCGAGGAGGGTGTCTACGACGAGGACGCGAACCTCCAGACGACGACGCTGACGACATACCTCGTGCCGTCCGCGGCCGAGCTTCCCTCGTTCGAGACCGATCGCACCGAGACACGGGCGGACAACCCGCTCGGTGTGAAGGGCGTGGGGGAGACGGGCACGATCGCGGCGGCGCCGGCGGTGATCAACGCCGTCGTCGACGCGCTCTCCCCGTTCGGCGTGACGGACATGCAGCTACCCGCGACACCCGAACGGGTGTGGCGGGCGATCCAGGAGGCGAAGCCGTGATTCCCGCAGCGTTCGACTACGAGGTCGCCGAGAGCGTCGAGCACGCCATCGAGTTGCTGGGCGAGCGAGAGGACACGAAGCTGCTCGCCGGCGGGCACTCGCTGCTACCGGCGATGAAGGTCCGGCTCGCCCGGCCGTCGCGCCTGATCGACATCGGAGGGCTCGACGAGCTGAGCTACGTCAAGGACGGCGGCGACCACATCGCGATCGGGGCGGTGACACGGCACAAGGACGTTCGCGATGCTCCGCTCCTCCAGGAGCACTGTCCGATCGTGTCGTTCACCGCTGGCCAGGTCGGCGATCCCCAGGTTCGGCACCGCGGCACGATCGGCGGCTCGATCTCGCACGGTGATCCCGCGTCGGACCTCCCGGCCGTTCTCTTCGCTCTCGACGCCGAGATGGTCGTCCGGGGCGCGGGCGGCGAGCGGACCATCCCGGCCCTCGACTTCTGTACGGGCGTCTTCCAGACCGCTCTGCAGGAAGGCGAGATGCTCGTCGAGATCCGCGCGCCGAAGCTCGGCCCCAACGCGGGGTGGTCGTACGTGAAGATGGCGCGACGGGCTCAGGACTGGGCGACCGTCGGTGTCGCCGCTGTCGTGGAGCGGGACAACGGGTCGATCTCGAAGGCGGCGATCGCGCTCACGAACATGGGCGCGACCCCGGTTCGCGCCCGTGCCGCGGAGGAGGCGCTGGCAGGTGGCGCCTCGATCGACGAGGCGGCGGCGTTGATCTCCAAGGACCGGAACCCGCCGTCCGATCATGCCGCGAGCAGCGAGTTCCGTCTGCACCTCGCCGAGGTGCTGGGACGACGTGCATTGAACGAGGCATCCGCGGGCTGAGCCCGCGGATGCCTCAGAAGAGCGCGAGCGTCAGCTCGGACTCGGGTGCCGAGACGCTCTCGAGTGCTTCGGACAGCACGTCGTCCGCATCGACCCGCGGATCCACGATGAGACGGTGGCGAAGCACGTACGGCGCGATCTCGCGGACGTCGTCGACCTCGACCGTGTCTCGACCCGCGAGGCGGGCAATCGCCTTCGAAGCGCTCGCGAGGTGGATGAGCGAGCGCGAGCTCGCGCCGAGCTGCACGCCGGGAAGCTCTCGCGTGCGCCTGCCCGCGGCCACGATGTAGCGCGCGACCTCGGTGGGGAGGACGGTCGAGTTCAGCTCGTACCGTGCCTTCTCGAGCCCGACGACCCCGAGCATCGGATGGATGTCCGCGATCATGTCCGGCATCAGGCCGTCGTGCGGGAGGTCGAGCATGCCGAGCTCGGCGTCCTCGTCGGCGTACTCGAGCTCGACCTTGAAGAGGAACCGGTCGAGCTGCGACTCGGGCAGCCGGTAGACGCCCTCGTACTCGTTGCCGTTCTGCGTGGCGATGACGAGGAACGGGTCCTTGAGCTTGTGGCTCCGGCCCTCGACGGTGACCTGACGCTCCTGCATCGCCTCCAGGAGGGCGGACTGCGTGCGTGGCGGCGTGCGGTTGATCTCGTCCGCGAGCAGGACGTTCGTGTAGACGACGCCGGGCTCGAAGACCCGTTGCCCGAACTTCTCGACGTACTCGCCGACGAGCTCACGGGGCGCCGTGTCCGGCGTGAACTGGATCCGGTTGAAGGATGCGCCGAGCATGTGCGCGATCGCGCGTCCGAGCAGCGTCTTCGCACTTCCCGGCGGGCCCTCGACGAGGACGTGGCCGCGCGCGAGCGCTGCGACGAGCAGGAGCTCGACCGCGCGATCCTGGCCGAGCACCACCTTCGAGACCTCCTCCTTCGCGCGTTCGCGAAGGTCGACGAGGCTCTTGTAGACCTCGGTCATCGACCTCTCCTATCGGCTCTCGAGGGCATGGGCGTGAGGCTCGGAAGGGGCACGTACCCGTGCAGGAGTGGCGGCCCGAGACCGCTCTCTGCGGCGAGCGGCCCCGGGTCTTGTGCGCTAGCCGGCGACTGGGTCGACGGGGGCCGGCACGGAATCGAGTGCGTGCTGAAGCGCCGCTTCCTGCGTCGTCGCCCCGTCGCGCACCATGAGGCGGTGCCGGAGGACGTACGGCGCCATCTCGCGGACGTCGCCGATCGTGACGTGCCCGCGGCCGTTCAGACGTGCCGCTGCCTTCGACGCGCTCAGGAGGTGGATCAGCGATCGCGAGCTCGCTCCGAGCTCGAGCTCTGGAAGCTCTCGCGTCCGGCGGCCGACGGCGATGATGTAGCGGCCGACGGACTCGGGGACGGTCGTCGTGTCGATCTCCTCACGCGCTCTGTCGAGCCCGACGACGCCGAGGAGCGGTCGCACCTCGCCGAGCATGTCCGGGGCGATGCCGTTGTGCGGCAGGTTGAGCATCGAGAGCTCGGCGTCCGCGTCGCAGTAGTCGAGGTGGAGCTTGAAGAGGAACCGGTCGAGCTGCGACTCGGGGAGGGGGAACACACCTTCGTGCTCGTACGGGTTCTGGGTGGCGATGACGAGGAAGGGATCGGGAAGCTTGTGGAAGCGGCCGTCGACCGTCACCTGCCGCTCCTGCATCGGCTCGAAGAGCGCGGCCTGCGTGCGGGGAGGCGTGCGGTTGATCTCGTCGGCGAGCATCACGTTCGTGAAGACGACGCCCGGCACGAAGTGCGGCTCGCCGCCGCGAAGGATCGATTGCCCGATGAGCTCCGCAGGAGTCGTGTCGGGCGTGAACTGCATGCGCTTGAAGGTCGCTCCGAGCATGTGCGCCACGGCGCGCGAGAGCAGCGTCTTGGCACTGCCGGGAGGGCCTTCGAGGAGGACGTGACCGTGTGCGAGCGCCGCGACGAGCATCAGCTCGACCGTGCGCTCCTGCCCGACGACGACCTTCGAGACCTCCGCCTGAGCCCGTTCCTTCAGGTCTGCGAGGCCTTCGAAACGCTCCTCCATCAGCAATGCCACAGCGCGTCCTTTCTCCGATTCCCGTGTTCCGGCACGCGTTTTCCGGTCCGCGACCGAGCCACTGCGCTTATCGGCAGCTATCCTGGGCCCTTGAATCACACATACGGGGGCGACCAGGTATCGACGTGGTCGGTTCTCCGGCAGAGCTGCGAGCCGAGGTCGCCGGTTGGCCTCGTAAATCAACCGGCACCAAACACATGCGAACAAGAACGAACTCGCATACGCTGCCTAGTCGAATCTAGGTGAGGCGTCGCCGGCCCGGGTTGGGCCCGAGACCCGGAATCCGGCGCCAACGATCGGGCTTGGCGCCTAGGGAGAGTCGATCGCCCGAAGCGCGACACCAAAGGATCGGCTGGCCCGACGGTGGTCGTCCGTGAACCGGCCGGCGGGTGAGATCAAGCGCGGACTACGCTCGTAGATGTTCTGTCGGTGCGGCTGCGGACGGGGGTTCGATTCCCCCCGCCTCCACTACTGAAAAAGGCCTGCAAAACAGGCCTTTTTCGGTTGGTTCCAAGTCGTACCGAGGCTAGACCGGGGA
>CAVXPS010000008.1:0-11231 GCA_963763815.1 uncultured Actinomycetes bacterium
CTGGACTGGTCGGCCTCGCGCTCCTGCTCGCCGTCGGCGGAGCCGGGCTCGTCCTCGCCTGGCGGACCGCGCGCCATGCGGCCACGCCGTGGGCCGTTGGCGCGGGGCTCGTCTCGCTCGGCGCGCTGCTGACCCTGGCGGGCGAGTGGGCCTCGCTCGGCATCGTGTCGGGCATCCCGCTGCAGGCCGCGACGAGCCTGATGCTCGGTCTCGCGGCAGCCGGCGCAGCAACCGTCGATGATGACGCCGATGCCTGACGTGCTGGAGATCGCGGCATGAAGGTGCTCGTCACCGGCGGCGCGGGCTTCATCGGCTCGAACCTCGTGCGCGCGCTCCTCGCGCGCGGCGACGACGTGCGGGTGCTCGACAACTTCTCGACCGGGAGCCGGAGGAATCTCGCCGGGCTCGAGCACGACGTCGAGGTCGTCGAGGGTGAGCTCCGGAGCTACGAGCGCGTGCACAACGCGGTGCGCGGGACGGAGATCGTCTTCCATCTCGGCGCGCTGGGGTCCGTGCCTCGCTCCGTGCAGGACCCGCTCACGTCGAGTGCCGTCAACGTCGAGGGCACGCTGAACGTCCAGCTCGCGGCGCGCGACGAGGGCGTGCGCCGCGTCGTCTTCGCCTCGTCGTCCTCGATCTACGGAAACCAGGAGGAGCTGCCGCTGCGCGAGACGATGGCCCCCGACCCGATCTCGCCCTATGGCGTCGCGAAGCTCGCCGCGGAGCGCTACTGCGTGAGCTTCAGCCGCGTCTACCACTCGTTCGAGACCGTCGTGCTCCGCTACTTCAACGTCTTCGGGCCGCGGCAGGACCCGACCTCCCAGTACGCCGCGGTCGTCCCGCTCTTCATCACGGCGATCGCCGCGGGCAAGCCCGTGACGGTCTTCGACGACGGCGAGCAGTCGCGCGACTTCACGTACATCGACAACGTCGTCGCGGCGAACCTTCTTGCGGCGAGCGCGGACGGCGCGAGCGGTCGCATCTTCAACGTCTCCGCCGGGACGCCGACGACGGTCAACGCGCTGGCGGACACGATCGGCCGACTGCTCGACAAGCCGGTGGAGCGCGAGTACCTGCCGCCACGACCCGGTGACCTGCGGAACTCGTGGGCCGACGTGAGCGAGGCGAAACGTCTCCTAGGCTTCGAGCCCAGGGTCGACCTCGAGGACGGCCTGCGCCGGACCGCCCACTTCCTGCTCGACGGAAAGGAGACCTGAATCGATGGCCACGTACGCGATGAGCTCGATCGACGAGCTCGGAGAGAGCTACGGCTTCCGGAAGATCCGCGTTCCCCTCGGGATCACGGCATTCGGCGTGAACGCGATCGTCTACCCGCCGAGCTACGAGGGGTTCCACCACTACCACGACACGCAGGACGAGCTCTACTTCGTGCATGCAGGCACCGCGCGCATCGAGGTGGAGGGTGACGAGCGGATCCTCGGCCCCGGCGGCCTGCTGCACGTCCAGTCGACGACGCCGCGCAAGGTCTCGAACGCGAGCGACGAGGACGACCTCGTGCTGCTCGTCATCGGCGGGAAGGACGGCTATGTCGCCCGCGACGGGCACATGGTGGACGAGGCCGATATCGCCCGCCGAGCCGCCTTCGGCGGTCGCGACTCGGCGTAGCGACGCGGGCTCAGGTCATGAGGAGAAAGGCGAGATGAGAATCGTCGACGCCTTTCTCTTTTCGGAGCCACACGAAAAGGAAGTCCTCCTGATCAAACTCAACCTTGGAGCGCGTTACGTCACGGAATGGGTGCTCGTGGAGAACGAATACACGCACCAGGCGAACTTCAAGGGGCTCTTTGCCCGGGAAATGATCGACGGCGATCCGCGCTTCGATCCCTTCAAGGATCGGATCACGATCATTTCGGGCACACACCGCTTTCCGCAAGTAGATCGCACAGGAAACATCGACGAGCAGGGCTTGGCAGCGGACAGAGCACAGAGAGAGCTCGCTCGGCGCTACCTCCTCGATAGGTACGACGACGACACGTGGATACTTGTCTCCGACGCAGATGAAGCGCTCGCCGTCGAGTCCGATGAAGACTACGACTACTTGTGCAGAAAGGTCGCGAAGCTTGGAACGCCCGTGATTCCCTTGCCGAGAACACGCTACTGGTATGACATCGACAATCTGTGGCTAGACCGACGAGCGACGACCATTGTCCAGCTCGGCGAGATCCGACGCCATGGCGAACCCCTAGGAGGCTATCGTCAAACGTGGACGATGAGGCCGATTCCATGGCCGAAGACTTTGGTTTATGAGTACTCCTATTGTTACCCACGTGCGGACATCGAGAGAAAATTTCAGTCGTTCGCCCACGCCGTGTACTCACGCGATGAAATTGCCCAGAGCATCGCCTGTAATCACGTACCGATCTCAGCCATTCGAAAGCGGAAACCGGATCTCACAGCACATACGTCTTGGTTCAAGAAGGTGAAGCTCAACCGCAGGAACACTTCAGAGTACGTGCTTCGGAACCAGCATCTCCTACGAACGAACGTCGTGCCCGCCGACTACGAAGCCAATCGCAGGAAGGCGTATCCAGAGCTTTTCACCGTTGCGAAGCGCGGCAAGCGTCGGTACCGCGAAATGAGATATGCGATGGGACACTCGGTCAGGGCGCTACTGGACGCCCGTTCCTGACGTTGGCGAAAACGGCCCTTCTGCGTAGCACTCTGTCGTCACCGTGAAGATCGGCCTGTTCGGAATCAACTTCTCGACCTGCGGAGAGCCCGACGCCGCCGTGCGGGTCGCGCAGGCCGCGGAAGCCGCCGGGTTCGAGTCCGTCTGGACGGGCGAGCACGTCGTGCTTCCCGATCCGAAGACTCCCGCCTCGCCGCTCCCTCCAGAGGCGCCGATGCTCGACACCGTGGTCGCGCTCACGTTGATCGCGGCCCGTACCAGCACGCTCCGTGTCGCCAGCGGCATCATCGTGCTGCCGCAGCGGAACCCGCTCGTGCTCGCGAAGGAGCTCGCGAGCCTCGATGTCGTCTCGGAAGGCCGCCTCATCATCGGCGTCGGCGCCGGCTATCTCGAGCCCGAGTTCGAAGCGCTCGGTGTCCCGCTGGAGCGGAGAGGCGCGCGCACGGACGACTACCTGCGCGCAATTCGCGCGCTCTGGACGATGGAGCGGCCCGTCCACCAGGGCGAGTTCAGCTCGTTCGAGGGCGTGACGGCGTTCCCGCGCCCCGTCCAGCAGCCAACGCCGCCTATCGTCATCGGCGGCTGGAGCCGTGCAGCACTGCGCCGCGCGGTCACCATGGGCAACGGCTGGTACGGCTTCGGCCTCACGCCCGACGACACGAAGGGGTGCATCGATGCGCTCGAGCAGACCGCGCAACGCCACGAACGCCCGGCCGACCTCGGCGAGCTCGAGATCACCGTGACACCGGTCGGGCCGTTCGACCGACGGACGGTCGCGAAGTACGCAGAGCTCGGAGTCGACCGCCTCGTCGTCCTCCCACGGCCGGATGCGACTCGGGCGGAACGACACGCTCCTGTTCCGCTGGACGACATCCTGCGGAACCTCGAGCGCGTTCGCGAAGCCGCCATCGACGTCCACCGGTAATGGCTAGCGCGTTCATCTGTACGACCTGCGGGACGCAGTTCCCGCCGTCGCACGAGACGCCGAGCGAGTGTCCGATCTGTCTCGACGAGCGCCAGTACGTCGGCTACTTGGGGCAACGCTGGACGACCATGGACGCACTGGCAGGCGAGCGCCGCAACCGCGTCGAGGAGCAGGAGCCGCGGCTGGTCGGCATCGGCACGGAGCCCGGCTTCGCGATCGGGCAGCGGGCGCTCCTCGTCGACGGGCTGCTCTGGGACTGCGTCAGCCTGCTCGACGAGGAGACCGCCGACGCGGTCGAGCAGGCGGGCGGCATCCACACGATCGCCATCTCGCATCCGCACTACTACTCGGCGATGGTCGAGTGGGCCGAGCACTTCGACGCGCGCGTGCTCCTGCACGAGGCCGATCGGCAGTGGGTGATGCGGCCGAGCGACCGAATCGAGCACTGGTCGGGCGAGCGGCTGCAAGTCTCGGACGGTCTCGAGCTCGTCCGCCTCGGCGGGCACTTCGACGGCGGGACTGTCTGCCTTTGGCGCGCCGGCGCGGAGGGCCGCGGTGCCCTCCTGTCCGGGGACATCGTCCAGGTCGTCGCCGATCGCGACTGGGTGAGCTTCATGTACAGCTACCCGAACCTGATCCCGCTGTCGGCGCAGGAGATCCGGCGAATCCGCGCGATCGTCGAGACGCTCGAGTTCGACCGCGTGTACGGCGCCTGGTGGAGCACGATCGTCGCCAAGGAAGCGAAGGCGAAGGTACTCCGCTCCGCCGATCGGTACCTGGCCGCGCTCGCCGGACGGTAAGTCTCGAGCCGATACGCTCGGCGCGTGGCCGTCCGCTCCGAGATCCGCAACGTCGCAATCGTCGCGCACGTCGACCACGGGAAGACGACGCTCGTCGATGCCCTCCTGTGGGAGTCAGGCGCGTTCCGCGCCAACCAGGACGTCGCCGAGCGCGTGCTCGACACGATGGACCTCGAGCGCGAGAAGGGCATCACGATCCTGGCCAAGAACACGGCCGTCCGCTACGGCGGGACGAAGATCAACATCGTCGACACGCCCGGCCATGCGGACTTCGGTGGCGAGGTCGAGCGCGGGCTCACGATGGTCGACGGCGTGCTCCTGCTCGTCGACGCGAGCGAGGGGCCGCTGCCGCAGACGCGCTTCGTGCTGCGCAAGGCACTCGAGGCGCGGCTGCCCGTGATTCTCGTCGTGAACAAGGTCGACCGGCCGGACGCACGGATCGAAGACGTCGTCAACGAGGTCTACGAGCTCTTCCTCGACCTCGATGCCGACGAGAGCCAGATCGAGTTCCCGATCGTGTACTGCAACGCGCGGGCCGGCCGGGCGTCGCTCTCACCCGATCCGGACGAGCTCGAGCAGGACCTGCGCCCGCTGCTCGACCTGATCCTCGAGCACATCCCCGCGCCGACCTACGACGAGGGCCATCCGCTGCAGGCGCTCGTCACGAACCTCGACGCCTCGGCGTACGTCGGCCGGCTCGCGCTCTGCCGGGTCGTGCAGGGGACGATCCGGCGCGGGCAGCAGATCGCGTGGTGCCGCGCGGACGGGACGATCGAACGGGCGAAGGTCACGGAGCTGTACGTGACCGAGGCGCTCGACCGCGTCGACGCCGATGCGGCAGGGCCAGGCGAGATCATCGCCGTCGCCGGCATCGCCGAGGTGACGATCGGGGAGACGCTCGCCGACCCGGACGACCCACGGCCGCTTCCGGTGATCGCCGTGGACGAGCCGTCGCTCTCCATCACGATCGGGATCAACACCTCCCCGCTCGCCGGGCTCTCGGGCGACAAGGTCACCGCGACGCTGGTCGAGGGTCGGCTGCGCAGCGAGCTGGTCGGCAACGTCTCGCTCCGCATCCTCCCGACCGAGTCTCCGGATACCTGGGAGGTGCAGGGACGCGGCGAGCTCCAGCTGGCCGTACTCGTCGAGCAGATGCGCCGGGAGGGCTTCGAGCTCACCGTCGGGAAGCCGCAGGTGGTGACGCGGGAGATCGACGGCCGCGTGCACGAGCCGGTCGAGCGGGTCTCGATCGACGCGCCGGAGGAGTACATGGGCGTCCTGACCCAGCTCTTCGCGCTGCGCAAGGGCCGGACCGAGGCGCTCGTCAACCACGGCAGCGGTTGGATCCGGATGGAGGTGATCGTGCCCGCGCGCGGGCTCATCGGCTTCCGCACGGAGTTCCTGACGGAGACGCGCGGGACCGGGATCCTGCACCACGTCTTCGAGCGCTTCGAGCCGTGGTTCGGAGAGCTCCGCACGAGGCCGACCGGAGCGCTCGTCGCGGATCGACGAGGAACGACGACCTCGTACGCGATCCTGAACCTCCAGGAGCGGGGCTCGCTCTTCGTCGGCCCCGGCGTGGACGTCTACGAGGGGATGATCGTCGGCGAGAACGCCCGCGCGGAAGACCTCGACGTGAACGCGACGAAGGAGAAGAAGCTGACCAACACGCGCGCGCCCTCGGCCGACGCGACGGTTCGGCTCATCCCGCCGCGCCCGCTGGCGCTCGACCAGGCGCTCGAGTACATCTCGGAGGACGAGTGCGTCGAGGTCACGCCCACCGACATCCGCATGCGGAAGCTCGAGCTCTCGGCGCAGAAGCGCCTGACGGCCGCGAGCCGCAAGGCGCGCGGCCTCGCGCCCGTCTAGTTCACCGTGGTCGAGGCACGTGCGAGCGCGGCGGCGAGACGGCCGCCTACGCTCGCTTGCGGCGGTACCGAGAGCCTTGGCCGGCTCAGAACGTCCCGGGAGGACAGACGCCCCGGACGAACTTGTCGACCTCGAGCGTCTGGCTCTGGCTTTCGGGTACCCACTCACACTTGATGAGCCCCAACGCCTCGAGCAGCTCGGTCAGTCGTTCAGCGGTGGCTCCCCCCGCGACGGACTCGGCCAGCGTCGCCCCGTCTTGGGGCTCGAGCCGCTTGGCCACCCACTCGCAACGGCGGACGAACTTCGGCGGCTTCAGGATCGTGACGATCACGCGTACGTACGGGTCGCACTTGTCCGGCGGCACCTCGAAGCCACCCAGTGTCTCGCGCAGGACGCCCCCGAAGCGCGAAGGGTCGAGTTCGTCGAGCGCTCCTCGGAGCTCGCCGAGCGGCTCCGGGCGTTCGCTGAGCGTCGTCAGCAGCTCTGCTGCACCACGCATCCGGTCCTGAATCTCCGGAGCTGACGAGTCGTTCTTCATCGCTTTTGACCTCCTCCGCAATGAGCCGAGTTGGGCCCTTGGACACCACGCGCGGCCGAAGCGGCCGAGACGCGATTTCGGCTAGTCGGTCTCGTCCTCGTCCCGTTCCTCCGGCAGCTCGACGGTTGTGAAGACGACCGACCTTTCGGCGCTTCCCTCGCGCGTCTTGACAGTGAGAGTGGCGCGGTGCTCGCCCGGCGCCGGCGCCTCGACGAATGCGTCGAAGCCGACCGCGACCTCGTTACCGTCGACGAGCCACCGGGCAGCCTCGTCCGGCACGCGCTCGGCGAGCGCCTCGGCCACCGCTCCCCAAAGTCGCATCGGATAGCCCGCCACGAACGTCTGCCCGTCACGCGGACTGAGAATGCTCACTTCGAGCGGGCGGCGCGGGACGGTCACGGTGAGCACTCGCGACACGGCCGTGTGGAACCCATCGCTCACGAGCAGCCGGATCCCGACGCGGCCCGCGGGCAAGCCGCGAGCATCGAGGACGGCCGAGGTGCCGCGCAAGTTGGCGCCGAGCGCATGCCAGTTCCTGCCACGATCGGTGGACCACTGAACCCAGATCTCCGGCTCCTGCTCACCGCTCACCTCGACCGACCACGTCAGGCGCAGCTCGTCTTCCTCGAGCTCGGCTGCGGCCTCCCCGATCTTCGGCCTTCGTGCCGGCGCGGTCCGGCTCCACACGGGCTCGCCGGCTCGCGTGATCCTGAGGAGTGCGCCCGGCTCGACGTCGGGCACGAATGCCTGAACGAGCCGTGGGTAGGACTCGGTCCCGTCGTCGCCTTCGTCTTTGCAGCCGCAGTCACAGGTGCTCGACGAACGGAGGCCGTAGACGGTTCCGCGCGCGACGACCTTCCCCTCGGCATTCACGAGCTCCGCGCGCAGGTCGAGCGCACGGCCGTTCGAGACCTCGCTCTCGGCATCGAGCCGGAAGACGCTCTTGACCTCCAGCTCGTCCGGTGCGTGGAGCACGCCGATAACCGAGATCACGGGCTCTACGGACACGCGCTGCAGCCAGGGTGGATCAGGCGGCGGATTCGGTAGCCACTTCTCGGGGATCAACTGCCGGTCGTAGAGGACCTCGTCGAACCACCACGGACGATCGACACAAACGTGGACGGGGTCGAGCGCGGTGTTGTTCGTGAGGCGACCGTAGACGAACAGCGAAACCCATTTCGGCCAACAGTACGACATGAAGTCCTTGAACATCGCGGGCGACTTGATCGCCCCGTTGCTGATGTCGAGCCCGTACTCGCCGGTGGACGCCATCGGCGTCCCGGCGGGGTCGTACGGCTCATAGGCGGGGTACGCAGGATCGCCTGCCGTCCCGCACGGGGAGTGCGGACGGCCGCACGCGTGGCCCAGTTCGTGGGCCATCGTGATTCCGTCTCCGATGCCGCCGGTGCTCACTCCGCCGCTGTTGCACCCAATGATCGGACCCATGGGGATACCGTTCGCCATGAGGCCGTAGTAGAGGACGTCCGTCCTGTTTCCGTCGGCGGTGCGGACCGCCTGCACGGCCGTGTTGAGCGCCACCCAGTTCGGTGAGCAGCAGCCGTCACAGCTCGGAGGGTCGGTCAGCGGCAGGTTCCACGTGACCGTGCCGGCCGTTCGATACGTCGCCGCGCTCTGCACTGGGAAGGTCAGGAGCGTCCACGCCGACGTCGTCTGGAGATCCGTCAGCGTCGGCGCGGCGAGCGTCGTGTTCGGCGCTCCTGGCGCGCTGCTCGTCGGCCCGTTGTACCCCACCATGATCCCGGCGAGCCGCAGCGTCTGCTGCAGCGTGGCGTCGATGTGGACCTGGCGATCCGAGGTCCAGCCGCTGGGAGCCGTGAGGTGCACGTCCAGCCGGAGATGCCCGCACATCAGCGGCGCGGGGATGATGAAGTTCAGGGTGTAGCCGAGTGTTCCGCGCTCGGTCGCGTACGGCGGGTTCACACGAGCCGTCACGGTGCCCGGCGGCTCCGCCGCGAGAGTCGCGATCGTCTGCCACAGGAACCCGAGGACGCGACGACGAAGGGTGATCGTGCCCGTGACACCCGGGATGTCGCCGGAGAACCAGCTGCTCCGAACGTACACGCGTACCCAGGCCGGCTTGTTCGCGATCAGCGTCACCGAGTTGTCCGGCTGGCGGTCGGCCGGGTCGGTCAGATGACGCTGGCTCTCGTAGTACTGCACTCCCTGCGTGACCTCGACACCGCGGATGCCCCACCCGAGCCACGGCGGCCACTTGACGAAGATGTCGTCACGATCGAGCTCGCGGAAAATCGTGTCCATCTGCGACATGCGCGCCCGCGCCTCCTCCCCGAAGACGTCGCCTCACCGGCCAACATCTCGTCGCAGCTGAGAGCCCAGTATCCGCCCGAGTGCAGAGAATGTCAACTTTGCCACAAAGTGGTCTGCTACTCACCTCGGATCACGACCGATTTGAAGAGCTCGAACCTCGGCGCCGCTTGCCCGCAAAGACGAGGTCGCGGGCCAACAACCGCGCGTGGAGTCGCCGGTAGCGCCCCCCGACGTACTCGATCCGCACGTCGTCGAAGTCGGCGAGCAGCGCCCGAATCGCGCCCGGGGAGAACATGTGCAGGTGAGTCGGATCGTCCTCGGGCGGGCGGCCGCGGAGGAAGCTGAGGCGGCTCTTGACGCGAAAGGCGTTCGGCACCGAGCCGACGAGCACGCCGCCCGGCCGGAGGACGCGGCGAGCCTCGCGCACCACGGCCGCCGGAAAGCGCAGGTGCTCGAAGAGCTCGCCGGCGACGACGACGTCGAAGCTCCCGTCGTCGAACGGCAGGGGCTCCTCGACGTTCGCGACCACGGGCTCGATCCCCAGCTCGGCCGCCTTCTCGAGCGCGACCCGGTCGACGTCCAGCCCGACTACTTCGTTCCCCTCGAGGAAGTGGCGCGTGAACGCGCCGGAGCGACAGCCGAGGTCGAGCACGCGCTTTCCACGCCCGATCGCTGCCTGGAAGAACGGGATCCGCTCGGGCACGAAGACGAAGTCGCCCTCGTCGCGCCGTTCCCGATGGTGCTGCTCGTACTGCTCGGAAAGACTCAAGCGGAGCTGACGGCGGCGCCCTGGCCGAGCGATGCGATCGTGCGGCGGAGGCCGTCCTCGAGCTCGATCTCCGGCTCCCAGCCGAGCAGCTGCTGTGCGCGTGTGATGTCCGGCTGGCGCACCTGCGGGTCGTCCACGGGCAGCGACTCGAACATGATCTGGCTGGACGAGCCGGTGAGCCCGAGCACGGTCTCTGCGAGCTCGAGCAGCGACTTCTCGTCCGGGTTGCCGAGGTTGACCGGAAGATGCTCGTCGGACTCGGCAAGGAGCACGAGCCCGCGGATGAGGTCGTCCACGTAACAGAAGCTCCGCGTCTGCGAGCCGTCTCCGAAGACGGTGAGCGGGCGCGCCTCGAGCGCCTGGCGCAGGAAGGTCGGTATCGCGCGGCCGTCGTTCGGCCGCATCCGCGCGCCGTACGTGTTGAAGATCCGCGCGATCGCCGTGTCGACTCCCTGCTGGCGGTGGTACGCCATCGTGAGCGCTTCGGCATAGCGCTTCGCCTCGTCGTACACGCCGCGCGGGCCGACCGGGTTCACGTGGCCCCAGTACGTCTCGGGCTGCGGGTGCACCTGCGGATCGCCGTACACCTCGCTCGTGGAGGCGAGCACGAACCGAGCCCGCTTGAACTTCGCGAGGCCGAGCGCGTGGTGGGTCCCGTACGAGCCGGCCTTCAGCGAGTGGAGCGGCAGGCGCAGGTAGTCGATGGGGCTCGCGAGGGCAGCGAGGTGGAAGACGACGTCGACCGGCTCGTCGATCGCGATGTGCTCGATGACGTCGTGGTTGAGGAAGACGAAGGCGTCGTCGCGGAGGTGGTCGAGGTTCGCGAGCGACCCGGTCTCGAGGTTGTCGAGGCACAGCACCCGGTGGCCGCGCTCGAGGAGCGCCTCGCAGAGATGCGAGCCGAGAAAGCCTGCGCCGCCGGTGACGAGAGAGGTCGGCATGTGCTCGATGCTAGCCGCGGGTGGGCGCGGCCGCCGCCTTCTCATACGACGCCGAGACGCGACGTCCTTGCCGCCCGGGTCGGGGTCAGGCTTTAGCCTGACCCCGTCTTTCGGTTGAAGCCGAACCCAACACCGAGGTCAGGCTGAAGCCTGACCCCAGGGTCGTCTAGCGCGTGGCTGCCACGAGCGCCGCGTGCAGGCGCTTGAACGTCCGGTCCGTCTCCTTGACCGGCTTCGAGCCGATCCACCAGAGGACGACGTTGTCGCCGTAGCGGCGCTTCGCCAGCCAGTAGCGGTCGCCGCGAATCGTCGTCCCCTCCTCCCGGTAGATCTTCCCCGGGCCGGGCATCCCGAGCACGCCGGTGCGGCCGTCGGCGAGCAGGTCGGCGACCTCCGTCTCGACCTCGTCACCGGTGACGAGGTAGACCGTGAACGTCCCGTACTTCCCCT
>CAVXPS010000009.1:0-8594 GCA_963763815.1 uncultured Actinomycetes bacterium
CCTCTCGTCCACGCCGTCGCGGAAGGCTGCGACGTCGCACTCGGCCTCTTCCGCATCGACCCGGCCGATCTCAGGCGGTCGGACGTCGTCGTCTTCGATCGCGATGGCCGCATCGCCGGCATCGACGTGAAGCCTGCGACGCCTCGCTCGGAGTGGATCTGGGGCTGCGCAGCCGGGCGCACGGAGGCCTGGGCCGGTCTCCGCCGTGCCGAGTGGCCCGGCGGCTACATCGACCTCCTGTGCCAGGAGGGCCGCGACGTGCGGGGGACCCGGCTCTCGGACGTGTGGCTCGACATCGGGACCAGGGACGCATTGAGACGCGCCGAAGCCATGCCGTCGGCGGGACTCGAGCGTCACGACCCAAAGACGGGGTCAGGCTGAAGCCTGACCCCCTCGGCGCCCCGCGTGGGGTGAGGCTTCAGCCTCACCCCCGTGTTGGGTGTGCATTCGTGCGACTCCAGCGTCACACCTTCAGCCGGGCCCGGGGCGGAGCCGGCGCGTCTCCCACATACGCCGTAGCTGCATGGCTGCCCCCGCGCCGATGTCACTCATCTCGACTCGTCCGCGAAGCCGCGCAAGAGCGTCACGCTGGTGGCTGCGGAAGTCGGGGTCCCGGAGTCCGGGCAATCTCCTGAGCAGGAAGAGGCCGTAGCGGGCCAGCGCGACCGCGAGGTGGTGCTGATAGTGGCGCTTCTCCACGTACACCGGCCCGTACTTCAGGAACAGGTTGATTTGGCCCGGGAGTTGGGCGCCCACGCGCCGGTAGAACGAGTAGGGCGATGCCTCGTCGCGTCGGGTGAACGTCAGCACCTGGTGGACGAAGCCGAAATCGCTCGTCCGTAGGACCTCGTAGCAGGCTTCCTGGTCGTCCTGGAAGGGGTTGTCGACGTTGTAGAACGGATCGTGCTCCCGAACGAGATCGCTGCGGATGAGGAGCGAGGACGGCGCGCCGAACAGGTACGGGTAGGGGCGGCCGAGCAGCGTCGAGCGGCAGATCTCGTGGCCGGGGAGGACGGAGATCGAGTGGGGAAGGCCCGTGAGGGTCACCTTCGTCTCCTCGAGCCTGTACGCACTGACGATTCCGACCGAGGGATGCGCCTCCGCGAGCTCGACCATCCGCTCGATGCACTCCGGGAACATCCAGTCGTCGGCATGCAGGACCTTCGTGTACTTGCTCTCGGGCGAGATCTCGCGCATCGCGCGGTTGGCGTTCTCGACGGCGTCGACGAAGTCCACAGGGGTCGCGACGCGAATTCGTTGGTCGCGCGCCTCGTACTCGCGCGCGATCTCGAGCGTGCCGTCGGTCGAGCAGTTCTCGACGATCACGTACTCCCAGTTCTCGTACGTCTGTGCGAGCACGCTCTCGATGCACTCGCGGATGAACTCGGCTCCGTTGTAGACGGGCGTGACGACGCTGACGAGCGGCTGTTCCTTCCTCGGAGTCGTCACTCGGCCTCGGCGAGCAGGTCGTGCCCCAGCAGGGCTTCCGCAGCCTCCCGCACCGCGGGATACGGAAGGCCCGAGCGGTCGGAGATGTCCAGGACGCTGTGTGCCCCGTCCGAGAGATTGAGAACCCAGAGAAGGGCCGCCTCCCTGCTCGAGCCTCCGGCGATGCTGCGGTATAGGCCCCGCTTGCCGAGCTGGGGCTCGCCCTTCGGGTTGAGGTTCAGGTAGCGCCGGTTCGTCTCCAGAACATGCACGATCTCCAGGCAGCGGCGGAACGAGTCGCCGAGGAACTCGGGCCGAACGAAGTCGAGGTCGTCGGCCGAGCTGTGGTAGCCGGGGAACGTGTCCGGAGGGCTCCTGGTGAGCGCCCCGACCGGCAGGTCGAACCCCGGAGAGCAGAACTGCCGCTCGTCTCCTCCCCAGGGCTCGAAAGGGATCACGTCCCGCCCGCTGCGCGGACGACGTTGGCGGCCGCCTGGTCGATCTCGGCATTCCCGCGACGGCTCTGCTTGTACGTCATCGCCCCCGGGTCACCGGCGCAGGACAGGACGAGACCCGCCGCGCATTCGCCCAAGGCTCTTCTCGTTCTTCCATAGCCACGAGAGCGGCCCGATCGTCCCGGGGCCGAAGAGGAATCGATACGAGTTGCGCAGCTCCAGCGGCCGCAGGTACCTGGCCAGCGCGGCGGTGAGGACCACCCCCGACAGGTTGTCGTTGCAGAGCGATGGATGGCAGACGTACGTCGAGAACAGCACCTCGTCGGACGTCCGACCCGGGAGGTAGCTCTCGGCATACAGCACGCTTCCGTCCGTGAGCGATGAGTCGATCACGACCTCGTACTCGCCGTCGGGCAGTCCTTCGAGCTGCCGCCGGCTCAGGCAGAAGCCCCAGTTCTCCTGGTAGTACGACGTCCGGTAGGGGATCCAGTCCGGGTTGTCGGGGTGCGTGTGAAGGTGCTCGCGAAGCTCGCTCAGCGGAACCCTTGCGCGGACCGGGACGCTGTAGCCGAGCACGTGGAGGTTGGAGCGCCGGAAGTCGACGACGCGCTGGCCGTCGGGGCCGGCGATCCAGGCGTCGCGGATGTTCCACTCATGGGGGAGCGTCCAGTCGAAGACTTTCGTGCCGCTCGGGATCTCGGTGATTTCGAGCGGAACGTCGCGGCCGAGGATCGCGAACGTCTCGCGCACCCCGTCCCCGGTCAGGCTGCGGCAGATCGGGTAGAGCTCTGCCATCAGCGCGTGCATCTCCTCGCCCGCGTCGCCGTCAGCAGGGAGCGCATCCAGGTCGATCCCGCCCATCGCTCCGCCTAGTGGACGGTCGTCTCGGGGATCGGGACGACGAAGCGGCACCCGAAGGCTCGAACGTGACTCATCTGCTCGACGATCTCGTCCTTCAGGTTCCACGGCAGGATCAGCAGGAAGTCCGGCCTCGTCCGCTCCACTTCGCTCGGATCGCGGATCTCGACGTGCACTCCGGGCAGGAATCGGCCCTGCTTGTGCGGGCTGCGATCGACGACGTAGTCGAGGAAGTCGCCTCGGATACCGCAGTAGTTGAGAAGCGTCGTCGCCTTCGCAGCCGCCCCGTAGCCGACGATCGACTTGCCGTCGCGCTTCGCGCCGATCAGGAACTCGAGGAGATCGCGCTTGACGCGGCGGACGCGCGCGTCGAATCCCGGGTACGTCTCGAGCACATCGAAGCCTGCGTCGAGCTCCCGCGCGCGGAGCTCGGCGACGCGAGGCCCGATCGGGATTGATGCGTTGTCGTCCCGTCGCGCATAGATCCGCAACGAGCCGCCGTGGGTCGGGAGCTCCTCGACGTCGAAGAGCGTCAACCCGGCTTCCGCGAAGAGCCGCTGGACGGCGATCAGCGAGAAGTACGAGAGGTGCTCGTGATAGATCGTGTCGAACTCGACCTTCTCGATCAGCCGCAGCAGGTGCGGAAACTCCATCGTGACCACGCCTCCCGGCTTCAGCAGCGCTTGCACCCCCGCAATGAAGTCCCCGAGGTCAGGGACGTGCGCCAGCACGTTGTTGCCGACGACGAGATCCGCGGTCTCGCCATCCCCACGTAGGCGCTCCGCGGTCGCGAGCCCGAAGAACTCGACGAGAGTCGGGATCCCCGCCTGCTCGGCCGCCGCAGCAATGTTCCTGGCCGGCTCGATGCCGAGCACCGGCACGCCCCGCTCCTGGAAGTGGCGGAGGAGGTAGCCGTCGTTGCTCGCGATCTCGACGACCTTGCTGCTCGCGTCGAAGCCGAAGCGGTCGATCATGTCGTGGACGTAGCGGCGTGCATGCTCCACCCAGGTCTCCGAGTACGACGAGAAGTACGCGTACTCGCCGAAGAGGTCCTCCGGAGTCGTGACGGGCGGCAGCTGGACCAGGAAGCAGTTGGCGCAGACGTAGACGTGCAGCGGGTAGAAGGGCTCGGGATCCGCGAGTTGCGTCTCGGCCAGGTACGCGTTTGCGAGCGGCGACGAGCCCAGGTCCGCAAACGTCTGCTCGAGCGGGGACTCGCACGAGCGGCACCTCGGACGGGAGGACGTGGCCACTCGTCCGCGCTCAGCGTCGAGCTGCGTAGGCGTCGTCGACACGTGACGTCCACTCGAGCTGATCGGTCAGAAGCCCGCGCTCGCGCAGGTCCTGGAGCACCACGAGCCGCACCAGGGGAGACGACCGAAACTCGGCGTCGCCGAAGCCCATGTTCTCCAGGCCCTCCTTCAGCTCCTCGATCGCGGCGCGCAGGTCGACCTCCGGCTGATGCTCGGGGGCGAGTGTCCTGTATCGCTCGAAGCTGACCCGGTACGAGCGCTTGTCCGGCCCGCTCGTCGCCGCGAGCGAGACGTCCACGCCCGGCATCACGCGGGCGACCTCCTCGGCGAGATCCCGCACCTGGTAGTTCCACTCGTCCGAGCCCGTGTTGACTGCGAGAAACGGGTCCCCAGTGGAGGCGTCCCGCGAGATCGCCCACTCGATCGCGCGGGCCATGTCGGCGACGTGGATGAGAGGGCGCCACGGCGTTCCGTCGCTCAAGATGGTGATCGTCTGCGAGACGATCGCCGACGCGACGAAGTCGTTGAGGACGAGATCGAGACGCAGGCGGTCGCTCATCCCACATGCGGTCCCGAAGCGGAGGCTGGTGACGGTGAAGCCGTGGTCCGCAAGCGGCTCGAGCTCCTGCTCGGCGAGCCGCTTCGAGCGCGCGTAGGGCGTGAGCGGCCGAGCGGGTGACTCCTCCGTCGCGACCTCGTCCCCGCTGACGCCGTAGATGCTGCAGCTGGAAGCGAGCACGAAGGACCGCGCTCCCGCCGTCTTCGCCTCGCGGGCGAGACGGACCGTCGCCTCGTGGTTCACCGCGAGGGTCGCCTCGTCGTAGACGTTTCCGATCGGGTCGTTCGAGACGGCCGCCAGGTGGACGACCGCGTCGACCTCCTCGAGGACCTCGGCGCTGACCGTACGCACGTCTGCGTAGTACTGGCAGTCGAGGGCGCGCTCAGGCGCCGCGGAGCAGCCGGTGAGGCAGTGCGCGAAGTACCCGGCGTCGAAGCCGATGAGCGTCGCCTCGGGGTAGGCCTCGCGCAGCCGGCTGACGACTGCCGGTCCGACGTAGCCCAGGTTTCCGGTGACGAGGATCCTGTTTATTGCGAGGGCCGTCTCGCTCACCAGATCCTCCAGGGAGGCTCTCCCGACTCCCAGTCAGCCTCGAGCACCATCTTGTCGCGGATCGTGTCCATGCTCTGCCAGTAGCCCTGGTGCTTGTAGGCGGCCAGCTGGCCGTCCTGTGCCAGGCGCTCGAGCGGCTCGCGCTCCCAGACTGTCGAGTCGTCCTCGATGTACTCGAGGACTTTCGGCTCGAGCACGAAGAAGCCGCCGTTGACCCAGGCGCGGTCGCCGTGAGGCTTTTCCTCGAACGTCGTGATCCTCGCCTCTTCCGGGCCCAGGGCGAGCGCGCCGAAGCGCCCCGGCGGCTGAATCGCGGTCAAGGTCGCGAGCACGCCTTGGTCGCGATGAAACTCGACCAGATCTCCGATGTCGATCGCGGCGACGCAGTCCCCGTAGGTCATGCAGAACGTCTCCTCGCCGACGTACTCGGAAACGCGCTTCAGGCGTCCGCCCGTCATCGTCGCCTCGCCCGTGTCGATCAGGGACACGGTCCACGGATCGATCGCATTGTCGCGAAGCTGCGTCATCGTCCGCGACTGAAGATCGAAGCGGACGTCGGACATGTGCAGGGAGTAGTCGGCGAAGAAGTCCTTGATCACGTCACCTTTGTAGCCGCAGCAGACGATGAAATCGGAGATGCCGTGCGCGGAGTAGATCTTCATGATGTGCCAGAGGATCGGCTTCCCACCGATCTCCACCATCGGCTTCGGACGTACGGCGCTCTCTTCCGTCAGGCGCGTTCCGAATCCGCCGGCGAGGATGATCGCTTTCACTCCCGCCGTCCCATCAATGGTGTTTGGTCGACCAGTCGTAGGGGATGTCGTCGCCGAACGGATCGAGCCGGGTCGTCCGCGACGGGTCGTGGGGATGGGTGCAGCAGTTGGCGACGATCGCGAACGGCTCGCTCATCCCCTTGACACCGTTCCACACACCGGGAGGGATTACGACGAGCGAGTAGTTGTCGGGACCGAGGAATATCTCTTGCAGGGCGCCCGTGGTCGGGGAGTCCTCACGATCGTCATGGAGCACCACCTTGACCCGGCCGAAGATGCACGCGTAGTTGAGCGTCATCTCCGTGTGCTTGTGCCACCCCTTGACGACGCCACGGTAGATCGTGGTGAAGTAGATCTCCCCGAATCCGAGGAAGTGGTCGTCGGTGCTCCTCAGCATGTGGAGGATGGTTCCCCGCTCGTCGGGAATCCGCCGCAGGGGAACGACGAGAGCTCCGTCGATCGGTCCTGCTCCGCTTTCGGCAGGGCGATTCACTTCCACTCGGTTCCTTCCCCCAGACGCCGCACGCGGTCGAAAGTACCCCGATTCACTCCCCACGCCAAGTGCAACGTTACTTTCGGGGTCCGCCTGCCGCGCCGGCGGGAGCCAGGCGGTAGGCTGACGGCCATGACGGTTGCCGTTCGCGCGAGCTCGTTTATCCGGCCCCGGCCTGGAGCCGGAGTGCCGGCGCGCGCCTAGACCGTTCGCCGCTCCTCCGTGTTCCTACCGGGGCTCTGCCGTCGTAGGTGCACGCTTGTGAAAGGAGGAACGATGACCCGGGGACACGAGACCGATGGCGCTACAGTCGCCGCCGTGGACCCCAAGAGGCTCGAGACCGAAGGGCTCGCGGCCGTCTCAGCGGCCGGGACGATCGACGAGCTCGAGCACGTACGGGTGGAGTACCTAGGCCGGAAGAGCGCGCTCAAGCTCGCGCTGCGGGAGGTGCGCGACCGCGAGACCGGGATGACGCTGAATGCGCTCCGCGAGCGGATCGAGTCGGCGCTCGACGCGCGCGAGGCGGAGCTCGGCCGGGCGGACCTCGACCGCCGCCTGACCGAGGAGCGGGTTGACGTGACGATGCCGGGCGAGTTGATCCACCGCGGCCACCTCCATCTGATCACCCAGATCCGCCGCGAGTTCGAGGACATCTTCCTCGGGCTCGGCTACACGGTCGTGGACGGTCGCGAGGTCGAGACCACGCGCTACAACTTCGACGCGCTTAACTTCCCGGAGGGCCATCCGTCGCGCTCACCGCTCCAGACGCTCTTCCTCGACGACGAGACCGTCCTCCGGACCGAGACGTCGCCGTCCCAGATCCGCGTGATGGAGGCGCAGCAGCCGCCCGTGTATATCGTCTCGCTCGGCCGCGTCTACCGGCGGGACACCCCGGACGCCACCCACACGCCGACGTTCCATCAAGCCGAAGGCCTCGCGGTCGACGAGGGGATCACGCTCGGCGACCTCCTCGGTACCCTCGACTACCTCTGCAAGGCGCTCTTCGGCGAGAACCGGGAGACGGATTTTCGGATCCATCACTTCCCCTTCACGGAGCCGTCGGTAGAGGCCTACGTGTCGTGTCACATGTGCGACGGCTCGGGCTGCCACGTGTGCCGGCACTCGGGCTGGATCGAGGTCGGCGGGTCCGGGATGGTCGACCCGAATCTCTTCGAGTTCGTCGGCTACGACCCGGAGCGCTACACGGGGTTCGCGTTCGGCTGGGGGCTCGAGCGCATCGCCGTGCTGCGCCACGGGATTCCCGACCTGCGCGAGCTCTGGCGCAACGACCCTCGACTCCTCGCGCAGTTCTAGCCCGATGCGCATTCCGTTGTCCTGGCTCTCCGACTACGTCACGGTCGACGCGACGCCGGACGAGATCGCGCGCCGGCTCGCGATCTCTTCGCTCGACGTCGAGCGGATCATCGACGTCGGCGTCCCCGACCTCGACGGGAACCTCGGCCGCTTCCTCGTCGGTCGCGTGCTCGAGGTCGAGGCCCACCCGAACGCCGACCGGCTCCGCGTGTGCCAGGTCGATGTGGGGGAGGGCGACGCGCGTCAGATCGTCTGCGGCGCCTGGAACTTCGAGGCCGGGGCGACGGTCGCAGTCGCCCTGCCGGGCGCCTACCTGCCGATCCTGGACGCGCCGCTCGACGAACGCGAGCTCCGCGGCCAGGCTTCGCGAGGGATGATCCTCGCCGAGGACGAGGTCGGGCTCGGCGACGACCACGCGGGGATCATGGTGCTGCCCGACGGCCTCGAGCCAGGCCGCCCGCTGCTCGACGTGCTTCCGATTCGCGACCGCGTCCTCGACGCGACGCCAACCGTGAACCGGGTCGACCAGCTGTCGATGGTCGGGATCGCACGCGAGGTGGCCGCCCTCCTTGACGGCGAGCTGCAGTCCCCGAGCTTGAGGATCCGCCCGTCGTCGACGAGGAACCGGTAGACGTCAGGGTGGAGGATCTCGAAGGGTGCCCACGCTACATCGGACGCGTCTTCCGCGACGTGACGATCAGCGCTTCGCCCCAGTGGCTGCGAACCCGGCTCCATCTCGCCGACATGCGCTCGATCTCGAACGTCGTTGACGTGACGAACTACGTCATGCACGTCTGGGGCAGCCCGCTGCACGCCTTCGACCGGTCGAAGCTCGCGGAGGGGCGGATCGTCGTCCGGCGCGCCCGCGGCGACGAAGAGGTGCGGACGCTCGACGGCGTCGTGCGCCGG
>CAVXPS010000010.1:0-24378 GCA_963763815.1 uncultured Actinomycetes bacterium
GCGAGCGTCAGTCATCGCCGCGCACGAGCTGCTCGAGGCCGGCCGCGCGGATCACCTCCTGGTCGTCTTGTACTTGAGCACGGACCCGAGCGTGCGGTCCACGGTCTCCACGTCCAGGCGCTCGACGCCGAGGAGGGTCAGCGCCGCCACCCAGTCGATCGACTCGGCGATCCCGGGCGGCTTCTGCACGTCGCTCGCGCGCATGCGCGAGACCGCGTTCGCGACCTGGACGGCCAGCGTCTCGGACGAGCCCTTGACCCGCCGGCGCACGATCTCGACCTCGCGCTCCGGGGTCGGATACTCGATCCGGTGGTAGAGGCAGCGGCGCTTGACCGCGTCGTGCAGGTCGCGCGTCCGGTTCGAGGTCAGCACGATGGCCGGCGGGTGCGTCGCCCGGATCGTGCCGATCTCCGGGATCGTCACGCTCGCGTCCGCCAGGAGCTCGAGCAGGAAGGCCTCGAAGTCGTCGTCGGCGCGGTCGATCTCGTCGATCAGGAGCACCGCGGGACGCGGGCCGGGATGCTCGAGCGCGCGCAGGAGCGGGCGGCGGATGAGGTAGTCCGGGCCGAAGAGCTCCTCCTCCGCGAGCGGCGTGTCGCGCGAGTCGGCGAGGCGGATGCTCAGGAGCTGGCGCGGGTAGTTCCACTCGTACAGCGCCTCCGCGGCGTCGATCCCCTCGTAGCACTGGAGACGCACGAGCGGCGTGTCGAGCACGAGCGCCAGCGCCTTCGCCGCCTCGGTCTTACCGACACCCGCCTCGCCCTCGAGCAGCAGCGGCTGCGGGAGGCGCAGGCTCAGGAACATCGACGTCGCGAGACCCTCGTCGACGAGGTAGTCGACCTCCGCGAGCCGCACGCGCGAGCGTCTCGATGTCGGGAACGAGCGCGCGGATCTCGTCCGCGGGGTCGCCGGTCGCCCCGCGCGGCGTCACGGGAGGGTCTGCGCGGACTGCTGCGCCTCGAACGCGGCCTTGCAGCCCTCGCAGCAGAAGTAGACCGTCTCGCCCTCGTGTTCGACCGAGGGCGTGCTCGCGACGGCGGCGACCGTCATCCCGCAGATCGGGTCGACCGCGAGCGGCGCCGCGGGACCTGGCGGCGGGTCGGGGACGAGCGGGGCACGGGCGGGGTCGAACGCCGCGGTGTGCTTCCCGCGGCGCACGGCGATCACGCTCGCGAGGATCGAGAGCCCGATCTCGGCGGGCGCCTGCGCGCCGATGTCGATGCCGGCGGGCACGTCGATGCGCTCGAGGTGCTCGTCGGGAACGCCGTCGGCTCGCAGTTCGGCGAGCACGCCCGCGCCGCGCTTGCGGCTGGCCACGAGGGCGACGTACGGAACGTCGGTCTCGAGGCCGCGGCGGAGGATGTGCAGCTCGTCGCGGCCGTGCGACGCGACGACGAGCGCGAGATCGCCGGCGGCCGGCTCGGGGCTCCCGCCCTCGACGGCGACGACGTCGAGCCCGAGCTCCGGGCCGAGCGACCGCACCGCGGCCGCGATCGGCGTGTCGCCGACGACGAGGACGCGCGGCGCGGGGAGCATCGGCTCGAGGAAGACCTCGATCGCGCCACCGGAGAGGCACGGGTTCTGGATCGTCGTCGCTCCCTCCTCGTCCGGCGTCTCCCGCCCGATGTCGTCCTCCTCGCGGGCGGATCCGTCGGGAAGTATCCGCAGCAGCAGCGCCTCGCCGCTCTCGAGCGCGAGCAGGGAGTACGCGCGGACGCTCTCCTGCGTGCACACGCCGCCGACGAAGCCCTCGATCGTGCCGTCGGCGAGCACGAACGCGACGTCTCCCGCCTTCACGCTCGTCGGGCGCTGCGCGCGAACGACCGTCGCGACCACGAACGCCGTGCCCTCCGCTGCGAGCTCCTGCGCCCGCGTCGACACGGCGCCGATCGTCACTGCGGTGGCTCGGCCCGTCCCTGCATCGCCGCCCAGACGCGGGCGGGAGTGCAGGGCATGTCGAGGTGGTCGACGCCGTGCGTGGAGTGCAGAGCGTCGATGACCGCGTTCACGATCGCCGGCGGCGACCCGACGTTCGGCGACTCGCCGACGCCCTTCGCCCCGAGCGGGTGGTGCGGGCAGGGCGTGACCGTCTCGCCGAGCTCGAAGTCGGGACACTCGAGCGCGGTCGGGATGAGGTAGTCCATGAACGAGGAGTTGAGGCAGTTGCCCTCCTCGTCGAACGTGAGCACCTCCATCAGCGCGATGCCGATGCCCTCCGCGAGGCCGCCGTGGATCTGGCCGTCGACGACCATCGGGTTGATGCGCACGCCGCAGTCGTCGACCGCGATGAAGCGCCGGACCTTGACCTCGGCGGTGTCCGGGTCGATGTCGACGACGGCGATGTACGCGCCGTAGGGATACGTGAGGTTCGGCGGGTCGTAGATCACCTGCGCGTCGAGCCCGCCCTCCATCCCCTCCGGCATCGGCTCGCCGCTGTACGCGCGCAGCGCGATGTCCTCGATCAGCGCGCCCTTCTCGGGGTCGCCCTTCACGTACCAGCGGCCCTTCTCCCACGCGAGGTCGTCCGGGCTCGCCTCGAGCATCGTCGACGCGATCAGACGCGCCTTGTCGCGCACCTTGCGCGAGACGACCGCGACCGCGGCGCCGGAGACCGGCGTCGAGCGGCTGCCGTAGGTGCCGAGCCCGTACGGCGACTTGTCGGTGTCGCCGTGGCGGACCTCGACGTCCTCGGGCGGGATGCCGAGCTCCTCGGCGACGATCTGCGCGAACGTCGTCTCGTGCCCCTGGCCCTGCGTCTGGGCGCTGATCGAGACGACCGCCTTGCCCGACGGGTGCACCCGCAGGTCGGCGCCGTCGTTCATGGCGAGGCCGAGGATGTCCATGTGCTTGCGCGGCCCGGCGCCGACGCCCTCGGTGAAGAAGGACACGCCGATGCCCATCAGCTCGCCGCGCGCGCGCTTCTCCGCCTGCTCGCGGCGGAGATCGTCGTAGCCGGCGAGGTCCATCGCCACGCGCATCGTCTCGGCGTAGTTGCCGGAGTCGTACGTCCAGCCGGTGGTCGTCTCGTACGGGAACTGCTCGGGCTGCGATGAAGCTCCGCATCCGCAGCTCGATCGGGTCGACCTCCATCTCCAGCGCGAGCGCGTCGACCATGCGCTCCACGAGGTAGACCGCCTCCGTGATCCGGAACGAGCAGCGGTACGCGACTCCTCCCGGCGCCTTGTTCGTGTAGACGGCCTTGACCTTGCACGTGCGAGGCCTGGAGGTCGTACGAGCCGCAGACGATGTGGAAGAACCCGGCGGGGAACTTCGTCGGCTGCGCGGTCGAGTCGAAGGCGCCGTGGTCGGCGATCACGTCGACGCGCAGGCCGGTGATCTTGCCGTCCTTCGAGCACATCTCCGCGTGCATCACGTAGTCGCGCGCGAACCCCGTCGAGACGAGGTTCTCCGTGCGGTTCTCGACCCACTTGACCGGGACGCCGGCGACGATCGAGCCGGCGATCGCGCACACGTAGCCCGGGTACACGGGCACCTTGTTGCCGAAGCCGCCCCCGATGTCGGAGCAGATGATCCGGATCATGTGCTCCGCGAGCCCGGCGACGTGCGCGTACACGGTGCGGTGCGCGTGCGGCGCCTGGTTGCCGTTGTAGATGTCGAGCTGGCCGGTCTCCGGGTTGAAGTCGGCGATCATCCCGCACGTCTCGAGCGGGGCCGGATGGCAGCGCGGATAGATGATGTCCCGCGTCACGACCGTGTCGGCCTCGGCGAACGCGCGGTTCGTCGCCTCCTCGTCGCCGGCCTCCCAGAGCGGGCTCGCGAGGTTGTCGCGCTGGCCGGACTTGTCGTCGCGGATCAGCGGCGCGTCGGCGTCGAGCGCCTTGCGGGCGTTGACGACCGCCGGCAGCGGCTCGTACTCGACGTCGATCAGCTCGAGCGCGTCGTTCGCCGAGTACTCGTCCGTCGCGATCACGAACGCGACCTCCTGGCCCTGGAAGCGGACCTTGTCGCCCGCGAGCACGGCCTGCGTGTCGTAGGAGATCGTCGGCATCCACGCGAGCCCGAGCGTCTCCAGGTCCTTCGCGGTGATGACCGCGGCGACGTTCGGGTGCGCGAGCGCCCGCGAGGTGTCGATCGAGACGATGCGCGCGTGCGCATACGGGCTGCGCAGCATCGCGCCGTGGACCATCCCCGGCAGCCGGATGTCGTCGAGGTAGCGCCCCTTGCCGCGGATGAAGCGGAGGTCTTCCTTGCGCTTCAGGCGGCCGAAGCCGATCGGCCGCTCGGTGGTCGGGCTCGGAAGGTTCTCGACGGTGGTCACGCGGACACCCCCTGTCTCGACGCGGCTTCGTGCTCGGCGGCCCAGCGCACGGCGGCGACGATGTTCTTGTAGCCGGTGCAGCGGCAGATGCCGCCCGAGATCGCCGTGCGGATCTCGTGCTCCGTCGGGTCCGGGTTCTCGTCGAGCAGCGCGCGCGCCGTCATCAGCATCCCCGGCGTGCAGAACCCGCACTGGAGGCCGTGCTGCTCGTGGAAGCCCTGCTGCACGGGGTCCAGGTTGCCGTTCCGCTCGAGGGACTCGACGGTGCGGATCTCGTGGCCCTCGCACATCGCGGCGAGGATCGTGCAGGACTTCACCGGCTGCGCCGTCCATGAGCACGACGCAGGCGCCGCAGTTGGACGTGTCGCAGCCCCAGTGCGTGCCGGTGAGGCCGTCGGTCTCGCGGATGAAGTGGACGAGCAGCTGCCGCGGCTCGATCTCGCGGGAGACCTGGTCGCCGTTGATCGAGATCGAGACGTTCACGAGCCCTCCTCTCGCGTCACCCGGCCGGCCGCGCGGCGCAGCGCGCGCTGCGTGAGGACGCCGGCGAGATGGCGCTTGTAGTCGACCGGCCCGCGGCCGTCCGCGGTCGGGGAGCAGTCCGCCGAGGCGATCTCTCCCGCCTGCGCGAAGAGCTCGTCCGAGGGAGCCTCGCCTCGCAGCAGCTCCTCGGCGCGCGAGAGCTGGATCGTCGTGAGCCCGACCGCGCTGAGCGCGAGACCTGCCTCCGCGATCGTGCCGTTCTCCATCCAGACCGCCGCCGAGGCGGCGGCGATCGCCCAGTCGCCCGCGCGGCGCTCGACCTTCTCGTGCGCGCTGCCGCCGCCCGGCCGCAGCGGAAGCCGGATCTCGGTGAGCAGCTCGCCGTCGCCGACCGCGGTCTGGTACGGCCCGATGTGGAAGTCCGTCCATCTCGACGACCCGCTCGCCGCCCGATGCCGCGGATCACGGCCTTCGCCTTGACCGCTGCGCAGACGGCCGCCAGGTCCTCGGCCGCGTCCGCCTGGCACAGCGAGCCGCCGATCGTGCCGCGGTTGCGCACGACCGGGTCGGCGATGACGTCCTCGGCGTCGCGAAACAGCGGGAAGTGCCGCGCGAGCACGTCCGAGCGCTGGAGCTCGACGTGCCGCGTCAGCGCCCCGATCCGTATCTCGGAGCCCTCCTCGCGGATGTACGAGAGCTCGTCCAGGTCGTTGATGTCGATCAGGTGCTTCGGCTTCGCCAGCCGGAGCTTCATCATCGGGAGCAGGCTGTGCCCGCCCGCGATGACGCGTGCGTCCGAGCCGAGCCGCTCGAGCGACGCGATGGCGCCCTCCACGGTGGTCGCGCGCTCGTACTCGAATGGCGCAGGCGTCTGCACAGGGCTCCTTTCGTGTCAGGGTACGGAAAAGCGACCGGGGAGGTTCACGAGCGGCTCGGGAGCCGTTTGCGCGGCTTTCCGATGTCCTCCCGCTGCTCGTACTGAACCGGCGCGTCGGTGCCGATGACCGGAGACCGCGGCAGGGACTCCGGCCTCGTCTGCCGGACCTCCGGGTACAGCATGCGCGCCGCGAGGCTTCCTCCCTCGACGTTTCGGAGAGCGGGGCCGGCGGGGTTCCCGGCGGCGATCGGCGCCTCGCGGCCGAGCCGTGCCAGCGTGAGCGTTCCTCGCGTGTACACCTCGCCGATCCGCGGCGCCTTGATCGTCGCGCTCTCCGGGAAGTTCCGGAGCCCGGCCGCGGCGGCCCCAGGGTAGATGCCCTCGATGAGCCCCATCGCGTCGGTCAGGCCGGCCTTCTTCACGAGCAGGCCCTCGAGCAGGTCGACGCCCGCGTCGAGCTGCGCGTTGATCGTGTTCACGACCTCGTTGACGGGCGCGCTCTTCTCCACGATCCCGCTCACGCCCACGATGGCCTCGTCCAGCCCGGCGATGATCCTCCGGAGCTGCACGATCACGGAGACGAGGTAGTAGACGAGCGCGAGGACGACGAGTGCGACCGCGAGGATCGTGACCGCACCTGCGGCGTTCATCGCCGTTCCTCCGGAGCGTCGTCGAGGATCACGTCGAGGGAGCCGCCGTAGTTCGCAGCCACCGCGATCGTCTGCTGCACCTGGTCCTGCGTCGTGAGGAGCAGCGCGGTCGCGTCGAGGTCCTTCGAGCCGGCGGCCGCCGCCGTCGCGATCTGCTGCACGCTCGGGACGATGCTCCTGGCCGCATTGTCGACGCCGCGGAGCAGGTACACGACCACGGGGAGGATCACGATGAGCAGGACGACGTTCCCGATCCACCAGAGGATCATCGAGGCCTCCTCTCGGCGACGATCGCCGCCTTGCTCGCGATTCCCGGGAACGCGCCGAGAATGACGTCGAACTGCGCGTTGATCGCCTCGACCGCGGGCTCGAGGGGTCGCAGGTGCTGCGACTCGACGTCGTTCAGCGCCGAGCCGAGCGTCGCGAGCCCTTCCGAGATCCTCGTGAGACCCCTGCGCACCTCGATCAGCGCGACCGCCACGACGCCGACGGCGATCGCCGCCAGCACGACGCTCAGGAGAGCGAGCAGCTCGGTATCGCTCATCGTCCGTCGAACCCGTCGGTGAGGGCGTTCATGTAGCCGTCCTGGATCACGGCCTCGTCCACGATCAGCGCCAGCACGGGCGCCGTCGCCTCGAGCTGCGGGATGTTCGCCGTGTTCGCGCCGACCTTTCCCGCGACCTCGAGCAGGCCGCCGACCGAGCGCTCGATGCGCCGGACGGTCATGACGAGCACGATCAGCAGAAGCGCCACGGCCACGGCCGCCGCCGCTGCGATGCCGAGCGCGACCGCCCAGTACTCGTGGAAGGTCAGCGCGAGCGTCGTCGTCACTTGCCGACCGCCACCTTCCGGAGCGCGCGCGCCGAGTGCAGGATCCGCACGCCCGAGTCGTTGATCCGCGCGACGCCGCCGAGCTCGGCGGTCTGCTGACGGACGACCTCCACGGCGTCCTCTGCGGTCTTCGCCTGCTTCGCGATCCGGAGCGCGAGGGCCACGATCGTGATGACGATGACGGCGGCCACCGCGATCACCACGACGCCGAGCGCGATCCCGAACTGCCACCAGCCGGACGACGCGATCGGCGCGACCATCTCGAGGCCACCCTAGACCCGCGCCCAGGGAGCGTCAAGCCGCCTGCGAGAGCGGCTCAGCGGGGAAGGCGTAGGCCGAGGACGCGCGGCAGCGACGCGACCGCGCGGGTCAGCGCGCCGGGCGTGCGGCCGGCGTCCTCGGCGGCGTCCTTCGCGATCAGCGCGCGGCGGATGAGCGACCCGCCGAGGTAGCGGAACGGCTCCGGCGGGAACAGCTTCGGCGGCGGCTGGACGATCGCGAGCGCCGTCCGCTCGTCGCGGCGGTCGAGCGCGAGGCGGGCGAGGATCTCGCCGCCGAGGTACGACGGCCCGACCCCGTTGCCGGTGAAGCCGAAGCCGTAGTGCGTGCGACCACGGCTTCCGAAGATGGGCGTGTGCGTCGGCGAGACGTCGATCGGGCCGCCCCACGCATGCGTCACCGCGCGGTCCGCGAGCTGCGGGAAGAAGCGGACGAGGCTCTCGCGGGTCCGCGCGATCACCTCGGGGTCGCGCTCGAGCCTCGCCGAGACGCGCGCGCCGAGGCCCATCGTGCCGCCGCCCCAGCCGAAGACGATGCGGTCGTCTCGCGTCGTCCGCATGTAGTGGACAAGCGTCCGGCAGTCGACGATCGCCTCGCCGCCGGTCCAGCCGAGCTCCTCGAGCACGTCCGGGACGGGCTCGGTGAGGACGATGTGGCTCGACGCGACGGCGAGCGAACGCCGGAAGTCCGGGAACCCGACCGCTGCGGAGTTGACGGCGAGCACCGTCGCTCCGGCCTGCACGCGCCCGGCGCGGGTCTCGACGCCGCCGTCGGGGTGGAGCTCGGTGACCTCCGTCCGCTCGTGGATCCTGGCGCCGCGCTCGAGCAGGGCTCTCCGCAGGCCGAGGGCGAGCCGCGCCGGGTGCACGGTCGCGTTCAGGCGGAACGCCGCGCCGCCGAGGAAGAGCGGGGAGTCGCAGCGCGCCCTGATCTCGGCCGCGCTCTCCGAGACGACCTCGTCCGGCGCGCCGAGCTCGGCGGCCGCCCGCACCAGGTCGTCCCACTCGCCGAGCTGCGACTCCGTGGTCGCCACCTCGAGCATCGGCGCGACGCGGAACCAGGCGTCGACACCGTTCGTCTCGCACCAGGCGCCGATCCCGCGCACCGCGTCCTCGGAGGCGCGGCACACCGCGAGCGCGGCAGCGTCGCCGGCGCGCTCGCGGAGCGTCGGCGCCTCGCTCCAGAGCGTCTCGCAGAAGCCTCCGTTCCGCCCGCTCGGGCCGTGGCCGCAGACCTCCGCCTCGAGCACGAGGACGTCGACGTTCGGCTCCAGCTCGAGGAGCTGCCACGCGGTCCAGAGCCCGAGGTACCCGCCGCCCACGACGACGACGTCCGCCGACGCATCGCCTTCGAGCGGGCGGGTCGGAGCCACGTCGCCCGCCTCCTCGAGCCACCACCCGTGCCGCGTGTGCTGCATCCGGAGCGCTACGTGGCGGCCGGGGCCTGACGCGCGAGCGAGATGCTCAGGGCGACGACGACAGCGGCAGCGAGCGGCACGACGATCAGCCAGAAGAGTGGAATTCCGCCCGCCGCGGCGCCGAGCGAGGCGAGGATCCCGGCGAGCGGCGGCGACCTGTCGAAGAGCGTGTTCCCGAGCAGGAGCAGGAGCGCGCCGCCGAGGAGGAACACGAGCCAGACCACGGTGTCGCGAGTGTTCCAGTCGGCGAGGAGCCCGACGATTCCGGCGATTGCGAAGACCGCCGCGAGCGCGAGAGCGGTGATCCTCCAGATCAGCAGCGCGCGGCCGAACGACATCGCGCCGGAAGATTACGCACTGGTGAAGCGGAGGTGGCGGACGGGACTCGAACCCGCGACCACCGGGACCACAACCCGGGGCTCTACCAACTGAGCTACCGCCACCGCGGAGCGGACAGGATAGCGCGGCGCTTTCCGGGCCCTCCTCGCGCCGCTGCGTTGACGAGCGCGTCCCGGGCGCTGTACCCTGGGCGGGTCGTCGAGCGAAAGGAGGCCGTGATGAAAGTCATCTGCTGCACCGCCTTCCGGCTCGACGCCGCCCTCAGCTAGACGCACTCTCGCTCGGGCGGCCGCGAGCCGCGGCCAGTCGTTCCCGAACGAAGGAGTCCTGCGTTGTCCCACGGAACACCGGCCGCCCTCGGCCCGACCGCACGGCCAGAGGCGGCCTCACATGCGTATCGCCCTCCCGATCGCACGGGAGGAGCCATGACCGACTGCCTCACCCGCGTCCGGCGTCCGGACGGCCGTTACGTGGTCCGGCCCGACGGGGACTGGACGTGCGCAGCGGCGCTCGAGGCCGTCGCAGTCGCAGAGCATCAGGGCATGCCAGTCCTCGCCGTTGTCGCCGAAGGAGCTACCGCGGACATCTCCCTGCTCGTGGATACCGGGTTCGTAATCGCTCGCCGCGAGGCGGTGATCGCGTTCGAGGTCGAGGCGGCGCTCCGCGTGCTCGCACGCGCGGAGGCCCCGGCGGGAGTCGAGATCCGGTCCGCGACCGACGTCGGGGAGGCGAAGCTCCTGCTACTCGACGACGAGCTGCGCCAGGACGTCCCCGGCACCGCCGGCTGGAGGAGCACGCCGGACGAGTTCCGGGAGCACACGTTCGTCGACCCGGCGTTCGACCCACGTACGTACCTCGTCGCCGTCGACCGCGACTCCGGCACGCCGGTCGGGCTCGTTCGCGTCTGGATGAACCCGAGCGGCCCGCGCCTCGGGCTGGTCGGCGTCCGGCGCAGTGTTCCGCCGGCGCGGGATCGCGGCGACGCTCCTCGCGCACGCGTTCCGCGCCGTCGCGGCGGCAGGCGCCGACGAGGTCACTGCCGAGTACGACGTGACGAACCGCGCCTCGCACGCGCTCGCCGTCCGGCTCGGGGCTCGACGCCTCGACACCACGGTCGAGCTCGTCTACGAGCCGGCGCTCGTCCGCGTGCAGGAGGTCGCCCATGGCTGCTGATGCGGTCACCGCGCTGGGGTGGACCGACGAGCTCGAGGCGGCCTTCGAGGAGTACGGCGAGCGCGGCTTCGAGCCCGCCCGCGTCGTCGCGGAGCACCGGGGCGGCTACTACGTGCGCAGCGCGCGGGGCGACCATCTCGCGCACGCGCGCGGCCGCCTGCGCGACGACGAGCTCTGGGGTGGGATGCCCGCGGTCGGCGACTGGGTCGCGATCGTCGACGCGCCGGGCGACCACCGCGCGATCGAGGCCGTCCTGCCGCGGCGGACGAAGGTCTCGCGCAAGACCCCGTGGCTGAAGGCCGAGGAGCACATCCTCGCGGCCAACGTCGACACGCTCTTCATCGTCACCGGGCTCGACGCCGACTTCAACGTGCGGCGCCTCGAGCGGTACATGGTCGCCGCCTGGGACAGCGGTGCGGATCCCGTTCTCGTGCTCACGAAGCTCGACGTGTGCGAGGACGAGGACGCGCTGCTCGAGGCGGAGTCCGTCGCGATGGGCGTGCCCGTGCTCGCCGTCTCGAACGTCACCGGGGACGGCATCGACGCGGTGCGCGAGCTCCTCCGGCCCGCGCGCACGTTCGCGCTCATCGGCTCGTCGGGCGTCGGGAAGTCGACGCTGATCAACCGCCTCGCCGGCCGCACGCTCATGCCGACAGGTGACCTGCGCCGCGACGGACGCGGCCGGCACACGACTCGGCATCGCCAGCTGCTGGTGCTTCCGGGCGGCGCGATCGTGATCGACACGCCCGGGCTGCGCGAGCTCCAGGTCTGGGAGGGCGACGTCGACGAGGCGTTCTCGGACATCGCCGAGCTCGCCGCGCAGTGCCGCTTCAACGACTGCGCGCACGAGACCGAGCCGGACTGCGCGGTGCAGGGGGCGCTCTCGACGGGTGAGCTCGACGAGGGCCGCTGGGGGAGCTACCTCAAGCTCCAGCGGGAGCTCCGCTCGGTCCGGAGACGAGCCGGGCTCGCGCGAGCATCGCGAGCTCAAGCGCCGCTGGAAGCAGCGTGCGCGCGAGACGAGAGCGCTGCGGCGCTACAAGGACCGCATCGAGTAGGCCAGCGCGCGCGAGCCCGGCCAGCGACACCGGCGCGGGGGCTCGAAGCCCGGCGGAGAGGCCCCCGTCCGCCCCGCCGGACCCTTCTCGGTGCCCGCTACCGCGAGCGGGAATCGCGCTGACGGGCTTCATACGAAACCCTTACGTGCTCGCGAGCGGCGCCCTTGGCGACGTCGCCGATGATCGCGGCGGTCTCCTGCGGCCGCGACCACATCGGCCAGTGGCTCGTCGGCAGGTCGATCCACGTCACGTTGCGCAGCTCGGGCAGGCCGGCGAGGAACGAATACCCCTCCTTCGCCGCCTCCTTGTACTGCTCGGAGGTGAACCCCGTGCAGATGATCGTGCTCGGAATGTCGCGGCGCGCGTCGTTCGTCAGCTCCACGACCTCACGCAAGACGCCGCCGGGAACCGGGACGGACCGTTGTCGGAACGTCTCCATCTGCTCCTCGCTCAGCCCGTCGAGGTTCTCCTCGTCTGCGACGGCCGCCCAGTCGAGCGGCTTCTCGAGGTCGGCAAAGTCGGGGTCGAGGGCGCCCTTGCCGGGGGCGGAGTCGACGTAGACCATGGCCGCGATCCGCTCCGGCATGCGGTCGCTCGCGGCGTAGCCGGAGAACCCGGACGCGCTGTGCACGGCGAGCACGACGGGGCTTTCCTTCGCCGTCACCGCGTCGCAGATCGCGTCGATGTGGTCGGAGAGCGTGATCGAGGACCGGTCGGCGTCGGCCGACTCGAGACCGGGCAGCGTGATCGCCGTGACGTCGTGCCCGTCAGCGCGCAGCGCGGCGGCGACTTCGTCCCATGCCCACGCGCCGAGCCAGAACCCAGGAACGAGAACTATCGGTGTGTTGTTCGTCATGGCCCGAAACCTATGCGAACGCGTCGTCTACGCTCGCCGGTCATGACCGCTGCGCTTCTCGAGCGGGTCCTCTCCATCGGCGCGGATCCGCGCGAAACGGCCGACGAGCGTTTCCGGAGGCGCCTCCTCGTCGGGGTTGCGCTCATCATCCTCCCGGTCGCCCTTCTGTGGGGCTGCCTCTACTGGGCCGTCGGTGAGCGCGCGGTCGCGCTCACGCCGTGGGTGTACGTCACCGGATCGGCGATCAGCCTGGCCGTCTTCGCGCGAACCCGAAGCTTTGCGTTTCTGCGCACGGCGCAGCAGGTTCTGATTCTCGTCTTGCCCGCGTTGGGGACGATCATGCTCGGCGGCCTCGACGAGTCGAGCTCGGTGATCCTCTGGTCGTTGTTCGCGCCGCTCGGGGCAGTTGCCTTCGACCGGCCCGGCCGCGCCTGGCCGTGGTTCGCGGCCTTCGTCGCGACGGTCGTGGTCGCACTCGCTCTCTCCGAAGTCGTTCGGCCGGACGGCGCCGACCTGCCCGACGCGTTCGTCCGGACCTTCGACGTCCTCAACATCGTCGTCGTCTCAGCCGTCGCGATGCTGTTGCTCGTGACGTTTGCGCGAGGACGAGACACCGCGCAGGCGCGGGTCGAGGCGCTTCTGCGCAACGTCCTCCCGGCGGAGATCGCGCAGCGCCTCCAGTCGGACCGGGGCTCGATCGCCGACCACTTCGACGACGCGAGCATCCTCTTCGCGGACGTCGTCGACTTCACCCCGCTCTCCAGCCGGCTCGACGCGCGCGAGGTGGTCGAGCTCCTCGATCAGCTCTTCACGAGCTTCGACGAGCTCGTCGACCGCCACGACGTCGAGAAGATCAAGACGATCGGCGACTGCTACATGGTCGCGGCGGGCGTCCCCCGGCAGCGGCCGGATCACGCACAGGCGCTGGCGAGGCTCGCGCTCGAACTGCGCGAGTGCGCGAAGAACTGTATTCCCGAAGGCGCCGGGCACGACCTGCGCCTCCGCATCGGCATCAGCTCGGGGCCGGTCGTGGCCGGCGTCATCGGGCGCCGCCGTTTCCTCTACGACCTCTGGGGCGACACGGTGAACATGGCGAGCAGGATGGAGTCCCACGGGACCCCCGACGACATCCAGATCACCCGCTCGACGTGGGAGCTCCTGCGCGACGACTTCGTGGCCGAGCCGTTGGGGCTCGTCGATGTGAAGGGAAAGGGCGCGGTCGAGACCTGGCGGCTCGTGGGCCCGCGCGGCGGTTAGACCGGCGCGCGGGCGATGAACTAGAACGTCGACACACGACGCGTGGATCCGCTCCACGCTCGTCGAGCCATGCGGATTGGACGACCGGTCGCATAGTCTGGAGCTTCCGGTTCAGGGAGGGCCACCATGGCTGCAGTGAGCGTGCGATACATCGTGGACGATGTCGACGCATCGATCAGCTTCTACACGCAGCTCCTTGGCTTCGTCGTCGAGATGCACCCGGCTCCAGGCTTTGCGGCGCTGGTGCTCGGAGACCTACGACTCTTGCTGAACGAGCCGGGTGCAGGAGGGGCGGGGCAACCAATGCCAGACGGTAGGCGACCTGAGCCCGGGGGCTGGAACCGAATCCAACTCGAGATTTCTGACCTCGCGAGCCAAGTCGAAACCCTGCGGGCCGCGGGCGCACGCTTCCGCAACGAGATCGTGAGTGGACAAGGCGGCAAGCAGATCTTGCTCGAGGATCCGGCTGGCAATCCAATCGAACTGTTCGAACCACCCGCCAACTGATCGCACGAGTCTGCCGCCGAGCTCGCCGCCGTAGGCGCGAAAAGTCGCTAGGCGGCGAACCCTTGGATGCGAGTGGCCCTGGGGAGGAGTCGAACCTCCGCACGCAGATTCGAAGTTCGGCCCCCAACTCAGACCGGCCGAGACACCGAGACGACCTGTCTGCCGAAGCCGTTTCTGGCTTGTCGTTGCCTTCGTGATCTCGGCTCATCTCGGTGGGTCTGGTGGCCCCACCGTGGCCCCGCGGAGCCGCCTGCGAGTGGGTCCGTGCGCGTCATCACGTCGAGCACCTCGCGAGGGGGAGGGTGCGCGGACTGGACGCGAATCCGATACCGGCGGATGATCCCAGGGCGTGCGATCCGATCTCCCGACCGGCACCGTCACCTTCCTGTTCACAGACGTTGAGGGATCGACGAGCCTGCTGCGCGAGCTCAGGGCAGAGGCATACGCGGACGCGCTCGCCGAGCATCGACTCGTCGTCCGCGAGGCATGCGCTGCCGAGGGCGGCGTCGAAGTAGACACTCAGGGAGACGCCTTCTTCTTCGCGTTCCCGATGGCTGCGGGAGCGGTTGTCGCAGCGCACGCGATAACCGACGCGCTTGCCGACGGCCAGATCCGCCTGCGCATCGGCCTACATACGGGCACCCCGCTCGTCACCGGCGAGGGCTACGTGGGCGACGACGTGCACTTCGCGGCACGGGTCGGGGCGTCGGCGCACGGAGGCCAGGTGGTGCTATCGCAGGCGACGCGAGCACTCGTAGATGGTCTGTCGTTCACCGATTTGGGCGAGCACCGCCTGAAGGACATCGAGGGAGCGGTCTCGATCTACCAGCTCGGCGAGAAGGTCTTTCCGCCACTCAAGACGATCTCGAATACGAACCTTCCCCGGCCAGCGAGCTCGTTCATCGGCCGCGAGCGAGAGCGGGAAGACGTTGTGCGTGAGCTCCGTGATGGAGCACGCCTCCTCACGCTCACTGGGCCTGGCGGCTCGGGGAAGACTCGCCTTGCCCTCGAAGCTGCGGCCGAGATCGTCCCGGCGTACAAGGCGGGTGTTTTCTGGGTCGGGCTCGCCGCCCTGCGCGAGCCGTCGCTTGTGACGGAGACGATCGCGCAGACACTGGGGGCACGCGACGGTCTCGCCGAGCACATCGCCGAGCGCGAGATGCTCCTCCTCCTCGACAACCTGGAGCAGGTGATCGAGGCTGCGCCCGATCTATCGGCTCTTGTCGCGGCCTGCCCCAACCTCGCGCTCCTAGTGACGAGCCGTGAGCTTCTGCGCGTGCAGGGGGAAGTGGAGTACTCGGTGCCTCCGCTCGCCTCCTCCGAGGCCGTCTCGCTCTTCTGCGAGCGCTCCCGGCTCGAAGCCTCGGCCGAGATCGCGGAGCTCTGCTCGCGCCTCGACGACCTTCCGCTCGCGGTCGAGCTCGCTGCCGCCCGCACGAGCGCCCTCTCGCCCGCACAGATCCTCGAGCGCCTCTCGCAGCGACTTGACCTGCTGAAAGGCGGCAGGGACGCCGAAGCGCGACAGCAGACGCTCCGGGCGACGATCGAGTGGAGCTACGCCCTCCTGGCGGACGAGGAGCAGCGCCTCTTTCGTGCGCTCTCCGTCTTCCGGGGTGGTTGCACCCTCGATGCCGCCGAAGAAGTCTGCGGTATCGACGTCGATACGCTCCAGTCCTTCGTCGAGAAGAGCCTCCTTCGGTTCATGCGAGAGCGCTACTGGATGCTCGAGACGATCCGCGAGTACACGCGCGAACGGCTCGACGACGGTGGTGGAACCGCTGAGTACGCGCTCCGCCACGCCCGCTGGTATCTCGCGCGGCTGCAGGCGAACTATCCCGACCGGCTCGGAGCCGGACAAGCGGAGATCCTCGCCTGGTACGACGACGAGCAGGACAACCTCCGCGCGATGCTCGATCGCCTGAGCGACGCCGCCCCGGTCGAGGCCGCGCGTGCCGCTTACATGCTTCACTTCTTCTGGAGGTTCCGGGGAGCGGTTGCGGAGGAGCACGAGCGGCTCCGGGCACTTCTTGCGCGCGACGGCCTTCCTCACCAGTCGCGGGCGGCGCTGCTGGTCCGCCTCTCCGACGTCGACATGCACCTCGGGCGAGTGGATGCGTCTGAGGTCGCCGCTCGCGAGGCGCTTGCACTTGCCGAGCCTGGCACGGAGCCCCACTGCCTAGCTCTCTCGGAGTTGGCGTTCTATTCGATTCATAGTGGCGACGCCGCGGAGGCGGTTCGGCTCGGCCGACAAGCTGCCGAGGAAGCCGAGACGCTCGACGACGCGTTTCGAATTCAGGCAATGGGCAACCTGGCGGGCATCCTCGCGGGCGTCAAGCGCTTCAACGAGGCACGGGCGCTCAACGAGCGGTGGGTCCAGGAAGCTCGTCGGACCGGGCTGTTGGCCTTGGAGACTGTGGGCCTCGCCGACCTCGGCACACTCAACCTCGTCGAGCACGAGTACGAACCCGCGCGCGCCGCCTACGCGGCTGTGTTGACGCAACTTCGCAGCAGTGACACCAGGTACTACGAGCTGGAGTCGCTCAAGGGGTTTGGGCTCGCGTCACTCGGCCTGGGGCAACGCGTTGAAGCCCGCGCTACGTTTTCCGAGATGCTCGAGCTGGCACTCGCCGCGACCGGCTCGCACTCGTCTTACCTCGCCGACGCCCTCTCGTGTATCGCCCTTGCCGCTGAACCGGACGCCGCGGTCCGTGCCGCCCGCCTCCGCGGTGCCGTCGCTCACCTCAACAGCGACGCCGGGGTGGTCATGAACGCGTACTACGACGCAGGCGCGGATCTGGAAGGACACTTCGAAGGCCAGCTCGTAGCGGTGCTCGGCGAGGAGACCTGGGAGCGGGAGAAGGCGGCAGGCTCCAGGATGACACTCGACGAGGCGATCGAGCTTGCGCTGTCGCTCATAGACAGTCCGATGACACCCGGCGAGCAGGCCCTCACCCGCTGACCGCATCGGAGGGGGTGGGGTGCGCTGGGTAGCTCCTGGCTTCCGGCGACCTCCTACTTCGTGAGTAGGGGGTCAGCCTGGGATGCGCATGGATACTGGGACTGCGAAGAAGATCAGCCTCACGTCGCTTATCCTCTGTCTCAAGTGGCCCGTACGGGTCGTAGGGGGCGCGGCACGAAGAGCATGACGACGAGCACAACGAGAGCTTGTGTCCCCCTGCGTGGCCCCATTGGCCTGGTTGACCCCGTCTCGCGCAGCACGAACCACATGAACACTGGATGGCCCCGGGAGGGCTCCAAGCATCCTGCAAATCGATATGTTTTCACGGCCCGGGTAAGCACGGGAGTCTGCACCCAGTTGCACGAATCGCACGTTTCGCACGTTTGCGCGTATGCGAGGCACGGCGCAGGGGCCCTGCCGCTGGCGGTGAGCCGTCGTGGGCGCGACAAACCTCAGCATCACCTGCCGTTTCGTCCTGAGCACTCGACTGCCGATCCCCTCCTTACCATGGAGGTTTCGGAGCGTCACGCGCGTACACGCGCGGTCACTCGCGGCACAGTTTCTCCTGCAAATCGGGCTTGTGGAGGCGGTCGAGATACGTCGCGCGTGTCGTTTCTGATGTGTCCGTTTTGTGTCCGCCGTCCGCTGCCGGATTAGGCAACGCTCCTTCCTACGAACTCTGCTTTGGGTTCCTCCTCTGCGACCGCGTACAGATTGCGGATGATCTCTTCGTTTGAAGCCATCGTGGTCTCCTTTCTATTAGTCATCGACGCGATCCCGGTGTTCGTGCGCGGAGTGTCGTTCGCGCGTCGCCGCGCTCGCATCGGCCGGGCGACAGTGAGGGTGGCCAGTCGTGGCCTGGCAGCGCGGCTCGTCTCGTCGGCTGACAGGTCCGGCTACAGCGGCGGGACGGCGGTCGCGTCGTGGGGCAAGACGCTGCCGAGCTGGCTGCGCGAGCTGATGTTGAGCTTCATGAAGACCTTGCGCAGGTGGTACTGGACCGTGCGCGGGCTGATGAACAAGCGGACGCCGATCTCCGGATTCGAGAGCCCGTCACGGGCGAGGCGCGCGATCTGGGCCTCCTGGGCCGTGAGGTCGTCGCGCGTCTCCACCGTGCGCTTGCGCACGTTCTCCCCCGTGGCCAGCAACTCCCGGTGGGCGCGGTCGGCGAACGCCTCCACGCCCATCGTCGCCAGCATCTCGTGAGCTGTGCGCAGGTGCTCGCGCGCGTCGACGCGCCTGTTCTCGCGGCGAAGCCACTCGCCGTAGAGCAGATGGCCGCGGGCGAGCTCCACGCGCACGCGCGTACGGCCGAGCCGCTCGATCGACTCGCGGTAGAGGCTCTCGGCGACGTCGCCCTCGCCGAGCAGGGCGCGGACGCGCGCTTCGATCCCCAGCGCCCACTCCGTGGGCGTCACCCGCGTGCGCTCGGACAGCCACTCGAGTGCGGCTCTGACGAGCGCTTCGTCACGGGTCCTGGACGCCGCCTCGGCCAGCTCGGGCACGACGAAGGGCCCGTACGCCACCAGATCACGCTCGAATACTCGCCAGGCGGCGTCGCGCGCGGCGTCGTGGCGGCCGAGGCCGTTGTGGAGCACCGAGCTCGCGTAGGTCGCGAGGTTGACGCCCAGGCCGCTCGCCTCCTGCAAGGTGGCCTCGATCAGCTCGGACGCCTGCGCCTCCTGGCCGCGCCAGGCCGCGAGGAGCATCTCGGTATAGACAAGCGGCGGGTTCCCGGTCGCCTCAGCGATCAGGCGCTCTTCTTCGATCAGCTGTGCCGCTGCGGTCAAGCCGCCGGCGACATGGTAGGTCCAGGCGAGGAGGTCGAGCGCGAACTGCAACTGAACGAGCGCGCCGGTGTCGCGGGCGAACTCAACCTGGCGAGCGGCCAGGGCATGCCAGGACTCGAAGTCCCACAGTTCCAGGGCGACTGTGGCGCTCCAGCGCCAGCGCCCGACATCGTCTTGGGCGACGTTCAGAGCGAGAAACGGCTCGAGTGCTCGGGTCAGCGTCGGCGCGGCCGCTGCGTATCCCTCCGTCAAGCGCAGCGCGAACCCATCGAGCAGGAGATCAACCGCACGCGGCGGGTCGGGCCCGGGAGGCGCGGCGCGCGCGGCCTCGGCCGCCTCCAGCATGCCACCGGGGGTGTCGAAGTCGCCAGCCCACATCGCAGCCACGAGCGCCTCCAAATGCGTCTCGCGCGACAAGTCGGCGTCGAGCGGCTCGAGGCGTCTGGCCGCGCTGAGGAGCAGCCGAGCAGCATCGCTGACGCGTTGCTGGTCAAACGCGATCTGCCCGCGCAGGTGCTCCACCTCGGCGGTCCGCAGGGCGTCAGGCGGGCCGGCCTCGACCGCGACCAGCAGTCCGAGTGCCGCGTCGAGCGCGCCGGCGTCGCGGTTCGCCCTGGCGGCAGCGAGCAGGCGCTGGGCACGGCGAGCGGGTTCGGGCGTCAGCGTCGCCGCGCGCTCCATGAACGCCGCCGCCGCTGCCAAGCCGCCGCGCGCCTGCGCGCGGCCGGCCGAGCGCTCGAGCTCCCCGGCGACGTCCTCGTCGGGCCCGGGCGCGGCCTGGGCCCGGTGCCAGGCGCGGCGGTCGGGATCGAACTCCACATCGGTGGCCTCCGCCAGGGCGCGGTGCAGGTCCTGTCGCTCCTCGAGTGAAGCCAACCGGTAAGCCGCCGAGCGCACCAGCGGATGACGAAACCGCACGCGCGCATCGAACTCGATCAGTCCGGCCTCGACCGCAGGCGTCGCAGCCTCAGTCCCGATCGCGAGCCGCTCGGCTGCTCGCCACACCAGCGACGCCTCGCCCACGGGATCCGCCGCCGCGACCTGCAGCAGGCGCTGGGTCTCGACCGGAAGAGCGTCCAGCCGCCGCCGGAAGCTCTCCTCGATCCGCCCCGAGAGCGGCACCGCGCCCGGGAGGCCGAACCCGCCTGCCAGCTCCGCAGGTGTGACCCCGCGCGGCAGCTCCAACAGCGCCAAGGGGTTACCGCGCGTCTCGCTGACGATCTGGTCGCGCACCCGCTCGTCGAGAGGCGCGGTCAGCACCGAGTCCAGCAGCGCGCGCGCATCCTCTTCGCCCAGGCCCTCGACCACAAGCTCAGGTAAATCCGCTAGGTCGTCGCTCGGAACGCGTGCCGCGAAGACCAAAGCGACCGACTCCGCCTCCAGGCGGCGCGCGACGAACGCGAGGACATGTGCTGAGGCGCGATCGAGCCACTGCTCGTCATCCACCAGGCAGATGAGCGGCTGCTCCTCGGCCACCTCGGAGAGCAGGCTGAGCACGGCCAGCGCGATGAAGAAGCGATCCGGCGTCGGCCCGGCGCTGACACCGAATGCCGTCCGCAGCGCGTCGCCCTGCGGAAGCGGCAGACGCTCGAGGTGGTCGAGCATCGGCATCAACAACTGGTGCAAGCCGGCGAAGGCAAGCTCCATCTCCGACTGGACACCCGCGGCGCGCACCACCCGACAACCGGATGCGTGCTCGGCCAGGTACTCCAACAGCGCCGATTTCCCCACTCCCGGTTCGCCACGCACGACCAACACCCGGCTCTCACCGGCGCGAACAGCTTCGACGAGCGCGTCGAGCACGTCGGATTCGCTGCGCCGGCCCGTGAGCCGGACGGTGGAAAGTGCGGCCATCTGCCCGGCGCCGACGTTACACCGTGCCAACAGGCCGCGACGACTGGCCACTGGCGGATGCGACACGCACCCCGCCGGCCTCACCCTCAAGGTGTGGCAGATCGCGGGAAACCACGACCACGCGTCTGGCCGCTTCACCGTGCCTGCCTTCGCACTGAACAGGAGGAAGACCGATGCCCACGACCCGTGACTCGCGATCCGAGCTCGCACGGCTGGTGCGGCGAGTCCAGAATCTCACGCTCGAGGTCCAAGAGCTCCGGAAGCAACTGGGAACCAACCCGGAGCTCGAGGCCAAGGAGCGAACCCTCGATCAGCTCCTTTGGCGGCTGGCGGCGGTCGCCCGACGCACGGCAACCGACGACCTCGACGCCGCAGCGTGACGACCGCCATGGCATCGGTGACCCGACGGGTCGCCGAGCATCGTTGGATCGTGCGGGAGGCGTGCGTTCGGCATCGCGGTCTAAGTGGACTGCACACTCCGCTTTCTGATACCGTAACCGGACTCACCCGTCCGCTTTCTCGATCGGAGCCCCATGCGTGCCACCACGAACCCCTGGATCGTCCTCGTCCTGATCTGCTTCGCACAGTTCATGGTCATCCTCGACGCGACGATCGTCAACGTCGCCCTCCCGTCCATCCAGACCGATCTGGGCCTGAGCGAGGCGAACCTCCAGTGGATCGTCAACGCCTACGCGCTCGTCTTCGGTGGCTTTCTGCTGCTCGGCGGCCGCGCGGGCGATCTGATCGGGCGCAAGCGGGTCTTCCTCGTGGGCCTCGTCGTCTTCACGACCGCATCGCTGTTGGCCGGACTTGCGGTCAACTCGGAGATGCTGATCGCACTTCGCGGTCTGCAGGGGCTCGGCGCCGCGCTGATCGCTCCGGCGGCGCTCTCGATCATCACGACCACCTTCGCCGAAGGGACGGAACGCGCGAAGGCGCTCGGAGTGTGGGCGGCTATCGCGATCGGCGGCTCCGCCGCGGGTCTGATCCTCGGCGGCGCGCTGACCCAGGCGTTCTCATGGCCCTGGATCTTCTACGTCAACGTGCCCGTCGGCATCGCCACCTTCCTCCTCTCGCTCCGCCTGATTCCCGAGTCGAGGAACGAGCACGTGGCGCAGTCGTTCGACCTGGCAGGCGCCATCACCGCAACCGGCGGGCTGATGACCCTCGTCTACGCGATCGTCAAGGCGGAGAGCAGCGGTTGGACGAGCGCGTCGACGATCGGCTTCTTCACCGTTGCCGCCGCGCTCCTGGCTAGCTTCGTGCTGATCGAGCAGCGCTCCAAGTCGCCGCTCATCCGCCTCTCGATCTTCCGAGTGCGCTCGCTGACCGCTGCGAACCTCGTCATGCTGTTGGTTGCCTCTGGGATCTTCGCGATGTTCTACTTCAACACGCTCTACATCCAGCGCGTGCTCGAGTACGGCCCGCTCAAGGCAGGGCTCGCCTTTCTCCCCTTCACCGCCGGGATCCTGATCTCGGCCGGGCTCGCATCGCGGTTCGCGCCGCGGATCGGCGTCCGTCCGGTCGCAGCTGTCGGGATGGGGGTCGCTGCGTCGGGACTGCTCCTGCTGTCGCAGTTGCCGGTCGACGGCACCTACCTTGCGAACGTCCTGCCCGCGCTTCTCCTCACCTCCCTCGGCCTGGGAGCGGTCTTCATGTCGCTGACGCTCATCGCGACAACGGGACTCGACGACTCCGACCAGGGGCTCGCCTCCGGGCTCTTCAACACCTCCCAGCAAATCGGCGGCGCACTTGGCCTGGCGGTTCTCTCGACGATCGCCGCGAGCAGGAGCTCCGGCGGGAGTGACAAGGAAGCGCTCGTCAGCGGCTTCCAGTGGGCCTTCGGTGGTGCAGCCGTCTTCGTCCTCGCCGGCCTGGTCGTCCTGCTCGTGACCCTGCGTCCGCGCCACGTCGCCCGCATCCAGGCCGAGGCCCGAGCCGTGCCGGTGCCCGCGAGGTGACGCCGTTGCGAGCAGATGCGCAGCGGAACCTGACTCGCGTGCTCGAAGCCGCAACGGAGGCCTTCGCCCAGCATGGCCCCGACGTCAGCGTCGACGAGATCTCGCGGCGGGCCGGCGTCGGGCACGGAACGGTGTTCCGGCGCTTCCCGACCAAGGAGGCGCTGCTGGCCGCGGTGGTGGAGGACCACGTGGCCCGCTTGCTCGCGTTCGCCCGAGCCGCGCTCGACGAGGACGATCCCGCCGCCGCCTTCTACGGCTTCGTCTGGCAGGCAGCCGAGCTGCACGCGAGCAGCCGCGGTCTCTTCGAGTGCGTCGGCCGCTGCGGCGAGAGCCCCGGCCCGGCCGAGCTCGCCGAGGCGGTCGAGCTGCTGGCCGCACGGGCACAGGCGGCCGGGGCGCTGCGCGAGGACATCGCGGGGAAGGACGCGTACACGCTCATCGGCGCTGCGATCGAGTTCGCGCCAACCGACCAGTGGCGCCGCTACGTCGAGATCGTGCTCGCCGGGCTACGCCCGCTCGCCTAGCCGCTAGGATGGTCCTGCGAACCACGGAGCTGGCTGTACACGCGTGCCCCGCCGCCAAAGGATGGGCGGCCGACCGCACTTGGCAGCCTGACCCGAGGGTGCGGCCGGCCGGGCTCGATGAAGGATGCGTTCGAGGCTTCCGCCGTACTGCGGAGGTCAGAGCTGCGATTCGTATGGGGGAGTCATGCGGTCAGACGAACTGGCCGATTCCCTATCCGAGCGCGAAGATGAGGGGGACGGCGCTTCCTGGATAGCGGCATGCGCGATCGGCCCCATGAAAACGGGGTCGTAGCCGGCGTCGCGGTGGAGCCGCTCGACAGCCTCGCGCGCGCTCCTCGTCACCGCACCACAGGATCCCGGCCTCGGCGAGCTGCTCGGCGCTGCGAGTCGCGGGGACGCTGGTTGACGTTGAGCGACTTCGCGGTCGGGCCGTTCGTCTTCGACTTCACGAACTCGCGGGGACGCTGGATCACGGGGCACTGTCGTTCTCGGTCGGGACGACGCTCGCCGTGCCGCGCTAGAGACGCTCGCGTCGACGTCTTAAGCGGCCTCGATGCCCCCGCCTTCTCGACTTTCCCACCGGGCCACCAGCGCGACGATTCCCTCGGAGCGTCACCGCCGTCGCGGCCGATCCGTTTCACCTCGGACCGGCGCGCTCCCAAACATCGGCGAGGCCGCCCCCGACGTTGCCTCTACCGACCACCGTGATCCTCATTCCGACTCCTCTCTGCCATCTTGGCTCCTTCTTCGGTTCAACTCGATCAGTCACTCGCGCGGGCCTCGCACCCCATCCGCCAGAGGACGGGGCGCGAGGCGCCAGCCCCGCACTGTGCCCCGGCGGAGTGCGAGCGCAGCCCGACGCGAGCGAGCCTACGACGACGCCAGGGCGCGCCCCCCGCCGCGACGCAGCCGCCTCGAGCGTCAGTCGATGACGAGCGTGCCCGTCATGCCCGCGCTCAGGTGGGGCGTGCAGACGAACTCGTACTCGCCCTTCGTCAGATCCACCGTGAGATCCACGGAGTCCTCGGTGATGAGTGGGCTCTCATCGGTGATCTGGCCGTCAATGCGAACGGCAATGTTGTGCGCGATCGGGTCGGGGTTGGTGAAGCGCAGGGTCACCGTGCCCTCCGATGCGGTCAGCGTCTGCTTGTCGAACTCGAGTCGGCCCGTTACCGCACCGACCTCCACGATCGTGCCGAGCTCTGCCTGCTCGCCCGCCGCGCCGTCGGTCACCGCACCCTCGTTGCCGGTCGTCGATGTGGCGCTGTCGGCGGCCTGCGGGCT